>JAHJPX010000006.1 GCA_018819515.1 Gammaproteobacteria bacterium
AGGTCACACCCCTTTCAGTCTGGTGCCCATAGCGTCCCGGAACCACCCCTTCCCATCCCGAACAGGACCGTGAAACAGGACCGCGCCCATGATATTGCGGACTACCCGTGAGAAAGTAGGTCAGCGCCAGACTATCCCTTCAGTTCAAAGCCCGCCAATCTCAAGTTGGCGGGCTTTGTGCTTTGTGCCCACCTCCCGGTCTGGCGGTTCGTGTTCGGATACAATTTGCCGGTTGCCAACAGGGGTCTACACATGCCGGAACTTCACCCCCGCAAGTCGCTGATGAATCCGGAAATCCGGCGACGCGGCATTTATGTCTTGCCAAATCTTTTCACGACGGCAGCGCTGTTCGCCGGCTTCTTCGCCATTGTCCAGGCGATGAATCAGCGATTCGAGGTTTCCGCGGTGGCGATATTCCTGGCGATGGTTTTCGACGGGCTCGATGGGCGCGTGGCGCGACTGACACACACGCAAAGCGCTTTTGGCGCCGAGTACGACTCCCTGTCCGACATGGTGTCGTTCGGCGTGGCCCCGGCGCTGGTCGCCTACGAGTGGGCGTTGAAAGGCCTGGGCAAGCTCGGATGGATCGCTGCATTCATCTACTGCGCCGGTGCGGCACTGCGACTGGCCCGCTTCAATACCAATATCGACGTAGTCGACAAGCGGTACTTTCAGGGATTGCCGAGTCCGGCTGCTGCTGCGCTGGTGGCGGGCCTTGTCTGGGTAATGATAGACAACGACTGGAGCGGTAACGAAGCACGCTGGTACGCCTGCGCGCTCACCATATTCGCCGGATTTACGATGGTCAGCAACGTCCGTTACTACTCGGGCAAGGACATCAATCTGCGCAAGAGCGTGCCCTTCATGATGGTGGTCGCGTTTGCCATCGGATTTGCGCTCGTATCCAGCTACCCGCCGGGCGTGCTTTTTGCGCTGTTTCTCGCCTACGCCCTATCGGGCTATGTCCTGGCCGGCTGGTCTTTCGTAGGACGCCGGCGCACTGCGGGCAAGCGCGTAGAGTGACTGAGGCGGATTGCCCCATGGAAAATTCAAGACTCATCATTTTTGACACCACACTCCGTGACGGCGAACAGAGTCCCGGCGCCTCCATGACCCAGGAGGAGAAGCTGCGGGTTGCCCGTCAGCTCGAACGCATGCGCGTTGACGTAATCGAGGCGGGTTTCGCGGCGGCTTCTCCGGGCGACTTCAGCGCCATTCGCGCGATTGCGGAGACCATCGGGAATTCGACGGTCTGTTCGCTGGCGCGCGCCAACGAAAACGACATTCGAAAGGCGGGGGAAGCGATTCGCCCGGCCGAATCACGGCGCATTCATACCTTTATTGCGACCAGCCCCATCCACATGGAAAAGAAGTTGCGCATGACGCCCGACCAGGTGGTCGAGGCCGCTGTGCGGGCCGTGGCGATGGCGCGAGAGTACACCACCGATGTCGAGTTTTCTGCGGAAGATGCGGTGCGCTCCGACCTCGATTTTCTGTGTCGAATCTTCGATGCCGTTATTGCCGCCGGTGCGACGACGATCAATGTCCCGGACACCGTCGGCTATAGCATCCCCTCGGTCTGGGGAGATCGAATGCGCAGCCTGATCGAGCGTGTGAGGGATTCGGACAAGGTTATCTGGTCGACGCACTGTCACAACGATCTCGGCATGGCGGTGGCGAATTCGCTGTCAGCGGTTTTGGCGGGCGCTCGCCAAGTGGAGTGCACGATCAACGGCCTCGGCGAGCGCGCCGGGAATGCCTCGCTCGAAGAAGTCGTCATGGCCGTCAAGACGCGTAGCGATATCTTTGGCGTGGAGACGGGGATTGACACCACCCAGATCGTTCCGGCATCACGGCTGGTGTCGCAGATCACTGGTTATCCGGTTCAGCCTAACAAGGCGATCGTTGGCGCCAACGCGTTTGCCCACGAATCCGGCATCCATCAAGACGGCGTTCTAAAGCACCGCGAGACCTACGAGATCATGCGAGCGCAAGACGTTGGCTGGTCCCAGAACAGGCTCGTTCTGGGTAAACACTCGGGGCGCAACGCATTCAGGAATCGCCTGCAGGAACTCGGTATCCCAGTCGCTAGCGAGGAAGCGGTAAACGCCGCGTTTGCCCGTTTCAAGGAGCTGGCTGACAAGAAGCATGAGATTTTTGACGAGGACATTCAGGCACTGATGTCCGACGAGGGTTTGCCTGCGGCACACGAACACATCAAGCTGGTGTCATTCAAGTTTCGTTCTGAGACTGGCGAGACGCCTCACGCCGAGCTCACCCTATCGGTGGGAGGCATCGAGAAGCACACGGAAGCCGATGGTGGTGGACCTGTCGATGCCGCGCTGAAAGCTATTGAACAGGTGGTTTCGAGCGGATCGGAACTGTTGCTCTATTCCGTCAACGCCATCACCACAGGCACCGATGCTCAGGGCGAAGTGACAGTTCGCCTAGCAAATGGCGGCCGTATTGTTAACGGTCAGGGGTCCGATACCGACATCATCGTCGCCTCGGCAAGAGCCTACCTCAATGCGCTGAATCGCCTCTATCAGGGTAGTGAGCGGCTGAATCCACAGCTTTGATCGCGGCTCGGTCCATGACACTCGGGCGCGATGGCCTCTTTAGGTGCGCGTAACCGACCGAACCGGGAAAATGGATCGTCGCCGGCGTGAACTTCCGCTCCGCCGGCTGAAGCTTCACGTTTGCCTCCTTTAGCATCTACGCCGATTATATGTATTTGCCCGCACCTCTCCGCATGGTCAGCCGTGTCGTTCGTCGTTTTCAGAGCGAGCGTCTAACGCAGACAGCGGCAGCGCTTTCGTTTGCGACGCTGCTTGGCTTCGTTCCGATGATCATGGTTGCGGCGTCGCTCATCGAGCATCTGCCGTTCGCGTCGGGAATTGCCGGCGCGCTAGAGAGATTTTTGCTGGCGAATCTGCTTCCCGAAAAGGCTGGTGCGGTAATCACCAAGGTGGTTGGGCAGTTTGCCGGTCGGACAGGCGGCATCACGCTCATTGGTGCCGGAGCGCTCGCCGCGACTGCGTTGATGCAAATGCTGACTATCGAGCGCGCGTTCAATACTATCTGGAGGGCGAAAGCGCCTCGGTCTCTGGCGAGGCGGGTGGTAATCCACGCCATCGTGCTCGTTTTGGGACCGCTCATATTTGGGGCAAGTCTTGTGGGCATCACTTATCTGATCAGTGCTTCTTTGGGCATGGTGGCCGATGCATCGTGGGTGACGCATCATGTGTTTCGTGTACTCTCGTTTGTCTTCCTCGCGAGCTTGCTGATGTTGGCGTATTGGGGAGTCCCCAATCGGCGCGTGTCGATCTGGCATGCAGGGTTCGGTGGCGTTCTCGCAGCGGCGGGTTTCCTTGGCATGCAAAAGCTCTTCGCGGCCTATGTCGTGAAGTTTCCGACCTACACACTGGTGTACGGGCCATTTGCGGCGATGCCGATCTTCCTGATCTGGTTGTACGCTTCATGGACGGTCATTCTGGTCGGAGCGCTCATAACCGCCGAGCTCGCCAAGGCGCGCGGGCGCTGATATCGAATCCAGTAGAATTGTGTTCTCGCAAGGCACTGCCATTCACTATGAGTAACTACCTCTCGACAAAATCGATTTCTCCGGCCGATCGACTTATCGTCGCCCTCGATGTGCCGGATGCGGCGTTGGCCAAGGCGCTTGTCAGTCAGCTTGGCGACGCGGTTACGTTCTACAAGATCGGTCTGGAACTGTTCATGGCGGGCGGCTATTTTGAACTTCTGGACTGGTTAGTAAAGAATGGCAAAAAGGTCTTTGTCGACCTCAAGTTTTTCGATGTCCCCGAAACGGTTCGCTCGGCCGTTCGGGCCATGGCCGGTAGTGGCGCGACCTTTGCGACGGTTCACGGCAACCAGGCAATCATGGAGGCTGCCGTCCGCGACAAAGGGAGCCTGAAGATCCTTGCAGTTACCGTGCTCACCAGTCTTGATCGCGGCGACCTGGACGATATGGGTTTTGCCTGCGACGTGGATAAACTGGTGCTGTCGCGTGCCCGGCGCGCCCTGGAAACCGGTATCGACGGCATCGTTTCCTCGGGGTTGGAGGCACCGATGATTCGCAGCGAACTCGGCCAGAAGCTGCTCGTCGTGACTCCAGGGATTCGTCCGGTCGAGAACAAGCCGGCGGATGACCAAAAACGGACGGTCGATGTTGCGCAAGCCTTCAACAATGGTGCGGATTACATCGTGGTGGGTCGTCCCATCCGCCAAGCACCGGATCCAAGGGCCGCCGCCGAGGCGGTGCAGAAGACCATTGCAGGCATCTTCAGCTGATTGATTTGCTTCGAAATCCGGCTATAATCCACCGCTTTTCTCGAATCTAAGGAACGACACATGGTTGTCATTCGACTTGCCCGCAGCGGCGCCAAGAAGCGCCCGTTCTACAACATGGTGGTTACCGATTCGCGCAATCGTCGCGACGGCCGCTTCGTCGAACGCATCGGCTTCTACAATCCGGTCGCCGCCGAGAACGAACAAGGCTTGGTGATCAACGCCGAGCGTCTCGCATTCTGGCAGGGGCGGGGCGCCCAATTGTCGCCGACCGCTGCTCGCCTGGCGAAGCAGGCTGCCGAGAAGAAGGCTGCCTGAGCGGAATGATCGTCCTGGGGCGCGTGATGGCCCCATATGGTGTGCGCGGCTGGGTGAAGGTCCACCCCCTAGGGGATGGACCCGAAACTTGGTGCAACATGCCGCAGTGGTGGCTCGGTGTCGACGCCGTTGGTAGTAGCTGGCAGCCGTATCCGCTCGAGGCATTCCGGCGCCATGGGGCGTCCTGGATAGCCAAGCTGGGTGGGGTCGATGACCGTAGCGGCGCGGAGGCGATGGGGGGTCAGTTCGTTGCGGCCCCGCGCGAGGTTCTACCGCTGACGGATCGCGACGAGTATTACTGGACCGACCTGATCGGTCTTGCAGTCAGGAACGAGCAAGGCGAATCCCTGGGTACGGTCGATTCGCTGATTGAAACCGGCGCGCATCAGGTGCTGGTGGTCAAGGACGGTGAAACCGAACGGTTGATGCCGTTTGTGAGCGAGGTGGTAAAGGGTGTGGATGTTTCCGGTGGGACCATCCGCGTCGATTGGGGGAAGGACTGGTGACGCTGCGTTTCGATGTCGTCACGTTGTTTCCCGAGATGTTGTCGGCGGTGACGGGCGCGGGGATTACGCGCCGGGCACTGGAACGGGATTTGTGGCAGTTGTCGGCGTGGAATCCACGCGATTGGGCCGAGAATGCCTACCGGACGGTTGATGATCGACCTTTCGGTGGTGGCCCGGGCATGGTGATGTTGCCGGCTCCGCTGGAGAAGGCCATTGCGGCGGCGAAGGCGGCGCGGGGCGGCGGCAAGGTGATCTACTTCTCACCGCAAGGTCGGACGCTGACGCATCGCCGGGTTTGCGAACTGGCGGCGATGGATGGAGCGATTCTCCTTTGCGGCCGGTATGAAGGTGTAGATGAGCGGCTGATTGAACGGTGCGTGGATGAGGAGATATCGCTGGGCGATTTCGTCCTCTCCGGCGGCGAGATTGCCGCCATGGCGCTGATCGACGCCTGTGTCAGACAGTTGCCGGGCGCGTTGAACGACGATGCTTCGGCGGTTGAGGAGTCGTTTGTGGACGGGCTGCTGGATTGCCCGCACTACACGCGACCGGAGGTATACGAAGGGATGAGGGTGCCGGATGTGTTGTTGTCCGGACACCATGAGAACATCCGCCGCTGGCGACTGAAAATGTCGCTGGCGCGGACCCGGAAACGTCGCCCGGATTTGCTGACGTACCGTGCGTTGAGCGCGGAAGAAGCGCAACTCCTCCGGGAAATCGAAACGGCGGAGCTCTGCGGTCGTAACGAATAGTCGGTGTCATAAGGAGAATACGACATGAATCTGATTCAACAACTCGAGCAGGAGGAAATGGCCCGGCTGGACAAGGCCATTCCCGAGTTCGCGCCTGGCGATACTGTCGTCGTCCAGGTCAAGGTGAAGGAAGGTACCCGCGAGCGCCTTCAGGCCTACGAAGGCGTGGTTATCGCGAAGCGAAATCGCGGCCTCAATTCGAGCTTTATCGTTCGGAAGATTTCCGCCGGCGAGGGTGTCGAGCGGACGTTCCAGACCTATTCACCGCTGTTGGCCAGCGTCGAGGTCAAGCGTCGTGGTGATGTTCGCCGCGCCAAGTTGTATTACTTGCGTGATCGTTCAGGCAAGTCGGCACGAATCAAGGAAAAGCTGCAAGCGCGGTCGTCGAAGGCCGGTACGAAGTCCGAAGAGTAAGCATCTCCGGGATTCGCCGGAAGAATGAGCGGGGCGCTTCGGCGCCCCGTTTTGCATTCTGCGGCTTCGTGCATGACAATAACAACATTCTCGTTACGGGGTTGCGACAATGGACATAAGTTCGATCCCTGGCAGGTACCAGACACCCGCTGCTGCGTTATTTGCCTTGCTGCTCGGTGCGGCGTGGCTGACTGCCTGGGGTTGGCGGCATCAGGCAGAGAATGCTGTCATCGATCGCGAGTTGCAACGAAGCATAGCTGTTGCAACCGGCCTTTCCAATGTCCTGCTGCCCCGCTATACGACCGATCTGCGTCGCGTGACGGGGAAACGCGTGGATGCGGCGCGCAATCTCGAGTTCCTCGATGCGTTGCGCGAGGATGTCTCCAAGCAGGTTCAGGGACAGCGCGTTGCGAGGGTGGAAATTCTCGATTCGTTGGGCGCGGTGGTTTTTTCCACCGAAAATGGCGAAGTTGGTCGTAACAGGTCGGGCGATCCCGGCGTGACGAGTGCACTGGCAGGTGAAGCGCATGCACGAATGACGCACGGGAATCGGGCCGGCGTAATCATGGAAGCGGACGCTGGAGGCGGCAGGGATCTGGTGCAGGCCTATGTGCCCGCCGGGCTGGGTGTCGCCGAAAGGCAGGACGCGGTTTTCGGAGTCTACACCGACGTATCGGAAGCCATGAGTGGCGTTCGTGAAGAGGCCCATACGATCTGGGCAATCGCCAACCTGGCGGGACTTACGGTTTTTGGCGTCGCGCTGATGATTCTTAGGCGGGCAGAGGAGGCGCAGCGGCGCAAGGACTCGATAACCGGATTGCCAGGTCGCGAGAATGCGCTTGCCGTGATGTCCGATGCGCAAAGACGTGCCGGCACGGACACGTCGATTCACATCGGATGGCTGATTGTCGGGGTGCAGCGTCTGCGACAGGTAAGCGCCGCTTATGGCCATCAGGCTGCCGACGAGGTTCTTCGTCAGACGAGCCTCCGATTGCAGGAAATGTCCGGCGCGGAACCTCGACTGTTTCGGCTTGGCGGGGAGGCTTTCGCGCTGCTGATCGTCGAGCCGGAAACAGGAACCAGCGACGGAGAATTGGCCGAGCGCTTGTCTCGCGAAGTCATGGAACGCTTTGTCGCGCCATTGGAATGCGAAGGTAATTCCGTGGTCGCCGATCTGGCGATCGGCGTTGCCTTGAGCCGAGTAGGTAACGCAAATCCGGAAGAGCTCATGAACCAGGCCGAGGTATCGCTGACCGAGGCGAAACGAAGGGGTAGCGGTCGCTGGCTCCTCTACGTTCCCGGTCTGGAACAGGGGGTAAGAGACCGCCTCCAGTCTGTGGGTGGCTTGCGGGAGGCGTTCGAGCGAAAGCAATTCCGGGTGTATTACCAGCCTCTCGTCGATGCGCATGGCCGGGCGTGGATTGGCTGCGAGGCTCTGGTCCGCTGGAAACACCCGGTCAAGGGCATTGTGTTACCGGATTCCTTCATTCCCTTGCTGGAGGAAACCGGATTGATCATCGAGGTCGGTCTGTTCGTCCTGAGGGAGGCATGCCGGCAGACGGTCGCCTGGCGAGCACGCTTTAATCCGGAGTTTACGGTTTCGGTCAACCTGTCCGCCCGCCAGTTTACCGACCCGAACTTGCTCGCGAACATTCGTGAGGTACTCGACGATACGAAGCTTCCGGCAACGGCGCTGACCATTGAGGTGACCGAGACATTCCTGGCGATGGAACCGGAGTACGCTGCCGGCGTGCTTGCCGATTTACGGAAGTTGGGCGTTGCGGTCGCGATCGACGATTTCGGCGTTGGCTACTCATCGCTGTCCTCGTTGCGTCGTCTGCCGGTGAATGTCCTCAAGATCGATCGCTCGTTCGTCATTCAGGCCCCCCACGATCCCGTGGATGCTTCTATCGCGCAGGCTGTCGCCGCGCTTGCGCGAGGCTTGAATCTGACGCTGGTGGCCGAAGGCGTCGAGACCGAGGCACAAGCCGAGTTCTCGCGCAGTATCGGTTGCGACAAGTTGCAGGGCTACTTGTATGCAAGGCCGCTCGATGTTGCGGACTTTGAGGCGCGCTTCCCGCGGAGCGGGAACGAGGAGCAGGGGGCCCGCGCCGCACAGGGATGACACCGGCGACAAAAAGTCAGCCGTGGCGACACGCCGAAGAGGGGATTGTGCTGCGGGGATGCGACCGTGGGAGCGAGCCGGGGAACTTCGAGTTTGGCGCTACTGGCCCTGCGTCTTGTCGCGTTCGATCAGCGCGTAGGCGGAATGGTTGTGGATGGACTCGAAGTTCTCCGCTTCGGCCACATAGGCGTCGATGCGAGGGTCGGCATTGAGCATGCCGGCGACATCGCGGATGATGTCCTCGACGAACTTGGGATTGTCGTAGGCGCGCTCGGTGACGAACTTCTCGTCGGTACGCTTCAACAAGCCATATACTTCGCAGGACGCCTGCGCTTCCACCATTTGCACCAGATCCTCGATCCAGACGAAGGTGTTGGTGCGGGCGGTCACGGTGATGTGCGAGCGCTGGTTGTGGGCGCCACGCTCGGAGATTTCCTTCGAGCACGGGCACAGGCTGGTCGCCGGTACGACGACCTTGGTGGTCTGGCGATACAGGTTGCCGGCGAGAATCTCTCCCGTGAACGTCACCTCGTAATCCATCAGGCTCATCACCTCCGACACCGGTGCCTGCTTATTGATGAAGTACGGGAATACCATTTCCACGCGACCTGTTTCGGCTTCCAGGCGCTCGACCATCTCGCGCAGCATGGTCTCGAAATTCTCCACGGAAATTTCACGCTCGTAGCCGTTGAGGATCTCGAGGAAACGCGACATGTGCGTGCCCTTGAAATTATGCGGCAGGGCGACGTACATGTTGAAAGTGGCGATCGTGTGCTGCACGCCGTCGCTCTTGTCCAGCACCCGGATCGGGTGCCGAACGGACTTGATTCCGACCTGGTTGATCGGCAGCCTGCGCGAGTCGGCGCTGCCTTGTACGTCCGGAATGGCCATGGGATCTCTAATGTTCATGGAACGCTCTCTCGGGGTCGGGGGTGCGCGCGGTACGTGCCGCAGCGTCATTCATCTCTTGGCCGAGGATAACATTCCCGATAAAAATACTCAACAACTAAATGCCTGAACCTGCCGAATGATACCTGCTGCGTCGAGGCCGAGTTCGGCGAGCATCTGCATTTGGTCGCCGTGTTCGACAAACCGGTCCGGCAACCCTATCCGGTGAATCCGCGTCTTCATGCCCTGCGTTTCCAGGGAGCGCGCGACTTCGGCGCCGGCGCCGCCGATGATGGAGTTTTCCTCCACGCTGATCAACATATCGTGCGTTTCGGCCAAATGCTTGATCAGGAGATCGTCGACGGGCTTGACGAAGCGCATGTTGGCGACCGTCGCTTCCAGCCTTTCCCCGGCTTCGAGAGCGGCCGCGAGCGTCGTACCGAAAGCAAGGATGGCGATGCGCTGCCCTTGGCGCCTGACCTCTCCCTTGCCAACCGGCAGCGTATCAAAAGTCAGCCGTGGCGACACGCCGGGGCCGGCGCCGCGCGGGTAGCGTACTGCGGCCGGGCCGTCGATATGAAACGCGGTGGTCAGCATGGCGCGGCATTCGGCTTCATCGGCGGGTGCCATGACCACCAGATTCGGAATGCAGGCGAGATAGGAAAGATCGAAGGCACCCTGATGAGTCGCGCCGTCCGCGCCGACGATTCCGCCGCGATCGATGGCGAACATGACGGGAAGGTTCTGCAACGCGATGTCGTGGATCAGTTGATCGTAGGCGCGCTGCAGGAAGGTCGAATAGATCGCGACCACGGGCTTCATGCCCTCGCAGGCAAGGCCGGCAGCGAAGGTGAGAGCGTGCTGCTCGGCGATGCCGACATCGTGGTGGCGCTGCGGAAATTCCTCGGCGAAGCGCACCATGCCCGAACCTTCGGTCATCGCCGGCGTGATGCCGATCAACCGCGAATCCTCCCTGGCCATGTCGCAAAGCCAGTCGCCGAACACCTGTGTGTAGGTCAGCTTGCCGGCCTTGCCGGAAGAGACGATGCCGTTGGTCGAATCGAATTTCGAGACGCCGTGATAGAGGATCGGATCGGCCTCGGCGAGCTTGTAGCCTTGTCCTTTCCTGGTGACGATATGCAGGAACTGCGGACCCTCCAGTTGGCGCAGGTTCTGCAACGTCGGGATCAGCGAATCGAGATCGTGGCCGTCGATCGGGCCGATGTACTTGAAGCCGAATTCCTCGAACAACGTGCCGGGCACGAACATTCCCTTGAAATGCTCCTCGGCGCGCTTGGCCAGTTCGAGCAACTGGGGCGTCTTCGACAGCACCTTCTCGCCGGCCTTGCGCGCGGCGTTGAGCGTGCGCCCCGAAAGCAGGCGGGCAAGGTACTTGTTGAGCGCGCCCACCGGCCGGGAAATCGACATGTCGTTGTCGTTGAGAATCACCAGCAGGTTGGCGTCGATGACGCCCGCGTTATTGAGCGCTTCGAACGCCTGGCCCGCGGACATGGCGCCATCGCCGATCACCGCGACTACGCGCCGTTCCTCGCCCTTGTCGCGGGCGGCGACAGCCATGCCGAGGGCGGCGGAAATCGAGGTCGAGGAATGGCCGACGCCGAAGGTGTCATATTCGCTCTCGGTTCGTCGCGGGAAGCCGCCGACGCCATCCTTCATCCGCAGGCGGGCCATGCCATCGCGCCGGCCGGTCAGCACCTTGTGGCCGTATGTCTGATGGCCGACGTCCCAGACCAGTCGATCGTCCGGCGTGTCGAATACATAATGCAGCGCGATGGTCAGCTCGACCGTGCCGAGGTTGGACGACAGATGGCCGCCAGTCCTGGCCACGGAGTCGATCAGAAAGGTGCGCAATTCCTCGGCGAGTGTCGCCAGCGATTCGCGTGGAAGCAGACGCAGGTCGGTCGGCGAGTTGATGGTATCGAGGAGTGGATAGGACATCAGAATTTGCGGTCGACGATGTAGTCGGTGAGTTCGATCAGACGGCGGGCGCGCACGCCAAGCGGCGCCAGCGCGGCCTTCGCGTCACGGCGCAGGTCAACGGCCATGTGTTTGGCGTCGGCGAGGCCGAGCAGACTTACGTAGGTGGGCTTGTTCTGCGCGGCGTCCTTGCCGGCGGTCTTGCCCAGTGTTGCGGTACTCGCCTCGGCATCGAGGATGTCATCCACGACTTGAAAAAGCAGGCCGATGCGGCCGGCAAAATGGCTCAAGGCAAACAGCGTCTTGTCGTCGGCAGCGCCAACGTGCGCCCCCAGCAATACCGCCGCGCGAATCAGCGCCCCGGTCTTGTGGATGTGCATGAATTCGAGTTCCTCGACCGTCAGTGCTTTGCCGACGGCGGCAAGGTCGATCGCCTGTCCGCCGGCCATGCCGCGCGAGCCGCTGGCCTGGGCGAGCAGCGCGATCATTTCCGGCGTGCCGCCATTCTCCGCCAGTATCTGGAAGGCAAGGGTCTGCAGGGCATCGCCGACCAACAGAGCGGTCGCCTCGTCGTACTCGACGTGGCACGTTGGCTTGCCGCGCCGAAGGACGTCGTTGTCCATGCAGGGCAGGTCGTCATGCGCCAGCGAATAGGCGTGAACGAGTTCGACCGCGCAGGCGGGCACGTCGAGCCGGGTGGCGTCGCCGGCGAATATCTCGCCGGCCGCATGGCACAAAAGCGGACGTATCCGCTTGCCACCGCCGAGCGTGGCGTAGCGCATCGCATGATGAAGACGATGGGGTGCAGTCGTGGCGAGCGGCAGAAAACGTTCGAGTGCCGATTCTGTCCGCGCCTGAATCGCGGCCATCCAGGTCGGGAAATCCATGTTCAGTTGTCGGCGCCGCCGACGCCGGCGGCGTCGAATTCGCGCAGCACGCCATTTTCGAGGACTTGCAGTTTTGCCTCGGCGGCGGCAAGGGTTTCCTGGCATTGCCGCAACAGCGCAACGCCGCGCTCGTAGGCTGCCAGAGACTCTTCAAGCGGCGCGTTGCCCGCTTCCATCGCTTGCACGATGGCCTCGAGTTCCTGCAATGCGGACTCGAAAGACGGGGACGACGAGGGTGACTTCTGCGTGCCTGTTTTGGCCATGTAGGAGAGCCGGATGATGATGCTCGGGAAAGGTGCAAAAATACCGCATGCAGAGCCCTCCGGTCAATTTGGAATCGTTTTTGGCTATACTGGGCCATCCCGGTTCCGGGCCATTCACCGTCCTATTTTTTCCGGTTTCCGGCGTCTTCAGGAGGTAGGGCACCATGTCCGACATTGCGAGCCGCGCCAGGCTTTCGCCCGGTGCTTCCCAGTTTCCCGTCGAATGGTATTTCGACGAAAAACTCTTTGAACTGGAGAAAAAGCTCATCTTCGATGCCGGTCCGGGCTACGTCGGACATGAGTTGATGGTGCCGGAGTTGTACAACTATCGCTCGCAGGAATGGCTCGACCATTCGCGTCTATTGGTACGTCAGCCTGACGGCGTGGTCGACATGTCGAACATCTGCCGCCATCGCCAGGCCATCATGCTGCAAGGTTCGGGCACCGCGCACAACATCGTTTGCCCCATCCACCGCTGGACCTACGATACAAAAGGCGAATTGATCGGCGCGCCACATTTCCCGGAGAATCCGTGCCTCAACCTGAACAAGCGCAAGCTCGAATCGTGGAACGGCTTGCTGTTCAAGGGCCCGCGCTCCGCGGCGGCGGACTTGGCGGGCATGCACCTGGCCGGCGAGTTCGATTTCAGCGGATACAAACTGGACAGGGTCGAACTGCATCAGTGCAATTACAACTGGAAGACGTTCATCGAGGTTTATCTCGAGGACTACCACGTCGTACCCTACCATCCGGGCTTAGGCAACTTCGTCACTTGCGACGATCTCACCTGGCAATTTGGCGAGTGGTACTCTGTGCAGAAGGTCGGCATCACTTCGCTTGATCGCGTCGGCTCGAAGGCCTACGGCCGCTGGCAGCAGGCGGTTCTGGATTTCTACACAGCCAAGGGCGAAAAGCCGAGACAGGGAGCGGTGTGGCTGACCTATTATCCGAATATCATGGTCGAGTGGTATCCGCATGTGCTTGTCGTGTCGACGGTCATTCCGCAAGACGTCAATCACACCATGAACGTCGTGGAGTTCTACTACCCAGAGGAGATCGCGCTGTTCGAGCGCGAGTTCATCGAGGCGGAGCAGGCGGCTTACATGGAGACGGCTATCGAGGACGACGACATCGCCGAGCGCATGGACCGCGGCCGCCACGCGCTGCTCAAGGAGGGCCGCAATGAGGTTGGTCCCTACCAGTCGCCAACCGAGGACGGCATGCAGCACTTTCACGAGTTTTATCGGCGCATCATGGCCGACCACATTCAGGACAAAAAATGATCACTACCGACCAAACCGAGAGCCAGCTTTCCGTCGCCGTGCTGGGCGAATTCACCCTTGGGGACTTTCAGGAGTTCGAAGACCTGGTGCTGGGAAAAGTCAGCCGTGGCGATACGCCGGATCTGTTGTTCGACCTCCGCGAAATGGCCGACTTTACGGTCGACATGGCCTGGGAGGAGATCAAGTTCTCGCGTCAGCACGCGAGCGATTTCCGCCGCATCGCGGTGCTTACCGACAGCCAGTGGGTGGCCTGGAGCGCCTGGATCGAGCAGCTGTTCCTGAAGTCGGACGTGCGTGTCTTCGCTGATGAGGCCGAGGCGCGCGCTTGGCTGGCCGAAGGGGTTGCTGCGTGAGTTCCCTGCTCGTTACCGCGGAAGAACTGCTCGCCCATGTCGGCAATCCGGACTGGCGTGTCTTCGATTGTCGCCACGATCTCGAAAACGTTCAATATGGCGAGAACGCCTACATCAAGGGGCATGTCCCCGGCGCGCTGTTCCTGCATCTCGATCGCGATCTTTCGGGCGAAAAGAACGGCAGCAACGGCCGGCACCCGCTACCGGATCCGGAGGCATTCGCCAGGCGCATGAGCGAATGCGGTGTCGGTCCCGACACGCAGGTCGTCGCCTACGACAACGAGGGCGGCGTGTTCGCTGCCCGCTTCTGGTGGATGCTCCACTGGCTGGGGCACGACAAGGCGGCGTTGCTCGATGGCGGTCTCGCCGCCTGGCGCAAGGTCGGCAAGACAATGAGCAGCGAGGTGCCGACCCTTCCGCTGGCACGTTTCGCTCCCCGTCCCCGATCCACGATGCAGGTTGACGCCGGATACGTTCAGGGGAAACTCGGCGCGCGCGAAACGCTCGTTCTCGATGCCCGCGCCCCCGAGCGATTCACCGGCGAAGAGGAAATACTCGATCCGGTTGCGGGCCATATTCCGGGTGCGATCAACCGTTTCTGGTTCGACAACCTCGACGACAACGGTATCTATTTCAAGTCTCCCGAAGAACTGCGTGCAGATTTCCATGACCTGCTAGCGGGGCGCGATCCAGCATCGGTCGTCCAGCAATGCGGCTCGGGCGTCACCGCCTGCCACAATATCCTGGCGATGGAAATTGCCGGCCTCAAAGGCTCGAAGCTCTACCCCGGCTCGTGGAGCGAATGGTGCGCCGACCCGGCGCGCCCGATCGCCACGGGGGAGTGAGCGTGGTGCGCATCGGCACGCCGCTGTCGCCGTCGGCGACCCGAGTCATGCTGCTCGGCTGCGGCGAGCTCGGCAAGGAGGTCGTGATTGCCATGCAGCGCCTCGGTTGCGAAGTGATCGGCGTAGACCGCTACGCCAACGCACCGGGCATGCAGGTCGCGCATCGCAGCCACGTCGTCACCATGTCAGACGGCGCTGCGTTACGCGCCGTCATTGAGCAGGAAAGACCGCATCTGGTCGTGCCCGAGATCGAGGCGATCGCTACCGCGACGCTGGTCGAGATCGAGCAGGAAGGCTGGACGGAGATCATCCCGACCGCGCGCGCCGCGCAACTGACCATGAACCGCGAAGGCATTCGCCGCCTCGCGGCCGAGGAACTCGGCCTGCCGACTTCGCCCTACAAGTTTGCCGATTCGTTGGCCGAACTGCAGGCCGCCATCGATAGCGGCATTGGTTGCCCCTGCGTTGTCAAGCCCGTGATGTCGTCATCAGGCAAGGGCCAGTCTCTGGTGAGGACGCCAGCCGATGTCGAGAAGGCGTGGAGCTACGCTCAGGCCGGCGGTCGTGTCGGGCTGGGGCGGGTGATTGTCGAAGGCTTCATCGATTTCGAGTACGAAATCACGCAGCTCACCGTGCGCGCGATCGATGCCACCGGTGCGGTGGAGACATACTTCTGCGAACCCATCGGCCACGTGCAGGTGAATGGCGACTATGTGGAATCGTGGCAGCCGATGGCGATGTCGGCAGAAGCGCTACGGAAGTCGCGTGACATCGCGAAAGCGGTTACCACCGCGCTCGGCGGCCGCGGCATCTTCGGCGTCGAACTGTTTGTCAAGGGTGACCAGGTCTGGTTCTCCGAGGTCAGCCCGCGTCCGCACGATACCGGACTCGTTACACTCGCGACGCAACGCCTTTCAGAGTTCGAATTGCATGCCCGTGCGATTCTCGGCCTGCCTGTCGATGTCAGCCTGCGTCGGCCCGGTGCGTCGGCAGTGATCTACGGCGGTGTCGAGGCCAAAGGTATTGCGTTCGAGGGCGTTGCTCAAGCGCTGGCGGTGCCGGAGTCCGATGTGCGCCTGTTCGGCAAGCCGGAGAGCTTCGTCAAGCGGCGCATGGGCGTCGCGGTCGCCAACGCCGACACTACCGACCAAGCGCGCCAGCGCGCCAAGCTGGCGGCGGGAAGCATAAAGCCAATCGGTAGTTGACGGCGGCGGCGATGTCGTCCGGCGACGACGTCCGGGCCGTCCGCTTGATGTCTCTAGGATATTGCGCATGAGTGCTGCTTGTCGGTTTCGTGCCACCATGGCCGTTGTCACAATTTCTTCCCTTCTCGGTTGCGGGGGCGGCGGTTCGTCGTCTTCGGATGTCGGAAGCAGTATGAGCGGATCCGCTGGAAGTAGTGGCGGTAGTAGTAGCGGCGATAGCAGTGGTGCAAGTAACTGGATTGGTGCTTCAGGATCGCTAGGATTGACGCAATGCGTCGCCGGTTCTGGCAACGACTACCAGGTCGGACCGGATGCCGGGCAACTGGCCTCGCTGGACGATGTTCCCTGGGAGAGCCTGGCGGCGGGCGACACCGTGCGCATCCAGTATCGCGCTACGCCATACAAGGGCAAGTTCCTGATTGCGGCGCAAGGCACGGAAGCTGCGCCGGTGCGCATCTGCGGTATCAAAGGGCCCAACGGCGAGCGTCCCATCATCGATGGCAACGGCGCCACCACGCGTCGCGCCCTGGCCGGCCTCTACGCCTCCACGGCCCAGTACAGCGACATTCACCAATACCGCTCGATCATCGTCATCAAACCGCTGGCGACTCAGGCGTATGAAGCTTATCCCCGCCACATCCAGATCGACGGGCTCGACATCCGCAGCGCCCATCCCGACTACCAGTTCACCGATGCCAGCGGCAATACCAAACGCTATGTCACGGACGGCTTCGGCGCCTGCATCTGGATCGACCGCGGCCATAACATCACAATCGCTGACAACGAAATCAGCGACTGCACCAATGGTGTTTTCAGCAAATCGACTGACGATGGCGATTTCGCCGTCACCAAGTTCATTCGGCTGGCTGGCAACTACATTCATGGTAACGGTTTTGCCAACGACGTTCACGAGCACAACACCTACATGCAAAGCGTGAACATCCTCTACGAGTACAACTGGTACGGTCCGTTACGCAATGGCGCGCTGGGCAACGCCATCAAGGACCGCTCCGTTGGCACGATCGTACGCTTCAACCGCATTGAGGAAGGGGCTCATGCCATCGACCTCGTCGAGTCCGAGGACTTCCCGGTCACCGCGACCTCCAACCCCGACTACCGCGCTGCATTCGTATATGGGAACGAGATCGTCAAGGATGGCGACACCGGGAGCGTGATCCATTACGGCGGCGACCACTACGATTCAAGTCCTGGCGCGTCGTGGGGCGAGCCCATCTTCCGCAAGGGTACGCTCTACTTCTTCAACAACACGCTCTACGTCACCGGTTCTTCTACGCAGTTGTTTCAGATCTCGACGACGGAAGAAACGGCCGAAGTCTGGAACAACATCTTTTACTGTGCTTCCGGCATTGCCAGTGGATACTGCCGCATGCGTGCAACCAGCGAGGTTGGCTCCGCCTGGACTCCCGGCGGCATCGTCAATCTTTGGAAGAACTGGGCAAGCAGTGGCTGGACCGATTCCGATCCCTATCACACTGTTCCCGGACAACTGAACGGCAGCGCGAACGTGATATCCGGCGCCAGCGCTCCGATCGACCTGGCGACGTTGATTCCGCTCGCCGG
Source organism: Gammaproteobacteria bacterium (assembly GCA_018819515.1). Lineage (GTDB taxonomy): Bacteria > Pseudomonadota > Gammaproteobacteria > Burkholderiales > Rhodocyclaceae > Fen-999. The sequence goes on from JAHJPX010000006.1 coordinate 17,670, forward strand.
CTCGGACGTGGTCGATGCTGGCGTAGCCGGTCACGCCGCGGCGTCGGCTTATGTCGTCGATGCGCAGCTCGATGCAAACTTCGCGCCAACGACTCGCGCGGTCAATGGCGGCTCTATCGATATTGGAGCGGTCGAGCGGTAGTCTGGGTTGCTTCGCTATTTGTAGGCCAACTAGGGCCGTCTGACGCTGCGGGGCACTGCAATGCCTCACCGACGTGCCGGAGCGCGAGTGGCGCGGTTTCCGTCCTCAGACTTTCAGGCTGATGCGTCGGTGTTTGCGCCTGTCCGGGTTTTTCTTGCGCGTGTCGAGCGTGGTCGGGTACTCCTTCCGGCGGCGCTCCTCGTTGCGTCGGTCTTCGCCGGCGTACGGTACGGTTTCCTCGACTGCGGGTTCAGCAGCACTGCCCTCGCGCTTTTCAAGTACCTGTCCGCCCCGGCTTGCTGCGAACGACCTATTGTCCTCACCGACCGCGCCAAGCTGCTCGACCGGGCCGAATTCGCGGCCGGCTGCCGGGCCGGGCAGGGGGCTGACGGTTACCGGTCCTTTAGTCAGAGATGGGCGAAGGCGAGTTTTCATAAGGCAAAACAGCGGGATATGGGAAGTCGTTACGGCATCCCGGCGGATATCTTTAACGTTGCTATATGGGGTACCTCCTTAGGGTGACGAAGGTCGCAATCGTCAGCAGTGTGCCTTGAGCGCCCAGCGCACGTGTTCCCGCACCAGTTCCGATTCGTCGTCGCGGCGCGATTCCAGGGCGGCGACGATCTCGGGGCTGGTCGGAGCGTTGCCGAGTGCGACGGCAATGTTGCGCAACCATCGCTCGTAACCAATTCGGCGGATCGCGGAGCCGGCGTGGCGTGTCGCCACGGCTGACTTTTCCCAAAGGAACAGCTCGACGAGTGTCGTAGTGTCGAGTTCGTGGCGAGGCGCGAAGTCTGGCTCCTTGGAAAGCGGAACATCGCGGTTCCATGGACAGCAGAGCTGACAATCGTCGCAGCCGTAAATGCGGTTGCCGATCAGCGGCCGCAGTTCCTCGGGAATGCTGCCTTTGAGTTCAATGGTGAGATAGGAAATGCAGCGGCGAGCGTCGAGCCGATAGGGCGCGACGATCGCGCCGGTCGGGCAGGCGTCGAGACAGGCGCGGCAGGTGCCGCAGTGATCGCCGACCGGGTCATCGGGTGGCAGCGGCAGGTCGGTATAGATTTCGCCGAGGAAGAACCAGGATCCCGCATCGCGGTCGAGCAGCAGCGTATGCTTGCCGCGCCAACCCAGCCCCGCCCGGGATGCCAGTTCGACTTCCATGACCGGGGCCGAGTCGACAAACACGCGATAGCTGCCCGGCCCGATCTCCGCTGCCAGGCGCCCGGCAAGTTGTTGCAGGCGTCCGCGCAGCACTTTGTGATAATCGCGGCCCAGCGCATACCGTGATACGTAGGCGCGACAACCGTCGGCGAGGTTGGCCTCGGCGTCGGCGGCATCGGGCAGGTAATCCATGCGCACGACGATTACGGCGCGCGTGCCCGGCAGCAGTTCCTGCGGGCGGGTACGTTTGACGCCGTGAGCCGCCATATAATCCATCTCGCCGTGATAGCCGGCCGCAAGCCAGGCGGCGAGCGATTCTTCGGCACCCGGCAGGTCGGTGCCGGCGATGCGTACCGCGGCGAAGCCGAGGTTCCGGCCCCACTCCTTGATGCGCGCCACCAGTGCCCGCGAATTTTCGGCATCCATGAAGGACATTATGAACATCATTCTGGCCGACGAATCAGCCACCCTCGCGCTCGGCGCGGCGCTGGCCCCGTGCATGCAACCGGGGCTGGTCGTTTGGCTCGATGGCGACCTCGGCGCGGGCAAGACGACGCTGGTACGGGGCTTGTTGCGGGCACTCGGTGAAGCCGGCGCAGTCAAAAGCCCTACTTACAACCTACTTGAACTTCATGTCGTTTCTGGATTAAACTTGTATCACTTTGATTTTTATAGGCTCAACCAACCGGAAGAATATCTGGATGCAGGCTTGGACGAATACTTCCGTGGCAACGGCATCTGTCTGGTCGAATGGCCAGACAGGGCGGTGCCCTATTTGCCGTCCGCTGACCTGCACATTCGCCTTTCCGTCGGCGGTGACGGGCGTATGGCCGACATCCATTCCGGCAGTGAGCGGGGCGAACGATGCCTGACGAGTTCAGCTCCTCTCGCCGCGATGTTCTCCGCTTCGCCGCCGCAGCGCTGACGCTATCGGTTACGCCGTTGCGCGGCGCGCTGGCGGCGGCACAGCCGACGGTGATGGCCGTGCGCGTCTGGCCGGCGGAAGACTACACGCGCGTCGCGCTCGAATACGATCGGCCGGTGCGTTTCACGCACGTGATGGTCAGGAATCCGGATCGCTTGGTAGTGGACATCGAAGACGTCGAGTTCAACTCCGTATTGAGCAGCCTGCCGGAGAAGATTGCCGAAAACGATCCCTACATCAAAATGATTCGTGCCGGCCGCAACCGTCCGGGCGTCGTACGCTTGGTGATCGAACTGAAGGCGGACATCAAGCCGCAGGTCTTCACGCTGAAGCCTATCGGTGACTATGGATATCGTTTGGTACTCGACCTTTACCCAGTGGCCGAGGTCGATCCATTGCTAGCGCTCCTGGAGAGCGAAGAAAACAAGCGTCGTGACCGCTCGTCGCCACGCCAGGAAGAAAGCGCTGAGATATCGCGGCTCGTTACTGTTGTGCTCGACCCGGGGCACGGCGGCGAAGACCCCGGCGCAGTCGGGCGCCGTGGCAGCTACGAGAAAAACGTCACGCTCTCGATTGCGCATCGACTCAAGGCCAAGATCGACGCCGAACCGAACATGCGTTCGGTGCTGACGCGCGATAGCGACTACTTTGTCCCGCTTGGAAAGCGTGTGCAAAAGGCGCGGCGCGTGCAGGCCGACCTGTTCGTCTCCGTGCATGCCGATGCCTTCGTCAAGCCTACGGCGAAAGGATCTAGCGTCTATGTGCTATCCGAGAACGGCGCCTCGTCGACTGCTGCGCGCTGGTTGGCGCAGAAGGAAAACGCCGCCGACCTGATCGGTGGCGCCAACTTTGCGGTCAAGGACAAGCACCTTGCACGCACGCTGCTCGACCTGTCGCAGACCGCCACCATCAACGACAGCCTCAAGCTCGGGAAGGATGTGCTCGGTGAACTCGGACGCATCAATACCCTGCATCGGGGCCGCGTGGAACAGGCTGGCTTTGCGGTGCTCAAGGCGCCTGACATTCCGTCCATACTGGTCGAGACGGCATTCATTTCGAATCCCGATGAAGAGCGGCGCCTCGCCGACGAGGACTATCAGGATCAAATGGCCGACGCGATTTTGCGCGGCATCAAGCGCTACTTCGCCAAAAATCCGCCCTTGGCGAAATCGAAATTGGCCCGCCTGGACTGATTCTTATATCGGTCGCGGTTCTCGCTGCGTCGCATCAGCAAAAGCGGCGACATCATTCTGGACGATTCTTTGCGCGCTATTGCGCTGCGGCTAACGCAATGCAGCAATCCATAGTGCATGCCTTGGCTTATGGAAACGATAAGAAAACGTGACTGTTATTGATTCATGAATGAGGCAAATTCGCACCAAACAAACATGCTGCGAAACGCTGCATGAATCACCGAAGCGACGGTCCGGCGTCGCCAAGGCACTCCCCTGAGAGACAACCGGCGCGTCGATTCGTATTCGTTCGAGCCGCGTCCCATTGTGAGATTGAGGGGAGTCGCCTACATGTTTCAGGAAGAAAGTCCACCGCAGTACTGTCTGGATAGCGCGTATCGCGCAGCCAGACAGCGCGGCAGCTGAGCCAGCATGAAGCTTAGCTACTACCCCGGGTGCACAATGAAGAACCACGCCGCGAATTTCGAGGCGTCGCTGCTGTATTCCATGCGTCACCTGGGTGCGGAGGTTGAGGAGCTCGACCGCTGGAACTGTTGCGGTACTGTCATGGCGCTGGCGCAGGACGACATCATGCGGCAACTTGCGCCGATACGGAACCTGATTCGCGTCAAGGAATCCAACGCTTCGCGCGTCATGACGGCTTGCTCGATGTGCTACAACACCCTCAAGCGCGCCAACGGGCGTGTTCGTCTTGAGCCTGCCGTGCGCGAGCGGATGAATGCGTTCATGTACGAGGAGAATGTTTCGTACGACGGCGAAGTCGATGTCCTGCATGTCCTTGAAGTCCTGCGCGAGCAGGAGGACGGCCTCAAGTCCGTTGCCGCCAAGGTGGTGAAGCCGCTGAACGGATTGCGGGTGGCGAGTTACTACGGATGCCTGCTGGTGCGTCCGCGCACCGTTGCATTCGATGACGTCGAGGCACCAGTGTTGCTCGACGAACTGGTGACGGTGCTGGGTGGCACGGCAGTTGATTTTTCGCACAAGACCGAATGTTGCGGCGCCTACCAGACGGTTGACAGGCCCGAGATCGTTGCCGATCGCACCTACCAGATTCTCACGGCGGCCATCGAGCAGGGCGCGGAAATGATCGCGGTGAGTTGTCCGCTCTGCGCGTTCAACCTTGATCACCGCCAGAAGGCTACCCGGAAAATCTATCCGGATTTCGAAGGCATTCCGGTCGTCTATTTCACGCAACTGATGGCCATGGCGTTCGGATGCGACGAGTCGGTACTGAAGCTGGACCTCCATCATGTGTCACCGCGCCCGCTGCTGGCGCGAGTCGGACTTCTCTGAGGAGGGGCGATGTTTTTCGGCAAACTCAAGGAAGCTCATGGGAAGGTGGTGATCAACCGGAACTGGTGCAAAGGCTGCGGCTATTGCGTCCAGTATTGCCCGACCAACGTGCTGGAGATGTCATCGGGCTACAACCCCAAGGGCTATCACCCACCGGAGGTTAAGTCGGCAGATAGCTGCCGCAACTGCAAGTTCTGCGAGCTCATATGCCCGGAGTTTGCGATTTTTGTCATGGAAGAACTGGACGAGGAGCAGACAAGTGTCGCAGCTGCCACATAAGGTTACCGCAGACCCCAAGGGGGTCGAGTCCGGTCCCCATTTCATGGACGGGGATCACGCCCTCGCCGAAGGTGCGTTGGCCGCCGGCTGCCGCTTCTTCGCGGGATATCCGATCACTCCATCGACGGAGACCGCCGAGCGCTTCGCCGAACGATGCCCGAGCGTTGGTGGTCTGTTTATCCAGATGGAAGACGAGATCGCCTCCATTGCGGCGCTCATCGGCGGTGCTTGGGGCGGTCAGAAGGTGATGACCGTGACCTCCGGCCCGGGGTTCTCTCTGATGATGGAAAACATCGGCCTGGCGGTCATGACCGAGACGCCGATGGTAATTGCCAACGTGCAGCGAGGCGGCCCTTCGACCGGCCTGCCGACCCTGACGGCGCAGCAGGACATGATGCAGGCCCGTTGGGGTTCGCATGGCGACTACCGTGCCATCTCGCTGGTTCCGGACTCGCCGCAGGAATGCTTCGATCTGGCCATTGAGGCTTTCAACCTATCCGAAACCTACCGCGTGCCGGTGTTCATCATGACCGACGAGACGGTCGGTCATATGCACGAAAAGGTCGTTATCCCGCCGGCGGACCAGATCGAGGTTGTCGAGCGCAACTGGTACAAAGGGCCGAAAGGCGAATACCGTCCCTACCAATTTACCGGCAAGGACGTGGCGCCCATGGTGAAGGCCGGCGATGGCCATCGTTTCCATGTCACCGGCCTGACCCACGACGAGCGCGGTTATCCAGCCCTGACACCGGAGCAGAACGTCAAGGTGGTGTCGCACCTGATCAACAAGATCGATTCGAACGTCGACAAGATCAGCCGCGTCGAAGAAGATGGCATAGAGGGCGCCGACGTGGTCGTAGTGTCATACGGCATTACCTCCCGCATTGCCATTCGTGCCGTTCAGGAAGCGCGCAAGTCCGGCCTGAAGGTCGGTGTGCTGCGCCTGATTACCGTCTGGCCGCTGTGCGAGAACAAGATTCGCGAACTGGCAGGAAAAATCAAGGGCTTCGTCGTGCCCGAGATCAACTATGGGCAGATCGTGCTGGAGATCGAGCGTTGCGCCGCAGGCAAGTGCAAGGTCATCAGCGTCAATTCCTGTGGTGGTGCCGTCCATGATCCCGAAGAAATCCTGACCGCCATCAAGGAGGCCGCCAAATGAATGATGTCGCTCGCAATATGGACGATGCCACCTTCCGCCAGCAGAATCCGATGGCGGAGTTTCTTCGTATGGAGCGTATGCCGCACATCTGGTGTCCCGGCTGCGGTATCGGTTCGGTCGTTACCTCGTTTGCCGAGGCAGTCAAGGAAAGCGGCCTTGATATGGACAAGATCGCCGTCGTCTCCGGCATTGGCTGCACCGGCCGTGTCGCCGGCTACGTCAAATTCGATTCTCTACATACAACGCACGGCCGTGCCATTCCCGTTGCAACGGGGCTTAAGCTAGCCAACCCGGAACTCAAGGTCGTAGTGTTCAGCGGCGATGGCGACCTCACCAGCATCGGTGGCAACCATTTCATCCACGCCGCGCGCCGCAACATGGATTTGGTGGTCATTTGCGTGAACAACTTCACCTATGGCATGACGGGCGGCCAGATGACGCCGACGACGCCGACTACCGCCAACGCGTCGACGACTCCCTACGGCAACTACGAATATCCCTTCAGCCTCCCCTTTCTCGCAGACGCCGCTGGCGCAACCTATGTGGCCCGCTGGACATCGCTCAATGCGCGCAATATCACCGAGTCGATCGGGGAGGCGCTCAATCGCAAGGGCTTTTCGTTCATCGAGGTCATCACGCCCTGTACGACGCTCTATCAGCGTCGCAACCGCCTCGGCGACGGCCTTGATGCGATGCAGTATTACCACGACGACGCCGATATCGAGCATGGCGCCGACACCCGCACGGTCGATATCACCTTCCAGGGGAAGCTGAAGACCGGCAAGTTCGTCGATCGTCAGAAACCGACGTATCTCGACGCGGTGAACACCCACTACGCGAATGTCATTGGCGACGACTATGAGCTCTATGGCAAAACTCCCATGGAGAAGAAGGCCGAGGAAGATGCGAAGAAGCACGGCATCGACGACTTGCCTGAGCCGGAACTCACCTGCGACAGCGAGGACGACGCGTAATGTGGGAGATCAAGTTCTCGGGCTTCGGCGGGCAGGGGATCGTCCGCTGTGCCCTGATTACCGGCAAGGCGATTTCGCTCTACGATGGCAAATACGCCACCATGACGCAGAGCTTTGGTCCCGAGGCGCGCGGCGGCGCCTGCCAGTCCCAACTGATCATCTCCGATAGTCGGGTGCTTTATCCGTACTGCACGGTTCCTGGCGTGCTGATCGCATTGTCTCAGGAAGCGTTCGACAAATACGAACCCGGTCTGGGCGACGGTGGCGTCCTTATCTACGAGGAAGAGCTGGTAAAGCCTTCGGGTGATCCGAACCGGGTCAAGCGCTATCCGATCCCGGCCACCCGCTTTGCCGAGGAAGCCGGCAATCGGCTCTTCACCAACCTGGTCGTTCTTGGTTTCTTTTCCGCAGTGACCGGAGCCTGTTCTCCCGACGCGATGAAGAAGGCGTTGCCGGGTCTCGTCCCGGATCGCTTCCTGAAGAAGAACATGGCGGCATTCGACAAGGGCTACGAATACGGAGTGACTCAGCACGATGCGGTTGCCGCGGGAGCCGTCCAGTGACACGCCGAGCCGGGGTTTTCGTCTGTCACTGCGGCACGAACATCGCCGCCACGGTCGATGTCAAGAACGTGGTTAGCGAACTGGCCAGGGACGATGGCGTGGTCTTCTCCAAGGACTACGTCTACATGTGTTCCGATCCCGGCCAGCAGTCCGTCATCGACGCCATCAAGGAAAACCGGCTCGACAGCGTCGTCATCTCCTGTTGTTCGCCGAACCTGCACGAGAAGACATTTCGGGAGGCGTCTTCGGTCGGTGGCCTCAATCCGTTCCAGTGCGAGATTGCCAACATCCGCGAGCAATGCGCCTGGGTGCACAAGGATCGGGCCAAGGCAACGGAGAAGGCGATCAAGATCACGCGTTCCGCCGTTCGGCGCAGCCTGCGCGACGAGTCCCTGACGCCTATCGGCGTACCGGTGACCCGAAAAGTAATGGTGGTCGGCGGCGGCATCGCTGGCATCCAGTGCTCGCTTGACCTGGCCAACGCCGGCTTTGACGTGGTGCTTGTGGAGAAGAAGGCCACTATTGGTGGCCACATGCTCCAGCTTTCGGAAACCTTCCCGACGCTGGACTGCTCGCAGTGCATCCTTTCGCCGAAGATGGTGGAGGTATCCAAGCATCCGAAGATCACGCTGATGGTGCAAAGCGAGGTCAAGTCGGTTTCCGGCTTCGTCGGCAACTTCAAGGCCAAGGTTCATACCAAGGCCCAGTACGTCGATCCCGAGAAGTGCAAGATCTGCGACGACTGCGCGGTTGTCTGCCCGGTGGTGGCGACCAACGAATACGACGAGGGATTGACTGGCCGGCGCGCAATCCACATTCCTTTCGCACAAGCGATTCCCGCCAGCTACACCCTCGACGAGGATGCCTGCCTCGGCCTCAATCCCGTCGTCTGCGGCAAGTGCAAGAAGGCCTGCGAAGCCGGCGCCATTGACTATGACAAGAAGCCGACGACAACCGAGATCGATGTTGGCGCCATCGTCGTCGCGACCGGTTTCGACCTCTACGGCAAGGACAAGTTGGGCGAGTACGGTCACGGTCGCTACCCGGATGTGCTGGATGGTCTTCAGTTCGAGCGCTTGTGTTCGGCGTCCGGCCCCACTGGTGGCCACGTGCTGCGGCCCTCGGACCAGAAGGAGCCGAAGAACGTTGTCTTCATCCAGTGCTCCGGTTCCCGCGATCCGGAGAACCATTGCGCCTACTGCTCGAAAATCTGTTGTATGTACACGGCCAAGCATGCCACGCTGTACAAGCATCACGTTCCGGATGGCAATGCCTATGTCTTCTACATCGACATCCGATCAGGCGGCAAAGGTTACGAGGAATTCGTCCAGCGTTCCATGGAACGCGACAGCGTCATGTATTTGCGTGGCCGGGTATCGAAGGTGTACGAGTCGAAGGGCAAGCTGAAGGTGATGGGCGTCGATACCATTTCCGGCAGGAATATCGAGATTGACGCCGACATGGTGGTACTGGCCCAGGCCATGGTGCCATCCAAGGGTACGGCCGAGATTGCAAAGACGCTGAAAATCGGCCGCGACAAGGATGGTTTTCTTGCGGAGGCGCATCCGAAGCTGCGTCCGGTCGAGTCGGTCACCGGCGGTATTTTCCTCACAGGTGCTGCGCAGTCGCCCAAGGACATTCCGGAGACGGTCTGCCAGGCCAGTGCCGCCGCGGCGAAGGTAATCCAGCTGTTGTCCAAGCCGGAACTCGAGCACAACCCGGCAATCGCCCGCGTGCGCGAGTCCCACTGCACCGGCTGCGAGATGTGCGTCGATGCTTGTCCGTTCGAAGCCATCACGCTGGTGAACGGCAAGGCGCACGTAAACGAAGTTCTGTGCGAGGGCTGCGGCACCTGCTCCGGCACCTGTGTGCGGGCGGCCATTGACGTCAAGAACGTCACGCAGTTGCAAGTTTTCGAAATGATCTCCGCGTGCATGGGAGGATGACCAAGGTGTCCGAAGTTCTCGAAACCCCAGTTCAAGCCAAGAAGGAAGCTCAGGAATTTGAGCCCAAGATCGTGGCTTTCCTGTGCAAGTGGTGTTCGTCGGCGGGTAGCGACCTGGCTGGCGTGTCGCGGCTGCAATATCCACCCAATGCCGTTCCTATCCAGGTGATGTGCTCGGGTTCCGTTTCGCCCCTCTACATCCTGTCCGCCTTCAACAAGGGTGCCGACGGCGTGCTGGTGTCTGGTTGCCATCCAGGCGACTGCCATTATCTGAAAGGCAATTTCTTCGCCCGGCGACGGATCTATCTGGTGCAGAAGCTGTTGAAATTCATCGGCCTGGAACCGGACCGCTTTCGTATGTCGTGGGTATCGGCGGCCGAAGGCACGAAGTATGCGCAGGTCGTGGCCGATTTCGTCAAGGACATCAAGGCACTCGGCCCTCAACGCAAGCTGAAGGCCAGGAACTGATGGTTGCCATCGAAGATATTCGGTCGCGCGCCAAAGAGCTGCTGGAAGGCGGCATGGTACGGGCCGTCCTTGGCTTCCGCCGCAGTTCCGCAGGCCTGCTCGCCGAGCCGACTTTTGTCGTAGCGTCTGAGGATGTGGCGTCGTTGGTCTGGGATGCAACTTGCGTACACAACCTTGCCCTCTACCTGGTGAACGAGAAGAAGCGCCAGAAGGCCGAGCGCACTCCGGATACACGGCCACTGGCCATTATTGCCAAGGGTTGCGATAGCCGCGCGATCAATGTGCTTCTTCAAGAGAATCACGTCGCCCGCGAGGAAGTGGTGATTCTCGGCGTGTCCTGCGAGGGGGGTGGTGTTGTCGACACGCGGAAGCTGGCTGATGCGCTGCGTGGCAAGGAGGCTGCCTCGGCAGTCTGCGATGACACGGGCAAAGTCAAGGTGGCCACCGCGAGCGGCGAAGTCACGTTCCCGGCGGCCGATGTGCTGGCGGATCGTTGTCTGGAATGCACGATTGCTTACCCGTCTGTCAGCGATACCATGTTCGGCGAGAAGGTCGACGAGCGCGGCTTCACTGCCCGCTTTGCCGCGGTCAAGTCCATCGCGGCGATGTCAGAACAGGAGCGCTCCGCCTTCTGGGACGGCCATTTCGAGCGCTGCATCCGCTGCTACGCCTGTCGGGCTGTCTGCCCCATGTGCTATTGCGACGAGTGCGTGGTCGATAGCACCTCGTTCATCGTCAGTCCGATGACGACGGCGGAAGAAAAGGCCAACCGCATCCGCTGGATCCAGCGCTCCACCACCCCGGCGGACAACGCCATGTACCACATGGTGCGCGCCATGCACCTGGCTGGACGATGCATCGATTGCGCGGAGTGTGAGCGGGTCTGTCCGGTCAACATTCCATTGCGCCTGCTCAACACTTCGCTGGAACAGGAGGCGCTCGAGATGTTCGAGTACACGCCGGGGATGGATCCCGCGCAGCCGTCGCTGATCTCGTCCTTCCGTGACGACGATCCAAACGACTTCATCAGGTAGCCCGATGGAAACGATCCTCAAGAAAGAACGTTTAAGCGAGTGGGTCGCCCAGATCGGGGCCCGCGCCACGGTATTCGCGCCAGCCTTCGCTGATGGCATCTGGAACTTTTGCGCGGTCGCGGCTGATACTAAGGTCGAGTTCGATCATGGCAATACGGTCCGCCCGGCGAAAGGTTTTGTCTTCCCGCAGCGCGAAGTGCTTTATCGCTTCCGTCAGGAAAGCGGCAAAGCTCCGGAACTCATGGAAACACTGCCGGCGGCTGCACCGACCGTCGTATTCGGAGTGCGCCCCTGCGATGGTCGCGCCATGGTTCGGAACGACAAAGTATTTACCTGTGGCTTCAACGACCCCTACTACCAGGCGCGTCGGGATCAGGTGGTATTCGTCGGCCTGGCTTGCAGCGAACCGCCGTCACAGAATTGCTTCTGCCTGTCGGTCGGCGGTTCGCCGCATTCTGAAGATGGCCTTGACGTCCTGATGACAGAGTTGGACGGCCGCTATCACGTCAAAGCCATCACTGCCAAAGGCAGGGAAATCGTCGAAGGTGCTGCCGCGCTGCTCGACAAGGCTCAGGCGGCTGATGGCAAGGCGGCCGCTAAAGCGCACGCCGATGCCGACAAACATCCTCAGCGCGCGCTGGCGACAATGGAGAAAGTGGCTGCGGGACTCAAGGAACATTTTGATTCACCGAAATGGGACGAATTGGCGCGGGCTTGCATCGGTTGTGGTGCCTGCACCTATTTGTGCCCGAGCTGTCACTGTTTCGATATCAACGACGAGATCACCAGCAACGTACCGCTGACTGGCGAACGTGTCCGTACCTGGGACAACTGTCAGTTCCCCGACTTCACCATGCATTCATCGGGTCACAACCCGCGACATGACACCGGTGCGCGGTTGCGGCAGCGGGTCAGCCACAAACTGCTCTACTTTGTCGAGAACCACAACATTCAGCAATGCACGGGCTGCGGACGCTGCATTTCCCACTGCCCCGTGGGAATAGACATCGTCCGCGTCGCAACCGAGGTGAGCGGCCAATGAACGCAAACGTCTATCTGCCAGCATTGGCGCGCATCGCCGGCATCGAAGAGGAAACCCGAGGCGCGCGGGCCATCAAGACGTTCCGCATCGAGTTTCCCGAAGGCGGCGGCTTCGACCATGAGTGCGGCCAGTGCGCGATGCTCTCGCTGTTCGGCAAGGGCGAGGTAATGATCTCCATTGCTTCTGCGCCGGCGGTGAAGGAGTACAAACAGTTCTCGATCATGAAATCCGGTCGCGTTACGACCGCATTGCATGATCTAGATGTTGGTGATGTCATCGGTATTCGCGGTCCCTATGGCAATCAGTTTCCGCTTGACCAGTGGAAAGGGCGCAACCTGATCTTCGTCGGGGGCGGCGTTGGCCTCGCGCCGATCTGGCCAGTGATCCAGACTGCAGTCGCGAACGCCGACGACTTCGGAAGTATCACCGTCTTCTACGGCGCCCGCAGTTCGAGCGACATCATGTACAAGGCGGATTTCGAGGAATTGGCGCGCAAAGCGATCGTGCAGCTTTCGGTGGATGGCGCGGAAGACGGGTGGAAGGGCTATACCGGCTTCGTTCCCGCCAACCTGATGGACAAGGCACCGTCGCCGGACAACGCGATCGCCATCACCTGCGGCCCGCCGATCATGATCAAGTTCGTGATCCAGAACCTGCAGAAACTGGGCTTCGCGGATGAGCAGATTTACACCACGATCGAAAACAAGATGAAGTGTGGCGTCGGCAAGTGCGGGCGATGCAACGTCGGCAAGGATTACGTCTGCGTCAAGGGCCCGGTTTACTCATGGGCCGAACTGAAGACGTTGCCGCAAGAATACTAAGAGCAGATTGCTCACGAGGAGACGAGATGCAAATTACGGGAATGCTGTTCGGAGCGAAGCTCCTGAAACTGGTGGACTTCCCGACCGCCGAGGTTCGCGGTCCTGAGGCCTGCGATCACGAAATCAAGGAGTTGATCGCTCGCCACGGCGAGGTTTTCGTTAAGCCGATCTTCCGCGGTGGTGTGGGAAAAAAGGGCAAGTCCGGACTGCTCGGGCGCGCCAAGGATTTGAATACGGCCCTCAAGGAAAAGGAGCGCCTCTACTTCGTCGAGCACAAGCACGGCAACGCCGTCGCCAAATCGCAGGGCGTTACCTTCGAAGGTGCTGTGCCCGCCGAACACGAGGTTTATGTTTCGATTGCCGACTCCACCAAGTATCGCGCGCCAACGTTAACCATTACGCATCATGGGGGAATGGATATCGAGGAACTGCCGAAGGAGCAGATCGTCGAGATACCGTTCGATCCGCTTACCGGCCTCAAGTCCTTCGTCATCACCAACGCGCTTTGCGACCTCAATGCGCCAAAGGAAATCGTTTCGCCGCTGGCGCAGAACCTGCCGAAGCTGTGGGACCTGTTCCACCACAACGGGATGACAACGCTGGAACTCAATCCGATCCGGATGATGCCCACGGGCAAGGGCAGCCTGATTCCAGTGGCCTGTGACTTCAAGTGCGGCTTCGATCGCGATGATCCGCGCGTGAAGCGACTGAACCTGCCCAACGATCTGTTTGCGGTTGACTACTCAGATTTCGAGCAGGAGATCAACCAGTTGCGTACGTACCAGGGACAGTCGGATGTCTCGGTCATCAACGCCAATGGCACTATCCTGGCGCCGACTTTCGGTGGCGGCGCGAACTCGCTGGTGACGGAATTTCTTGGCGACGATGCAATTATTTCTTCCGACTTCGGTGGCAATCCACCCTATGAAAAGATGCGTGATGTCATGCGTATCTGCCTCAAGCACTGGCTGAAGCAGAGCAACGTGCTGTTCATCATCGGTGGCAAGGCGAACAACACCGATATCTTCGTCACCTTCCGCGCCATGGCCGATGCATTGCGCGAGTACGTCAGCGAGCGTGGCCCGACGCCGGTGTATGTGGTGATCGGCCGCGGCGGCCCGCAACTGTCGCGAGGCCTCTTGGCGTTCAAGGATGTGCTCGATTCGCTGAGTCTTCCTTATCGCATATTCGGCTTCGACTCGGCGATGACTGACGTGGTGCGTTACGCGCAAGCGGCGGACCGCTGGATGAAGGCCGGTGGTCGCAAGATGCTCGCCCGCCAACTGGGTATCGAGGAGTGACCGAGATGGATACGTTGATAAACAAGCAAGGCAGTGGCAAATTCAAATATTTCGTCGGCATCAACTCGCTAGCCGAGATGGCCACGTGCAAGGACCGGGTTTGCGTGCTGAATATCCTCGGCAACGAGTCACGTGGCGTTACACCAGTCAGCCATGCCTATTCTGGCGGCAACGTGGTCTTCGGCACCTCCCCCGGGCGTCGTGGCGAAGTGCTGGAGACACCGGCTGGCGACATCCCCGTCTATAACAACGTTCGCGAAGGTCTGGAAGACGGACACACCTTCAACACGGGTGTGGTCTATTTGCCGCCGGCAGCGGTGCGTGATGGTGTATTCGAGTTGATGCGCGTCAATAGCGACATCAAGAAGATCATCATTCTCACCGAGAAGGTGTCGGTGCACGATGCACGGGAGATACGTGCCCTGGCGCAACAGCGTGGTGTTGACGTCTTTGGTGCGAACTGTCTTGGCGTGGCTGATGCGTGGAATCACATCCGTATCGGTGGCGCGCTTGGCGGCGACAAGCCGGAGGAGTCACTGCGCAAGGGTTCGGTGGCGATCTACTCGAACTCGGGCAACTTCACCACCACGATGGCGTCGTATCTGGCGGCCGGCGGTTGGGGTACGACGACCAGCGTATCCAGCGGCAAGGATCTGTACATCCACTTCGCGCCAGCTGAATTTGCGAATGCCTTCGATCACGACGCCCGTACCAAGGCGGCAGTGATGTACATCGAACCGGGTGGTTACTACGAGGCCAACCTCGAATTCAACAAGCCCGTGGTCGCCTGCGTGGTGGGCCGCTGGAAAGCCAAGCTCACGCGCGCCGTTGGTCACGCGGGGGCCATCGCCGGCAGTGGCGACGGCGCGGAAGCCAAGGAGAAATGGTTCCAGCGCATCCTGCGCGTGGACGGCATCTATTCCCCCGAAAATCCGATCGTGTCGCAGGCGGGCGCCGTGGTGACCAACATTGCGCACATTCCCGCGGCGCTGACGGCGGTGATGAAGCTCAACGGGATCGAGCCCGACTTTGCTCCCGAGGGTGATCTCACGCTCAAGCCCTGGTTTGGCGACAACCAGGGGCTGCCCCTGCCGCCGGAACTCGACATACCGCTTGTCGAGCCGATACAGCCCTACAAGGATCAGATTGCCGAGCTTTCGAAGCAGGTTGGTGCAACGTTCCCGCGCGAGTCCATGAAGGATCGGTCCGGCAGTTCGATCATGGACCCGAAGACGCAGGTGACCAAGGTCAGTGGCGTGTCGATCCTGGACACCGCCAAGTATCCGCTGGCATCGAACTACATGCTGGCCCTGATCCACGAGACGAGCGACGAAAACGATCTTGCGTTGTTCAATACTGCGATCGCTACCAAAGTGAATCTGTTCGGAGACCCCGCCATTGCAGCGGCGGACGGTGCGCGCGCAGCGGGAAATGCTCCCAATACAGTACTGGCTGCTGCCTGCACCATGGATGGGCCGCGCCGGGTCGATGGCGCACGCAAGGCTACCGACGTCCTGATTGAACTGTTCGGTCATTCTGGGCTCCATGCCGGTGACCAGGAAGGTTTCGATTTTTCGGCGATCAAGCCTGCTCCGCAGCAGCTTGCGGTTCTGATCGGCAAGAAGGCCGACCCTCAGGCCGAGCTCATGATGTCAGGCCTCAAAGCCCGAGGTGCGAAGTCCGTGTTTGTCGACTACCTGCGTACGCTTGGTAACCCGACGGGAGACGCGGTGCTGGCGGCGATTTCCACCACCATCTGCTGGAGCGCACTGATCCGCAAAAAGATATCCCGCACCACGGCGCGCAATTTGCCCTGGTATCTTCATTTGTTCGCTACCATCATCGGTGCTTCGGTCGACGGGGCGAAACACACGGCGGACAGCTTCTGCGGCGTTCCGGTAAAGGAACTGGCCAGTAAGTGGACGACCACCGAGATGGCCTACCTCGCGTTGTTGGGCGAAAAGCCGACTCCAGACAAACTGTTTCCGTTCCAGGTGTTGTTGGGCCTGATCATTTCCAACGGGGTTGGCACCATCTCGGCGCAAGGTGCCAAGGGCGCGGTGTCCGCCGATGGTCCCGAGTCTCCGGAACGCGTTCAGATCAACAAGGCCATGATCGGCTTCCTCACCCATACCGGATTCGCGCACGGCGGCAACGGCTTCGAGGGCATCCAGTTCCTCATCG
The DNA here is from genome assembly GCA_018819515.1 of Gammaproteobacteria bacterium. Classification (GTDB taxonomy): domain Bacteria; phylum Pseudomonadota; class Gammaproteobacteria; order Burkholderiales; family Rhodocyclaceae; genus Fen-999. The sequence continues at coordinate 34,154 of JAHJPX010000006.1, forward strand.
AGCAGTTCGGCGGCACGGACCTGAAGGACGCGGGCGACCCGAATCACGGCCTTGATCTGAAGGCCATGGGTACAAAGTTCGCGGAGGCGTTTGGCGCCGAGAAGAAGGCGCGCAAGGGCGTCGGCGAGGGCGTGCGCAACATCCCGGGCGTCAATCACCCGGTCTTCAAGGGGCAGGTGGTCAACAAGGATCCGCGTGAAGTGTATCTGTCGGCGTTGTTCAAGGAACGTGGCGAAACAAACGTATTCCACGACTTCTATAGCGCGCTGGTTCAGGCACTGTTCGACACGGGCGTAACCGCGAACGTGTTTTGCGTCAATATCGATGCGGTGATCGCGGCCCTGTTGCTGAAGTTGCTTTGGCCGCGCTATCGGTCCGGTGCGTTTTCGGAAGAGGCGCTGGAGACGGCGGCATTTACCGCATTTCTGTTCGGACGCATGGTCGGATGCGCGGGCGAGATCGACGACCACATCAATCGGGGCCGCAACATGGATACGCGCACGCCGGCTTCCCAATGCACTCACGTCTCGTGACATCACGAGCGGACACCAACGTTATTGTGAGGTATGAATAGCATGACGACCCCGAAGATCTATTGGACCAAGGTTGATGAAGCCCCGGCATTGGCGACATATTCCCTGCTGCCCATCGTGCAGGCGTTTACCGCCGCCGCCGGTGTCAGCGTAGAGACCAAGGATATTTCATTGGCCGGGCGCATCATCGCCAACTTCCCCGAAAACCTGACAGAGGAGCAAAAGCAGGCCGACGACCTGACTTGGCTCGGCGAACTGACGCTAAAGCCCGAGGCGAACATCATCAAGCTGCCCAACGTTAGCGCGTCGGTGCCCCAATTAAAAACGGCGATCAAGGAGTTGCAAGCGCAGGGATACAAGATTCCGGATTTCCCCGAGAACCCGCAGAACGATGCCGAGAAGGAGCTCAAGACGCGCTTCGGCAAGGTGCTCGGTAGCGCCGTCAACCCGGTCCTGCGCGAAGGCAACTCCGACCGTCGTGCGGCACTTTCGGTGAAGAACTATGCCAGAAAGCACCCGCACAAAATGGGGGCGTGGAGCAGCTCGTCGAAGACCAATGTGGTGCACATGACGGCGGCGGACTTCTACGGCAGCGAAAAGTCGACCACGGTCGCCGAAGCCGGGCCGGTGCGTATCGAGTTTGTCGGCAATGACGGCAAGACCACAGTGCTGAAGGAAAAGACGACGCTCAAGGCCGGCGAAGTGATCGACGCCTCGGTGATGTCGAAGCGTGCCCTGCGCGCATTCTTTGCGGAACAGATCGAAGAAGCGAAGAAGCAGGGTGTGTTGTTGTCGCTGCACCTGAAGGCGACGATGATGAAGGTGTCCGATCCGATCATGTTCGGCCACGCTGTATCGGTCTACTTCAAGGATGTCTTCGAAAAGCATGCCGACACCTTCAAGTCGCTGGGCATCAATCCGAATAACGGCCTTGGTGACCTGTACGCAAAGATTGCGACATTGCCGGAGGCACAACGAGCCCAGATCAAGGCCGACATCCAGGCTACCTATGCGACCCGGCCCGAACTGGCAATGGTCAACTCGGATAAGGGTATCACCAACCTGCATGTCCCCAGCGACGTCATCATCGACGCCTCCATGCCGCCGATGATCCGCGACGGCGGCAAGATGTGGGGACGGGATGGAAAGCCCTACGACACGCTGGCCATGATTCCGGACCGTTGCTACGCCGAGGTCTATCAGGCGGTGCTTGACGACTGCCGGAAGAACGGTGCGCTGAATCCCGCGACCATGGGCAGTGTTCCGAACGTCGGCCTGATGGCACAGAAAGCCGAGGAATACGGCTCGCACGACAAGACTTTCGAGATGACCGGAAACGGCGTCGTGCGCATTGTCGATGCGGCCGGCAAGGTGCTGCTCGATCAGAAGGTGGAGGCCGGCGACATCTTCCGCGCCTGCCAGACCAAGGACGCACCGATCCAGGACTGGGTCAAACTGGCCGTCACGCGCGCTCGCCTGTCGAACACGCCGGCAGTATTCTGGCTGGACGAGAATCGTGGCCACGATGCGCAGATCATCGCCAAGGTCGAGAAGTACCTGAAGGATCACGATACTTCGGGACTCGATATCCGCATCATGACGCCTGCCGACGCCTGCCGCTTCTCGCTGGAGCGGATTCGGCAGGGCCAGGACACGATCTCCGTCACCGGCAACGTACTGCGGGATTACCTGACCGACCTGTTCCCGATTCTCGAACTGAACACCAGCGCCAAGATGCTGTCGATCGTGCCGCTCATGAACGGTGGTGGCCTGTTCGAGACCGGCGCCGGCGGTTCCGCGCCAAAGCATGTGCAGCAGTTCCAGGAGGAAGGCTACCTGCGCTGGGATTCGCTCGGCGAATTCCTCGCGCTGGCGGTGTCGCTCGAGCACTTGGCGCAGACGTTCAAGAACGCCAAAGCCCAGGTGCTGGCCGAGACGCTCGACAAGGCCAACGGCAAGATTCTCGACAACAATCGTTCGCCGGCGCGCAAGGTCGGCGAACTCGACAACCGCGGCAGCCATTTCTACCTGGCCATGTATTGGGCGCAGGCTCTGGCCGAGCAGACGAAGGACAAGGAATTGCAAGCGACGTTTGCGCCGCTTGCCAAGGTGCTGACCGGGAACGAGGCGAAAATCCTGGCCGAGTTGACCGCGGCTCAAGGCAAGCCGGTCGACATGGGGGGCTACTACCGGCCCGACTTTGAAAAGACGTCCGGTGCCATGCGGCCGAGCGCCACGCTGAATGTAGCGCTCGCATCGATTGCCGCCGGCAGCAAGCCAAGCATGCTCGAAGGCTATCGTGCACACGTCGCCGAAAGAGCCGCGATGGGGATTGCGCCCTTGCCGTTGACGGCGGCCCAGACCGGGGAACTGGTGGAGTTGCTGCGCAATCCGCCTGCCGGCGAAGGAGATGACCTTGTCGAGCTGATCACCAATCGCGTGCCGGCTGGCGTCGATGATGCCGCCAAGGTCAAGGCCGAGTACCTGGCGCGCGTCGCCAAGGGCGAAGAAAGCTGCTCGCTGATCTCCAAATTGCGAGCAACCGAACTGCTGGGCACCATGCTTGGCGGTTACAACGTGAAACCGCTGGTTGACCTGCTCGCCTGCAAGGAATGTGGCGATGCGGCGGCGAAGGCGCTGAAGAACACGCTGCTGGTGTTCGACTACTTCAACGACGTCAAGGCGCTCGCCGACCAGGGCAACGCCAACGCCAAGTCCATCATGCAGTCGTGGGCCGATGCCGAGTGGTTTACCTCGCGGGACGGCGTGCCACCACGGCTGACTTTGACCGTGTTCAAGGTTACGGGCGAAACCAACACGGACGATCTTTCCCCGGCGCCCGATGCCTGGAGCCGGCCCGATATCCCGCTCCATGCCCTGGCGATGCTGAAGAACGCGCGTCCCGGCATCGAGCCCGACGAGCCTGGCAAGATCGGACCGGTCAAGCTGCTGCAATCGCTCAAGTCCAAGGGCAACCTGATTGCCTACGTCGGCGATGTGGTCGGCACGGGCTCCTCGCGCAAGTCGGCTACCAACTCCGTGCTCTGGTGGACCGGCGAAGACATCCCGTTCGTGCCGAACAAGCGCTTCGGTGGCGTCTGCCTCGGCAGCAAGATTGCACCCATCTTCTTCAACACCATGGAAGACGCGGGCGCGCTGCCTATCGAGCTCGACGTGTCGAAGATGGAAATGGGCGACGAGATCGAACTGCTGCCGCTCGAAGGCAAGGCGCTGAAGAATGGACAGGTGATCGCCGAGTTCAAGGTCAAGTCGGACGTGATCTTCGACGAGGTCAAGGCCGGTGGCCGCATCAACCTCATCGTCGGCCGTGGTCTCACCGCCAAGGCGCGCGAAGCGCTCGGGATGCCGCCTTCGACCCTGTTCCGTCTGCCGCAGCAGCCGGCTGATACCAGCAAGGGATATACGCTGGCGCAGAAGATCGTGGGCCGTGCCTGTGGCTTGCCGGAGGGCAAGGGCGTTCGCCCCGGTGCCTATTGCGAACCCAGGATGACCACGGTCGGTTCTCAGGACACCACCGGTCCGATGACGCGCGACGAAATGAAGGACCTGGCTTGTCTCGGATTCTCCGCCGACCTGGTCATGCAGTCGTTCTGCCACACGGCCGCGTATCCGAAACCGGTGGACGTCAAGACGCACGCAACGCTGCCGAGTTTCATATCCAGCCGTGGCGGTGTGGCCTTGCGTCCGGGCGATGGCGTCATCCATTCATGGCTCAACCGCATGCTGCTGCCGGATACGGTCGGCACTGGCGGCGACTCGCACACCCGCTTCCCGATCGGGATTTCCTTTCCGGCCGGCTCGGGTCTGGTCGCCTTCGCGGCCGCCACCGGGATGATGCCGCTCGACATGCCCGAATCGGTGCTGATCCGATTCAAGGGCGAAATGCAGCCGGGCATCACGCTGCGCGACCTGGTGAATGCGATTCCCTACGTTGCCATCCAGCGCGGGCTGCTGACGGTCGAGAAGAAGGGCAAGAAGAACGTCTTCTCCGGCGCGATCCTGGAAATCGAGGGGCTGCCCGACCTCAACGTCGAGCAGGCGTTCGAACTCGCCAACGCTTCGGCCGAGCGTTCCGCCGCTGCGTGCACGATGCGCCTCAACAAGGAACCGGTAATCGAATTTACCCGTTCCAACGTGGCGCTGCTCAAGTGGATGGTCGCCAACGGCTACGAGGACCGGAACACCCTGGAGCGCCGCATCGCCGCGATGGAAGCATGGCTGGCGAATCCACAGCTTCTGGAACCGGATGCCGACGCCGAGTACGCAGCTGTGTTCGAGATCGACATGAGCGATATCAAGGAGCCGATCCTGGCCTGCCCGAACGATCCGGATGACGTCAAGTTGCTTTCAAAAGTTGCCGGTGAGAAGATCGACGAGGTCTTCATCGGTTCGTGCATGACCAACATCGGTCATTTCCGCGCTGCCGGCAAGATGCTGAGCGGGAAGTCCGATTTGCCCGCCAAACTGTGGATCGCGCCGCCGACCAAGATGGACGCCATGATATTGCGCAACGAAGGCTATTACAGTGCCTTCGGCAGTTCCGGCGCCCGTGTCGAGATTCCCGGCTGTTCGCTGTGCATGGGCAACCAGGCGCAGACGCGCAAGGGCGCCACGGCCATCTCAACCTCGACGCGCAACTTCCCCAACCGGCTCGGCATCGATACGCGCGTCTATCTCGGCTCAGCCGAATTGGCAGCGGTGTGCGCCATGCTGGGCCGCATCCCGACGGTGGCCGAATACATGGAGCAATACAACGCCGTCAGCCAGAAGTCGGCCGACGTGTATCGTTACATGAAGTTCGACCAGATCAGCGAATTCGGCGAACTGAAGCGGGCAGCCTGACCAGCCATGACAGAGGAGCGAGGAGGAAGAATGCAGAAGACCGACCACAAGTCCATTCATGGCAGCGGCAAGCGGCAGCGCGTGCGTACGAACATGGTGAACGTGTTCATCATGGGCAAGCGGCACGTGGTGCCAGAACATGCCACGATCATGCGGGCCATAGAGCACGCCGGTCACCAGATCATTCGTGGCGCCGGCTGCCGGGAGGGCTTTTGCGGCGCTTGCGGCACCCTCTATCGCTTGCCGGGCGACTACAAGCTGCACACTGGCCTCGCTTGCACGACACTGGTGCAGGAAGGCATGGTGCTGGCGCAGATTCCCTACGTGCCGATGCAGAAGGCCGTCTACGACCTGGAGAAGCTGACGCCGGACGCCGGCACCATCGAGAAGGTCTACCCGGTCACGTTCCGTTGCGTCGCCTGTGGTACGTGCAGCAAGGCCTGTCCGCAGGGACTGCCGGTAATGGACTACATCCAGGCGGCCATGCGCGGCGACATCGCGACGGTCGCGGACATCGCCTTCGATTGCGTCGCCTGTGGCCTGTGCGCATTGCGCTGCCCGGCCGAGATCATCCAGCACGAAGTCGGCATTCTCTGCAAGCGACTCACCGGCCGCTATCTGCGCAAGGAAAGCCGGGAACTGGACGAACGACTTGGCGAAATCCGCAGCCGTAAATTCGACGCCGAGTACGACGAACTGATGGCGATGGACAAGAAAGTCCTTACCAAGCTGTATTACGACCGGGATATCGAGCCCTGAGCGGCACGCATAGGAGAACAGGATGTATCCAGAGTATCTAACCGAGTCGCTCAATGCTGTCGAGCGCACCCGCCCGGCCCGCCTCGAAAAGGCGCTGAGCGGGCAGCCCGTCTTCCCGCCGATGAACGAAAAGGAACGCCGGGACGTACTGACCAAGTACCACCCGGACTTTGCAGCCGGATCCAAGCGTCCAATACGTATCGGGCCCAACCGCGGCGAAGAGCTCACCACGGAAGTGGCCGAGATGCTCGAGGCGCATTCGATGATCGAGCCGAAGCTGATGGACATCCACCTGCGCGAGCCCGACTACGAAACCGACCTGCTCATCATCGGCGGCGGCGGTGCCGGCTGTTGGGCCGCGATCCAGGCGGCGCGCAACGGCGTCAAGTCGATGGTCGCCACCAAGCTGCGCATGGGCGACGCCAACACCATGATGTCCGAGGGCGGCATGCAGGCAGCGGTTTCCCGTAGCGACTCGCCGACCCGCCACTACCTGGACGCCATGGGCGGCGGCCATTTCGAGAACGTGCCCGAACTGGTGCGCGTGCTGACCGAGGACGGTCCCGACGTCGTGCGTGACCTGGAAAACCTCGGTGTGGTCTGGGACAAGATGGACAACGGCGACATGCAGGTGCTGCATGGCGGCGGTACCTCAAGGAAGCGCATGGTGTCCTGCCGCGATCTCATTGGCGCCACCATCATGCGTACGCTGATGGACGAGGTGAAGAACCATCCGGACATGATCAACACCCGCGAGTTCGAACCGGCGGTGGAACTGATCCTCGATGACAAAGGACAGTGCGCCGGCGCCGTGCTCTATAGTCTGGATACCGAGCAGTTCCTGACCGTCAAGGCCAAGTCCGTCATCATCACCACCGGCGGCTACGGCCGACTTCACATCCGCGGCTTTGCCACCACCAATCACTACGGCGCTACCGGCGACGGCCTGGTCATGGCCTACCGCGCTGGCGCCAAGCTCGCCTTCATGGATTCGGTCCAGTACCACCCGACCGGCGCCGTGTTTCCGGAACAGATCGCGGGCTTCCTGGTTACCGAGAAGATTCGCGGTGCCGGCGGCCAGCCCTTGAACAAGGACGGCGAACTGTTCGTCTTTCCGCGCGAGCCGCGCGACATCGAAAGTGCCGCCATCATCCGCGAGTGCAGTCCCGACCGCGACATGGGCATTGATACCTTTGCCGGTCGCATGGGCGTCTGGCTGGATTCGCCGATCATCGACCTGATCCATGGCGCCGGTTACACGCGTCATCAGTTTCCGGGCATCTGCCGGCAGTTCGACCGCTTTGGCATCGACATCGCCAAGCAGCCGATGCTGATCTACCCGTCGCTGCATTACCAGAACGGCGGCATCGCCATCAACGAACGCTGCGAGACCAGCATCCCGGGCCTGTATGTCGCCGGCGAGGCTTCCGGCGGGGTACACGGCCGCAATCGCCTGATGGGCAACTCGGTACTCGACTACAACGTCTTCGGCCGGCGTGCCGGCCAGTATGCCAGCGAATACTCCAAGTCGGTGACACTGGGCAAGATCAACGTCAACCATGTAACGGCTCACGCGGAAGAACTGGTGCGCGAGGGAATCGATACCGACCTCGTCTCGCCGCTGATCCTGCCGTCCTACACGCCTGAAGACGTCAAAATCCAGCAGATGGCGCGACTGGGCAACATTCCCGCGCGTCACTCGATGCTGCGCAGCCGCTTCTCGCCTGGCGAACGGAAGACCCACCTATGAGCACTCAGATGTCGCGCGAGGCCGAAACACGGGCCTTCATCGACAAGATCGAAAGTCTGTCCGGGCAGAATTTGCTCGCCTGCTACCAGTGCGGCAAGTGTTCGGCCGGCTGCCCCATGGCCAAGCATATGGACATTCCTCCGAATCAGATGATTCGCTACGTCCAGCTCGGGCTCAAGAAGGATCTGCTGGCGTCCGAATCCATCTGGATGTGCGTTTCCTGCCTGACGTGCAACTCGCGTTGTCCCAAGGGCGTACGCATCGCCGAAATCATCGAGTCGCTGCGCCAGATGCACCTGCGTGTACGCAACGATTTCTTCGACGTACGCAAGCTGCCTTCCGACGTGTTGGGGGACTTGCCGCCGATCGCCCTGATCGGGGGCATGCGTAAATTTACGTCCTGAAGTAGCTCCGCCCCTTTCCTCAGGTTCGGGCAAAAGGCCGAATATCGACCCCGTGTGGCGAAGGACCGCCCGGCAACGCTTGATATAATCAGCCCCTTTTTCTGAATTCCGAAGGCGATGCTGGTTTTTCGCACTATTCCCGAGCGGGCGACGTCCCCCACCGTGCTGGCGATCGGCAACTTCGACGGCCTGCACCTGGGCCATCGCGCGTTGCTGGATCGGCTGACGGCAAAGGCACGCGAACTCGGCTTGCCGGCGTCGGTAATGACGTTCGAGCCGCATCCGCGCGAGCTGTTTACTCCCGAACAGGCGCCCGCCCGCCTGACCAGCCTGCGGGAGAAGCTCGACCTGCTGGAATGCTGCGGCGTCGAGCGTGCCTACGTGCTGCACTTCAGCCGCAAGCTAGCCACGCTGACTGCCGAGGAGTTCATCGAGAAAGTGCTTGTGCGCGGGCTGGCGGTAAAACACCTGATCATCGGCGATGACTTCCGTTTCGGCCGGGGCCGCGGCGGCGACTTCGCGATGCTCCAGCAGGCCGGGATCGAACACAACTTCGGCGTCGAGGCAATGCACACCATCGACATCGACGGCGAGCGCGTATCGAGTTCCGCCGTGCGCGAAGCATTGGCGGCCGGCGACCTCGAACACGCGGCGCGATTGCTCGGCCGGCCGTACAACATTTCCGGCCGTGTCGTACATGGCGAAAAGATCGGCCGGCGCATCGGCTTTCCGACGGCAAACATTCAATTGAAGCGCAAGCGCGTCGCGCTGCAGGGCATCTTCGCGGTGACGGTCAGCGGGCTGGACAAGCGCCATCTTCCCGGCGCTGCCAGTCTTGGAGTGCGGCCGACGCTGGGCTCTGCGCTCAAGCCGGTTCTCGAAGTGCATCTACTCGACTTCGATCGTCCAATCTACGGCGAGCATGTGACGGTGCACTTCCTGCACAAGTTGCGCGACGAGGCGAAGTTCGCGTCGCTCGAAGCGCTGTCGGCGCAGATCAGGCTCGATGTTGCCGCAACCCGAGACTATTTTTCAGGCAAGCAAAATGGCTGACTACAAATCCACCCTGAACATGCCCGATACGCCTTTCCCGATGCGGGGCAACCTCGCCAAGCGGGAGCCGGCCTGGGTCAAGCAATGGCAGGACAGGCGCATCTACGAGAAAATCCGCGAGGCCTCGAAGGGCCGGCCGCGTTTCGTGCTGCACGACGGGCCGCCCTACGCCAACGGCGACATCCACATCGGCCACGCGGTCAACAAGATACTCAAGGACATCATCGTCCGCGCCCGCACACTGGCCGGCTTCGATGCGCCCTATGTGCCGGGCTGGGACTGCCACGGTCTGCCCATCGAACATCAGATCGAAAAGAAGCACGGCAAGCATCTCGAAGGCAACAAAGTGCGCCCGTTGTGCCGCGCCTTCGCGACGGAGCAGATCGAGCGGCAGAAGATGGACTTCATTCGCCTCGGCGTGCTGGGCGAATGGGACAAGCCCTACACGACGATGAATTTCAAGACCGAGGCCGACGAGATTCGCGCCCTCGAAAAGATGCGCGAAGCCGGCCACCTCTATCGTGGCCTGAAACCCGTCAACTGGTGCCTCGACTGCGGTTCGGCGCTGGCCGAGGCCGAGGTCGAGTACGAAGACAAGACCTCGGACGCGATCGATGTCGGCTTCCCGGTGGCGGATGTCGACAGGCTGCGCGAAATCTTCGGCGTCGGCATCAAGCATCCCGCTTATGCGGTGATCTGGACGACAACGCCCTGGACGCTGCCCGCCAACGAGGCGGTGTGTGCGCATCCGGACTTCGTCTATGACCTCGTCGAGACCGAGAAGGGCTTGCTGATCCTGACGCGCGATCTGGTCGAACCTTCGCTGGCGCGCTACGGCTTGCACGGCAAGGCGATCGCCTCGACGACCGGCGCGAAGCTCGAAGGCCTGAAACTGAATCACCCGTTCCTGGAACGCCAGGTGCCGATGATCCTCGGTACCCACGTGACGCTGGAGGCGGGCACCGGGCTGGTGCACACCGCGCCGGCGCACGGCGTGGATGACTACTACGTCGGCAGCCGCTACGGCCTGCCGATCGACAATCCGGTCGGCGACGATGGCAAATTCATCGCCTCGACGCCGCTGTTCGCGGGCATGAGCGTCTGGGAAGCGAATCCGAAGGTCATCGAGACGCTGGCGCTGAAGGGCGTGCTGCTGTTGCACACCAAGGTCACGCACAGCTACCCGCACTGCTGGCGGCACAAGACGCCGATCATCTTCCGTGCCACCACGCAGTGGTTCGTGCGCATGGACGGTGAGCAGAAAGTCAGCCTTCGCGACACGGCGCTGAAAGCGATCAAAGAGACTCAGTTTTTCCCAAGCTGGGGCAAGGCGCGGCTGAACGCCATGATCGCCAACCGCCCGGACTGGTGCGTTTCTCGCCAGCGCAACTGGGGTGTGCCGATTCCGTTCTTCCTTGACAAGGAAACCGGCGAGCCGCACCCGCGCACGCCGGAGTTGATCGAGGAAGTCGCCAGGCGCGTGGAGCAGGGCGGCATCGAAGCGTGGTTCGCGCTAGACGCGAAGGAACTGCTTGGCGCCGAGGCGGAACGCTACACGAAGATGAGCGACACGCTCGACGTCTGGTTCGATTCGGGCACGACGCACTGGTCGGTCATGCGTGGCTCGCATGCCGACGCCTGTGCCTATCCTGCCGATCTGTATCTGGAAGGCTCGGACCAGCATCGCGGCTGGTTCCATTCTTCGTTGCTCACCGGCTGCGCCATCGACGGTCGCGCGCCCTACAAGGCGCTGCTGACCCACGGTTTCGTTGTCGACGGCAAGGGCATGAAAATGTCCAAGTCGAAGGGCAACGTTGTCGCGCCGCAGGAGGTGTCCGACAAGCTGGGCGCGGAAATCCTGCGCCTGTGGGTCGCAGCCACCGACTACTCGGGCGAGTTGTCGATCTCGAAGGAGATTCTCGACCGCGTGGTCGAAGTCTACCGCCGCTTGCGCAACACGCTCAAGTTCCTGCTTGCCAATACGGTGGACTTCGATCCGGCCACGGACATGCTGCCGGTCGAACAGTGGCTGGAGATCGACCGCTACGCACTGGCGATGACGCGTGCGTTGCAGGAGCAATGCGTTGCCGACTACGAAAGCTACGAGTTCCACAAAATCGTCCAGGGCTTGCAGAATTTCTGCGGTCAGGACCTCGGCGCCTTCTACGTCGACATCCTCAAGGATCGCCTCTATACGTCGGCAACGGACTCGCGTTCACGCCGCGCGGCGCAGAGCGCGCTGTGGCATATCGTGCAGACGCTGGTGCGTCTGATGGCGCCGATCCTCTCTTTTACCGCTGAGGAAATCTGGGAAATAGTCAGTGATGGCGATACGGTGATGACCACGACCTGGCACGAGTTGCCGGCGCAAGCGGGCGAAGCGGAGTTGATGGCGCGCTGGCAGTCGATTCGTGAGGTTCGCGCCGACGTGGTCAAGGTACTGGAAGAAGTTCGCACCGAAGGCAAGATCGGCTCGTCGCTGCAAGCCGAAGTCGAGATCCGCGCCAGTGGCGCCAAGTACGAGCTGCTGGCGAGTCTTGAGGACGACCTGCGCTTCATCCTGATTTGCTCCAAAACCACGCTGGTCAAGGCGACCGATGCGGGCGCCGAGGCGATCATCGCCACGGCGAGCGCGCACCGGAAATGCGTGCGCTGCTGGCACTGGCGCGCCGATGTCGGTAACCACGCGCATGCCGCCGAGCATCCAGAACTCTGCGGCCGCTGCGCCGAGAATCTGTTCGGCGGCGGCGAAGCGCGTGAATTCGCGTAGTGGTGGCGTGTCGCCACGGCTGACTTTTCACCTGGCCCACTGGCTTGCGCTGGCGGGTGTCGTCGTCGCGCTCGATCAGGCGACGAAGGCCTGGGTGCTGGCGCTGTTTCAACCGGGCGAGAGCCTCGTGGTGACGCCGTTCTTCAATTTCGTGCTGTTGTTCAATACCGGCGCTTCGTTCAGCTTCCTTGCCGATGCCGGCGGCTGGCAGCGCTGGTTCTTCGTCGTGCTGGCGGTCGTGATCTCGGTGTGGCTGCTGATGTTGCTGCGCCGCCATGCGGGCGAGCCGCTGATGGCGTCTTCGCTGGCGCTGATCCTCGGCGGCGCGGTCGGCAACGTCATCGATCGCGTCCGCATTGGCGCGGTCACCGATTTTCTGCATTTTCACTGGAACGAGTATTACTTTCCGGCGTTCAATGTCGCCGATTCCTGCATCACCATCGGCGTCGCCCTGATGATCTGGTACGAACTTTTCGGAAAGGGAGCGAGTCATGGCGGACCGGGTCAAGACTGACAGCCTCGTCACGCTGCACTACCGGCTGGCGACCGGTGACGATGTCGCTCTGGTCAGCACCTTCGACGGCACGCCGGCAACGCTGCAACTCGGCAGCGGCGAACTGGTACCGACGCTGGAAGCCTGCATCGAGGGCATGGCCGTCGGCGAGCGCCAGACCTTCCTGCTCGAATCCGAACAGGCTTTCGGGCCGCACAGTCCGGAACTGGTTCAGCGCTTTTTGCGGAGCGACTTGCCTGATGAAGGGAACCTCGAACCCTTGAACATGATCGAATTCTCCGGACCGGACGGTCTGCACATCACCGGCCTGGTACGCGAACTGGACGCCGATTCGGCGCTGATCGATTTCAATCATCCGCTGGCCGGCCGCGACGTGCGCTTCGAAGTCGAAATCGTGGGGATACTCTGATGGACATCCTGCTCGCCAACCCTCGCGGTTTTTGCGCCGGCGTCGAACGCGCCATCGCCATCGTCGAAAAGGCGCTGGAACTTTTCGGGGCGCCGATCTACGTTCGCCACGAAGTCGTGCACAACAAGTACGTCGTCGACAACCTGCGCGCCAAGGGCGCGGTTTTTGTCGATGAACTCGACGATGTGCCCGATGGCGGCACGGTGATCTTCAGCGCCCACGGCGTATCAAAGGCCGTGCAGGCCGAGGCCGCGCGGCGCAAGCTGCGCGTTTTCGATGCCACCTGTCCGCTGGTCACCAAAGTACACCTCGAAGTCGCCCGCCAGCGAACCCAGGGCCGCGAAGTGGTGATGATCGGCCACAAGGGCCACCCGGAAGTCGAAGGCACCATGGGCCAGAGTGGCGACGGTATGCATCTGGTCGAGAAAGTCGGCGATGTGCCACGGCTGACTTTTTCCGATCCCGAACGCGTCGCCTATGTCACCCAGACTACGCTCTCGATCGATGATGCTGCCACCATCGTTGGCGCCCTGCGCGAACGCTTTCCCGCCATCGTCGGCCCAAAGAAGGACGACATTTGCTACGCCACGCAAAACCGGCAGGATGCCGTGCGCAAGCTGGCCGAGTCCTGCGATGTCGTGCTCGTCGTCGGCTCGCCGACCAGTTCCAACTCGAATCGCTTGCGCGAGGTCGCGGCCGGCATGGGATGCGCCGCGCATCTCATCGACGGACCGGATGAAATCCGTGCCGAGTGGCTCGCCGGCAAGCGAAGCGTCGGGCTGACGGCGGGCGCCTCGGCACCGGAAATTCTTGTTGAACGGGTCATCCACCGACTTCGGGAAATGGGCGCGGCCAAAGTGGTCGCGCAGGAGGGGGAGCCGGAGCGGGTCAGTTTCCCACTGCCGAAGCTGAACTAGGGGACGGGGACGGCGGCGACGCGTCGTATGCGACGGGCGGCCTGACGACGACTTCGATCTTCATCCGACTCTTCACCGCCTCGCCGTCGAGCCGCGCCGGAGCGAACGTCGCCTGCCGGAACTGCTCGGTGATCGCCTTTTCCATCGGTTCGGCAACTCCGGACGACTCGACTTCGATCCGGTCCACCGTGCCGCCTTCGTTGATCCAGAGCGTCAGCCGCAAATTGCCGTCCCCTGGAAGCGTCCGCATCTCGGGCGGATCGAGATCGATTTCCCGTACCGGTTTTGCGCGCTCGCTGACCTCGCCGGCGGTGAAATAGTACGGGACGGGGAGGCCGAATCCGTCCGCCTCCTCGCCGGTCGGGCTGCTTGTTTCGTTGTCGGGCCGCCGACCTTGCTCCACTGTCGGTTTGCCGTCTAGCTCGTGTGCGGAGGCGACTGGTGTGGGGGTAATGTCGCTCGCGGACGGCGGACGGGGAGTGATTGCCAGTTCCACCTGCAGTTGCGCCGGGCCGCGCGTTCGCGACGAGGCATCGTGGAAAAAGCGGCCCGCCGGTAGGGCGAACAAGCCGGTGTGTATTCCGATGGAGATTGCCAGTGCCCGGATCAGTCTCATGACGCAAAAAAAGCCGCACCCGATCGGGTGCGGCTTTTGCCTTCAGTGTCGGATCAGTTGATCAGTTCGCGCCACATGACTCGTGTTCCGCCTTCTTCACCAGCGGGGTCCGCGACAGAGGTGCCCGAGTCAAGTTCGCCGGCGGCCGTTGTACTCAGCACCTTGACCGCTCCGCCGACGGTCCTGATGAAGGAGAAGCCGACGATGGGCGATGCGTAGTAGGTAGCGACTACCGTATCGGTTTTGTTGTCGGCCGCCGAACCTGTCCGGTAATTGAACTGGTACAGGTATCCGGAGCCGCCAGGCTCACACGCCGTGGCGGACGGTGCAACAGTTGCGACCAGCAATACGCCAGCATACAACTGGGCTTTGAGATTCACCAGTTCGCCGGAAGGCAGATCGATATACCAGCCCGCCGTGGCATTCCAGTCGACCGAGTTGTTTGTCATGGTTCTCGAACCCGACATGGTTTGCTGAACCAGATCCGCCTTGGTGACCGCGGCGGCGGTGGGGCCGCCGTCCTTGATGGCGAATATGCTTTGCTGCCCCACGTTCTCGAGATCGGACTGTCCGAGATAGCGTCCGGTGCCGAAGAACAGGACGGTATTCCCATTGACAGTGCTGATGGCTGGCGCGCTCATGATCGGCTGGCCGAGATCGGCAATCTTGTAGGCTGTGCCCGTGTCGAGGTCGAAGCCCCAGAGATTGCCTAGCAGGTCGCCGCCGTATACTCGGTGCGTGGTGTTATCGACGTTCCCGTTGGTAACGTGGTTGTTGATGGTAGCGAGTCCGCTGGGGTTGCTGGTCGAGCCAGCGCCCGTGCTGATCGTGTCGAGCAACGTGCCATCCGAGGCTTTCAGGACAAATAGCCGGCCTACGCCATCCGAGGTCGGATAGTCGCCGGCGTTAGGCACGTTCGGCACATTGTTGTGGCCGGACGGCACTAGCACCACCCATTCGTCGTCGCTGGCCCGCTTGGTGGTTATTGGCAGGCCGTAGGTAAGGCCCAGGTTGACTTCGTCGTCGGCGGTGAAGTTCCACAGCACCTTCGGATAAGTCCCATCGGTGCCGGAAACGTCGAGCGCATAAATTCCCCGCCCGCCCTTGCCGAGCGATCCGATCAACATGGTCTTCCAACTGCTGCCGTCGGAAAAATCGCCGTATGAGAGGGGACCGTCCAGGTAGTAGCGATGGGTCGTCGGGTACTTGGTATCGGCAAGGTGGTAGAGGTCCTTCATCACGATGGGCGGAACATAGGCCCATAGCTCGGCTCCGCTTGTTCCGCCGAAGGCGTGCAGCATGCCGTCGTTGGCCTGAGCATAGAGCCTGGGCGCACGGACGGCGGTCTTGAACGCCGCATAGCCAGAGTCCGCATAACTGAAGTCGGGCTGGCCGACGTAGATCGGTTGAGCATGGACGAAATCGCCGAGCACGTTGTCGCGGTCGCGGTACAGACGACGATAGGTGGGACATGCAGTTTGCCACGCCGCGTCGCGGTCCTGGTCTTCGTAGCGGTTGTGGCCGCGCAGGAAGTCGAGCAGCATTGCACCGGTCGCGGCGGTCTGGTCGGCCACCGACCAGTCTGCGTATTGGGAAAGACTGATGTTATTGAAATACCCCTGTTCCGTTGCGTCCAACTCGGCCCAGGTGAAGGGTTTGAGTGTCGTCGCGCCGGTGTAGATCGTGCGGGAGTCCGTATCACCGCAGGTGCCGGTGACCAAGTCGTTCAACAGCGGTTGCGCCGCCCAGCTCTCGGATGTGGCGACCTCGCCGGTGGTTCCGTCGATGCTGTAGGCCTTGATGTCGCCATCCCACTTGACGGTCCGGTAGCTGGCGAGGAAGGCGTAGTTGTCGCCGGTCGTCAGTTGCAGGTTGCTTGCCGCGGCCGAAGCGCCAGCCCCCCGTTGGACGTCCATCTCAGACAGTGCCTTCTCCAGACCCTTGGTCAGGCTGCGCGGGCTGTCGGCACGGAAGTAGGTGCCGCGCCCGTTGACCGCGGCGTGCCAGAGGTCGTCGATGCGTTCGTCCCCAGAGTTCGCGATCGGGTCCGGCCAAGTCATGGCACTATTCTTGATATCGTAGTAGTCGCCGGAGGTGCTGGTCTTGTACCCATCCTGGTAGGCGAGCGTACCGTCGACACCGAGACCGATGGTAAACGTGGTCATGTGCTGCCAGTCGGCCACGTCGTCAACCTTCTTGTCGGTACCGCCGACGGGCACGTTGTCCGTGCAGAAGTTGCGCGTACAGGAACCGTCCGCCGCTTCCGGTCGCAAGTCGGTGTGGTAGTAGTAGTAGGCGATGTCCGCCAACGTGTTGCCGACCTGGCGGGTTTCGCATGCCGGAAGCGTGGCCAGCGTCGTTACGCCGTCCACCGTGCAGGTTCCGCTATCGTCGCAGACCGGAGTGACCGATGCCGTCGTGCAACTGCCCGACGGGGCACCGTCCATGTCGCCGATCCAGCTCGATCCGTCGATCTTGACTGCCGAATAATCCGGTGCGGTGTCGCATACGTCATCGCATTGATAAACCCACCTACGGTGAGAATAAACCCAACCACATACTTCGCGGCAGTTGATGTTCTGGGTCGTCTCGGTGTTCGTGTTCCAGTAGCCGTCGGTCGACAGAATCGTGTAATTGCGCTGGCAGGAGTACTGCATTGGATCGGTGCCGATCACTCCGGAATACAACCTTCCGGCCTTGCTCAGGGCGCCGCGCAAGGGCGTGTAGCTGTTGCCACTGGCGTTAAAAAGACGGCTATAGAACGTTCCCTTGTGAGTACTGTCGAAATCGTTGATTGCAAGATAGCCATTGCCGTCGGTGGTTCCAGAATCGCTGATGGTGGTGAAGCCCACCCGGGCGTGGAAGTAGTTCTTGTCCAGCGGATCGGCATCGTCGGGCGTACCACGCACATCCTTGAATGCCAGACTCATGGCGGTCTTCATCATCTGCTGGCGGGTGCTGTACCACGCGTACCAGTTGGCAAAGTTCTCCATTTCTTCGGCATAGGTGCAGGTGGCGCCCGCACAATCGGTGCGGGTCGCGGCCTTGGCGGGAAAGGTCGTCGTCGGCTTGATATCGACCCGCGTCCAGTTCGAGTACTTGACGTACGGATGGGAACTGTCCTTTCGGTCCTGACAGGTTCCAGTGCCCCAGGGGCTTCCGCCCGAAGTGCACCACTCGACGGTGGCGGTGTAGTACAGCGGGGCGCCAAAGGTCGTACTGACGTACTGGTGGGAAGCGTCTGGATAGGTGTAATTATTGCTGCCGTCGATTGCGCTTTGGCAATCGTAGAGCGAGTAGGGCCATGACGTATAACGGCGGCACCATACGCGTTCCGGATATTGGGTGGTCAGGTTCCGGGTGCTGCCGCTCAGAACGTTGTATCCGTCGACCGGGACGTTTGTCCAACTGCCGCTCGACGCCAGCCAGCCGTTCCAACCGGCCTTGGTGGCGCCGGAAGCTTCTACGGGGGGGGAATAGGTGACGGTCGGGTCGTAGTAGATGCCGTTGAAGCCGGCTGTGTAGTAAGGGGGGTCGCCCTCTTCGCAGTCTTGCCGAGACGTGTCCCTTTTGCAGTAGCTGTCGTCGACGTAATCCGGCATATAACGCCATGTCATACTGCCGGAATTGTCAAAAATGAAGAAGATGTTCGGCAGCACGGTCACCGACGTCGTGTTGGTCAGCGGCATGTCGGCGAGGTCAGTGGCTGCCATGCCGGCCAGGGGGGTCGTCAGCAACAACGCGATTCCGGCGGCCAGCAAGGGGTGGCGGGAACGGAGTGGAAGGTCTTGGGTTTTCACGTTGTCCTCCTTCGGCGAAACGCCGGGACGAAAAGTCGGAAAGGAACTCATGTGGATGTGGATACGGCAAGGAATACCTGTACAAAGCTCGCGTTGTTGCGTGGGCCGGATGCGCGTATCGTGACGCGGTAGATTCCTGCTCTGTTGATCGTCGGATCGAGCGAGGAAAGACCGGAAGCGGACGAGCCGTACCCGCTTTCGTCAGTAGCGGCCAAAGCTCCGGTGGTGGTATCGCAGGTGGCCGGATCGAGGGTGCTGGTTCCGGAATCGCACATGCGCTCGATGATATAGCAGACCACATTGTCGGCCGCGTCCTTGCTCGCGCATACAGGTGTTACGGATCCGGCCAGTGTCGAGCCATCGTATTCCTGCCACTGCACATTGTCGGTATCGACGGTGGTCGCGTTTCCGGTGAGATCGATGCTGCTGATGGTCGCGAGGTAGCCGTCGCTGGCGTGGTTGCTTTCCAGATTGGTTGTTGTCTGGGCGACCAGCCAAGCCAGCGCGGTCTCGGCGCGCGCGTCGGCACCTTCCCGAGCACTTTGCCGGAACGCCAGGTTGCTCGCGATCATGGTATTGGTGTCGACGGAGCGGATCAGGGCGACGCCGGCCAGGGACATGGCGACCAGGACGATGAGAGCAACCAGCAGCGCCAGGCCGCCCTGATGGCGGAAGGTCGGATTCTTTATGTGGTGAAGTTTTAATCGTGCCATAACCGTTCCCTACAGATTCGCCCAGATGACGTTGCGCAGCGGTATCACCGCTTCGAAGACCTTGTAGCGGTAGCACTGCCAATCGACCGGATAAGCCGCGTAGTTGAAGGTAGCCCAGGAAGACCAGTTGTCGGCCATGGTGGTCGTCGTCGCGTCACAGGTCGCGCCATCGGGTTTTTCGTATTCGCCGCTACGCGCGAGGATTGAAACGCGTACTGCCTTGATGCGCCGGACATTGGCGATGGTGGGGGTTGCCCAGGCGCCGGTTGCGGGCACCCACTGGATCGGGGGGCTCACCGTGGTGTCCTCGACGCCGTACTCGGCCTGGAGATCGACGATGCCAGGGGCGACCTCGACGGTACGCGTGGTGCCCGGCGTTGCCGGATCGGGCTCGGTGACCTCAAGCTTCTCAGCGTTGATCTGGTAACTCAGGTTATACAGTCCGGGGAAACACTGCACGTCGGCATCCCCGGCGCTATATGCGGGCCAGCCATGCGCCGTCTGATAGCTCACTGGCGGATTGTGGAGCTGGTTGGCCGCCGCGGGATCGGCCGTCAGTGTATTGGTTGCCTTGTTCAGCGAGGTGATCGAGAGCAGTGTGCAGTTGTCGGTGCTGCCGATGATGGCCGCCATGGGCGGGGCGGACGCATCGCAGCTTCCCGCTCCGTCCTCGACACAACAGCCGCGCGTGCTGACCACTGTCAAATTCGTTGCCCCGGTTAGCATATTTCCGCTGAGAACGGTCGAGGAAAAGCGGGTCTCGTTTGCCGGGTCGTCGTAATACTGAATGCCGATACTGTCGGAACCGCCACCACCGTCGGTAATACTGACCGCAGTGAGCAGCGAGACGCCGTTGTTGGGGAGCGGTCCGCTGGTGCCGACATCATAGGTGAATAGGTTGGTGCAGGTATCGAACTGGCTGGATCCCTGCTGTAGCCCCCAGCCGGCCATTCTGACGTCCCGCTCAAGCATGAACAGCCCGATTGCCCCATTGCCCTGGGCGTCGGCGGAGCCCGTGGTAGCGCGTTTTTGCCGCTCGGACACGGCAAATACCTGAAAGATGATCACTGTGGCGATCATGCCGATGACCAGTCCGACCAGGATTTCGATCAGGGAAAAGCCGAGATGTTTGCGCATGCCGGTCATGGCCGATTTCCTGTCAGTTCTTGCTTACCATGCCAGTGGCTTGGTAGCTGTTGGTTGCCGTATCACCGGGGGCGACCCAGGAGACCGTCACCGTCACGACGTTGCCCGCCACGACGGTAGTTCGTGTGCCGTCGGGCAGAATGTCCGAAATATCCGTGTCGGTTTCGTTGTAGCCGGCCAGATGGGACTGGTCTAGCCATGTCGCGGCGATTCGCTGCGTTGCCACCTGTGCGGCGTCCACGCGGAACTTGGCCTGCGTCGTCGATTTCGTGGCGTTGGCTTGCAAGCCTATCAGGCCGAGGATGCCGAGCGAGAAGATGACGATGGCGATCAGTGCTTCGAGCAGTGCGACGCCGCCCTGGTGGCGTGCCGCCACGACTGACTTTTGGTGTGAGCGATGACGAATATTCAGCATGACCGAGGATCTCCCGTATCACTGACGTTGGGGTCGCACATGCGTATTTCGCCGCCCGCCGAAATGGTGACGCGCAGGTCGCGGCTGTCGGCAGCCGAGAGGCCGGCGCTGTCGACGTCGATTTGGGTCATGTCGCTCCCGCTGGCATTGGCCGTTCTGCGGCCCAGGCCGGAAAATGTGACCGTCGTGGCTCCCGCTGGTGAGGCAGTAAGGATGGCATTGGCGGAGCCTTCGCCGTCTGGTTTCGTTTGAACGATGGCTCCAGTGCGGACAACCGAGACTTGCCAGCCGGTGCCGCCTGTGGCTCCGGGATTGAGGAGCGTAAATTCGACGGGCGTGGTCGAACGTACTGCCTCCATGCGGGCAGTCTGAAGCCCGTTTACAACGTTTTCAGCGGCGGTGCGGATCTGGCTGTTTTGAATCCAGTCGGTGATAACCGGCAGGCCGAAGGAGGCCGCGATCATCATGATCACAATCGCGATTACCAGCTCGATGAGGGTGAAGCCGGAGCTTCCCCATTTTTGTGCCTTGGTCAGCACGATCCTTCCCTTCCCCTGATCCAGCACGTGGCGTTGGCTGTCCATCCGCTACCTGCAGATGTGGTGGCCTTGGCGTTTGCCTGATCGATCGTGAAGGTGAATCCCGACATGGTCCCTGACCCGACGGCTTCAAGGACGTAAGTCGTGGCGCCCGCCGCCGCGCAGTCAAAGGTGAAGGATTGGGCAGACGTTGTATCGGAGGTGCATTCAGGAGCTCCGACATACGTGTGGTTATTGTCGAAGAACAGTTCCATACGGGCACGTTTGTTGGCAAGAATCCCCGTGGCCTCGGTTATTCTGCTTCGTATCACATAGTCGCCGTACAACGGCAGCGCAATCGAGGCCAGGATCGATATGATAACGATGGCGACCATGAGCTCGATTAGGGTAAATCCTGCCATCCGGGGCAGCTTGAATCGGTTGGCAGTGGCCGGATTGCTGGAATGGGCAGTCGTGTTCATGGCGGAGGTCTCCTTCTGGATTGGTAGGATAGGGAACGTCATATGCGGTCAGCAAGCCTTGACGGATAAACGGCGGGTTGGCGGCGACTAGCGGGCGGCGTGGGTCGGATGCGCATCTTGCGGCCGCTGCGTCTATAATGCGCCGCCTTGAGTTGCCGCTTTAGCTCAGTTGGTAGAGCAACCGCTTCGTAAGCGGTAGGTCGTCTGTTCGAGTCAGACAAGCGGCACCAGTTTTTTCGTAAAGGCTTGCCTGGCAAGCCTTTTTTGCTTCCGGGGGTGTTATGCGGATCGAGGACGGCGTCTTTCTGGTGACCGGGGGCGCGTCCGGCCTCGGGGCTGGAACGGCAAGGTTGCTGGCCGGGCGGGGCGGGCGCGTGGTGATCGCGGATCTGAACGCCAGGGCAGGCAACGCTTTGGCGGTGGAACTGGGGCCCCGGACAAGGTTCGTGGAAACCGACGTCACCAGCGAGGCGTCGGTTCGCGCGGCGATAGACTTCGCCGTTGCCGCCTTCGGCCACCTGCGCGGGCTTATCAATTGCGCTGGCATCGTGCATGGCGAGAAGGTGCTTGGCAAGGAGGGCCCGCACTCGCTGGACGCGTTCAAGCGTGTCATCGACATCAACCTGGTCGGGACGTTCAACGTGATCCGTCTGGCCGCCGCGGCAATAAGTCAGTCGTCGCAGGACGCCGATGGCGAACGGGGAGTCATCGTCAATACGGCTTCGGTGGCGGCATTCGAAGGCCAGTTGGGCCAGGCGGCGTATGCCGCCTCGAAGGGCGGTATCGTCGCGATGACCTTGCCGATTGCCCGCGAACTGGCGCGTTCGGGTATACGCGTGATGACCGTGGCGCCGGGCATCATGGAGACGCCGATGTTGCTGGGCATGCCGGCCGAGGTGCAGGATGCCTTGGGCAAGATGGTTCCATTCCCCTCGCGGCTGGGCAAGCCGGAGGAGTTTGCCTCGCTGGTCGCGCACATCGTCGAGAATCCCTATCTGAATGGCGAGGTTGTCCGTCTCGATGGCGCAATCCGCATGCAGCCGCGTTAGGCTGGGCTGAACGGGAAGATGCCTTGAGCGAACCCTGCTACCACTGCGGCCTGCCCATCCCGGCGGGGAGCGATTTCTTCGTCGAAATCGACGGGAAGCAGCGGGAGATGTGCTGTGCCGGCTGCCAAGCGGTTGCCTCGGCGATCGTTGCCGGCGGCCTGATCGATTATTACCGCCATCGGGATGCGATGCCGGAAAGCCCCCGCGAGGCGATGCCGCAGGCGTTGCAGGAGCTGGGCCTGTTCGACCACCCGGATGTCCAGAAGAACTTTGTGCGCCCGGTCGGCGAGCACGAGCGTGAGGCCGCCCTGATCCTGGAAGGGATCACCTGCGCGGCCTGCGTCTGGCTGAACGAGCAGCATATCGCCCGGCAACCGGGAGTCACCGCCGTCGACATCAACTATGCGACGCGTCGGGCGCGGGTGCGCTGGGACGAACGGCAGATCAAGCTGTCGCAGATTCTCGAAGCCGTGGCGGCGATAGGCTATCGCGCCCACCCGTACGACGCGGCGAAATCCGAATTGCTGGCCCAGAAAGAGCGGCGCGCGGCACTGTGGCGGCTGTTCGTCGCCGGGTTCGGCATGATGCAGGTGATGATGTATGCAGTGCCGGTTTACTTGGCAGATGACGGCACGATGACGGGAGATGTCGAGCAGTTGATGCGCTGGGCGAGCCTGGTGCTGACGCTGCCGGTGGTTTTCTATTCTGCGGCGCCCTTCTTTTCGCACGCCTGGCGGGACATCAAGCTGCGTCGCGTCGGGATGGACGTTCCGGTCGCCCTGGGCGTGGGCAGCGCCTTCCTGGCGAGCGTATGGGCGACGCTAACCGCCTCCGGAGAAGTGTATTTCGATTCCGTCGCCATGTTCGTGTTCTTTTTGCTTGGCGGACGCTTCCTCGAGATGGTGGCCAGGCAGAAGGCGACGCGGGGCGTCGAGGAACTGGCGCGCGTGCTTCCAGCCTTCGCGTCCCGATACGTCACTTATCCAGGCGAAGATATCGAGCGCGTTGCGGTACAGAATCTGGCCGCCGGGGACATGCTGCTGGTCGAGCCGGGACAGGTCATTCCCGCCGACGGGACGGTGGCAGAGGGGGAAAGCAGCGCCGACGAGTCGCTGTTGACGGGCGAAAGTCTCCCGGTAGCGAAGCAGGTTGGCGATCAGGTCGTGGGCGGCAGCCTGAACATCGGCAGCCCGCTGACGCTGCGGGTCGACCGAGTCGGCGAGTCGACGCGATTGGCGTCGATCCAGCGCTTGATGGAGCGGGCTGCGGCCGAGAAACCTCGGATCGTCGAAACGGCCGACCGCATCGCTGGGCGATTCGTGGGTGCGCTGCTGATCGTGGCGACTGCGACGGGCGCCTGGTGGTGGTGGAACGACCCTTCACAGGCGCTATGGGTGTTCGTGGCCGTGCTGGTCGTCAGTTGTCCCTGCGCGCTGTCACTGGCGACTCCGGCGGCCTTGACCGTCGCCACTGGCGCCCTGTCGCGAAATGGCGTCCTGGTGACGCGTGGTCACGCGATCGAGACAATGGCTCGTGCGACCCATTTTGTCTTCGACAAGACTGGCACCCTCACCGAAGGAAGGCCTGTGCTGACGGAGACGCTCTCGTTCGGCACGCTGTCGCCGGACCAAGCCTTGCGGTTGGCGGCGGATCTGGAGTTCGGTTCCGAGCATCCCATAGGCCGGGCGCTGAGTGAGGCCGCGGGACGTCTTCCGGAAGATCCGTCTGACGGTGTGAAGTCGATTCGGGCCGTGACCGGACAGGGTGTCGAGGCGAAATGGCATGGCATAGTCGTGCGCCTCGGCAGCTTCGGGTTCGTGGGCGCAATAAGTAATGCGGAGCAGCCTGATCGCTGCCGGGAATGGAAGACCGCCGGCGATACCATCGTCGCGCTCGGCACCCCGGATGGTTGGCTGGCGGTATTCCGGTTGGCCGATCACCCTAGGCTTGGCGCCGCCGAGGCGATGAGCGCGTTGCGGGCACAAGGGCTGACCATGTCCGCATTGAGTGGCGACGCGCCCGAAACGGTCGCCAAGGTCGCTGGCGATCTCGGTATTGGCTCTGCGACAGGTGGAGCAACCCCGGAAGCCAAACACGAAGCCATCCGGCTGTTACAGGCCGAAGGGGCGATCGTGGCCATGGTCGGCGATGGCGTGAACGACGCGCCGGTTCTGGCGCAGGCGCACGTTTCGGTGGCAATGGGCGGCGGCACCGATCTGGCGCGGAGCCAGGGGGATGTCGTGCTGCTGTCGAACGATCTCCGTCATTTGGCCACCGGAGTCGCGATTTCACGGCGTACCATGGCGGTGATTCGGCAGAATCTGGCGTGGGCGTTCGTCTATAACCTTGTGGCGATCCCGCTGGCCATGTCAGGTTGGATTACGCCCTGGCTTGCCGGGATCGGAATGTCGGCAAGCTCACTGCTTGTAGTCCTGAACGCACTACGACTACAGACCCGTCACAACAAGTATGCCTGAAAGACATAGCCATGGAAATTCTCTATTTGCTGATCCCTGTATCGGTCGTGCTGGTTTTCTTGATCGGCGCTGTGTTCTGGTGGTCGCTGCGGCACGGCCAGTTCGAGGATATGGAGGGGCCTGCCTATCGGATCCTCATGGACGACGACAGTCCGCCAACGGTCGATGGCAGCGTTGCGTCAAAGCCTATGCAAGACAACAGAAAACCGTAACGTGCAGGGCGTTTGATCCAAGTCAATAAATTTCCCGGCGCATTAACCATACTCCCTCCCCGGTAATGCCGGATAGCGTTGCAGGTTCGCGGTGTCTGGCCAACTTTGTAAGTCTCTCTGTTGGGGTTGGGGGTGCGCTGCGGCGCACCCTTTTTTTGTGCATCTAATAAGCAATTCTTATCTATCGATCAGTAGGGCCTTAAGAGGCCGAATTTGATCTGAGTCAAAATGCCGCGCCCTGCTGCCGTTATGCTCCGCGCCAGCGGCTGATCTGGCGTCTGTGGTTGTTAGTCTGTTCAGGCGCTGGGGAGGTTCAAAAAATTTTTCTTGTTCTTCATGAGGTGAATCCACATGCAATCGCAAGCGACTTACAACTACAAAGTCGTGCGCCAGTTTGCCGTGATGTCCGTAATCTGGGGCATCGTCGGAATGCTGGTGGGCGTCATCATTGCCGCGCAGCTGGTCTGGCCGCAGCTCAATGTCCTTGAGTGGCTGTCTTTCGGCAGGTTGCGTCCGCTACACACCAACGCGGTAATTTTTGCGTTTGGCGGTTGTGCGCTTTTCGCTACTTCGTACTATTCGGTGCAGCGCACTTGCCACACCAAGCTGTTCGCGCCTGGGCTGGCGGCATTCACCTTCTGGGGATGGCAGCTCGTTATCGTGCTGGCTGCCTTGTCGTTCCCGCTTGGTTTTACCACGGCGAAGGAATACGCCGAGCTGGAATGGCCGATTGATCTTCTGATCACCGTCATCTGGGTCTGCTACGCCATCGTCTTCTTCGGGACGATCGGTACGCGCAAGACGCCGCACATCTACGTGTCGAACTGGTTCTTCGCCAGCTACATTATCTCGATCGCCCTGCTTCACATCTTCAACAGCGCCGAGATCCCCGTGCTTGCCGCCGGTATCCTGACGCCGAAGTCCTACTCCGCTTACGCCGGGGTTCAGGATGCGATGGTGCAGTGGTGGTACGGCCACAACGCGGTCGGTTTCTTCCTGACTGCGGCGTTCCTGGGCATGATGTACTATTTCGTGCCGAAGCAGGCTGGCCGTCCGGTCTATTCGTATCGCTTGTCCGTGGTCCACTTCTGGGCGCTGATCTTCACCTACATGTGGGCGGGTCCGCACCACCTGCACTACACGGCGTTGCCTGACTGGACTCAGTCGCTGGGTATGCTCATGTCTCTGGTTCTGCTGGCCCCCAGCTGGGGTGGCATGATCAACGGCATCATGACGCTGTCGGGCGCATGGCACAAACTGCGTGACGATCCGATCCTGAAGTTCCTGATCACCTCGCTGTCCTTCTACGGCATGTCGACCTTCGAAGGTCCGATGATGTCGGTCAAGACGATCAACGCGCTGTCGCACTACACTGACTGGACTGTGGGCCACGTGCACTCCGGCGCGCTGGGCTGGGTTGGCATGGTGTCCATCGGCAGCCTGTATTACCTGATCCCGCGCTTGTTCGGCAAGGCCGAGATGTATTCGACCCGCCTGATCAACGTCCACTTCTGGATCGCTACGCTGGGCACGGTTCTCTACATCGCGTCGATGTGGATTTCCGGCGTCATGCAGGGCCTGATGTGGCGTGCCACGAACGCGGACGGTACGCTGACCTACTCGTTCGTCGAGTCGGTGAAGGCTTCCTATCCGTTCTGGGCCATTCGTACTCTCGGCGGCTTGATCTTCCTGGTCGGCATGCTGCTGATGGCCTACAACATGTTCAAGACGATGGCAGGCAGCCGCGCGGTGGACGACGCGCCGATTCCGGTGCCCGCCGGTCAACACGCTTAATAGGGGAGCCAACATACCATGCTGACTCATGAGAAAATTGAAAGAAGCAATTTCTGGATGATCCTGTTGATCTTGATCTTCGTCAGTGTTGGCGGGCTGGTCGAGATCGTGCCACTGTTCTTCCAGAAGTCGACAACAACCCCGGTGAACGATCTGGTCAAGCCGTATGACGCCTTGCGTCTGGCCGGCCGTGATATTTACCAGCGCGAAGGCTGCTACCTCTGCCATTCCCAAATGGTGCGTCCGTTCCGCTCTGAAACGGAACGGTATGGCCATTACTCCGTGGCCGGGGAGTTTGTCTACGACCATCCGTTCCAGTGGGGCTCCAAGCGCACCGGACCGGATCTGGCGCGCGTTGGCGGTCGTTACTCGGATCAGTGGCATCGTGTTCACCTGCTCAACCCGCGCGATGTCGTGCCGGAGTCCAACATGCCCGCCTTCTATTGGCTCGATCGGCCGCTGAAGAAGCCCACGATCGGTGCCGAGATGGCTGCATTGCGCATCGTTGGCGTGCCCTACACCGACCAGGAGATTGCTGACGCTCCGAAGGCGCTGGAAGGCAAGACCGAGCTTGATGCCATGATCGCCTACCTTCAGGGCTTGGGGCTCGCCCTCACGCAAACCCGGTAGGAATCGCAGATGGATATCAACGACCTGCGTTCCCTCTTTACGGTGCTGGTGTTTGTGACTTTCATCGGCATCGTATGGTGGGCCTATTCCGCGCGGCAGGCATCTTCGTTTGACGAGGCAGCGCGTCTGCCCTTGGATGACGATGAATTGCCGGGAGCCGAGGTACGGCGCGGGGTAGGTGCAGGTCAACCGGAAAATTGATTAAAGGAAATCAACATGGATTTCAATCAGACAAACGACTTCGTAAGCAGCTTCTGGAGCCTGTACGTTGTCGTTATTTCATTGGTCAGCTTCATTGGCTGCGGGGTGTTCCTGTGGATGCAGGGCGGGGTGAAACATAACCCCGGGCAGACGACAGGACACGTTTGGGATGAAACCTTGGCCGAGTACAGCAACCCGCTTCCGAACTGGTGGCGCTGGATGTTCTACATCACCGTGGTTTTTGCACTTGTCTATCTTGCCCTGTACCCGGGTTTGGGTACATTCAACGGCAAGCTCGGATGGACGATGCGCGGCCAGTATGACCAAGAGATGAAGGTGGCCGATCAGAAGTATGCGCCGATCTTCAATCAGTTCCTGAAGCAGGACATCATGGCCGTTGCCGCGGATCCCAAGGCGAAGGAAATGGGCCAGCGCCTGTTCCTGACCTACTGCGCTCAGTGCCATGGTTCCGATGCCAAGGGCGCCAAGGGCTTCCCGAATTTGGCCGACAACGATTGGCTGTGGGGCGGTACGCCGGACAGGATCAAGGAGACCATCACTGCGGGCCGGAATGCCGTTATGACGCCCAAGGGAACCAAGCCGGACATGGACGCCGAGCAAGTGCAGGATGTGGTCAACTATGTTCGCTCCCTCTCCGGTCTCTCCAGCGATTCCATCCGCGCGCAGCGCGGTGCCGAGTTGTACCCGCAAGCTTGTGCGGCGTGCCACGGTCCCGATGCAAAGGGGAATCCGGATGCCGGCTATCCCAACCTGACCGACGGAGTGTGGTTGTACGGTAGCAGGCTGGAAACGCAAGTCGAGACCGTTACCCACGGGCGCCTCAACCGCATGCCCGCTTGGGGTGATTTCCTTGGCGAAGCGAAGGTGCATCTCCTGACGGCGTACGTCTGGGGGCTTGGCGGTGGCATGAAGCCAGCCACCGCAGTTGCTGATGTTGCCGCTCCGTCGTCTGATGAACTCGTCAGACCCGAGTCGGGCGCTGGCCAGTAAGTGAGATAGTATTGCTCCGAAAAACGACGGCCCGCTTGACCGCATGGTCATTCGGGCCGTTGTTGAGGGAGGCAACGGAGGAGGAAGTGCGGGCTTGGCGCGGCGTCGCCTTGACTGCATAAGCGGCTGGACGGGGTGGTGTTTTTTGCCTGTCGGCGTTTGACCGGGGAGCGTAACGGGGGAGCGTTCGCGCTGGTCGGTTAGACTTGTAGCCGTTTTTCTTTTCCTTATTCAATCTCAGTAAAGACAATGACCACCACAAAATCCCCCGACCCTGTTGGATCGCCGGCAGATGCTTCCGCCGGCGAGTCGCTTTACCAAGCACACAAGAAGATTCACCCCAAGTCGGTTACCGGTACTTTCGCCACTTGGCGCTGGGCTCTGGTCTGGTTCACCCAGATACTCTTTTACGGCCTTCCCTGGATATCCTGGAGCGGGCGCCAGTCGGTCCTGTTCGACCTTGTCCAACGCAAGTTTTATATGTTCGGCTTGGTGTTCTGGCCGCAGGATGTCTTCTACCTGGCCGTTCTGCTTATCATTTCCGCCTATGCGCTGTTCTTGTTTACGGCAGTTGCTGGCCGTTTATGGTGCGGATACGCCTGCCCCCAAACGGTTTATACGGAGATTTTTCTCTGGATAGAGGAAAAAATTGAAGGCGATCGTAATGCCAGAGTTCGCCTCGATAACGCGCCCATGGATGCGAACAAGCTTACCAAGCGCGGGCTCAAGCATCTTGTCTGGATATTGCTGTCCCTATGGACAGGATTTACGCTTGTAGGCTATTTCACTCCGATCAAGGAACTGGCGGGCGAGGCGCTTACGCTTTCCTTCGGCCCGTGGGAGTGGACGTGGATTGTTTTGTATTCCGCAATGACCTACGGGTTCGCCGGCCACCTTCGCGAGCAGGTGTGCATGTATATGTGCCCTTATGCGCGCTTCCAGGGGGTCATGTTCGACCCGGATACACTGGTGATCACGTACGACGAGGAACGTGGTGAGCCTCGCGGTCCCCGCAAAAAGGGTGTCGATCCGAAATCCGCCGGATTGGGTCAGTGCATCGACTGCGATCTATGCGTCGCCGTTTGCCCGACCGGGATTGACATCCGCAAAGGCCTACAGTACGAGTGTATTGGCTGCGCGGCCTGTATCGATGTCTGTGACCAGGTCATGGACAAAATGGGATATCCGAGGGGGCTGGTTCGCTATTCGACCGAGAATGCTCTGGCCAAGCACTGGAGCATGAAGGATATCCTCGGGCACGTTGTTCGTCCGCGTATCCTCGTGTATCTGGCGATATTGGGTGCGATCACCGTCGCGTGGATTTGGGGGCTTGCAACCAAGCCATCCTTGCGCGTTGATATCATTCGGGACCGAATGACCCTCGCCCGCGAAGTCGAAGGTGGGGTGATCGAAAACGTCTTCCGCCTTCAGGTCATGAACGTGTCTGAAGACAGCCAGCGATACAAGGTCACCGTGACTGGGCTGGACGGGATCCAACTGGTGGGCGAGCCGATCATTGACCTTTCCGCCGCGAGCAACAAGAATATTACATATCAGGTGCGGGCTTCCCCGGAATCGGCAAGTCCAGGCTCCCATCCGATTTATTTCGACGTCAAGTCCTTGGCCGATGACAAGGTCTCGGTACATGAGAAAGCCACTTTCCTGATGCCATGACTACAATCAATACAGTAAAACCCTGGTACAAGGAACGGTGGCCGTGGTATCTGGCGGCCGGGCCGTTCATAGTGGTTGTTGCCAGCGCCATCACTGCGTGGCTTGCAGCGTCATCCACCGATGGCCTGGTCACAGATGACTACTACAAAGAGGGGCTTGCTGTCGAAAAGACCTTGGCGCGTAGCCGTTTGGCCGCCTCGCTGGGCCTGGAGATCAGAGCCCGTTTTACCGCCGATGGGGTGTCGCTTGGACTGCGCGCGTTAAACAGCGACGCATCGTTTACGCCACCCTCGTCGCTTCTGCTGACGTTGTCGCATCCGACGCGGGCGGGCATGGACCAACAGGTCCCCTTGACTGTCAGTGGAGAGGACTACGTTGGCAAGTTCAGGTTGCCGGCGTCCGGCCACTGGCTCGTACTGGTCGAGGATGATGCGCGATCCTGGCGAATCATGGGTAACGTTGTACTTCCTGCCCTGGGTGACGTCGTAATCGGTGGCGCATCCGGCAAGGAAGGCAGTTGATTTTCTTAACGCAAGAGGGGAGAGCGAACCATGGTAGTTGCACTCAAGGAACTGTTCATGACCGATATCGGCCTGCTGAGCGTCTTCACAATAGCCTTCATCATCGTGATGGGCTTCTACATCTACGGATACGCCAAGAAGCACATGGCTGAAGACGCACGTAACGCCAAGCAGTAGGTAGCATTCCTGACCACCGGGTGTGTCAGCACACGCCCGGTGGTTGGCTTTCGTTCAGTGATCCGGACCTACGCCTATCGGTGGAGGTGCGAGATTGACGATTCTGGAGAACAGGTCGCGGAATTCGTGATCGGGCTCGCTTCCGAAGCGGGGGTCGCCGTTTTCCCCGAACGCTTGTGCGATTGCGGCCCAGTCCTCCGTACGCAAGTGTTTACGAGCCAGCGGGATGAGGACTTTTTCCTCGGTGGCCATATGCGGCCATGCCTCGTCCATAAGCTTATCCACGGCTGCCGAGAATGAAGGCAGTCCGTCGGGCATGCCGGCCTCAAGGCGTGCCAGGGCGTGTTCCAATTCACGTCCAAGCTGTGCGCTTTCCGCATGCTGCCGCTCAAGCACGTCGATGATGTCGTCAGCCTGGTCGGTTCGCTTGCGCAGCAACGCAAACAGATACGTGCTTTCTTTCGGGTTATGCAGCTTTTCGGAAAAGGCATCGAGGTAATAGAGCATTGCGCCTAGCAAGCGAAAATCGGGTGCCTTGCCGCGATCCTTCATTTCCCGAACCAGATGCCGAAGGCCATGCAGCACCGCGGCCAAGGATCGGTGCTCGTCGAGGATGATGTCGATAGCCTTGTTTTGCATGAACACGAGGCTATCGATAGACCAACACCGGCGTTTGCGAATGCGTCAGCACCTTTTGCGTTTCCGATCCAAGCAACAACCCGCTGATGCCACGTCGACCGTGCGAGGCCATGAATATCAGGTCGCATCCGGCGACTTCCGAGGCCTTGATAATTGCCTGATAGGGCACATCGCTGACCACCGAGAACGATGAGCAGTCAACGCCTGCTTCATGCGCAACGGACTCTGCTTGAGAGAGGATGTCTTGGGCCTGGCGATCGGCTATTTCGGCAAACTTCTCCGGCGTCGTTGGATCTATCAGGGCGCCTTCCCCGTAGAAAGCAACCGGATAGTCCGGCTTGGCGAAAAAGAATGTGATCTTCGCTGAGACTTCCTTGGCGAGCTCAACCGCTTTCCGGGTAGCCTTTTGAGACAACTGAGATCCATCGGTAGGAACCAGAAAATGTTTGAACATACCTGTCTCCTGTGAGGCGATGTCAAATTCATTATCTTCGCGAGCGAGTCATTCCCGTTGATACACGTCAACCACAACGTTACACCTACTCGCGGGATCATAACCGAAAATGCCTATCAAGCTGATTGGACACTTTGCTGGGATATTTTGCTCTGGCGATCGTGTTTGGTCAGTCAGGGGCATGGGCAGAAACAGACAACCAGTCCTTCACGTGCCCGCTGAAGTACCGGGGCACGCGGGTATCGGATATTATGGCTTCAATTTTCCGCTCGATGACCTATGAGGCGGGTAGATACCGCGAGGGGGCGGAGCAACGATAATGACCTGCGTCGATGATTTCCGTCTGATACTCGGAGGCCGGGAACTTGTGCCGATAGTGATTGGCGGCATGGGCGTTGACATATCAACAGCCGAGTTGGCCCTAGAGGCGGCGCGTCTCGGTGGTATCGGACACATCTCGGACGCGATGGTGCCGACGGTATCCGATCGACGATTCAAAACGAGTTTCGTCAAGGACAAGCTCAAGCTTCACAAGTACAACGTCGCCAATTCCGACAAGTCCAGCATCCGATTCGACCTGGGTCACCTGGAGGAGGCCACCCGTCTGCATGTCGGTCGTACCATGGACGAAAAGCGTGGTGAAGGACTGGTCTTCATCAACTGCATGGAAAAGCTGACCATGAACGCGCCGAAGGAAACATTGCGCGTTCGGCTCAGGGCGGCGCTTGATGCGGGAATTGATGGCATCACGCTAGCTGCTGGCCTTCATCTGGGTTCGTTCGCATTGATCGAGGATCACCCCCGATTCCGACACGCGCATATTGGCATTATTGTTTCGTCACTACGCGCTTTGCAGCTCTTCCTGCGCAAGAGCGCGCGCTCGAATCGCCTGCCTGATTATGTCGTCGTTGAGGGGCCGCTTGCGGGTGGACATCTCGGATTCGGTATGGACTGGGCCAAGTACGACCTTGCCAGCATCGTGACCGAAATCGCGTCGTGGCTAAAAGCCGAGGGGTTGAGCATTCCGCTTATCCCCGCAGGTGGAATTTTCACGGGTTCGGACGCAACGGCGTTCCTTGAGCACGGTGCCGCCGCAATTCAAGTGGCGACCCGGTTCACGGTTGCACGCGAGTGCGGTCTGCCGGAAGACGTTCAGCAGGAGTACCTCAAGGCGGGCGAGGACGATATCGAGGTCAACGGAATATCTCCGACCGGATATCCGATGCGGATGTTGAAGAACAGCCCCGCGATTGGCGATGGTATCCGACCGAACTGCGAGGCATTTGGATATCTGCTGGATTCGAACGGTCGGTGCGATTACGTCGATGCGTACAATCGGGAAATTGCTAAGAACCCGGAGGCAAGAAAAGTCTCAGTCGCAGACAAGACCTGCCTATGCACGCACATGCGGAATTTCGAGCTCTGGACCTGCGGGCATTACACCTATCGACTGAAAGACACGACGCGCCGGCTGGCAGACGGAAGCTATGAGCTTCTCAGCGCGGAGCACATCTTCCGCGACTACCAGTTCAGCAAGGACGGCAAGATCGCCCTGCCCGAGTAGCGTCAATCAGGTGGGCGGATGCGTAAGCAGTTGCTTGAGGGGTTCGATGTCCAGGATGCGGATATGCTTCTGCTGGACGCTGATGAAACCTTCCTCCTGGAAGCGGGAGAACGCGCGACTGACCGTTTCCAGCTTCAACCCCAGATAGGAGCCGATTTCCTCGCGCGTCATGCGTAGGTGAAACTCTTGTGGCGAATAGCCCCGCGCGGTGAAACGTTGCGACAGGTTGAGCAGAAAGGCCGCCAGACGCTCTTCGGCGCGCATCGTGCCGAGCAGCATCATCACCCCGTGGTCACGGACGATTTCCCGGCTCATCACCTTGTGAAAGTGGTGTTGAAGCGCTTCGATTTCCCGGGACAGACCCTCCAGTTGCGCAAACGGGATGACACACACTTCGCTGTCTTCGAGCGCAACCGCGTTACAGGTATGGTTTTCGGCGCTGATGCCATCCATGCCGAGGATTTCGCCTGCCATCTGGAAGCCAGTGACCTGATCACGGCCGTCTTCCAGGAGAACGTCGGTCTTGAAGAAGCCCGTCTTGATGGCGTAGATCGCCTCGAAATTTTCACCAGCGCGGTACAGATGCTGACTGCGCTTGACCCGGCGGCGAGAGGCTACCAGATTATCGAGTTTCAGGATCTCCCTGTCTGACAACCCGAAGGGCAGGCATAGCTCGCGCAGGTTGCACTGGGAACACGCCGCCTTGAGGGAGGTGATCGTCAGCGGTATGACGTTTTGATTATTGCCGCGGTCGGAAGGCCCTTTGATCTGCGTCAACGCCTCTTCGTCCTGGTTCCGGCATCTTTGGCCTTCGCCGCTCGCGCGCATCGGCACCTATCCCTATTTCTGATGTTGAGTAACTTCCAAGAGCTAGTTTTCGATCCGCAGCTCATCCGTCGCTTTGACGTCAATGGACCGCGGTATACGTCCTACCCTACAGCCGATCGATTCGTAGAGGCATTTGATGCCGAAGCCTATGTTTCATGGCTGGGGCGACGCACGATCGGCGGTATCGGGCGAGCGCTTTCATTATACGTCCATATCCCCTTCTGCAACACGATCTGCTACTACTGCGGCTGCAACAAGATTATTACCAAAGATCATGGTCGCTCGGCCAAGTACATCAAGTACTTGGGGAAAGAGCTGGCCATGCAGGCAGAAGCACTGGACGGAAGCCACGACGTAGTTCAGCTTCATTGGGGGGGGGGGACACCGACTTTCTTGTCTGACGACGAGATGCGTCGGCTGATGGAATTGATCAACCGGCATTTCCGGATGCTCCCCAACGGCGAGTACTCCATCGAAGTCGATCCCCGCAAGGTCAATCGCGAAAACGTCAAGCTTCTGGCCGAGCTCGGTTTCAACCGCATGAGTGTCGGGGTGCAGGATTTCGAGTCTTCGGTGCAACTGGCCGTCAATCGCGTGCAGTCGCTCGAGGAAACCCGTGTGGTGATGGATGCGGCGCGCGAGTTTGGTTTCAAGTCCGTGTCGGTCGATCTCATTTACGGGCTTCCCAAGCAAAACGTCATCAGCTTCAATCACACGCTGGACGAGGTCATCAAGCTTTCGCCGGATCGCCTGTCGGTCTATAACTATGCGCATCTGCCGAGCCATTTCAAGCCGCAACGGCGCATCAACGAAGCCGAGTTGCCGTCGGCGGATGCCAAGCTGCAGATCTTGCAGACGTCGATCCGGCGCTTGACGGATGCGGGTTACGTATTCATCGGCATGGATCATTTCGCCAAGCCGGAAGACGAACTCGCCGTCGCCCAGAGGCAAGGGCGCTTGCATCGGAACTTCCAGGGATACTCGACCCATGCCGAGGCCGATCTGCTCGCGTTCGGTGTTTCCGCCATCAGCAAGGTCGGTCCCAGCTATTGCCAGAATTTCCGGACGCTCGACGAGTACTACGACAGCATCGACAGCGGCATCCTCCCTGTAATGCGCGGGCTGGAACTGACTGCGGACGACCTGCTGCGCCGATCGATCATCCAGGCGTTGATGTGCCACTTCGAGCTTTCGCTCGAATCGATCGAGATCGCCCACCTGATCGATTTCAAGACGTACTTTGCCGCCGAACTGGCCGATCTGAAGGCGATGGAGGAGGCCGGGCTTCTGCAAATCGAGGACCGCTGGATCACCGTCCTGCCGAAGGGCCGGATGCTGGTCAGGGCGATCGCGATGGTGTTCGATCGCTATCTGCGCGCCGACCGCGAGCGCGCACGCTACTCCAAGGTCATCTAACCGTTGTCCGACGCTGGCCTCGCTGCGATCTTCCTGGTCGGGTTGTTGGGTGGCACGCACTGTGTCGGCATGTGCGGCGGCATCGTCGGCGCGTTGGCCGCGCAGCAGGCCACCGGCAGCCGCGCCTGGCCGATACACCTGGCCTACAACTTCGGCCGGATTCTCAGCTACACGATGGCCGGTGCCCTGGTCGGCGCCATCGGCGGCCTGGGTATCGCTTTCGGTCCCGTCGCCTGGGTGCAACTCGGTTTCTACGTCCTGGCAAACCTGATGCTGGTTGCCCTCGGTTTCTACCTGATGGGCTTCCAGCGGAGCCTGGCGTTCGCCGAGCGTTCCGGCCAATCGATATGGCGGCGGATCCAGCCGTTCACGGCCAAGTTCCTGCCGGTGCGCGGCGTCGCGCAAGCCTTGCCGCTCGGCATGTTGTGGGGTTGGCTTCCTTGTGGTCTCGTCTATAGCGTGCTGACCATGGCAATGGTATCCGGCTCGGTAAGCCGTGGCGCATTGGCCATGCTGGTATTCGGCCTGGGAACCCTGCCGAACCTGCTGCTGGCCGGATTCCTGTTCAGCCGCTTCAAACGCTTCGCCCAGGCGCCTGCGGCCCGCCTCATCGCCGGCCTGATGGTGCTCGGCTTCGGGCTATATGGCGTTTACAACGCCGCGATCTTTGGCGGCGTGGTCTGGAATAGCGCTCGCTTGGGCGAGTAAAATAGTCGGGAACCAACTTTCAGAGAGAGCAGCATGGCGACCCAGTCCGATTCTGCGACCGTCGAAGTCGCCGTCGGCGGCATGACTTGCGCCGCCTGCGCGGCGCGTATCGAGAAGCAGCTAAACAAGCTCCCGGGTGTCGAGGCGGCGGTCAACCTCGCTGCCGAGCGTGCGCATGTGCGTTTTGCTCCCGATCTCGCCGATGTCGACAAGATCCTCGCCACGGTCGTCAAGACCGGCTTCACTGCCACCGTTTCCACCGCCGATACGCATGCGGAAGAAAAGGCGCGCAAGCTCGATGCCTATCGCGCCGAGGTGAAGCGCTTCTGGATCGCCGCGGCGCTGACATTACCGCTGGTCGGCCAGATGCTGTTCATGTTCGGCAGCGGCGCCGACGTGCACGCGGACATTCTGCCGCGCTGGCTACAGTTCGCATTGGCGACGCCCGTGCAGTTCTGGATCGGCTGGCGCTTCTATGTCGGCGGTTTCAACGCCATTCGCGGCGGCTCCGGCAACATGGACGTGCTGGTGGCGCTGGGAACGAGCATGGCGTGGGTATTCAGCACGGTCGTGACCGTGCTGGGACTCCACCAGCACGTCTACTTCGAGGCTTCGGCGACCGTCATTACGCTGGTGCTGCTCGGGAAGATTCTCGAAACGCGTGCCAAGGCGAAGACCTCGGCGGCGATCGAAGAGCTGATGAAGCTCCAGCCGCAGACGGCGCACGTTGAGCGCGACGGTGCACTCGTCGAAGTGCCCGTGAGCGGCATGATTCCGGGCGACGTTTTCGTCGTGCGGGCGGGCGAATCGGTGCCTGTCGATGGTGAGGTGGTCGAAGGGGCGTCCAGTCTCAACGAGGCCATGCTGACCGGCGAGAGCCTGCCGCTTGCAAAATCCACGGGCGACAGGGTATTCGCCGCCACCATCAACGGCGACGGTCTGCTTCGCTGCAAAGCCACCGGCGTCGGCAGTCACACGCTGCTGGCCGGCGTCATCCGCCTCGTCGAACAGGCGCAGGGGTCGAAGGCGCCCGTGCAACGGCTCGCCGATCGCATCGCCGCGATCTTCGTGCCGGTGGTGACTTCCATCGCGCTGGTGACCTTCGTCGCCTGGTGGTGGTTCGGGGGTGACTTCACCGTCGCGCTGGTCAATGCTGTCGCCGTGCTGGTGATTGCCTGTCCGTGCGCGCTTGGCCTGGCGACGCCGACGGCGATCATGGTCGGTACGGGGCAGGGGGCCAAGGCGGGCGTGCTGATCCGCAACGCTCAGGCGCTCGAACTCGCGGAGAAGATTGACGTGCTGGCGGTCGACAAGACCGGCACGCTCACCGAGGGGCGTCCTGCCGTGGCTGACGTTTTCCCGGCGACGGGCGTAGAGGGGCGCGAAGTGCTGCGCGTTGCCGCCAGCCTCGAGCAGGCGTCGACGCACCCGTTGGCTGCGGCGATCGTTGCGCGCGCCAAGGCAGACGGAATCGAACTGACGATGCCGCAGGATGTCGAGACGACCGCCGGCCGCGGCCTTGCCGGCTCGGTCGACGGACGCAGGTTCATGATCGGCTCGCCCGACTGGCTGGCCGGACAGGGCGTGCCACTCCCGGAAAGTCAGCCGTGGCGACACGCCACCTTCAGCGTCGTGGCGCTGGCCGAGGCCGGTCGCTGGCTGGGGGCGATCGGCGTCGCCGATCCGCTACGGCAATCCTCGCGCGCTGCCGTTGCCAGATTGCAGCAGATGGGCGTCGAGGTCGTCATGCTGACCGGCGACAACGCCACGACTGCAGCGGCCATTGCCGGCGAGGCGGGCGTCGCCCGCTTCGAGGCGAACGTCCTGCCCGGTGACAAGGCGGCAGCGGTGCAGAAGCTGAAGGCAGGCGTAGGGGGAAGGATTCGGCGGGTCGGCATGGCCGGCGACGGCATCAACGACGCCCCGGCGCTGGCGGCGGCCGATGTCTCCTTCGCGATGGGCGCGGGATCGGACGTCGCCATGGAGGCGGCCGACATTACCCTGATGCGCAACGACCTCAAGGGCGTCGCCGATGCGATCGACCTGTCGCGCGCGACGCTGGCCAAGATTCGCCAGAACCTGTTCTGGGCCTTCATCTACAATGTGCTGGGCATCCCGGCGGCAGCGCTCGGCTTCCTCAATCCGGTCATCGCCGGTGCGGCGATGGCCATGAGCTCCGTCTCGGTGGTCAGCAACTCGCTGCTGCTCAAACGGTGGCGTGCGGAGAAATGAACATGGAAACGACGGTCCTGAAAGTGGGCGGCATGTCCTGCGGCGGTTGCGTGAAGAGCGTGACGGGCGTGCTGGAAGCGCTGCCCGGCGTGACGAAAGCCGATGTTTCGCTGGAAAAGAACGAAGCGGTGGTCAGCTACGAAGCGGGCAAGGTGAATCGCGAGCAGATGATGCAGGCCATCGACGATGCCGGCTTCGAAGCTGCCTGAGCCGGCGACATAGACCGGCTTTATTGCGGCGCAGCAAATCGATATAATCATCCCTTTTCCAGGAGAGCCCCGTGGGTCTTGATCGCGTTCCTTCCGGCAAGGATTTGCCGAACGATTTCAACGTCGTCATCGAAATTTCGATGCATGCCGAGCCGATCAAGTACGAGGTGGACAAGGAATCCGGCGCCGTTTTCGTTGACCGCTTCATGTCGACGGCGATGCATTACCCCTGCAACTACGGCTATATCCCGCACACCATCGCCGGCGACGGCGATCCGGTGGATGTTCTGGTTGTGTCCCAGTTCGCGCTGCCGCCCGGCGTGGTCGTGCGCTGCCGCCCGGTCGGCATGCTGAAGATGCTCGACGAGGCCGGCGACGACGCCAAGCTCCTGGCGGTACCGGTCGACAAGCTGACGCCGATGTACCGCGCCATTACCTCGCCGCGCGACTTCCCGCAGATCATCCTCGACCAGATCGCCCACTTTTTCGAGCACTACAAGGACCTGGAACCCGGCAAGTTCGTCAAAGTCCAGGGCTGGGGCGAAATCGAGGACGCCAAGCGCGAGATTCTCCAGGGCGTCGCCCGTTTCGCGGCGGCCAAGGAAAAACCGGCATTCTGAGGTTGTTCCACGGGTATAGTCCGCGGCCATGGCCTCCCTGAAAATCGCGGTCGCCCAGATCAACTGCACGGTCGGCGATCTCGCCGGCAACGCCCGGCGCATTCTGGATGCGGCGGCGCAAGCCAGGGCCGCAGGTGCTGATCTGCTGCTGACGCCCGAATTGGCGTTGTGCGGCTATCCGCCGGAAGACCTGCTGCTGCGGCCCGACTTCTACCGGGCCTGTGCCCGGGAACTGCGACAGCTCGCCGCCGTTGCGCCTCTGCCCATGGTCGTCGGCCATCCCGAGGCGTGGGGCGGCAGGCACTATAACGCGGCGACATTGCTGGAAGGCGGCGCCGTCTGCGCCACCTACCGCAAGCAGCGCCTGCCGAACGCCGAGGTCTTCGACGAGGAGCGCTATTTCGATACCGGCGACATCCCGGGCATCATCGAAATCGCCGGCGTCCGCATCGGTCTGGCGATCTGCGAGGATGTCTGGCAACCCGGCGCGGCGGAAGCTTCGCGCGCCGCCGGCGCCGAACTGCTGCTGACGCTCAACGCCTCGCCCTTCCACATCGAGAAACTGGTGCGGCGGCACGAAGTCCTGCGCCAGCGCGTTTCCGGCACCGGCATGCCGGTGATCTACGCCAACATGGTCGGTGGCCAGGACGAGCTGGTGTTCGACGGCGCTTCGTTCGCCCTCGACGGTGCCGGACGGCTGACGCATCAATTGCCTTCATTCGCGAAATCGGTCGCCATCATCGAGTATTCCGCCGGTGCTCTGCTGCCCGGTGGCGTCTCGCCACGGCTGACTTTCGAAGCGGAGGTCTATGAAGCGCTGAAGCTCGGTGTGCGAGACTACGTCGACAAGAATGGCTTTCCGGGAACCATCCTCGGTCTCTCGGGCGGTATCGATTCGGCGTTGACGCTGGCCATCGCCGTCGACGCGCTGGGCGCCGATCGTGTTCGTGCCGTGATGATGCCCTCGCCCTACACGGCGGACATGAGCCTCGACGATTCGCGCGAAATGGTGCGCCGGCTCGGCGTGCGCTACGACGAAATCGGCATCGAGCCGGCGATGACCACCTACGCCGCCATGCTGAAGCCGCTGTTCGCCGACCTGCCGCCGACCGCCTGGGCCGACACTACGCCGGAGAACATCCAGGCGCGCATCCGCGGCATGATCCTGATGGCCCTGTCGAACCGCACCGGCGCCATCGTGCTTACCACCGGCAACAAAAGCGAGATGGCCGTCGGCTATGCGACGCTGTATGGTGACATGGCCGGCGGTTTCGCCGTCATCAAGGACGTCTTCAAGACCTCGGTCTACCGGCTGGCCCGCTACCGCAACACGCTCCGCGAAGTCATTCCGGAGAACATCATCACCCGGCCGCCTTCGGCCGAGCTCAAGCCCGGCCAGACGGACCAGGACAGCCTGCCGCCGTATGATGTGCTCG
Organism: Gammaproteobacteria bacterium; assembly: GCA_018819515.1. Taxonomy (GTDB): domain Bacteria; phylum Pseudomonadota; class Gammaproteobacteria; order Burkholderiales; family Rhodocyclaceae; genus Fen-999. The sequence continues at coordinate 75,668 of JAHJPX010000006.1, forward strand.
ACGCGATCATCCTGGCCTACATGGAGCGCGACGAAAGCCCGCGCGAGATCGTCGCCAGCGGATATGCCGAGGCGGACGTTCGGCGCGTCGTCGGCCTGCTCAAAAAGAACGAATACAAGCGCCGACAGGCGCCGGTCGGCATCCGCGTTTCGCAACGCGGTTTTGGCAAGGATTGGCGTTATCCGATAACATCACGTTATTCGGACGAATGGTAACGGGGAAGCGGAAATGAAAAAGATCGAAGCGATCATCAAGCCCTTTAAACTCGACGAAGTGCGCGAGGCCCTGCACGAAGTCGGCGTCACCGGCCTGACGGTGACCGAAGTCAAGGGCTTCGGCCGCCAGAAGGGGCATACCGAGCTTTATCGCGGTGCGGAATACGTCGTCGATTTCCTGCCCAAGATCAAGCTCGAAATCGTCGTCGCGGAGAACGTCGTCGACACGGCGGTCGAGGCGATCGTCAAGGCCGCGCGCACCGGCAAGATCGGCGACGGCAAGATCTTCGTCACCAACGTCGAGCAGATCGTCCGCATTCGCACCGGCGAGACCAACGAAGCCGCGATTTAATCGCAGTTTCTTTTGCCCGCCTTCGGCCCAATAGGCCCCCACGCCCAGCCCCCGCCCAGGCGGGGGAGCAACGAAGACGCGATCTGGTCCTGGCGGCGCGCTGCCACGGCTGACTTTTTGTCTTAACGCGCCTGCAACAGGACGACCACCGCACCGGCGCCGCCGTCGGCGGGTCGAGCCTGGCAAAATGCCAACACCTCCTGGCGCTGGGCGAGCCAGCCTACTACGAGTCCTTTAAGCACAGGCTCGCGACGCGGCGAGCCCAGCCCCTTGCCGTGCACGATGCGCACGCAGCGTACGCCGCGTTGCAGGCATTCGGCGAGAAATAGCGCGACATGGTGACGCGCTTCGTCCCGGTTCATGCCGTGCAGGTCGACATGTTCCTTGACGACCCAGCGGCCGCGGCGCAGATCGCGCAGCACGTTCGGCGACATGCCCGGCCTGAGCCAGGCCGCTTCGTCGCCACCTTCGAGGTGCAGGTCGAGGAGATCCGGCGCAGCCAAGGATTCGGTCAGCGCCGCTCGCTCGTCGCGTTCGCGCTGCCGCGGAATCGGCGGCGGCGGGGGTGGCTCGTGGTGGATGCGGTCGGTGGCGATCGGCCGCGCATCGGCCACCGCCGCGCGGAACAGGGCGCGGGCGTCGTCTTCGGGCGGCGCGCCCTGGTTCATTTCACCCCTTGAGCGCGTCGAGGTACTTCTCGGCGTCGAGCGCCGCCTGGCAGCCGCTGGCCGCCGAAGTGACCGCCTGCTTGTAGATCATGTCCTGCACGTCGCCAGCGGCGAATACGCCGGGAATGCTGGTCTGGGTGGCGTTGCCGGTGCGGCCGCCCTGTGTCACGATGTAACCCTTGTCCATTTCCAACTGGTCGACGAACAGGTCGGTGTTCGGCTTGTGGCCGATGGCGATGAAGACACCCATCAGCTTGATGTCCTCGGTCGCCCCGGTCTTGACGTTCTTGATGCGCATGCCGGTGACGCCGGTCTTGTCGCCCAGCACCTCGTCCAGCGTCGAGTCCCACTTGATGGTGACCTTGCCGGCCTTTTCCTTCTCGAACAGGTGGTCCTGCATGATCTTTTCGGCGCGGAACTTGTCGCGGCGATGCACGACCGTCACGTGGCTGGCGATGTTGGCCAGGTACAGCGCCTCCTCGACGGCTGTGTTGCCACCGCCGATCACCGCGACCGCCTGGTTGCGATAGAAGAAGCCGTCGCAGGTGGCGCAGGCCGAGACGCCCTTACCGGAAAACGCCTCTTCGGAAGGCAGCCCGAGATATTGTGCCGAGGCGCCGGTGGCGATGATCAGCGCGTCGCAGGTGTATTCGCCGGCGTCGCCGACCAGCTTCATCGGCTTCTCCGTCAGTGTCGCGGTGTGGATGTGGTCGAAGATGATTTCGGTATTGAAGCGCTCGGCGTGCTTCTGGAAACGCGCCATCAGATCCGGTCCCTGAACGCCGTCGGCGTCGGCCGGCCAGTTGTCAACCTCGGTGGTCGTCATCAACTGTCCGCCCTGGGCCATGCCGGTGATCACGACCGGCTTGAGGTTGGCACGGGCGGCGTAGACGGCGGCGGTGTAGCCGGCCGGGCCGGAACCGAGGATGAGCAGGGGGCAGTGGCGGGTGGTCATGGGACTGTTTCCATTGAAATCGGGTTTGGCCGCCAATTATAGAACCGGCTCATTCGTCGTTCCCCGACAAGGCGTCACATCCCCGCATTAGCGTCGTAAAATTCGCCTTCCTCGCTGATTTGCGTGCCACGATAGGCACTAAAATCAATATGTTACCGTTGGAGCCCCTATAGCCATGGCCATTACCCCGGCCCAGCGGAGCGGTACCGTTCCGCTTCCCGAAAAAATCGCTGCCCTGGTGCACGAAGTGCGCTGGCTCGTCGTCGGCGGCGTCGGACTTTATGTGGCACTGATCCTCTGGGGCTTCGATCCCGCGGACCCGGGCTGGTCGCATGCGGCCAGCGTCGAGAACATCGCCAATCCCGGCGGCCGCTTCGGCGCCTGGCTCGCCGACCTCCTGCTCTACGTCTTCGGCGTTTCCGCGTGGTGGTGGGTGGCATTGTTGTTCTTCCTGGTCGCCTGGGGTTATCAAAGGTTGCATCTTCTGTTCCGCGGCGATCGCCGGCCGCTGGCGATTGCGCTGGCCGGCTTCGTCGTGTTGCTGGTGGCCAGCAGCGGGCTGGAAACCATGCGCTTCTGGAGCGCCAAACTCGCTTTGCCGCTTGAACCGGGCGGTGTGCTCGGTCACGAGGTCGGCCGCATCGCGACATCCGTTCTCGGGTTTACCGGTGGCACGCTGCTCATGATTACCTTGTGGCTGGCCGGCGCGGCGTTGTTTTTGGGCATTTCCTGGTTGAAAGTCGCCGAGCGCCTGGGCGCCTTGCTGGAAGCGAGCTGGTTCGGCGCCATTGCGCTCTGGCAGAACTGGCAGGATCGCCGTTACGGCCGCGCCCTCGCCGAGCAGCGCGAAGCCAAAGTGGAGGATGTGCGGCGCAAGTTCGAAATCAAGCCGCCGGTCCGCATCGAATCGGTCGATCTGGAGATTCCGAAGGCGCCCAAGCTCGATGCGCGCAAGGAAAAGGAACGCCAGGTGCCGCTGTTCTTCGACGTGCCCGGCGGCGCGGTGCCGCCGCTGCATCTGCTTGACGAGCCCCGGCACGATCCGGAGGACCTGCCCGCCGCAGAGACGCTGGAATTCACCTCGCGCCTGATCGAGCGCAAGCTCGGCGACTTCGGCGTCGACGTGAAGGTGCTTTCGGCGCACCCCGGCCCGGTGGTGACGCGCTACGAAATCGAGCCCGCGACCGGCATCAAGGGCGCGATGGTGGTGAACCTCGCCAAGGATCTCGCCCGCGCGCTGTCGCTGGTGAGCCTGCGCGTGATCGAGACCGTGCCCGGCAAGTCCTGCATGGCGCTGGAACTGCCCAATCCGCGCCGGCAGACGGTGCGGCTCGCCGAAATCATCGGTTCCAAGGCCTACCACGACCTGCATTCGCCGCTGTCCATCTGCCTCGGCAAGGACATAGCTGGCGGGCCGGTGGTCGTCGACCTCGCGCGGATGCCGCACGTACTGGTGGCCGGCACCACGGGTTCGGGCAAGTCGGTCGCCCTCAACGCCATGATCCTGTCGCTGGTCTACAAGTCCGAGCCACGCGATGTGCGCATGATCATGGTCGACCCGAAGATGCTCGAGCTTTCGATTTACGAAGGCATCCCGCATTTGCTGGCGCCCGTGGTCACCGACATGACCAAGGCCGCCAACGCGCTGCACTGGTGCGTCGGCGAAATGGAGCGGCGCTACAAGCTGATGTCGGCGCTGGGCGTGCGCAACCTCGCCGGCTACAACAACAAGATCCACGAAGCCGAAAAGGGCGGCGGGCACGTGCCCGATCCCTTCTCGCTGACGCCCGAAGCGCCCGAGCCGCTGACTACGATGCCGCACATCGTCGTCATCATCGACGAACTGGCGGACCTGATGATGGTGGTCGGCAAGAAAGTCGAGGAACTCGTCGCGCGGCTGGCACAGAAGGCGCGCGCCGCCGGCATCCACCTGATCCTCGCGACGCAGCGTCCGAGCGTCGACGTCATCACCGGCCTGATCAAGGCCAACATCCCGACGCGCATCGCCTTCCAGGTGTCATCGAAGATCGATTCGCGCACCATCCTCGACCAGATGGGCGCCGAAGCGCTGCTCGGCCAGGGCGATATGCTCTACCTGCCGTCCGGCACCGGCCTGCCGGTGCGCGTGCATGGCGCGTTCGTCGCCGACGACGAAGTGCATCGCGTCGTCGATCACCTGCGCAAGGTCGGCAAGCCGGATTACATCGACGACGTGTTGTCGGCGCCGGCCGCCGACAACGGAGAAGTCAGTGGTGGTGGTACGCCGGACGATACCGAGTCCGACCCGATGTACGACCAGGCCGTGCAGATCGTGCTGCAAACGCGGCGGCCGTCGATTTCCCTGGTGCAGCGCCACCTGCGCATCGGCTACAACCGCGCCGCCCGGCTGATCGAGGGCATGGAGCGCGCCGGCCTGGTGTCGTCCATGAACGCCGCCGGCAACCGCGAAGTCCTGACACCCGACGTCCGCGAATAGGTCGTCGACCGCAAAGTACGCAAAGCGCGCGAGGTAGTGCGAGATAATGCGCCCATGAAAAATTTCTCTGCTTGCCTTTGCGTCCTTTGCGGTGGGCTGGTTTCCGGTCTTGCACAAGCCTCGGGCATCGATGAGTTTCGCGCCTTCCTCAAGGCGACCCCGCACGCGCGCGGCAGCTTTTCGCAGACCGTCATCGCCAAGTCCGGACGCAAGCCGCAGGAATCGTCCGGCACCTTCGCCTTTTCCCGGCCCGGCAAGTTTCGCTGGAGCTACGAAAAACCGTACGAGCAACTGCTGGTCAGCGACGGCAAGAAACTCTGGAGCTACGACCCCGACCTGAACCAGGTCACCGTGCGCAAGCTTGGCGCGGCGCTCGGCGCCAGCCCGGCCGCGCTGCTCGCCGGCGACGACCTGGAAAACAACTTCACCCTGATCGACGCCGGTACGGCCGATGGCATGCAGTTTGTCGAGGCGGTGCCGGCATCGAAGGAAGGCGCCTTCGAGAGTGTGCGCATCGGCATGAAAGACCAGCTGCCGCGCGTGATGGAAGTGCACGACAACTTCGGACAGACCACCGTATTGCGGTTGAAGCAGATCGAAGCCAACCCGTCGCTGCCCGCCGCCACCTTCCGCTTTACGCCGCCCAAGGGTGCCGACGTCGTCGGCGAGTAGCTTCTTCCGGAAAAGTCAGCTGTGGCGGGACGCCGGTTCCGGCAAAAGCCTGCTAGCCATCGCCGCGCAGGATAGGCGCCAGGAATTCCGAGTCCTCGAATCCCTGTCCCCACCACGGTAATCGCGACGCCTGCCTGACGATGACCAGTCTGCGCGCCGGAATGACGTAGAGCTTTTGTCCACCCACGCCTGCCGCCTTGATGATGAGGTCGGGCGCACGAATCGCCTTCAGACGTGCGGTCGACTCCGCGGCGCTACCGCCGTCCGAGTTCACGCCGCCATTGCCGGGAAGCCAGAACGTCAGGCCGTAGCCGGGATTGACCGCGGTGCCGCGGAAGCACTGTGAAAGCAATTCGCGGTCGAGTACCTTTCGGTTTCCCCATCGGCCGCCATCGAGGATCAACTGCCCGTACTTCGCCCATTCCCTCGCCGTCTGGAACATGCCCGCCGGCATTCTCGGATTCCCGTCGGCGTTCGTTCGCCATGAATCCACCTTGAGCCCGATCGGATCGAAAACGCGGCGCGTCAGGTACCCGCGCACGTCTTCTCCGCCGGCCGCCAGCTTGCGCCGCATGATTTCGCCGAAGATCTGGAACGGTACCGGGCCGTAGCGGAACGCTGTGCCCGGCGGCTCGCGCATCGGCGCCTTGATCGACGCGCCGTAGGTGGGAATCGACCCGTTTTCGCCGGCGTCGATGCCACTGGTCAGGCTGAGCAACTGGCGTATCGTGATGGCTGACTTTTGCGCATCGTTTCGCCATTCGGCGATCGTCCGCGACACCGGCTCGTCGAGGCTGAGCAGGCCGTCCTCGGTCGCCGCCACCGCAATGGCGCATGAAAAGCTTTTGGTGCCGCTGTATAGACTGTGTGCGTCCGCAGCGGAGTATCCGGCGGCGTAGTCCTCGAACACGACCTTGCCGTCCTTCATTACCACCATCGACAAGCCGCGATGCGCGCGGGAATACGCCGCCGCGTCCCGGTAGGCCGCCGTTGCCGCGGCGGGTGCCGTCTCCGCGAAAACCGTCCCGACGAGCAGGAAGCCGGTTGCGGCAAGCAGGACTGCGATTTCGTTGCGCATCACGAATAATCGAGGTGAGCGGTTCGCGCCCGCTTCAGGAACTTGCCGAACAGGCGAATCCGTTGCAGCATGCCGCGGGCGCCGAAACGGGCGAGCGTCGGGACGATCCGGTGGAACGGGACGGCTTGGGTCCACAGTTTCGCGTATTCGGTGTAGAACTCCGGCAAGGGCAGCCGCGTCGGCAGCAGGCTGTGAACCATGTCAAACAGTTCCGGCTTGCGGCTGACAAGTTCCGCTTCACGTTGCGCGTAGAGCTCGGTACCGGGCAGCGGCGTCAGCACCGTGAAGGTGGCGTACTTGTGTTTCATCTGCCGCACGTAGCGGAGGAGGCTTTGAAAGTCCTCGCGGCTGTAGTCCGGGTCGACCATGTACGACGCGTACATCATGATGCCCAGGTCGTCGAGAATCCGCACCGCCTGAACCTGCTGCGCCGAGGTGATACCTTTCTTCATCGCGTCGAGGCGCGCGTCGGAGTAGTCCTCCATTCCCACGAATACCTGCGACAAGCCGATCTTCGCCCACTTGGCGAACAACTCCGGGTGCTCGACGATGGTGTCGACCCGCCCGTACAGGAAGTAGTTCTTCTTGATCCCGGCATCGGCGATCAGGTCCGCCAGCCGGCTCATGCGCCTGACGTCGAGCATCGACTCGTCGTCGCAGAAGAAGACATTGGGCTCGGCGATGCTGCGGAGTTCCTCAACGACGGATTCCGGACTGCGCCGCAGATACTTGCCCCCCGTGATGGACCAGAGCGCGCAGAAGTTGCAGCGGGCTGTGCATCCCAGCGAGGTCCGGACCGACGCCAGCGGCTTGAACCATTCGCTGAAATAGTAGCGCCGGTGAATCGCGGTCAGTGCCCGGTTGGGGAAGGGCAGTTCGTCGAGTGGCGGGTGAGGGCGCGGCGGGCCGAAGCGCAGGCCAGCGGGTCCCGGAACCGCCGTCCCGGGAATGCCGAGGAAGCCGTCGCCGGCCTCGATCGCGCGCACGATTTCGCGCAAGGCAAAAACACCCTCGCCGATGACAACGACGTCGATGTCCGGGGTGTTGAAATCCTCGGGCCGCACCGTTGCATGATGTCCGCCGACGACGATCCTCAGTTCCGGAAACATCGCCTTCAGCCGCGTCGCGATGTCCTTGACGATGTTCAACTGGCTGGTATAGGCAGTCAGCCCGACGACCTGTGGCCGGAAGCCCCTGCAGGCGGCTTCGATGTCGGGCGTCAGCCGGGCATCCAGAATTTTCGCCACATGCCTGTCCAGTTCCAGCCCCGCGCCCAGATACTCCAGACCCAGCGGCTCGAACAGGAATATCTGATCGGACAGCGGGTCGCTGCTCGGCGGCTGGACGAGCAGAATTTTCACAACCCGGTCCCGTGTCGAGTCTTCCAGCGAATTCGACAACAGCGGAAATCAGGCCGGCCGTCGCGCATATGCCATCGGGGAAGCGGCTTCATGATGAATGGATTCTACCGCGCTTGTGTCGCAACATGCGCTTCAATAGCTTCATGCTGCGCGGCCGGGCTACGACATCGAGAAGCCAGAGGCATCGGACGCGGCGTTTCGTGGATGTACCAGCTAAAAAGTCAGCCGTGGCGGTACGCCACTTCAGCGGGCACGCGCGAGTCGATGCGGGCAAGGTAGACTCCCGGAATGTCAGATCTCTTTTCCACCACCGCCCACGCCCCGCTGGCCGAACTGCTGCGGCCGCAGATCCTCGACGAGGTGATCGGCCAGGCGCACCTGCTTGGGCCGGGCAAGCCGCTGCGTCTGGCCTTCGAGTCGCGCACGCCGCATTCGATGATCCTCTGGGGGCCGCCGGGGGTGGGCAAGACCACGCTGGCGCGGTTGATGGCGGATGCGTTCGACGCCGAGTTCATCGCGCTGTCGGCGGTGTTTTCGGGCGTCAAGGATATCCGTGCGGCGGTGGAGCAGGCGGAGTTGACACTGGCGCAATCGGGCCGGCGCACGCTGCTGTTCGTCGACGAGGTCCATCGCTTCAACAAGGCGCAGCAGGACGCGTTCCTGCCCTTCGTCGAGCGCGGGCTGCTGACCTTCGTCGGTGCAACGACAGAGAACCCCTCGTTCGAGGTGAATTCCGCGCTGCTCTCCCGCGCTTCGGTGTATGTGCTGAAAAGCCTGACCGAGGACGAACTGGACCAGCTTTTCGAGCGGGCGCGCGAGCGGGCGTTTCCCGAGCTCGAATTCGACGCCGAAGCGAAGGAACGGCTGGTCGGCCACGCCGACGGCGACGCACGGCGGCTGCTGAACGTCCTCGAAACGCTGAAGACGGCAGCCTTGGCCGCCAAGCGGCGTACCGTCACGGCTGACTTTCTCGAAGAGACGCTGGCGCACGATCTGCGCCGCTTCGACAAGGGTGGCGACGCCTTCTACGACCAGATCTCGGCGCTGCACAAGTCGGTGCGTGGCTCGAATCCGGATGCGGCGCTGTACTGGTTCGTGCGCATGATCGATGGCGGCGCCGATCCGCTCTATCTGGCGCGGCGCATCATCCGCATGGCGACCGAGGACATCGGCCTGGCCGACCCGCGCGCGCTGCGCATCGCGCTCGACGCCTGGGAGACCTACGAGCGCATCGGCTCGCCGGAGGGCGAACTGGCGCTTTCCGAAGCGGTGCTCTACATGGCGGTGGCGCCGAAGTCGAACGCCACCTACGTCGCCTACAACGCGGCCCGCCGCTTCATCAGAGAGGACAAGAGCCGGCCGGTGCCCGAGCACTTGCGCAACGCGCCGACCAAACTGATGAAGGAACTGGGCTTCGGCGCCGAATATCGGTATGCGCACGACGAGCCGGAAGCCTACGCGGCCGGCGAGAACTACTTCCCCGACGACATGCCGAAAGTGGCGTGGTACAAGCCGACGCCGCGCGGCCTGGAACAGAAGATATCGGAAAAGCTCGCGCACCTGCGCGAACTCGATGCGCGCGCCAAAGGCAAGAAGTCGTAACGGCTACCCGGGATGGTTGGCACTGAACTGTCGCAGCGCGCGCCGCGCCAGCCGCAGCGTCTCTTGCTTGCCGCAGGTCCGGGCGTCGCACACGGCATCCTTGAGCAGGCAACGCAACACCTTGGCTCCGTCCTGCGACTGTGCCAGACAACAAGCCAGTTGCGCGGCGCTGGCAAAGGGCAGGTGCTCGTGTTCGGCGATCACCTCGACTTCATCGTCGGTGAGATTGCTGTAATCGATGCAGTCCCGAATCGAAATCATGTGGTGGCTCCTGAGCCGATCGAGTTGCAAAATCAAGGCGGTCAAAAAAATACTACACGATTGCGCCTGAAAGTCATTAACAACTTATTGATAAATCAGTATAAAATTTGATAATCGTCACAGGTGGTGATCCGTACTTTTGCGGAAATTCATGGCCTTCGCGCGTATCTTTCGTTCCATTTCTAAGTCGCTGTCACAGTAATTCAAGGAAGTAATTCATGCTCGATATTCAAAGCCTGCGCACCAACCTCGCCTTCGTCGCGGAGCGCCTCGCCACGCGCGGTTACAAGCTAGACATTGCAGCGTTCGAGCAGTTAGATGCAGAACGTAAGGTGATACAGACGCGAACGCAGGAGTTGCAGGCGAAGCGCAACAGCCTTTCCAAGCAGATTGGCATTCTCAAGAGCAAGAGAGAGGACACCGCCACCGTGATGGCTGAGGTTGGTGTCCTGGGTGACGAACTAAGACTGCTTGAATCGAAGTTGGCAGAGATACTGCGGAAGGGGGAATCGTTTCTGTTTGTGATTCCTAACCTGCCGCACGAGAGCGTACCGGTGGGCAGCGATGAGACGGGAAATGTAGAAGTCAGCCGTGGCGGCACGCCTCGTCGCTTCGACTTTCCGGTGAAAGACCACGTCGAACTCGGCGAGAAGCTCGGCGGCATCGACTTCGAAACTGCCGCCAAGATTTCCGGTAGCCGCTTCTCGGTGATGAAGGCAGGCGTGGCGCGGCTGCATCGCGCGCTCGCCCAGTTCATGCTCGACACGCACATAGGCGAGCACGGCTACACGGAAGTGTATGTGCCGTATCTGGTAAACGCGCACAGCATGTTTGGGACAGGGCAGTTGCCGAAGTTTAAGGACGATCTTTTTGCTATTGAGCGTCAAGAACCCTATCAGGGTATGTTGACGGGAGAAATGATCTATCCGGAACAAATGTTCCTGATTCCCACTGCCGAAGTGCCCGTGACCAACATGGTTCGCGGCGAAATCCTCGCCGCCGAGTCGCTGCCGCTCAAGTTCGTCTGCCACACGCCCTGTTTCCGTTCCGAAGCGGGCAGCGCCGGCCGCGACACGCGCGGCATGATCCGCCAGCACCAGTTCGACAAGGTGGAGCTGGTGCAGATCGTCAAGCCGGATGATTCATGGCAGGCGCTGGAGGAACTGACTGCGCACGCCGAGGCGATCCTGCAGAAGCTGGAACTGCCGTATCGGCGCATGGCGTTGTGCACCGGCGACATGGGCTTTTCCGCGGCCAAGACCTACGACCTCGAAGTCTGGCTGCCGGCGCAGAACACCTATCGCGAGATTTCGTCGTGCTCCAACTTCGAAGCCTTTCAAGCGCGGCGCATGCAGGCGCGCTTCCGCGGCGAAAAGGGCAAGCCGGAACTGGTGCACACACTGAATGGTTCGGCTCTGGCGGTCGGCCGCACGCTGGTCGCCGTGCTCGAGAACTACCAGAACGCCGACGGCAGCGTGACGATTCCCGCTGCGCTGCGTTCCTACATGGGTGGCGTCGACCGCCTTACTGCATAGTCAGGTCGATCTGCAGCGGCTGGTTCAGCGGCGCCTCGAAGCGCACCAGGATGTCGTAGAAGGTGCGCACGTTCTCGACCAGGATCACTGCTTCGCCGCCGCGGGCGCGGCCCGCCTTGAGTCGCCGGTAGTATTCCGGACGCGCCATCAGCGGCAGCACCTTCTTCATGTCGTACCAGGAATTCGGGTCGCGGCTCATGCCCACCGCGAATTGCCGCGCGCCGTTGAGATGTCCCATGCCGAGGTTGTACGCGGCCAGCGCCAGCCACAGTCGATCCGGATCGGGCACGTCGTCGGTGAGGCGACGCTTCAGTTCCGCGAGATAGCGGGCGCCGGCAAGGATGCTTTCGACAGGATCCAGGCGATTCTTCACGCCGAGCCGATCGGCGGTCTCTTCGGTCAGCATCATGATGCCGCGCACGCCCGTGTAGGAAGTGGCGAGGGGATCCCATTTCGATTCCTGGTAGGAAAGCGCCGCCAATAGCCGCCAGTCCACTCCGGTAAGACGCTGCGCTTCCTGGAAGGTCTTGCGATAGCGCGGCAACAATTCATGAATATCCTCGATGAACCTCGTCGCGCCGATTGGGGAAATGCGCTTCAGATGACCGAAGTACCGGTCGCGCAACTCGGTGATCGTGCCGTTCTGCCGCGCGCCGTCGAGAAAAGCCTCGGCCTGCGTTCGCAAGTCTTCGTCGGTGGCGCGGAAGGCCCAGGTGAGTTCGACTTTTCCCGGCAGCTCTTGTGCGACGATCAAATCTGGATAGAAGTTTACCGCTAGCGCGAGATGAAGCGAATCGGTGGCGGCCAGTTCGGAATTGAACTCGGCCACCCGCTGCAGCAGTTCTATGCCGTTGGTCGCGCGCGGCGTCGTGATCACCAGCGGCGGAAAGAGTTGCAACTGCCGCAGGGCGACCTCCTGAACCGTGCCGCGCAAGACCTCGACGACGCGTCCGGCCATGGCGGCAGGATCGTAGATCGGCAACGTGTCGGCATGCTGGACGATCAACGGTCGGGCTTCGCGTAGCGGGGTGGTGTAGAGAAGCTGCGGATCCTGCTGTGCGGGCAAGCCGGCCACGAAGTCGATCGTGCGATGGCGCAGAAGATCCTGCAATTTCTTGGGGTTGCGGGCCGTGACGACGCGTAGTTTCTTGTTCAGAGACGCGGCGAAGTCCTCGAGCAAATCGAACTCGAAGCCGCTCTCGTCGCCAGTGGCGGAAGCGGGTTGATAAAAGACGGGGTCGTCGAGTATGCCGACCAGCAACTCGTCGGGCTGCTTCTCGAAGCGGTCCTTGCCGCAGGCGACCAGAGTCAGCCCGATCAGCAGGACGGCCCAGGATCGGTAGCTTCTCGTCTTCAGTACCGGATGTTGCCGATGCATGACCGGCATTCTGCCATGCTCGCGTTCCCCGGTCTCGTTAGCGCCGTCGATGCTAGAATGCGCGCCGTCGGAGAGGTGGCAGAGTGGTCGAATGTACCTGACTCGAAATCAGGCGTAGGGAAACCTACCGTGGGTTCGAATCCCACCCTCTCCGCCACCCGCCTCGTACCCCCCCACAACCAATCCCCGTTTCACTTCTTGACCTGCCCGGGATTGCATCGCTACAATAACCTACTAAAGCAATCAACTATTGGAGTTCCTCATGGAAGATCTCAAGCAGCAGATGCAAGACCTCGTAACTTTGAATCCCGTGGTGTTGTTCATGAAGGGTACGAAGAGCTTCCCGACCTGCGGTTTTTCCGGCCGTGCTGCGCAAATACTCAAGGCCTGCGGAGTGAATTTCGTCGATGTAAATGTGCTGGCCGATCCCGAGATCGTGCCCGTGTTGCGCGACTTCGCGAACTGGCCGACGATTCCAGTCCTCTATATCAACGGCGAGTTCATCGGTGGCGCCGACATCATGACCGAGATGTACCAGAACGGCGAATTGCAGCAAAAGCTGGCGGGGTTGACCCGGGCCGTCGCGTGATGCAGCTCTCGCTAACCGCGGAGCTCCGCCAGTAGTTTGCCGATCATGCGCCGGGCCTGATTTAGGTAGCCGGCGCCGAACAGGTTGAAGTGGTTGAGTACGTGGTAGAGGTTGTAGAGCGTCTTGCGCGTTTCGTAACCGGAGTCGAGCGGCCATGCCGTCCGGTAGCCGGCATAGAACGATTCGGGGAATCCGCCGAAGAGTTCGCTCATTGCGACGTCCGTTTCGCGGTCGCCGGAATAGACCGCCGGGTCGAAGATCACCGGCGTGCCATCCGGCAGTGCGCCGGCGTTGCCTCCCCAGAGATCGCCATGCAGCAGCGACGGTTGCGGCTGGTAGTCGAGAAAGAAGGCGCTCAGGCGTTCGGCCAGCGACTCGCCCTGCTCCGCCAGCTTCCTGTCCATTCCGTTGCCGATCGCCCACGCGAGCTGCACTCTCAGGCGGTGTTCGACGAAGAAGCGCGCCCAATCGTTCCGCCAACCGTTTTGCTGCGTTGATCCGCCGATCCAGTTATCCTCGGCAAACCCGAAGCGTTCGCCGAAGTGGCGATGCAGTTCGGCCAGTTGTTTTCCAAGGCGGGCGCCGCTTTCGCGATCCAGGCCGCGCAGTTCCAGGTATTCGATTTCCAGCCGCGCCTGTCCGTCGGTGATTTCGCAACGATAGACCTCCGGTACGCGCACCGTGCCTGTCGCGCGCAAGGCGGTGAGTCCGGTCGCTTCGGCGGCGAGGCGGGGTAGATCGCCGGCGGCACCGGTCTTGACGAACGGCGGTCGCGACGCGGCCGCCATCAGTTCGCGGAAAGGCGAATGTTGGCTTGACTCAACCGGCCGGACAGGACTTCGAGAAAAGCCTGATAGAAATGCATGCGACAGGTGTCGGATGCGCTGCGCAGGCCGTCGCCCGGAATCGTCACGATCTTCGCCATCGTCCGGGCTACGACGTCCGCACCTCTCTGGTGATCGGTGCGTCCGATTACGGCCATTTCGCCGACGCAGTCCCCCGGCGCGAGTACGCTCAGGGTGCGGTCCTTTTTCGCGACCCGCAATTCGCCTTCGGTGAGAAAGCAGAAGAAGTCGCCGATCTCGCCGTCCTTCATGATGACGGTGCCGGGTGCGACTGCGTCCCAGCGCGAGAAGCGCATGACTTCCCAGATTTCGACGTCGGAAAACTCGGTGAAGAAGGGAAGTTTTCGCAGGGTCTCGAACTTTTCGCTGTCGGGAAAGTCCTGCTTGCGGCTGGCGAGCTGCGAATTGCGGAACGCCTGTGCGAGATCGTGCGAAAACGCCTCCCAGGTCGCGTAGCGGGCGTCGAGGTCCTTGCGCATGGCGCGGGCAACGATGGCATCCAGACTGGGTGGGATCTCCCGACGGAAGCTGGACGGCGGCGGCGGATCGACGTGGCAGATCTGGTAGACCATGGCGAAGTTGTTGGCGGCCTGGAATGGCAGGCGGCCGGTCAGCAACTGGTACATCACCACACCGAGCGAGTAGATGTCGGTCTGGTGGTTGAGTTCGGCCTCCCGGACCTGTTGCGGCGACATGTAGGCCGGCGAGCCGACGCCGGATACTTGCGTTTGCGTCTGGTTGGTCGCCTGGATGGCCGCGCCAAAGTCGGATATCTTGATGTCGCCGCGGTCGGCTGCCTCAAGCGTTTCGGTGAGCAGGATGTTGGCCGGTTTGATGTCGCGGTGGGTGATGCCCAAGCGGAACGCGTAGTCGAGGGCGCGTGTGCACTTGAAGATGATCTCGACCAGACGATCCAGCGGCAGAAGATTCTTGGGCGAACAGAACTGATCGAGTGTCCCACCGCCGACATACTCCATGACGATGTAGCTCTGGTCGTCGGAAACGACGGCATCGAAAATCTGCGCGATGTGCGGATGGATCAGCTTGCCGGCCAGCGACGCTTCGTTCTTCAGCAGGCGCCTATAAACGCGGCTCTGCGCCTCGTCGCGAAGCACCTTGGGGTCGATCAGTTTGATTGCGACGTCGCGCCCGGCGAAAGTATCGTGGGCGAACCAGACGGTGGCGGTGGAACCTTCGCCGAGTTTGCGGATGAGTTCGTATTTACCGAGCGTTTCCATCAGAGGCGCTTGCGGGCGCGCGCGATAGACGCCTTGACCTGCTTCGGGGCAGTGCCGCCGACGTGGTCGCGGGCAGCGAGCGAACCTGCGACTGTCAGCACCGAGTAGACGTCGTCGCCGATCAGCGGCGAGAACTGCTGCAGTTCGTTCAGCGGCAGGTCAGCCAGATCGCAAGCCTTGGTTTCCGCTGCCCGCACGGCGCGGGCGACGGCTTCGTGGGCGTCGCGAAACGGCAGGCCCTTCTTGACCAGGTAGTCGGCGAGATCGGTGGCAGTGGCAAAGCCCTGACGCAGCGCTTCGGCCATGGCTTCCGGCTTGACGCGGATGCCCGGCACCATGTCGGCGAAGATCCGTAGCGTATCGATCAAGGTGTCGGCCGTGTCGAACAGCGGTTCCTTGTCTTCCTGATTGTCCTTGTTGTAGGCAAGCGGCTGGCCCTTCATGAGGGTCAGCAGGCCCATCAAGTGGCCATAGACACGGCCGGTCTTGCCGCGCGCCAATTCCGGCACGTCCGGGTTCTTCTTCTGCGGCATGATCGACGAGCCGGTGCAGAAACGGTCGGCGAGGTCGATGAAGCCGATGCGCGGACTCATCCAGAGGATCAGTTCTTCCGAGAAGCGCGAGACGTGCGTCATGACCAGCGAGGCGGCGGCGCAGAACTCGATGGCGAAGTCGCGATCCGACACCGCGTCGAGCGAGTTTTCGCAGACGCCGTCGAAACCGAGTTCCTTCGCCACGAATTCGCGGTCGATCGGGAAGGTGGTGCCGGCCAGCGCGGCGGCGCCGAGCGGCAGGCGGTTCATGCGCGCGCGGCAATCGGCGAAGCGCGAGCGGTCGCGCGCCAGCATCTCGACATAGGCGAGCAGGTGGTGGCCGAAGGTGACTGGCTGGGCGACCTGCAGGTGCGTGAAGCCGGGCAGCGGCGTTTCGGCATGCGTTTCCGCGACATCGAGCAGGGAGGCCTGCAGATTGCGCAGAAGTCCGTCGATGGTGTCGATGCTGTCGCGCAGCCAGAGGCGAATGTCGGTGGCGACCTGATCGTTGCGCGAACGGCCGGTGTGCAGGCGCTTGCCGGCGTCGCCGACCAGCGCGGTCAGGCGCTTTTCGATGTTGAGATGGACATCCTCGGCGTCGAGGCTCCACTGGAACTCGCCGCGCTCGATCTCGCCGGCGATTTGCGCCATGCCGCGCTCGATGTCGGCGAGATCCCTGGCGGCGATGATGCCGCACGCGGCGAGCATCTTCGCGTGGGCCAGCGAACCGCGTATGTCCTGGGCCGCCATGCGGCGATCGAAAAAGACGGAAGCGGTATAGCGTTTGACCAATTCGGAAACGGGTTCCGCGAAACGGCCCGACCAGGCTTTGTCTGACATAATGAAGGTTGCTTAAGGCATTGTTTCGTAAGATGACGAGTATACGGGAAATGGGGCAGGACGCAGGCGGACGCCGACGACAAAACCTCGGCACGCTTCGATTGCCCGACTTCTGCAATCTCGGGACGTGGCTGCGTGTTCTCCTGGCCGTGAATGCCATGGCCCTGCTCGGCGCGGTGCATGGCACCCGACGCCTCGCCGCGCTGTCCGACGCCTTTGTCGAGTCGGCGGCTTACGTTGAGCCGATCGCCATCGGCAGCCTGATTCTTCTTTGCGGCGGCCAGCGCTGGTTTGCGCGATTGACGCCGCCGTTGCGGGTGCTGGCGACACTGCTGGTTCCATTGGCTTGCGCAGCGGTAACGGCGGCCTTGCTCGCGCCGCTGGACGAAGGGCAGACTTCGCTGCTGCGCATCGGGTTCTGGACGGTACTGGCGGTCGGGATGCTGCTGGCCTGGTTCGATCTTGCTGCGCGGGCGTATGCGCCAGCGGTGGCGGAAGCACGACTGATGGCGCTGACGGCCCGGATAAGGCCGCATTTTCTGTTCAACAGCCTGAATGCGGTTCTTGGCGTGATCCGCTCGGACCCCCGCCGCGCCGAAACTGCGCTTGAAGAACTGGCCGAACTCTTTCGCAGCCTGATGCAGGAAAACCGCGACCTGGTGCCGCTATCCAGCGAAATCGCCTTGTCGCGCCAGTATCTCGATCTCGAACGCCTGCGGCTGGGCGAGCGTCTTGAGGTGCGCTGGGACATCGAATCCTGTCCTCCGGACGCGCTGGTGCCGCCGCTGATGCTGCAGCCGCTGCTGGAAAACGCCGTCTATCATGGCATCGAACCGCTAGGCGAACGGGGCGAAATCGGGGTGACGTTCGCGCGCCGCCAGGACCGGCTGGTTTTCGAGATCGTCAATCCGTGTGAGCAGGCGCAGGGCGGTAACCACCACGCCGGCAACCGCATGGCGCTGGACAACATCCGCGAACGGCTGGCGCTGTTCTTCGACCTGGAGGCGACACTGACCACGCAAACGGAGGACAGGCGCTTCGTGGTGCGCATCGAACTGCCCTATCGGCGCGAGGGGGCGAATTGAGCGGCGCACTGCGGCTGCTGATCGTCGATGACGAAGCGCCGGCGCGCACGCGCTTGCGCAACCTGCTCGACGACGTTGTGGCGCAGGTGCCGACGCAGGTGGTCGCCGAGGCGGGCGACGGCATCGAAGCGTTGCAGCGTGTCGAGGGACTGGCGATCGATATCGCCCTGATCGACATCCGCATGCCGCGCATGGACGGGATCGAACTGGCCCGGCATCTGGCCGGTCTGGCGCATCCGCCGGCGGTAATCTTCGTTACGGCCTACGACCAGTACGCGGTTCGGGCTTTCGAGTTGTCTGCAGCCGACTATCTGCTCAAGCCGGTCAAGGCGGCGCGGCTCGCCGAGGCGCTCGCCAAGGCCATCAGGTCGCCGACGACGGCAGCCGCCGTGAGCCAGGCAGCCGAGGCCATCGTGCCGGGCGGTCGCCGCCAGCTACGCTGTCTGGAGCGTGGCAAGGTGCTGCTGGTACCGGTCGCGGATGTCGTGTACTTCAAGGCCGAGCAAAAGTACGTTACGGCACGTACGCGTGAGCGGGAGTACCTGATCGAGGAATCGCTGGCCCAGCTTGAAGGGGAATTCGGCCAGCGCTTCATGCGTATTCACCGCAACTGCCTGGTGGCGCGCGACGCGATTGCGGGATACGAGCGTGATCACGATTCGGCGGGAGAGTCGGATCCCCGCTGGGCGCTCCTCCTGAGCGATATCCCGGAACGGCTGGTGGTCAGCCGGAGGTTGTGGCCGCAGGTAAAGGCCGCCCTGGCGGGTGCTTGAGGAGTTTCGCCGCGCGGGCGGCGATCAGCTTTCCTGTTCCCGGCTGGTTTCGTAGCCAACCTCACTGATCCAGCTCCAGACATCGCCCTCTTTCTTGGGCGGCGCCTTGATCAGGCCGAGTTTGCGATAGATGTTCATCAGGGCGAGGAGTTCGCCGAAGGCGTCGGGCGGAAAGCCCTGGCGTCCGGAACGCTGGGTGAGCATCAGTTCCTCGAAGAACTTCTCCATGTCCAGCGAGCCCCACAGCTTGGTGATCTTCTCCAGCACGTGCGGGTAGTCACGTTCGATGGTTTTTGGATAAGCATGGGCATAGGCGGGGCCGAGCTGCGCCATGATGCTGTTACGAATCTCGGGGGCGAGCGCCATTGTTGATTTCCTCGCTATAACAGTGGAATGATTCTATCGCCCGCGGACCGATTCGTGTCAGCCGCTTGTTCGCAGTCCGGCGGCGTGTCGCCACGGCTGACTTTTGGTTCCGGCCGCGCTGACGCGCTTAACCGGCTGGTGCCGGTTAGCCTGCACCGAAAGTCAGTTCGGACTATCAATAGCCCGGCGTACCGCCATGGCTGACTTTTCTCATTTTGCGTTGCTTCGCAGCCGGTCGCGGCTGTCCTCGATGGCGTCCTCGATCAGGGTGCCGTAGAACTCAGCCAGCCGGTAGCCGACGATGGGTGCGGCAAGATCGCGGCCGTCCGCGGCGAGGAACAGCAGTGTTGGCGTCATTGTCACGCTGTGCTTGCGTGCGAAGTCGCGATGCCGGGTGCGTTGTCCAGAAAAGTCGATCAGCGGCGCATCGCTGTCGAGGTCGATCTGGCGGAACAGTGCGCTACCAGGCTGAGCCGCCGCTTGCGTGGCCATGGCGTCGAGATGTTCGCGGCGCGCCTTGTCGCACCAGCCGCAGGGCGTGCGGCTGAACAGAATGACGACCGGCTGGCCGGTCGAGTGCGCCAATTGGCCGTCCGCAGCGAGGTTTGCGGCCTTCGGCACTGGCAGGACAGCGCCGGCCGTGCCAGCCCAGCATGCTAAAATCAGCCAGAGAATCAAGCGTTGCCAGGCTGCGGCCGGTGGCGCCATTTGCTTTCTCACTTACCTTGTTCCGTCATTTGGGCCGCCCAGTGAATTCTTCCAAGAACCCGGTTCCCGAACGCATCGCGATCGCGACGCGCGAGTCCCGCCTCGCCCTCTGGCAGGCGGAACATGTGCGCGATCTGCTGACGAAATTATATCCGTCGTGTCGTGTCGAACTGCTCGGCATGACTACGCGCGGCGATCAGATTCTCGACCGGCCGCTGGCCAAGGTTGGCGGCAAGGGGCTGTTCGTCAAGGAGCTGGAAACGGCATTGCTCGACGGCAGCGCCGACATCGCCGTGCATTCGATGAAGGACGTGCCGATGGAATTGCCGCGGGAGTTTGCGCTGGTGGCGACCGGGCCGCGCGAAGTGCCGCTCGACGCCTTCGTCTCGGGCAAGTATGCCAGCCTCGACGACCTTCCGCCTGGCGCCGTGGTCGGCACCTCCAGTCTGCGCCGCGAGGCGCAGTTGCATGCGCGCTACCCGTATCTCGCCGTCAGTTCGCTGCGCGGCAATCTTGATACCCGCCTGCGCAAGCTCGACGAGGGCCAGTACGACGCAATCATCCTCGCCGCCGCCGGCCTGATCCGGCTTGGCCTGAAGGAGCGTATCCGCGCCGTGCTGCCGGCCGAGGTGTCGCTACCCGCCGCCGGCCAGGGCGCACTGGGCATCGAGGCCGTGGCGGGACGCCCTGAGGTCGCCGCCTGGCTGGCGCCGCTCAACGATGCCGCGACGGCCGCCTGCGTGCGCGCCGAGCGCGCCGTCTCCCGCGCACTGGCCGGCAGTTGCGAAGTGCCGCTCGGCGCCTATGCGGAAATGCGCGATGGCGCGATCTTTCTGCGCGGCTTTGTTGCCACGCCGGACGGCAAGCGCATGGCCAGCGCCGAACTCACTGGCGCTGCCGCCGACCCGGAAGCACTGGGTTTGCGCCTCGCCGGCGAACTGCGCGCCCAGGGCGCCGACGAGATACTGGCTGCGCTTGGCTGACGCCATGGCAGAGGCCCGCCCCCTCGAAGGCCGCAACATCGTCGTCACCCGTCCCGCCGGGCAGGCGACGCATCTGGCCGACGCGTTGATCGAGCGCGGTGCGAAGCCGATCCTGTTCCCCGTGTTGGCGATTTTCGATGTTGACGATCCCGCACCGTTGCAGGAAATCGCGATTCGCCTCGACGAATTCGACTGGGCCTGCTTCGTCAGCCCGAATGCAGTCGAGAAGGCGCTTGGCGCAATCCTCGTTCGCCGCGACTGGCCGGCCGGACTGCGCGCAGCCACGGTGGGCAAGAGCAGCGAAATGGCGCTGGCGAAGTTTGGCGTTGAGGATGTCGTCGCGCCGCAAGGGAAGTTCGATTCAGAGGCGTTGCTGGATTTGCCCGATCTGCAGGACGTGGCCGGCAAGCGCGTTGTGATCTTCCGCGGCGACGGTGGTCGCGAACTGTTGGGCGACACCTTGAAACAGCGCGGCGCCGAGGTAGAGTACGTTGCCTGCTACCGACGCGACAGGCCCGCGCTCGATCCCGCGCCGCTCATCAAGTTGTGGGGCGACGGCCGTCTCGACGCCGTTACCGTCACCAGCAGCGAGGGACTGCGCAACCTTGTCGACATGGTCGGCAAACTGGGGCAGACTTGGTTGAAGAAGACGCCGCTATTCGTTCCGCATCAACGCATCGCCGGCCTGGCGCGTGCGCTCGGCTGCCATGAAGTGAACCTGACCGGCCCGGGCGACGATGGCCTGATTGCCGGCCTTTTGGAGTACTACCGTGACCACGCCAGAGTTGCCTGAACCCGAATCGGCACCGCAGCCAAAGACCAAGCCAGAACGCAGGACCGGCGCCTGGCGGCGACCCAGCGCAGTAATCGCCGTCGTCGCACTCGGCTTGCTCGGCTGGCAATGGTTGGAGACGCGCCAGCGCCTGGCCGGCGTGCAGGAAGAGTTGGCCAGGCGGCTTACCGACAACGATGCAATTGCCAAGGAGAGCCGCGTCGTCGCCCGCAATGTGGAAGAGACACAGGCGACGTTGCAGGCCAAGCTTGCGACCCTGGAATCCCGACTCGCCGAAGTGCAGGCTCAACAGGCGTCCTTCGACGCGCTTTATCGCGATCTGGCGAAGAGCAACGACGAACGGCTATTGGCTGAAATCGAGCAGGGCGTGGCGACGGCTGCCCAGCAATTGCGTCTGGCCGGCAACATTGAGGCAGCGCTGATCGCCCTGTCCGCCATGGAAACACGCCTGGAAAGATCGGGACAGCCACAGTTCGCCGGTTTGCGGCAGTTGATCGGCCGCGATATCGAGCAGTTGAAGACTTTGCCGTCTGCGGATGTTCCGGGACTTACCAGCAAACTGGAGAGTGTCGTCGCCAGCGTCGACAAGATGCCGCTGGTCTTCGAACGGCGGCCGCAGCAGCCATTGCCGGAAGTGAAACCGGCGGTGCCTGACGCCGGCCCGGCCGAGGTGGCATTCTGGAAATCGCTGGGGCGGGATATCTGGAACGAATTGCGGCAACTGGTACGGGTCGAGCGCATCGATGCGTCCGGGGACGTTCCCGGCCTGCTGACGCCTCCCCAGAGTTTCTTCCTGCGCGAGAACCTAAGGTTGCGTCTGGTCAACGCGCGGCTGGCATTGCTGATGCGCGACGATGATGCTTTTCACGAAGACGTGCGCCAGGCGACGCAATGGCTGGAGCGCTATTTCGACGTCAACGCGGCGTCGGTCAAGTCGTCCCTGACCACCTTGCGCGGCTTGCAGTCGGCCGGTGTCGGCAGCGACGTGCCGACGCTCGATGGAACGCTCGAAGCCATCCGGCGGTTCAAGCTCGTGCGCGAGAGGAAGTAGCCGTCATGCGACTTCTGACCTGGTTCCTGATTCTGGCGGCGGTGGCGACCGGGCTGGCGGTGCTCGGCCGCTACAACGACGGCTATGCGCTGCTGGTGCTGCCGCCCTGGCGCATCGAGATGTCCTTTAATCTGCTGGTGGCGCTGCTGTTTTCCGCCTGTGGCATCGTGTATCTGGCCTTGCATGCCGTCGCGTCCGTGGTGCGCATGCCGGATGTGGTCCGTGGCTTTCGCCAGCGTCGCATCAAGGCCCGCGCCGAGCGCGCACTTCACGAGGCGGTGCTTTATTGGCAGGAAGGCCGCTACAGCCAGGCGATCAAGAATGCCGAAAAGGCCTTCGACAGGGGCCACGAGCGCGGGCTCGTCTCGCTGGTGGCGCTGCGTTCGGCGAACGCCTTGCACGACGATGAACGCCGGGCGCTCTGGAGTCAACGGCTGCTGGACAACGAGGAGGGCATGCGTCCTGCGCGCCTGAAGGCGGAAGCCGAGATGGCGCTGGAAAGCCACGATCTGGAACTGGCACGCGAACGCGTCGACCAGTTGCTGGTTGAGGGCGGGCGCCATATTTCGGCGCTGCGCCAGTCGCTGCGCGTGCGCCAGGCGCTGGGCGACTGGGAAGAAGTATTGAAGTTGACCCGCCAGTTGCAGAAGCACAAGGCGCTGACGCCCGAGCAGGCGGCGCCTTTGCGCCAGCGCGCCCATCGCGAGAACCTGGCCGCCCTGGAAGGCGATGCAGATCAACTGGCGCGTTACTGGAAGGGAATGCCCGAGGAGGACAAGCGGGATGTCCAGCTGGCGCTGGCGGCCGCCGGCGCGCTTGCCGCCGCTGCCGACTGCGGCCACGCCGCCGAACTGGTCGAGGACTTTCTCGATCACCAGTGGGATTCGACGCTGGCGGAAGCCTACGGCCAGTGCGTCGGCGGCGACGTCGTTGCGCGCATCGCCCATGCCGAAGAATGGCTCAACAGCCACCCGAACGATGCCAGCCTGCTGCTGACGCTGGGCCGGCTGTGCCGCCAGCAACAGTTGTGGGGCAAGGCGCAGAGCTATCTCGAGGCTTCGCTGGCGATCCAGTCGCGCGCCGAGACGCATCTGGAACTGGCGAGCCTGCTCGAAAACGAACTGGAAAAGTCAGCCGTGGCGGAACGCCACTACCGCGAAGCGGCGCTACTGGCCGGCGCGCGTCAGATCCAGTCGCGCGGCGGCAGGAAGTCGGTGTAGAGCTTTTCCTCGGCGCTGCCCGGTTCCGGGTGCCAGTCGTAGCGCCACTTCACCACGGGCGGCAGCGACATCAGGATCGATTCGGTACGGCCGCCGGATTGCAGGCCGAACAGCGTGCCGCGGTCCCAGACCAGATTGAATTCGACATAGCGGCCGCGCCGGTAGGCCTGGAAGTCGCGCTCGCGCTCGCCGTACGGGGTGTCGCGGCGGCGTTCGCAGATCGGCAGGTAGGCGGCGGTGAAAGCATCGCCGACCGCCTGGGTGAGGTTGAAGCAGCGCTCGAAGCCCTCCTCATCCAGATCATCGAAGAAGATGCCGCCGATGCCGCGCGGTTCGTTGCGGTGCTTGAGGAAGAAGTACTCGTCGCACCACTTCTTGTAGCGGCGATGGACGTCGGTGCCGAAAGGCGCCAGCGCGTCGCGGCAGGTGCGATGGAAATGCGCGCAGTCTTCCGCGAAACCGTAGTAGGGCGTCAGGTCTATGCCGCCGCCGAACCACCAGACCGGCTCGGCACCTTCCCTTGTGGCGACGAAAAAGCGCACGTTCATGTGGCTGGTCGGGCAGTGGGGATTGCGCGGATGCAGCACTAACGAAACGCCCATTGCTTCCCACTTGCGGCCGGCCAGTTCGGGCCGATGCGCGGTCGCCGAGGCGGGCAGCTTGTCGCCGGTGACATGCGAGAAATTGACGCCGCCGCGCTCGAAGAAATTGCCTTCCTCGATCACGCAAGCGGTGCCGCGGCCCCACGAGTCTCGCCGGAAAGATTTACCGTCGAGTTCTTCCAGCGCCGCGACGATGCGGTTCTGGAGATCGGCGAGGTAGTCGTGGACGAGTTGCGGGTTCATCGGCGCTTGGTGGCGTGTCGCCACGGCTGACTTTTTCCGATCAACGCCGAATGGCGCGATACCCAATGTCGTGGCGGTACTGCATGCCATCGAAGCGGATCGCGTCCACTGCCTCGTAGGCGCGCTTCTGCGCCGCGCGCACGTTGTCGCCGAGCGCGGTGACACACAGCACGCGGCCGCCGGCGGTGACCACGTCCTTGTCCTGCAAGGCCGTGCCGGCATGGAAGATGTGCACGTCGTCGGGCGCGTCGTAGGCCACGGCGATGCCTTGGATCACGTCGCCCTTGCGCGGCGTTTCGGGATAGTTGGCGGCGGCCAGCACCACGCCCAGCGCGACGCGGCGGTCCCACTCGGCTTCGACCTTGTCGAGGCGGCCATCGATGGCGGCGTCGAGCAGGGTGATGAAGTTGCCCTTCAGCCGCATCATGATCGGCTGGGTTTCCGGATCGCCCATGCGGCAGTTGAATTCGAGCACCTTCAGTGAGCCGTCGGGCTTGATCATCAGGCCGGCGTAGAGGAAGCCGGTGTAGGGAATGCCGTCCTTCTCCATGCCATGGATGGTCGGCATGATCACCTCGCGCATGGCGCGGGCGTGGATTTGCGGCGTCACCACCGGTGCGGGCGAATAGGCGCCCATGCCGCCGGTGTTCGGTCCCTGGTCGCCGTCCTGGAGCCGCTTGTGGTCCTGGCTGGTGGCCAGCGCCAGCGCATTCTTGCCGTCGGCCATGACGATGAAGCTGGCTTCCTCGCCGTCGAGGAATTCCTCGATGACGACGCGCGCGCCGGCGTCACCCATCTTGTTGTCGAGCAGCATCATGTCGATGGCGCCGTGCGCCTGGTGCAGCGACATGGCGACGACGACGCCCTTGCCGGCGGCGAGGCCGTCGGCCTTGATGACGATGGGCGCGCCCTTGTTCTCGACGTAGGCGTGCGCCGTCTGCGCGTCCGTGAAAGTGGCGAACTCCGCCGTCGGGATGCCGTGCCGGGCCATGAAGCGTTTCGAGAAATCCTTGGAGCTTTCCAGTTGCGCGGCGGCTCTCGTCGGTCCGAAGATGCGCAGCCCGCGTTCCCGGAAGACGTCGACAATGCCCGCCGCCAGCGGCGCTTCCGGGCCGACCACGGTCAGGTGGATGTTCTCGCGCTCGGCGTAATCGGCGAGAGTATCGATGTCGGTGAGCGGCAGGTTTTCCAACTCGGGCTCGCGCGCCGTGCCGGCATTGCCCGGCGCGACGATGACCTTCTGCAGGCCGGGCGCCTGGGCGATGCGCCAGGCCAGGGCATGTTCACGACCACCGGAACCGACGACGAGTATCTTCATGGCTACGGGTTGGCGCCGAAACGCCACTTGTTGACGAAGAAGATAACGTTACCATTTCCCTTGCCGCCGGGGACATAGGCGGCATCCAGCGACCAGCGGCCGTACTCGATCGAGGCTGCCGGCAGGATGAAGGGCACCGGTGTGTAGTGGCCGTAGTCGCTACGGGCCGTCAGGCCGGTGACAAAGCCGAGACCGCCCTTGAGCTCTTCACCCAGCGGCCAATAGGTCTTCCAGGAATACCCGACCATCCATTCCGGGAGGAAGTGGGAGTCCTGGAAACCCATCGCGAACACGCCGTGGTAGTTGCCCTTCTCGTCGAAACGGCCGCGGCCATAGCCCAGGCCATAGGGATAGTTCTGATAACCGTTGATCTTCTCGTCGGTATAGGCGAAGGGCAGGTGCCAGGTGTAGGTCGGGATCAGCAATTCGCCCGTCCCTTCGTCGTAGCTGCGGGTGACGTTGTTCCAGGCGCTGTCGAACCAGTCGCCGAGGCTGCCTTCGGCGTACGCGGGGAGCGTGGCGGCGATCGTTGCGATGGCCGCCAGCAGGCGAATCGTGGTTTTCATGTCAGTGGCGGAAGTGGCGGAATCCGGTGAAGACCATGGCGACGTTCTGCTCGTCGGCCGCGGCGATGACTTCCGCGTCGCGCACCGAACCGCCGGGCTGGATGACGGCCGTCGCGCCGGCCTTGGCCAGTACGTCGAGACCGTCGCGGAAGGGGAAAAAGGCATCCGATGCCGCGACCGAGCCGACGACCGTCAGGCCGTTGTTCTCGGCTTTGATGGCGGCGATGCGCGCGGAATCGACGCGGCTCATCTGGCCCGCGCCGACGCCCGTGGTCATGCCGTCCTTGCAATAGACGATGGTGTTCGACTTCACGTACTTGGCGACGCGCCAGGCGAACAGCAGGTCGGTCATTTCCTGCGGCGTCGGTGCGCGCTTGGTAACGACCTTCAGGTCGGACTCATCGATGCGGGCCACGTCGGCCGTCTGCACCAGCAGGCCGCCGCCGACGCGCTTGTAGTCGAACAGCGTGCCGTCTGCCTTGCCCAACGGCACGATCAGTACGCGCAGGTTCTGCTTGGCAGCGAACACGGCGCGCGCATCGGCGGTGATTTCCGGGGCGATGATGACTTCGGCGAACTGGCCGGAGATGGCTTCCGCAGCCGCCTTGTCGATGGCGCAGTTGAAAGCGATGATGCCACCGAAGGCCGAAGTCGGGTCGGTCTTGAACGCCTTTTGATACGACTCCAGTGCGGTCGGTGCGATGGCGACGCCGCAGGGGTTGGCGTGCTTGACGATCACGCAGGCCGTCGTGTCAAAAGCCTTGACGCATTCCCAGGCTGCGTCCGAATCGGCGATATTGTTGTACGAGAGTTCCTTGCCCTGCAACTGCTCGTAGTTGGCGATGCTGCCCGGCACTGCGTTCGGTTCGCGATAGAACGCGGCCTGCTGGTGCGGGTTCTCGCCGTAGCGCATGGTGTCGACCTGGTCGAAGGCCAGTTGCAGTTTGTCGGGGAACAGGCCCGGCTTGTTCTCCTCGTTCAGCCCGGTCAGCCAGTTGGCGATGGCGCCGTCGTAGCGCGCCGTATGCGTGAAGGCCTTCTTTGCCAGCTCGAAGCGGGTCTGGTAGGGCAGGGCGCCGCCGTTGGCCTTCAGCTCGTCGATGATGGTTTGATAGTCTTCCGGGTCGGTGACCACGCCGACACCGCCGCTATCGTTGGCTGGGTTGCCGTGGTTTTTGGCCGCGGCGCGCACCATGGTCGGGCCGCCGATGTCGATGTTCTCGATCGCATCCTCCAGCGTGCAGTCCTTCTTCGCCACGGTCTGCGCGAAGGGGTAGAGGTTCACCACCACGAGGTCGATGGTCGGGATGTCGTGTTCCCTCATCGTTGCGGCGTGGGCGGCATTGCCGCGGATGCCGAGGATGCCGCCATGAACCTTCGGGTGCAGCGTCTTGACGCGGCCGTCGAGCATTTCGGGGAAGCCGGTGTAGTCGGAGACGTCCGTCACCTGGATGCCGGCATCGCGCAACAGCTTGGCGGTGCCGCCGGTGGAGAGGATGTTGACGCCGAGCCCGGTCAGTTCGCGGGCGAAGTCGACGACGCCGCGCTTGTCGGAAACGCTGATCAATGCTTGTTGTACCTTCATGGTGTCCTCAGAGTAGATCGTGATCGTCCAGCTTGCGCCGCAAGGTGTTGCGGTTGATGCCGAGTATCTCGGCGGCCACGGTCTGGTTGCCGTTGGCCTGTTTCATCACTACTTCCAGCATCGGTTTTTCCACTGCATGCAACACCATGTCGTAAATGGCGTGCGGCCGATTGCCGTCGAGGTCGCGGAAATAACGGTTCAGCGACCGCCGGACACAATCGGAAATGTCGGCGCTCATGCGGCCTCCTCAAGACAGAGTTGCTCATTGGCGGCCTGGGCGAGAAAGAACTCGTCGGTGGCGGCCAGTTGGGCATCCATGGTAGTGAGCTGGTTCATCGCGTGGCGGAAACGCGCCGCGCCGGCGATGCCCTTGGTGTACCAGCTGATGTGCTTGCGCGCGATCTTGGCGCCCGTTTCCTCGCCGTAGAAATCGTACAGGTCGGCCAGGTGCCCGCGCAGGATGGCATGAATTTCGGCTGTGCCGGGCGATGCCGGCAGCGCGCCTGTTTTCAGATAGTGCTCGATCTCGCGGAACAGCCAGGGTCGGCCCTGCGCCGCGCGGCCGATCATCAAACCGTCGGCCTTCGTATGCTCCAGCACGAACTTCGCCTTCTGCGGCGTGGTGATGTCGCCGTTGGCGATCACCGGAATCTTCACCAGCGTCTTCACCAGCGCGATGGTGTCGTACTCGGCCTCGCCCATGTACTGGTCGGCGCGGGTGCGGCCATGGATGGCGATGGCGCGCACGCCGCAATCCTCGGCGATGCGGGCGATGGCGGGGGCGTTCTTGTGCTGGCGGTTCCAGCCGGTGCGGAACTTCAGCGTCACCGGTGTGTTCGGTACGGCATTCACCACGGCGGTGAGGATCTGCGCCACCAGCGGCTCGTCCTTCATCAGCGCCGAGCCGGACATCACGTTGCAGACCTTCTTGGCCGGGCAGCCCATGTTGATGTCGATGATCTGCGCGCCTTCATCGACGTTGTATTTGGCCGCCTCGCCCATCATGCGCGGGTCGGCGCCGGCGATCTGCACCGAGATCGGTTCCACCTCGCCGTCGTGGTTGGCGCGGCGGCGCGTCTTCGCGCTGCCATAGAGCAGCGAATTCGAGGTCACCATCTCCGACACCGCCAGCCCCGCGCCCAACTGCTTGCACAGCTGGCGGAACGGGCGATCGGTGACCCCGGCCATGGGCGCGACGAATAGATTGTTGCGGAGCGTGTAGCCCAGGAAATTCATGGCCGAGCGGGGAGTGGACAAGCGGGAATCGGAAGGCGCGAATTCTACCCCCAGCCGCCTAATTTTTGTGCAGCGTCGGGCGACGTCGGGAATTACATGCGGGCGCTACATCACGTTCCGCGGCAAGTGTTCGACGAAAGCCGTTGTTGATGCAGCGAAAGGTGCGGCTTCAGGTGGCGTACCGCCACGGCTGACTTTTTGCGAAATGCGCAGTCGTCACGCCGTCGCGGAGGTGTCGGCGACGCAAACGCGGTTGCGGCCACCGGCCTTGGCTTCGTAGAGTGCGCTGTCGGCGCGGCCGACGGTCTGTTCGGGGGGTTCGGCACCGTGGTATTCGGTCACGCCGATGCTGATCGTAACCGGGACATCCTTGTCATTCGCGACAAAGGGCGTGACCTGCACACGCTGCCGGAGCTCTTCGGCGATGCGCCGGGCTTCGCGCAGATCGCATCGCCTGAGCAGCATGAGCAGCTCCTCCCCGCCCCAGCGGACGATGATGTCGGACTCGCGCAGGCCGGCCTGCAGGCGTTTGGCGACGGCGGCCAGCACGTTGTCGCCCGCCAGGTGTCCGTGATGATCGTTGATGGCCTTGAAGTGGTCGATGTCGGCAAGCAGAATCGACATGCGCTGCGGTTCGCGGCGATGGTCGGCCAGCAGCTTGTCCATCAGGATGGTGAAGGCGTGGCGATTGAGCAGGCCGGTCAGCTTGTCGGTGGAGGCCATCTCCTCCATACGCTGCTGGTAGCCGCGCAATGCGAAATGGGCCAGCGAGACCACGACGATTGTGACCAGCAGGCTGATGGCGATGTTGATCAACAGTGTCCTGCGGATGCCGGCCAGTGAGGCTTCCTGGTCCTGCTCGACGAATAGGTACCACTTCAGCTCTGGCATGTAGTTCACGTTGAGGATATGGGTGTCGCCGCGGGCGCCGACATACTGGTAGGATCCGGCCTCGTCCGCGAGGATGCCGTCCAGCAGCGGCCCGAGGCCGGGATTGCCGCGCAGGTCTATGCCGGCTTGGTTCGAGGTGTTGCCGAACAGGACGGTCTTGCCCGTGGCATCCACGAAGTAGATGGTCCGGTTGAAGCGCCGTTGGTGTTCGCCGATCAGCTGGCGCACCGCGTCGACCGTCAGGCCGATGCCGGTGGCGCCGATGTAGTTGCCTGAGAAGTCATACACCCGGTAGTTTATGAAGATGGTCAGCGCATCCTTGTTGGCCATGTCGGGGTCGACGTTGATCTCGTAGTCCTCGGGCAGGCTGCGGATGCGGTAGTACCACGCATCGCGCGGTTCCTTGGGCGAAACGCGCTTGAGGATGCCCTTGCCGGTGTAGTAAAGGCCGCTGCGCTCGGAGACGAAGAAACTGCTGAAGGCGCCGTAACGCGTCCTGACTTCCCGCAGGTAGTGGGTGATTTCGTCGACGTTGGCCTCGCCGTGCAGCACCCAGTTGCGCAGGAAGGTGTCGTGCGCCATGGTCGATGATATGAGCACCGGGCGCACCAGGTCCTTCTGAATCTCGGAGTAGATGTTGCTGGAGGTCAGCGGCAGGCTTTGGTCGACGATGGCGTTGAGGATGGAGCGCTTCGACACCTGATAGCTGATGATCGAAGTAGCCAGAAAGCCGGCCGTCAGCAACAGTGCCAGAAGAAGGAGCAGGCGGCGGCTGTCGAAGATGCGATGGCGGTGGCGGACCATTGTCGGGGGCGATGTCGAGCGGATGGTCCATCATACTATGGGCAGCTTGCCGCAATTGGCGTGCGGAGTCGTATTCGCGGTGCTACCAGCCGCGGGCACCGAACATCATGCGGCGGGCGACGAAGTGGCGGGCGGGAGGTAAGAGGTCGAGGGCGAGGAGGCCGGCGCCGCGCGCATGGCGCAGCAGGAAGTCGTCGTTGCTGAAGAGGTGCACCAGCGTGTCGGTGAAGCGCATGGCGCCATTGCGGTCCAGCTTGCGGGCGGCGTCGTAGCGCGCCAGCAGCTCGGGTGCGCCGGGGTCTTGCGCATCGGTGAGTGTGCGTGCGAGTTCGTAGATGTCGCGCAGCGCGAGGTTGAAACCCTGCCCCGCGACGGGGTGGAGCGTTTGCGCAGCATTGCCTATCCACACCTGGCGTGTCGCCACGACTGACTTTCGGTAGCGCAGGCCGAGCGGGAAGACGAACCGTTCGCCGACGGAAGTGAAGCGCACGCGGCCGCCGAAGCGGCGCTGCAGGGTGGCGACGAACTCCGCATCGCCGAGTGCGCCGACCTGTGTGGATTGTGCGGCGGCGCAGGTCATCACGACCGCGTAGTCCTTGCCCCACGGCAGCGCGGCGACCGGGCCTTCGGGCGTGAAGCGTTCCCAGGCGCGGCCGGCGTGCGGCTCGTCGGCCGTGGCGGTGCAGATGACGCCGTGCTGGCCGTAGTCGCGGACGATGGCGGATTCGTCGTCGACTGCGCCTTCGGCCCAGATGGTCAAGGGTGTGTCGGGTTGTTCATCGACCTTGGTATGCTCTCGAAAAACGATGTCGGTCTCCACCAGCGCCACGTCCAATGCGGTGGCGAGGTCGCCGGCCGCCAGCACGTAGCCGAGCGCGGGCACGCCTTCGTCCTCTGCGGTGAGTCTGGTGCGCCCGAGGCCGCCCTGGTGAGAAATGTGGATCGTTGTGATGGCGGTGTGCGGGATGGTGTTCCAGACACCCAGCCATTCGAGGATCTGTCGTGCGCCGTGCGAGAGTGCGAGGATGCGCTTGTCTTCCTTTGCGGCGCCGCGTGCGCGGGCGTCGACAATCTCCGATTCGACTCCGTTGCGATGCAGGGCCAGCGCTATCGCCATCCCCGCAGGCCCCCCGCCAACGACGGTGACCGAAACGCTCACGACTTCACCTCGGCCATGACGGCCTCGACGTCGGCGACGGATTTCGGCGCGGCGGTGGTGAGAATTTCGCAGCCGTTGAGTGTAACGAGCGCGTCGTCCTCGATGCGGACGCCGATGTTATGGAAGGCGGTGGGCACGTCGTCGGCCGGGCGGATGTAGCAGCCGGGTTCGATGGTCAGCACCATGCCGGGCACGAGGATGCGCCAATCATCGCCGGTCTTGTATTCGCCGACGTCGTGTACGTCCATGCCCAGCCAATGACTGGTGCGGTGCATGTAGAAGCGCTTGTAGCTTTCCGATTCGATCACGGAGTCGACGCTCCCTTGCAGCAGTTTGAGGTCGATAATGCCCTGCGCCAGCACCTTCAGCGCGGCTTCGTGCGGCGTCATGAAGTGCACGCCCGGCTTGACGGCCGCGATGGCGGCGCTTTGCGCATCCAGTACCAGTTGATAGACGTCGCGCTGCGGGCCGGAGTAGCGGCCGTTGACCGGGAACGTACGCGTGATGTCGGAGGCGTAGCCGTCGAGTTCGCAGCCGGCGTCGATCAGCACCAGTTCGCCGTCCTGCATCTGGCGGTCGTTGTTGATGTAGTGGAGAACGCAGGCGCCGGGGCCGGAGGCGACGATGCTGGTGTAGGCGGGAAACTGGCTGCCCTGGCGGCGGAATTCGTGCAGGAATTCGGCTTCGATCTCGTATTCGTAGCGGCCAGGCGCGGCGGCGCGCATGGCGCGGCGATGGCCGGCGGCGGCGATGTCGGCGGCGCGACGCATCAGCGCGATTTCGTGGCTGTCCTTGACCAGCCGCATTTCGTCGAGCGCGGCGCGCAGGTCGTGGATCGCCGTCGGCGCGCGTTTGCCGGCGCGGCTTTGCGCACGCACAGCGTTCAGCGCCTTACCGATGCGCGTATCCCATTCCGGCTCGAAGCCGAGCGAATGCCAGAGCGCGGGCTGGTTGGCGATCAACTCGGGCAGTTTTTCGTCGAGTTGTGAAATCGAATACGTCTCGTCGAAGCCGAAAGCTTCCTTCGCGCCTTCCGGGCCATAGCGGTAGCCGTCCCAGATTTCCTTGTCGGGATCGCGGTCGCGGCAGAAGAGGATGCTTTGCGGAGTATTGCCGGCGATGAGTACCAGCACACCTTCTGGTTCGGGGAAGCCGCTCAGGTAGTGGAAGTAGCTGTCGGCGCGATACGGGTAGGGCGTGTCGCGGTTGCGCGTCTTCTCGGTCGCCGTCGGCAGGATGGCGACGCCTTCGCCCATGCGGGCGATCAGTCGGGCGCGGCGGTCGACGAAGGGTGTGATGTCCATCGCCCGATTATAGGTGCGAGCGGACTTCCTCATCGAGCGCGGCGAGGCGCTCGGGTGTGCCGACATCGACCCATCGGCCGGTATGGATTTGGCCCGAGACGCGGTCCGCCGCCATCGCCTCGCGCAGCAGCGGCGCGAGTCTGGCGGATTTGCCGCGCTCGACGGTGGCGAACAGTTCGGGGCGATATAGGCCGATGCCGGAAAAAGTGTGGAGCGTTGCTCCATCCCTCGCTTCGCTCGGGACCGCCACTTCGTGGCGTCCTGCGCCCTGCGGGCTGGTCAGCCGTGGTGGTACGCCGAGCACGCGGCCATTTTGCAGGTCGAAGTCGCCGTTCGGGTGGTGCGGCGGGTTGGGCACCAGGACGAGGTGGGCGAGGTCACGCTCGGCCAGCATCGGTAGCGCGGCGAAATCGAGGTCGCACCAGATGTCGCCATTGACGACGAGGAAGATGTCGTTGCCAAGCAGGGGTAAGGCATTGGCGATGCCGCCCGCCGATTCAAGCGCGCCAGGCGGCTCTTCCGAGTAACGGATCGAAACGCCCCATGCGGAGCCGTCGTCGAGCAGCGCCTCGATGTGGTCGCCCAGATGCGCGTGGTTGATGACAATGTCGCGAAAACCGGCTCTCGCAAGTCGTTCGAGATGCCAGACGATCAGCGGCTTGCCGGCGACGGGAAGCAACGGCTTCGGCGTGCGGTCGGTCAGCGGCCGCATGCGCTCGCCGCGGCCGGCTGCGAGAATCATGCACCTCAAAATGTGTACCCCGCGTCGGCCTGGCGGTTCTCGACGGCGTCGAGAATGCGCAACAGCGGTGTCAGTTCGCGGTAGCGTTCGCAGGCGGTACGCAGGTAGCGGGCGACCAGCGGCATGTCCTTGAGGTAGCCGTCCTTGCCGTCACGGTGGCAGAGCCGCGCGAAGATGCCGAGTACTTTTACGTGGCGCTGTACGCCCATCCATTCATAGTCGCGATGGAATTCGCCGAAGTCCGCGCGCACTGGCAGTCCGGCCTTCCTCGCCGCCTGCCAGTAGCGTGCCAGCCAGTCGAGCGTTTGTTCCTCCGGCCATTCGATGTAGGCATCCTTGAACAGCGAGACGAGGTCGTAGCTGACGGGGCCGTAGACGGCGTCCTGGAAGTCGATGATGCCCGGATTTGGCTCGGCGACCATCAGGTTGCGCGAATGGTAGTCGCGATGAACATAGACCGACGGTTCGGCGAGATTGACGGCCATGATCTTTTCGCAAACCGCAGCGAGTTGCGCCGACTGACTTTCCGTCAGGTCCAGTTCGATGTGCTTCGCCAGATACCATTCCGGGAACAGGTCAAGTTCGCGCTTCAGCAATACGCGGTCGTAGGGCGGTAGTTGATCCGGCTTGCTGGCCAGTTGAATCCTGATCAGCGCGTCGATGGCGGCGCGATAGTGCGCATCGGCATTGGCGTTCGTGAGGCCGGCGAGATAGGTGGTCGAACCGAGGTCGGAGAGCAGTAGGTAGCCGTGTTCGAGGTCGCTAGCGAAGACTTCTGGCACATGCGTCCCGGCATCGTAAAAGAGCCGCTGCACGTGAAGCCAGGGATTGAGGTCCTCGTGGTCGGGCGGCGCGTCCATGACGATCCGGCTGCTGCCGTCGTCGAAGGTGGCACGCAGATAGCGCCGGAAGCTGGCGTCGGCCGAGGCGGGGGCAAGGGAAAAATCGCGTCCGGGCAGTAGCGCGCGGAGCCATTCGATGATCTCTTGCTGCCTTTGCTGCTGGGCGTTCACGCTGAGTGGTCCGGTCGGAATGCTAGAATTGAAATTCTATCATTGGCCTTCAGCGCGCCCGATGCGCGACGATATCGAACGATGCACCTTCGCCTG
This sequence comes from Gammaproteobacteria bacterium, assembly GCA_018819515.1. Taxonomy (GTDB): domain Bacteria; phylum Pseudomonadota; class Gammaproteobacteria; order Burkholderiales; family Rhodocyclaceae; genus Fen-999. The sequence goes on from JAHJPX010000006.1 coordinate 110,804, forward strand.
CGGGGACTGTTGATCTTCATGTGTTCGGGTCCGCTGGCGGCCGGTGCGCTAGCCCAGACCGCGACGCCCCGGACGGCAGAACCGGGCCCGGCCGAGGTGAGCGCCGACAGCATCAGCGGCCGCAGCGACGTCGAGACGATCGCCGAAGGCAATGCCGAGTTCCGCCGCGACGACACGGCAATCAGCGCCGATACCCTGATCTACCGCCATCTCGAAGACGAAGTGGAGGCAACAGGCAACGTGCGCATGAAGAAGAACGGCGACTTGCTCACTGGTCCGCACCTGCGGCTCCAGGTGCAGGACAACCTCGGTGTCCTCGATCAGCCTGCCTACGTCATCAAGCGTCCGCCGAAGGTAGTGCCCGGTGTGAGTGTGCCGCGCGAACCCGACGTCGGCAGCGGCGAGGCGGAACGCCTGGATTTCGAGGGTGAGGGGGTGTATCGCCTGAAGAAAAGCACCTTCACCACCTGTACGCCGAATCGCGACTGGTACATCGTCTCCGACGAAATGTCGCTCGACTACAACCGCCAGACGGGCGTTGCCGACAGCACCAAGGTGGTGTTCATGGACACGCCTATCTTCTACTGGCCGTGGTTCAGCTTTTCGCTCAACAATCAGCGCAAGTCGGGTTTCCTGTCGCCGAGCTACGCCACCAGCACCACCAGCGGCCTGGAATTTTCGCTTCCCTGGTACTGGAATATCGCGCCGAACATGGATGCCACCATCGCACCGCGCATCCTCGCCCGGCGGGGCCTGCAGTTGAATTCCGAACTCCGCTATCTCGACTACAGCTACAACGGACAGGCGCGCTTCGAGTACCTGCCCAATGATCGGGTCGCCGGCATCGACCGCAGTGCCTACGCGATCGTCCACAGCCAGGCGCTGGCCCCGGGCCTGACCGCCGATCTCAACCTGAACGGCGCATCGGACGACAGCTATTTTGCCGACCTGTCGTCGCGGGTGGCGATGGTATCGCAGGCCAACCTGTTGCGGCAGGGGCGGCTGATGTATGGGGCAGGCTGGTGGAACGCGACGTTGATGGTGCAGCGCTATCAAACCTTGCAGGATCCCGATGCGCCGGTGGCGGTGCCGTATTTCCGTTTGCCGCAGTTCATGCTGACGGCGATACGACCGGATCTGCCCGGCGGCCTGCAGTTCAACCTTACCGGCGAATACGACAATTTCCATCACCCGACCCAGGTCATCGGCCAGCGAGCCTTGCTCTACCCACAGGTGTCGCTGCCGATGCAGACGGAGGCCTTCTACATTACGCCCAAGGTGGGCGTGCACTACACGCGCTACAACCTGGATCGCCAAACCGCTGGCGTGCCCGACAGTCTTAGCCGCAGCGTGCCGATTTCAAGCATCGATTCCGGCATGGTCTTCGAGCGCAGCGTCGATTGGTTTGGCCGCACGCTGACGCAGACTGCGGAGCCGCGGTTCTACTATCTCTACGTCCCGCTGCGCGAGCAAAGCGACATTCCGGTGTTCGACTCCGGCCCCATCGACTTCAACTTCGCGCAGATCTTCAGCGAGAACCGCTACGGCGGCGCGGATCGCATCGGCGATGCCAACCAGCTCACCGCCGCCCTGGTTTCGCGCGTGATTGACCCCGAAACGGGAAACGAACTGATGCGCGGCGCGGTTGGCCAGCGCTACTATTTCAAGGATCAGGAGGTGACGCTGCCGGGCGAAACGGCGCGCACCAATCGCAAGACCGACGTGCTGGCCGCATTCTCCGGCCGCGTCATGCAGAAAGTGCAACTGGACGCCGGCTGGCAGTACAGCCAGTTCCATTCGCGCACCGAGCGCGCCAGCGTTGGCGTGCGCTGGCAGCCCGAATTCGGGAAAGTGCTGAACGCGGCCTACCGCTACACCCGCGACCAGGTCGACCAGGTGGACATTTCCGGACAGTGGCCGGTCGGCGGCGGCTGGTATGGCGTCGGCCGCTACAACTATTCGGTCAAGGATCGCCGGCTGGTCGAAGGCGTGTTGGGCATGGAGTATGATGCGGGCTGCTGGATGGCGCGCATTGTCCTCCATCGCTTGACGACCTCGACGGCGACAACCTCGACTGCGCTTTATCTTCAGCTTGAATTGAATGGATTGGCGCGCATCGGGACAAGTCCGCTTGACCTGCTCAAGCGCCAAATCTCCGGTTACGGCGTCATCAACAATCCGACCGCCGACCCGGTCTTCGGAGACCAGTGATTCCAGTCATGAAACGTCACGCTGCCATTTCCCTGCTGTTTCTGCTCCTGCCATTTTTCGCCGTGCCGCAGCCTGCCCGGGCGCGCGACGTCGAGGCCGACCGCATCGTCGCGGTCGTTAACAGCGAAGCGATCACGCTCTTCGAGTTGCGTTCGCGCCTGGCCATGGTGGAACGCCAGTTGCGTTCCCAGAACGTGCAGTTGCCGCCGCGCGACGTGCTGGAGAAGCAGTTGCTGGAGCGCATGATCCTTGATCGCGCGCAAATGCAGTTCGCCAACGAAAACGGCCTGCAGGTCGCCGACAGCGAGGTGGATGCCTCATTGGGCCGCATCGCCGAGCGCAACCACATGACGATGGCCGAGTTTCGCAAGGCACTGGAGCGCGACGGCATTGGCTGGTCGAAGTTCCGCGAGGAGATTCGCCAGGAAATCACCATTGCCCGCCTGCGCGATCGCGAAGTCAACAACCGCCTGACGGTGTCCGACAACGAGATCGACGGCTATCTCGAGAACGCGGCGCGCATGGGCGGAAACGGCGACCTGGTGCAGGTCGCCCACATCATCGTTCGCGTGCCGGAAAAGGCCACTGCGGCGCAGATCGAGCAAAGTCGTCGTCGCGCCGAGCAGGCCGTCGAGAAACTGAAGGCCGGCGATGAATTCGGCAGCGTCGCCGCCACATTCTCGGACGCGCCCGACGGGCTGGCCGGCGGCGTCATGGAAGCGCGTCCCCTGGAGCGATTGCCGTCGCTCTATGCGGATGCCGTGCGCAACCTGAATCCCGGCGAGACGAGTACGATCCTGCGGAGCCCGGCCGGGTTCCACATCGTGCGCCTGGTCAGCCGGCAGGGCAACGTCACTCAAATGCAGGCGCTCAAGCAGACCCACGCCAGACACATTCTCATCAAGGTCAACGAGCTGCTTTCCGACAGCGAGGCTCGCCAGCATGCGCTGATGCTGAAAGAGCGACTCGATAACGGCGCGGACTTCGCCGAACTGGCGCGACTGCACTCCACCGACCTCTCGGCCGCCAAGGGCGGCGATCTCGGGTGGCTCTACCAAGGCGACACCGTGCCAGAGTTCGAGCGGGCCATGGACGCGCTGAAGATCGGCGAGATCAGCGCGCCCGTGCGATCGCCCTTCGGCTGGCATCTGATCCAGGTCGAGGAACGCCGGACTGCGGACGCGGCCAAGGATCGGCAGCGCGTGATCGCGCGCCAGGCCATTAGCGAACGCAAGGCGGACGAGGCCTACCAGGACTGGCTGCGCCAGTTGCGCGACCGCATCTACGTCGAGTACCGCCTCGAAGAGAAGTGACGCAGCCCGTCATTGCGGTAACGAGTGGCGAGCCGGCTGGCATCGGGCCGGACATCTGCCTCGCTCTCGCCGAATGGTCGAAAAAGTCAGCCGTGGCGGTACGCCAGGTTGTACTCGGTGACCGCAACCTGATCGAGGCGCGTGCCCGCAAGCTGGGTGTCGACATTGCTGGCCTGGAAATCCGCCACATTCCGTTGCGCGCCCACTGTGTCGCCGGACAGCTCGACACCGCGAACGCCCGCTATGTGCTCGACCTGCTCGATACAGCTTGCGACGGCTGTGTCAGCGGTGAATATTCCGCTATGGTCACTGCGCCTGTGCACAAGGGCGTGATCAACGATTCCGGCATCCCCTTCACCGGCCACACCGAATACCTCGCCGAGCGCACCCACACCCCGCGCGTCGTCATGATGCTGGCCGGCACGGGCGAACTGGCCGGCCTTCGCGTCGCGCTTGCCACCACCCACTTGCCGCTGAAGGATGTATCGGCTGCGATCACCCGGGACGAGCTCACGACCACGATCCGCATCCTGCACGGCGACTTGGTGAGCAAGTTCGGTATCGCCAATCCGCGCATCCTGGTCGCCGGCCTGAATCCCCATGCGGGCGAGGGGGGTCACCTCGGCATGGAAGAGTTCGAAGTCATCAGCCCCGTGCTCGATGCGTTGCGCAATGAGGGCATGGATCTCGTCGGTCCGCTGCCTGCCGACACCTTGTTCACCCGCAACGTGCTGGCCGGCTCGGATGCCCAGCTCGCCATGTACCACGACCAGGGCCTGCCGGTGCTCAAGTACGCCGCTTTCGAGGAAGGCATCAACATCACCCTCGGCCTGCCCATCCTGCGCACCTCGGTCGACCATGGCACCGCGCTTGATCTGGCCGGCAGCGGCCGAGCCGATCCGCGCAGCCTGTTCGCGGCGGTCAAGGTTGCGGCGGACATCGTCGCGCGGCGATGAAAGGGCACCAGGCCCGCAAGCGGTTTGGGCAGAACTTCCTTGTTTGTCGCGGCACGATTGCGAAAATCATCGAGTCGATTGCGCCACGCAATACAGACCGCGTGGTCGAGATCGGCCCGGGGTTGGGCGCACTGACGGAACCGCTGCTCGAATGCCTGGACCATCTGCATGTGGTCGAGATCGACCGTGACCTGATCGCCCGCCTGCGCGAGCGCTTCACGCCAGAGCGTCTGAGCATCCATGAAGGCGATGCACTCGACTTCGATTTCGGTGCGCTCGGTACCGACCTTCGCATCATCGGCAATCTCCCCTACAACATCTCGACGCCACTGCTGTTCCACCTTGCCGGCTTTGCGGCCTCGGTGCGCGACATGCACTTCATGCTGCAAAAGGAAGTGGTGGATCGCATGGTCGCCGATCCCGGCACGGCCGACTTCGGTCGGTTGTCGGTGATGCTGCAATACCGTTTCTACATGGAGCGGTTGTTCGTGGTGCCGCCGGGTGCCTTCAATCCCGCACCCAAGGTCGATTCGGCTATCGTGCGCCTGATTCCGAAGCCGGCCGCCGAACTGACTGCGCGTGACGAGAAGTTGCTGGCGAAGCTGGTGTTGGCGGCCTTCGGCCAGCGGCGAAAGATGCTGCGCAACAACCTGCGCGAATTCGTGAATGAAGCCGGATTGGAGGCGGCGGGTATCGCGCCGACGGCACGCGCCGAGGAACTGGCGGTGGCCGACTTCGTGAGGCTGGCGAACAAGCTGGTCAAATAAGACGGCCCGCCGGGGAGGGCGGGCCGCTTTTCTCGGCCGCGTCAGGGGAGACGGACCAGGGTGAAAACCGCTGCTTACTGCTTGGTCTTGCAGGTGCTCATGCCGATCATCGGGTAGAGCGGGCAGAAGCCGATGGCGCCGGTGGCCAGGGGAACGATGCCAATCCACGCCCACACGGGGCCGCCCATCAAGGCCCAAGCGACCAGAGCCAGGCCGACAACAATGCGCAGAATGCGGTCGATGCCGCCAACATTAAGTTTCATACGATTCTCCTGAAGATGAGAGGGAACGACCGGGCGAATTTGACCACGCCCGCTGGATGAAGTCTGTGACAAATGTCACCAAGTGCGCGACGACAGTCTACACGCCGGCGATCCGCCGCAGTCCGGCCGGATCGAGTATTTCCACCTGCTCGCGCGAAAGGCGTACCAGCCCCTGATCGGCGAATGTCTTCAGCAGGCGGCTGATGATCTCGCGCACGCTGCCCAGTTCGTCGGCCAGGTTCTGATGCGTGGCGTGTACAACCTTGCCCTTGCCGAGCAGCAGGCCGGCCAGCCGCTGGTCGAGCTTGCGGAAGGCGACTTCCTCGATCAACTGCATCAGATCCGAGATGCGCTCGGAAAAGAGATGGAACACAAAGTCGCGGAAGGCTGATTCTGCGAGCAGTTCGTCGAACAGCGGGCGCGGCATCAATGCCAGCGTCGTTTCGCCTTCGGCGATGCCGCGGGCGTTGTAGTCGGTGTGGCCGAGCAGGCAGCTCGATGTGATGATGCAGGATTCGCCGGGTAGCACGCGGTAGAGCGGCAGTTCGCGGCCGTTGGCGGCGGGTTTGACGACGCGGATGTCGCCACCTATTACGAATGGAAAGCCCTGGCAGGCCTGGTGTTCGTCGAACACCACTGTGCCGTCAGGCACGGTCATGGTTTGCGCTTCGGCGGCGATGCGTGCAGCCAGCGCTGGTGGCAACTGCGCCAGCACGGGATAGAGGTTGGCGAGTTCCGTCGCGTTCATGCGGAGAACTCGGCAAACACAGGCGCGTGGTCGGAGGGGCGTTCCAGCTTGCGCGGCGCGCGGTCGATGGCACAGGTTGTGCACCCGGCGGCGAGCGCGGGCGAGAGCAGGATATGGTCGATGCGCAGCCCCTGGTTCTTTTGAAAGCCGAGCATGCGGTAGTCCCACCAGCTGAAGGTCTTGTCCGGCTGATCGAAGAGCCTGAAGGCATCCGCCAGCCCGAGTCCGAGCATGGCCTGGAAGGCGTCTCGTTCGGCTTCCGAACAGAGGATCTGGCCGCGCCAGGCGACCGGGTCGTGCACGTCGCGGTCGTCGGGCGCGATGTTGTAGTCGCCGAGCAGGGCGAGGCGTGGGTGGCGCGCCAGTTCGTCCGCAAGCCAGCGATTGAGTGCGCGCAGCCATTTCAGCTTGTATTCGTACTTGTCGGAGCCGACCGCCTGGCCATTCGGAATGTAGGCGCAGACGATGCGCATGCCATCGACCGTTGCGGCAATGACACGTGCCTGCGGATCGTCGAAATCGGGAATGTTGTGCACCACGTCGAGCGTGTCACCACGCGCGAGGATGGCGACGCCGTTATAGGTCTTCTGGCCGTGATGCACGGCGCGGTAGCCGGCTGCCTCGATCTCGGCGAACGGAAAGGCCTTGTCCTCGAGCTTGGTCTCTTGCAGGCAAAGCACGTCGGGCTGCTGCGCGGCGAGCCAGTCCAGCACATGCGGCAGCCGGACCTTCAGGGAGTTGACGTTCCAGGTGGCGATCTTTTGAATCACGGGTGCATTCGGGGAAACGGTAGCCGCAATGATACCCTCTCGTCCATGGGCTTCGACTTCGATACGGTGATCGATCGCGGTGGCGGCGACTCGATCAAGTGGAACAAGTATGCCGGCCGCGACATTCTGCCGCTGTGGGTCGCGGACATGGACTTCGCCGCGCCGCGCGCGGTGATCGAGGCGCTGCACCGCCGTGTCGATCACGGTGTGTTCGGCTACGGCGGGCCGTGGGCCTCGCTCGTGGATGCGGTGCTGCAGCATCTTGAAGTCGGGTACGGGTGGCGGATCGAGGCGGAGTGGATCGTCTGGCTGCCCGGACTGGTCACCGGGCTCAACGTTGCCTGTCGTGCGGTCGACGCCCCGGTGTTGACTGCGACACCGGTCTATCCGCCTTTCCTGTCCGCGCCGGCATTATCGGGCCGCCAGTTGGCGACTGCGCCATTGGAGCAGGGCGACTTGAATTGGTCGTGGGATTTCGCCGCAACCGAAATGGCAATTCAGGAGAGCGATGCGAAGCTGTGGCTGCTCTGCCATCCGCACAATCCGGTCGGACGCGTCTGGACCGACGATGAACTCGCCCGCATTGCCGAACTGGCCGAGAAGCACGATCTGATCGTCTGCTCCGACGAGATTCATTGCGATCTGGTACTCGAAGGAAAGCATCGTCCGTTCACCACCGCGTCTCCGCAGGCTGCCGCGCGCAGCGTCACGCTGATGGCGCCGTCGAAAAGCTTCAACATACCCGGCCTCGGCTGCGCGTTCGCCATCATTCCCGACGCGGCATTGCGCCGCGACTTCCGGCGGGCGATGAGCGGCATCGTGCCGCACGTCAACATCCTTGGCCTCGTCGCCTGCGAGGCGGCCTTCCGGCATGGCGGCGCCTGGCATGCGGCGCTGATCGAGTATCTGCGCGGCAACCGCGACCGCGTCGCGCGCGCCGTCGCCGAAATGCCGGGACTGACCATGGCGCCGGTCGAGGCGACCTACCTCGCCTGGATCGAAACGACCGGCATCGATCATCCCGTACGCTTCTTCGAGCAGGCGGGCGTGGGCCTTTCCGATGGCCGCGACTTCGGAAGCGGTGACGACTATCGCCATTTCGTGCGCCTCAACTTCGGTTGTCCGCGCGCGATCCTCGAACGTGCGCTCGACCGCATGGCGCAAGCCGTCGCCAACCTATAATGGGAAAAGTCAGCCATGGTGGGACGCCGACATGAACGAGATTGCTGATCGCCGCCGCTTCTGGCGCGCCGCCTTCGAGGCAGAAGTGCGGCTCGTCGGCGCCGCCGAATCCACGCCCGCGGAGCTGGTCGACATTTCGCTAAAGGGTGCGCTGGTGAAGCTGCCGCCGCGGTACAGCGTCGGCATGGCGGAGCCCTGCGAACTCGACCTGAAGCTGGCCGACGACGCGACCATTGTCATGCGTGGCGTTGTCGCCCACATCGAAGGGCGGCAAATCGGTGTGCGCTGCACGGATATCGACCTCGACAGCATCACCCATCTACGCCGCCTGGTGGAGCTCAACGCCGGCGATTCGGCACTGCTCGACCGCGAACTGGCGGCCTTGCTGAACTAGGCGTCGATCATGCCGTTGTGGCGCAGAAGGGCGTCCACACTCGGTTCGCGACCGCGGAAGGCCTTGAAGGATTCCATCGCCGGGCGTGAACCGCCCACCGACAGGATCTCGCGCCAGAAGCGCTCGCCGGTGGCGGCGTCGAGCGTGCTGCCATTCCTCTCGGCGGCCTCCTCGAAGGCGGCGTAGGCGTCGGCGGACAACACTTCGGCCCACTTGTAACTGTAGTAGCCCGCCGCGTAGCCGCCGCCGAAAATGTGGGCGAAGCTTTGCGGAAAGCGGTTCCAGTCGGGCGGGAAGATGACGGCGACTTCCTTGCGTACCTCGGCTATCAGTTGCTGCACGGTACGCGTGCCGGCCGCGTCGAATTCGCTGTGCAGCAAGAGGTCGAACAGCGCGAACTCGATCTGGCGCAGCGTCTGCATGCCGCTCTGGAAATTTCTGGCGGCGATCATCTTGTCGAACAAGGTGCGTGGCAAGGGTTCGCCGGTTTCGACATGGGCAGTCATGCCGGCCAACACGTCCCATTCCCAGCAGAAGTTCTCCATGAACTGGCTGGGCAGCTCGACAGCGTCCCATTCGACGCCGTCGATGCCGGAGACCGGCAGTTCTTCCACTTGTGTCAGCAGGTGATGCAGGCCGTGGCCGGTTTCGTGGAACAGCGTCAGCACGTCGTCGTGGCTGAAGGTGGCGGGCTTGCCGCCGACCGGCGCCGGGAAGTTGCAGCACAGGTAGGCGACCGGCGTCTGGATACCGGCATCGGTCATGCGGCGGCCGATGGCATCGGCCATCCAGGCGCCACCGCGTTTGGTCTCGCGCGCGTAGAGGTCAACGAAGAACTGGCCGATCATGACGCCGTCGCGGACGATACGGTACAGGCGCACCGCCGGGTGCCAGACCGCCGCATGGTCGGGCTGGATTTCCACGGAGAACAGCGACTCGACGACGCGGAACAGCCCGGCCATCACCATGTGCTCGGGGAGGTACTGCTTTACCTCCTCGTTGGAGAACGCGTAGCGCGCGTGCTTCAGTTTTTCGGAAACCCAGGCGATGTCCCAGCTTTCCAGCGTGTCTAGCCCGAGTTCGCCGCGGGCAAATTCTCGCAGTTCGGCGACGTCGCGGGAGGCCCAAGGCTTGGCCTTCGCCGCCAGTTCGCGCAGGAAGGCGGCGACCTGCGCGGTCGACTCGGCCATCTTCGGTACCAGTGAAACCTGCGCATAGTTGTCGTAGCCCAGCATCGCCGCTTCCTCGGCGCGCAGTTCGAGCAGGCGCGCGATCAGCGGACCGTTGTCCCATTCGGGCTTGCCGAATTCGGAAGCTCGGGTCGTGTAGGCGCGATACATGCGCGCACGCAGTTCGCGGTCCTCGGCGTACTGCATGACCGGAACGTAGGCGGGCGCCTGCAGGCTGAACTTCCAGCCGGGCTTGCCGTCGCGCTCCGCTGCGGAACGGGCGGCGGTCTTGACGTCTTCGGGCAGGCCTTTCAGGCCGGCTTCGTCGCTCACCCACTCGGCGTGGGCATTGGTGGCGTCGAGCAGGTTTTCGGAGAACCTGGCGGCCAGCGCCGACATCTCCTCCTGGATTGCCTTGAAGCGCGGCTTATTGTCCTCGGGCAGTTCGGCGCCCGACAGGCGGAAATCGCGCAGATCATTGTCGATGATGCGCCGGCGCGTTGGCGACAGCGTTGCGTATTCGGAACTTTCACGCAGTGCCTTGACCTTGGCGAAGATCGCCTCGTTCTGGCCGAGCTCGGCGTAGTAACCGGTGATCTCGGGCAGCAGCGCGTTGTAGGCCTCGCGCCACTCGGGTACGTCCATCACCGAATGCATGTGGCCGACGATTCCCCAGGCGCGGCCCAGCCGCTCTCCGGCATCGGTGAGCGGTTGCATGAAGGCGTCCCACGACGGCTGACTTTCCGGTGAAGACAATTCCGCGACGAGCTTGCGGTTTTCCTCGATCAGTTCGCGAATCGCCGGGCCGACGTGTTCCGGCGTGATGGCGTCAAAGTGCGGCAGGCCCGAAAAATCGAGTAGGGGGTTCATGGCTTCCAGTTGGGGGTGAATGGCGGGGGTACAAGCCCCCGCTCGGATTTTCGGCCTGTCAGGCCGAGGTGAGGCGCGTCAGCGCCTCGCGATACTTGGCGCTGGTCTTTTCGAGGATGTCGGCCGGTAGCTTGGGGCCGGGCGCCTGCTTGTTCCAGTCCAGCGTCTCCAGATAGTCGCGCACGAACTGCTTGTCGAAGCTGGCCGGACTGCTGCCGACCTTGTAGGTGTCGGCCGGCCAGAAACGAGAGGAATCGGGCGTCAGCACCTCGTCGATCAGGTATAGCTTGCCGGCATCGTCGAGGCCGAACTCGAACTTGGTGTCGGCAATGATGATGCCGCGCGTACGCGCGTAGTCGGCGGCCTGCTTGTAGAGGCGGATGGCGGCATCGCGCACCTGCGCGGCAAGCTCGGTGCCGATGGTCTTCTCGACGGTCGCGTAGTCTATGTTTTCGTCGTGGGTGCCGATCTCGGCCTTGGTCGAGGGCGTGAACAGCGGCTCGGGCAGTTGCTGCGCCATCTTCAGGCCGGCCGGCAGCGGGATACCGCAGACTTTGCCCGTTGCCTGGTAGTCCTTCCAGCCGGAGCCGATCAGGTAGCCGCGTACCACAGCCTCGATCGGCAGCGGCTTCAGGCGCTTGACGACGATGGCGCGGCCGCGTACCTGATCACGCTCGTCGGGGGCGACCACGGTTTCGGGATCGATGCCGGTGAGCTGGTTGGGGATGATGCCGGCCAGCTTGCCGAACCAGAAGTTGGCGACGGCGGTGAGCACCTCGCCTTTGCCGGGGATCGGATCGGGCAGGATCACGTCGAAGGCCGAGAGGCGGTCGCTGGTGACGATCAGCATCTTGTCGTCGCCGACGGCGTAGTTGTCGCGCACCTTGCCGCGGCCGAGCAGCGGCAGGCTCTTGATGGAGGCTTCGTAGACGGGCTGGGTCATGGTCGATTGCGAACGAATATTTGCGGTGCCGGCAATTCGGCGGAGGCGCGCATTATCTCAGGGTTTTGCGACGACGGGAACGCGTCCGCCGAGGCGTGTCCTCAGGTCGTCGCGGCGAAGGCCTCGTGGAATGTCACCTTGCCCTGCGGCACGCGGCCGTCGAAGGACTGCGAGAGAAACACCTCCGGCGGCACGCCTTCGAACACCAATCCGGGCAGGTTGTCGAAGCCGAACTTGCGGTAGTACTCCGGATGCCCCACCAGGCAGCAACCGGCGGCATTGAGACGCTTCAGCCGCGCCAGTCCTTCCGCCATCATCGCCTTGCCGACGCCCTGCCGCTGCAAGTCCGGCAACACCGAAATCGGCCCGAGGCCATACCAGTTCGCCGTGCCGTCGGAAATTGTCACCGGTGAGAAGGCGATGTGCCCGACCACGCGGCCGTCAAGTTCCGCCACCAGCGACACCGTCAGCGCGCCGGCCGCGCGCAGCGCCGCGACGATGAACTGCTCCGTGTGGCCGCTGATCTCCAGCGTCGCGAATGCCGCGACCGTCACGTCGCGGATCGCGTCGATGTCGGCGGGGGTCTCGGGACGGAGGGTGACGGATGGGTTCATCGGGGGAACGTCAGTCGTGGCGGTACACCTTACTGCCCGATCTGTGATGGGTCGTTGACGATGATTTGGGGCACGTTGCGGTACGAGGTGATGAATCCGCTGACGCAGATGAACGATCCAGTCAAAGACTCGGGGGGTGTCGGAAACCGTGGCCGGTTATGACCCCAGATGACGGCTGTGAATATGTGATCGGGGAAGGGCTTGTCGAGATTGAGAAACGTCGGCATTCCTTTAGCACGGGCAGCGTACTTGGCGCTGGCCACCGTGCCACATACCGTTGCTTTCTCGCCGACATGGCTTTTCGCTTGCGCCGTGGTCAACTGGAGTTCGGCAAGGGCCACGCAAGAGATCGCCAGCAACACTGCGCCAAGCAATCCTCGAACCGGCATGATCGGTACTCTCCAATGAACTTGTCGTGCGTGTCTTCAGCGTCCCGCAGACGGCGCTGCAAGTCAACAGGAGGGCAACAGCGGACCGACTACGGTCCCGATGTCCGCCCCGACGAAAGTCAGCCGTGGCGGTACGGCGCAGATATTCGAGCTTGGTACCTTTGATTCAGGGTGGGGTTCATTGGTTTCGTTGGTGACGGGGAAAAGTCAGTCGCGGTGGGACGCCACATACGGGCGAGAAACCGGTACGTCCCTGATTAGCGCCCGATTAGCGATGTTTAGGGGGCGCCGAAAATGAGTTTGAATAGCTCGTCCTTGCTGGTGACGAGTGCAGCTGCAACAGCGATGATTGCAGCGATTCTGGCCCATCGCGCCTGCTCAACGGCTGCCGAGGCCGCCTTCGCGGCTGCCGAGGCCTGATCGCGTGCAATCGATATTGCTTCATCCCGCAACTCTGCCTCCTTGACCAAAATCCAGCGGTCGACCGCGCTTTGGTCGAGTGCATGGAAATAGTTGCTGACGTGGCGCAGGCGGCGTACTTCAGCAAGGCCGACAGACTCACAGTAGGGCAGCAATTCGTCGCCGTAGCGTTTGGTGACCATGAGCAGTTTCCTCAAACAAAAAGATGACATATCGAGCAAACGGGCTTGGCTACATCAGCACTAAGTCTTGTCCGCAATCTATCGACAGAAGGACCGCGAGACTCAAGATGATTGCACGTTGCTGTCGTCACTATGGAAGCCACCACAAGCGATATGCATTGCTCGGCCCGTCAACTTCTAGCCGACAATGCCGAAGAAATGAACGGCCAAGAACGAGTGAAAAAGTGTGGCCAGCAAGCCCGAGATCCGTGATTGCGGCCCTGCTAGTAAAGACGATATTTTGTGACGGGATGATGATATGAATGTCTGTAGCTCCCACCTTCTGAGTATCACCGAAACCATGGACTGTTGCCTTGGATGTGCCAACAAAGCTGAGCTCCAGTGCAAGTTCGGAAGATATGAAGACGTTTTCAGCTCCTGTATCAATAAGTGCTGCGTGCGTGCGCCCGTCGTGCTTCGGAATAGCACCAGAATCATCGGACCAGTCTTTCTCGCTGGACAGATGAACATCGATGACCGGCGGACAATCAACGAAAGAGGGCCCTTGATTTGTTCTGCGAGGACCGAGGTGAACAGGTATAGCGCGTGGCAAGGTTGTCTCCCAACATCGACTTCGGCTGCCGTAAGTCGCTAGATGTCTAGTGTGTCGACTGCACGGCACGAAAAGCATCTTCATGTCATTGGAGCTTACCAGAACAAAGTAGACCCATCGACCGCTAACCGCTGAGCGAAAAGTCAGCCATGGCGGTACGCCACCCGAAACGAAAAGGGCCACCCGGTGGGGCGGCCCTTCTTGTTCCTGTTACGCGGGCGCGTCAGCGCTCGGTGCAGTTCACGATGATGTCAATCGAAGTGACGGAATCGTGCAGGCGACTCGTGGCGCCGATAGCTTATTCGCGTACGTAGGGTTTTTCGCTCTGCACATCCTCGCTGTAGGGGAAGCGGGTGTGGCCGTAGCGGATCGCCAGCACGGCCAGCGTCAGCAGGAAGATCGCGGCCGATACCGCCAGCATCCGCCATTCCGTCATGTCCTTGACGTCGAGGATCATATAGCGGGCCAGGGCCACCATGGCGATGTAGAGCGGGTAGCGCACCGGCAGGTGGCCGGACTTGAAATACTGGCCGATCATCGCCAGCACTTCGAGGTAGAGGAACATCAAAAGCAGGTCGGCCAACTGGACTCGCTGCGCTTCGAACATGGTGACGATCTCGTGGTACATCGCTACCGTGGTGGCGAAAGCGATCACCAGCAGGCCGACGTACTCGATGAGGTCGAGGCCGCTGCCGAAGAAACGGCGGATCCTGTCGAAGGTATGAGATCGAATGTCCATGCGGGGCAGGTTTGGCCAAAGAAGGGCAGGCGCGAATTATCTCAGGGTTTTGTTGCGGCGGGAACGTACCCTGATGGCGTACCACCACGACTGACTTTTGCGAAAACGGCTATCCGAAGTTGAAGCCGTCTTCGCGGAAGAGGGCGACGCAGTTGTCGACCACGGCAGGATCGAACAGACGTTCCTTGCCTGCAACGATCTCGGCGAGCGCGGCGTCGATGCCCAGCCCGGGTCGGTACGGGCGGTGGGTCGACATCGCTTCGACGACGTCGGCCACGGCGAGAATGCGGGAGTCGAGCACGATGTCTTCGCCGCGGATGCCGCGCGGATAGCCGGAGCCGTCGAGCCGTTCGTGGTGCTGGTAGACGATGTCGGCCAGCGGCCAGGGAAAGTCGATCGGGTGCAGGATGCCGTAGGCGGCTTCGACGTGCGTTTGCACCAGCGAATACTCAAGCGGAGTGAGTTTCCCCGGTCGGGTCAGCACTTCCGACGGCACGTAGATCTTGCCGATGTCGTGGATCATGCCGGCGAGGTAAATGGCCTCGGCACGCTCTTCATCGAAGCCGAGCCGCAGGGCGACGGCCTTGGCAAGGGTGGCGACGCGGCGCTGGTGGCCGGCGGTGTAGGGGTCGCGCAGTTCGAGCGTGTTGGCCAGCGCGACGATGGTCGATTCCATCGTGCGCCGCAGCCGCGTTACGGACTCCCGTTGTTCGGCGTGGATTCGCTGGGCCTGGATGCCGTAGGCGAGGTCGTCGGCCAGCTCCTTGAGCAGGTCAAGTTCGGCCTTGTCGAAGGCGTCCGCATTTTCGGCGAAGATCGACAGCACACCGATCAGGCCACGGCTGGCGATCAGCGGCAGGACGAGCCCGGAGCGGCACCCGGCCTTGAGCAGGTCGGCACGAACGTCGGCCTCCAGTGCGTCGAAATATATGTCGACGATCAGCTTCGGTTCGCCGCTGGACAACGCCTCGGCCAGCGCGTTGCCGCGTGGAACGCGTTTCGGATCGAGGCGGAGACTTTCGTCCGCAGTAGCCGAGGCGGACGGTATCAATTCCTTGTCGTCCGGTCCCTTGGTCAGCTCGATCCAGACTGCGCGGTGGCCGCCGACTTCGACCAGAATGTGGCACATGCGGTGGAGCAATTCCATCTCGCTGCCGGCCCGAATCAGAGCCTCGTTGCCGGACGAGAGCGTCAGCAGCGTTCGATTCAGGCGGCGCAACGACTCTTCGTTCTTGCGCCGCTCGCTGATGTCGCGGGTCAGCGCCATGGCCAGATGCCGACCGTCGTAGGTGAATGGCGAGACCTCGACCTCGACCGGGAAGACGCGGCCGTCGCGCGCCCGGTGGGTGGACTCGAAAGCAATCGCCGGCTTGTCGGACGTGGTGGTGATCAGGTGCTGCAGGTGCTCGGGCGTGAGTACCGGATCGAAATCGAATACCGACATGCCGATCAACTCGTCTTTCGAATAACCGAGACTTCGGCAGGCGCCCTGGTTCACCTGGACGATACGATCGTCTTCCATCATGAAGGCGCAGTCGGAGACGCCGTCCAGGGCGACCTGGAGCATCCTGAGTTGCTGCTGCATTTCCCTTTGTCCGGTGACGTCCCGGAAGGTCGTGACCACGGCATACGGTGCGCTTTCCCCGGCCTCCACCGGTGAGGTATTGACCGACAGCCAGACCGTCGAGCCGTCGGGTTTTTTCGTGCCGAGGGTGACACTGGTCTGCGTGAGCCCCGTGTTTCTGGTCACGTTCCATGGCAGCCGGTCTTCCGCCATCGAACGACCGTCGCTGGTCAGAACCGGGAGCGGGACCATCGAGGTCTGCCCGAGCAATGTCCCGGCATTCAGGCCGAGGGTTCTTTCGGCTGCCGGGTTCGCCGAGGTGATCACGCCGTCCGCGTTCTGGAAGACGACACCTTCGGCCATCGCCAGAATCAGCGACCGGTTGCGCGCCTCGCCGGCCTGCAATTCCTTTTCGGCGCGCTGCCATTCGTTGCGGTTGTGAATGCGGTCGAGCGAAATCGCCAATTGGCTGGCGACGGCCTTAAGGAAGTCCTGCTCGGCAGAACTCGGCAGGCGGACGCCTTCATCGCCGAAGGTGCCTGTGCCGACGGCGCCGAGATTCGACGCATTGAGCACGATGGGGACGTTGATGATCGTCCGGTTGCCGACGCGGGCGACGATTTCCTTGTTGGTGCGTGGATCGGTACGGGCATCCTCGACCAGAACGATGTCGCGCGAGGTGACGATTTCCTCCAGCATCGGATCGCCAGAAATCGTCAATGTGGCGGTCGAAGGGTCGCTCTCCGGCCCCGTGCTTCCCATGTAGTAGTGGGCGTGACGGTTGTCCTCGTCAAGGATGAAGACCCAGTAGTGCTGGTACCCGGTGTTGGCCCGAAGGATGTCGAATCCGGCGTCGAAGGCATCCCGCTCGGTATTTGCGCCCTCGATTCGACGCGAAAGTTCCAGCAATGCTTCGGCATGCCGATCGCGCTGGAGCAGGAAATCGATATCGAGTTGTTCGGCCATCGCCCTGAGGCTTACGGGTGAGGAAGTCTAGTACTTTAGACGATACTGGAAGAAATATCACCAAAGTACTGAAAATTTTGATATTGGCGTACCGCCATGGCTGACTTTTCGCAAAAACAAAAGGCCGCCGGCAATGTTGCCGGCGGCCTTTTGGGGGCGTAGTCGCTTACTTGACGACCGCGTTCAGTTCGCCCTTCTTGTAGCGGTTGGCCATGGTTTCCAGTGCAATCGCCTTGATTTTGCTGGCCTGGCCGGCGCAGCCGAAGGCTTCGTAGCGGGCCTTGCAGATTTCCTTCATGGCCTTGCGGGCCTCGGCCAGGTACTTGCGCGGATCGAAGTTCTTCTTGTCCTTGTTCATGAACTGGCGGATGGCGCCGGTAGAGGCCATGCGCAGGTCGGTGTCGATGTTGACCTTGCGCACGCCGTTCTTGATGCCTTCGACGATTTCCTCGACCGGCACGCCGTAGGTCGCGCCCATGGCACCGCCGTTCTCGTTGATGATCTTCAGCCAGTCCTGCGGTACCGAGGAGGAGCCGTGCATCACCAGGTGGGTGTTGGGGATGCGGGCGTGGATTTCCTTGATGCGGTCGATGCGCAGCACCGCGCCGGTGGGCGGGCGGGTGAACTTGTAGGCGCCGTGGCTGGTGCCGATGGCGATGGCCAGCGCGTCGACCTGGGTGGCCTTGACGAATTCGGCGGCTTCGTTGGGATCGGTCAGCAACTGATCGTGAGACAGCACGCCTTCGGCGCCGTGGCCATCTTCCTTCTCGCCCATGCCGGATTCGAGCGAGCCGAGGCAGCCCAGTTCGCCCTCGACCGACACACCGATGGCGTGGGCGATGTCGACCACGTGCTTGGTGGTATCGACGTTGTATTTGAACGACGACGGGGTCTTGGCGTCTTCCATCAGCGAGCCGTCCATCATTACGCTGGAGAAGCCGGAACGCATCGACTGGATGCAGATCGCCGGGCTGGCGCCGTGGTCCTGGTGCATGACGATCGGGATGTCCGGGTGGGTCTCGATGGCCGCCTCGATCAGGTGGCGAAGATAAGCCTCGCCGGCGTACTTGCGGGCGCCGGCCGATCCTTGCATGATCACCGGGCTGTCGGTTTCCTCGGCGGCCTCCATGATGGCCTGGATCTGTTCGAGGTTGTTGACGTTGAACGCCGGCAGACCGTAGCCATGCTCGGCGGCATGATCCAGCAGTTGGCGCATGGAAACGAGGGGCATGTTTGTCTCCTAAGTTGGTTGGTCAGAAATTACCGGATCGCCGACCTGGACGATCTTCAGTGTGTTGGTGCCGCCCGGGGTGCCAATGGGTTCGCCGATGGTCAACACGATGAGATCACCTGGTTTGACGGCTCCCGCGCGAATCAGTTGTTCTTCGGCTTCCTGAAGCAGATCGTCGCGATTGTGGCCCGTCTGGCCCATCATGACAGGATACACGCCTTTGAAGACGCTGACCTTGTAGCGGGTCCGCACGTCCTGGGTCAGGGCGTAGATGGGGACGCCGGCGTCCAGGCGCGACATCCACAGCGCGGTGGCGCCGGACTCGGTGAGGGCGGCGATGGCCTTCACCTTCAGGTGACTGGCGGCGAAGAGCGCGGCCATGGCGATCGACTGGTCGATGCGGGTGAATACCCGGTCGAGAAACTGCTTGTCCAGGGAGGTGTCGGCGGACTTTTCCGCTTCGAGGCAGATGCGCGCCATCGCTTCGACCGTCTGAACCGGGTATTCGCCGGCTGCGGTTTCGGCCGAGAGCATTACGGCATCCGTGCCGTCGAGCACGGCGTTGGCGACGTCCGATACTTCTGCACGGGTGGGAATCGGCGAATGGATCATCGACTCCATCATCTGCGTCGCGGTGATGACGAACCTGTTGCGTTCGCGCGCGGTGCGGATGATGCGCTTCTGCAAGGCCGGCACGGCGGCATCGCCGACTTCGACGGCCAGGTCGCCGCGAGCGACCATGACGCCGTCGCAGGCGGCCAGGATGTCATCGAGATTCTGGATCGCCTCGACGCGCTCTATCTTGGCGATGAGCAGCGCGTTCGAGCCGGCGTTCGCCAGCAGCTTGCGCGCCTTGCGCAGATCGTCGCCCGACTTCGGGAAGGAGACGGCAACGTAGTCCACCATCAGCGCGGCTGCGGTGCGGATGTCCGCCTTGTCCTTGGCCGTGAGCGCCGGCGCCGACAATCCTCCGCCGAGCTTGTTGATGCCCTTGTTGTTGGAGAGCTCGCCGCCATGCCGCACGGTGCAGCGAATTTCGTCGTCGGCGATGCCGACGACATCCATGACGATGCGTCCATCGTCGAGCAGCAGAACGTCGCCTGCGGCGACGTCGTCGACCAGCTCCGGATAATCGAGGCCGACGCGGGTCGCATCGCCGGACTCGCACCGCGCCGCCAGAGTGAAGCTCTGCCCCGACTTGAGCTGTACCTTCCTGTCGGCGAATTTCCCGATCCGGATCTTCGGGCCCTGCAGGTCGGCCATGACGCCGATGCTGCGGCTCTGGGCGCTCATCGCCAGGCGCAGGTTGTCCATGCGGCTCCGATGATCTTCGGCGGTGCCGTGGGAGAAGTTGAGCCGGACGACGTCAATGCCGGCGGCAACGAGCTGATTCAGTACGGCGGGGTCCGAGGAACTCGGACCCAGTGTTGCGACTATTTTTGTCGTGCGTTGCATTTGTGAGCAACGGCCCGCTTGTGGCGAACCGCCTCGGATGGGGTTGGGGTTGATCAGCCCTTGGCGCGCTTTTCGAGAATGTCGACAGCCGGCAGTACTTTGCCTTCGAGGTATTCAAGGAAGGCGCCGCCGGCGGTGGAGATGTAGGACACCTTGTCGTAGATGTCGTACTTCTGGATCGCCGCGATGGTGTCGCCGCCGCCGGCCAGGCTGAAGCCATTGGCGTTGGCGATGGCCATCGAAACTGTCTTGGTGCCGCCGCCGAACTGGTCGAACTCGAACACGCCGACCGGGCCGTTCCAGACGATGGTGCCGGCCTTGGCGATGATATCGGCCAGTTGCAGTGCCGACTTCGGGCCGATGTCGAAGATCATGTCGTCGTCGGCGACCTGGTCGGCATCCTTCAGCACGGCCGGCTCGTTGGCGTCGAACTTCTTGCCGCAGACGACATCGACGGCGATTGGAATCGAGGCGCCGCGCTTGGCCATCTTCTCGATCAACGCCTTGGCGGTCGGGATCAGGTCATGTTCGCACAGCGACTTGCCGACGTTCTTGCCCATGGCGGCGAGGAAGGTGTTGGCGATGCCGCCGCCGACGACCAACTGGTCGACCTTCTCCGACAGCGCTTCGAGCACGGTCAGCTTGGTGGAGACTTTGGAGCCGCCGACGATGGCGACCATCGGCCGGGCCGGATTGGCCAGCGCCTTGTCGAGCGCGTCGAGTTCCCCGGTTAGCAGGATGCCGGCGCAGGCGACCGGTGCGAACTGGGCGATGCCATAGGTCGAAGCTTCGGCGCGGTGGGCGGTGCCGAAGGCGTCCATCACGAAGACGTCGCACAGGGCCGCGTATTTCTTCGCGGTCTCTTCGACGTTCTTCTTCTCGCCCTTGTTGACGCGGCAGTTTTCCAGCAGCACGACTTCTCCTGCGGCGACATCGAAGCCACCGTCTACCCAGTCGCGCACGACGCGCACGGGCTTGCCGAGTTTGGCCGACATGACGTCGGCGACAGGCTGGAGTGAGTCTTCCGGTTTGAATTCGCCTTCGGTCGGACGGCCGAGGTGGGAGGTGACCATGACTTTGGCGCCTGCCTTCGCGGCGTGCTCGATGGTCGGCATCGACGCGGTGATGCGGGCGTCCGAGGTGACCTTGCCATCCTTGACCGGTACGTTGAGGTCGGCACGAATGAACACGCGCTTGCCTGCGAGGTCGAGATCGGTCATGCGGATGAAGTTGGGCATGGGGTGTCTCCTGAGATTATTTTTGAAGTTAACCACTGAAGCGTTGCGCCCGCATGACGGACGCAACGCTTGGATCGTTAGCTTCTTACTTGGCGACGTGCTTCAGGAAGCGAAGCATGTTGCAGGTGTAGCCGTACTCGTTGTCGTACCAGGACACGACCTTGACGAAGGTGGGGTCCAGGGCGATGCCGGCTTCCGAGTCGAAGATCGACGGCTGCGAGCAGCCGCGGAAATCGGTCGCGACGACCTTCTCGGCGGTGTAGCCGAGCACGCCCTTCAGCGCGCCTTCGGAGGCGGCCTTCATCGCCTTGCAGATGTCCTCGTAGGACGCTTCCTTGTTCAACTCGACGGTCAGGTCGACCACCGAGACGTCCGAGGTCGGGACGCGGAAGGCCATGCCGGTGAGCTTCTTGTTCAGCTCGGGGATGACCTTGCCGACGGCCTTGGCGGCGCCGGTGGAGGAGGGGATGATGTTTTCCAGGATGCCGCGGCCGCCGCGCCAGTCCTTCATCGACGGGCCATCGACGGTCTTCTGCGTCGCCGTGGCGGCGTGTACCGTGGTCATCAGGCCGCGCTTGATGCCCCAGTTGTCGTTCAGTACCTTGGCGACGGGGGCCAGGCAGTTGGTGGTGCAGGAAGCGGCGGAGACGATCTTCTCGCCGGCGTACTTCTCGTGGTTCACACCATAGACGAACATCGGGGTGTCGTCCTTCGAGGGAGCGGATTGCACGACTTTCTTGGCGCCCGCGTCGATGTGCTTCTGGCAGGTTTCCTTGGTCAGGAAGAAGCCGGTCGATTCGATGACGATGTCGGCGCCGACTTCACCCCACTTCAGGTTGGCCGGATCCTTCTCGGCGGTCAGGCGAATTTTCTTGCCATTGACGATCAGGTTGCTGCCCTCGACGGCGATGTCGCCCTTGAAGTTGCCATGTACGGAATCGTACTTGAGCATGTAGGCCAGATAGTCCGGCTCGAGCAGGTCGTTGATGCCGACGACTTCGATTTCCGGAAAGTCCTTGGCGATGGCGCGGAAAGCCATGCGGCCGATGCGGCCGAAGCCATTGATGCCAACTTTGATTGCCATGGTTGTTATCTCCTGGGAGTGATTAGATGAATGACTCGACGGCGCTCACGACGTTCGCTACGGTGAAGCCGAACTCCTTGAACAGCACGCCTGCGGGGGCTGATTCGCCGAAACGGTCGAGGCCGATGACCTTGCCTTCACCGCCGACATACTTCCACCAGCCATCGGTGACGCTGGCTTCGACGACGATGCGCGGCAGGCCCTTGGGCAGTACGCTGTCCTTGTAGGCCGGGTCCTGACGATCGAACACGTTGGTGCAGGGCATCGAGACGACGCGCACCGGGATGTCCTGCTGGGCCAGTGCGTCCTGAGCCTTGAGCGCCAGTTCGACTTCCGAGCCGGTGGCGATGATGATGGCCTTGGCGCTGCCCTTGGCTTCCGAGATGACGTAGCCGCCCTTCCGGATGTTGGCGATGGTGGCGGTGTCGCGGGCCACGAACGGCAGGTTCTGGCGCGACAGGGCGAGCGAACTCGGGCCGCTGGTCTTCTCGACGGCGCAGACCCAGGCCGTCATGGTTTCGACGGTGTCGCAAGGACGCCAGACGTCCATGTTCGGGATCATGCGCAGGGTCGGGATCTGCTCGACCGGCTGGTGCGTCGGGCCGTCTTCGCCGAGGCCGATGGAGTCGTGCGTGAATACGTAGATCACGCGCTGCTTCATCAGCGCCGACATGCGCAGGGCGTTGCGGGCGTATTCAGAGAACATCAGGAAGGTGCCGCCGAAGGGCAGCAGGCCGCCGTGCAGGGCCATGCCGTTCATGATGTGCGACATGCCGAACTCGCGCACGCCGTAGGAGATGTAGTTGCCCGGCTCCTTGCCCGAGACGTGCTTGCAGCCCGTCCAGTTGGTCAGGTTGGAGCCGGTCAGGTCGGCGGAGCCGCCGAGGAACTCGGGCAGGGCCGGGGCCAGCGCGTTGATGGCGATCTGCGAGGCTTTGCGGGTGGCGACGGTTTCGGCCTTCTCATTGGCGGTGGCGATGGCCTTGGCGGCGAACTCGGCCCAGTTGGCGGGCAGTTCGTTGGCCGTGCGGCGCTTGAACTCCGCGGCTTCTGCCGGGAAGGCCTTGGCGTAGTGCTCGAACTTGCGGTTCCAGTCGCCTTCCCACTCGGCGCCCTTCTTCTTGGCGTCCCAAGCTTCGTAGACTTCCTTGGGAATTTCGAAGGGACCGAAGTGCCAGCCGATATGCGGGCGGGCGGCGGCGATTTCTTCGTCGCCCAGCGGCGCGCCGTGCACGTCGTGGGTGCCGGCTTTGTTCGGGGAGCCGGCGCCGATCACGGTCTTGCAGCAGATCAGCGAGGGTTTGTCGGTGACCGCCTTGGCGGCCGTTATGGCGGCGTGCAGTGCTTCAGGATCGTGACCATTGACATTCGGCACCACGTGCCAGCCGTAGGCCTCGAAGCGCTTCGGCGTGTCGTCGGTGAACCAGCCTTCGACGTGGCCGTCGATGGAAATGCCGTTGTCGTCCCAGAAGGCGGTCAGCTTGCCCAGGCCCCAGGTGCCGGCCAGCGCGCAGGCCTCGTGCGAGATGCCTTCCATCAGGCAGCCGTCGCCGAGGAAGACCCAGGTGCGGTGATCGACGATTTCATGGCCGGGCTTGTTGAACTGGTTGGCCAGCAGCTTCTCCGCCATGGCCATGCCGACGGCGTTGGTGATGCCTTGGCCGAGCGGGCCGGTGGTGGTCTCGACGCCCGGCGTATAGCCATATTCCGGATGGCCCGGCGTGCGCGAGTGCAGCTGGCGGAACTGCTTGATGTCGTCGATCGAAACATCGTAGCCGGTCAGGTGCAGCAAGGCGTAGATGAGCATCGAGCCGTGGCCGTTCGAGAGCACGAAGCGGTCGCGGTCGGCCCACTTGGGGTTCTTTGGGTTGTGGCGCATGTGGTGGTTCCACAGCACCTCGGCGATCTCGGCCATGCCCATGGGCGCGCCCGGATGTCCCGACTTGGCCTTCTGCACTGCATCCATCGCCAGGGCGCGGATGGCGCTGGTCATATTGTTGAACACTGGGGGATCGAAATCGCTGAAAGTGGACATCGTTGTTCCTTGTGCGTGTGAGGCCGGGAAGAACCCGAAATTATCGGCGAAACCCGGCTATTTGTGTTGGGTGTAGTGGCAATTGGCAAAGTGAAGTCCCCGAACGCCCTTGCCGGGCTCCGGGGAGCACGGCGCAGCACCTACTTAGTGCTGCGCTTCCACTTTTTTTCCATGAGATCCAGCATGATCGGCGAGAGCACCAACTGCATTGCCAGTTCCATCTTGCCGCCGGGCACGACCAGGCAGTTCGGGCGCGACATGAACGAGTCGTGGATCATGGTCAGGAGATAGGGGAAATCGACGCCGTGCCAATCGCGGAAGCGGATCACGACCATGGATTCGTCGAGGGTCGGAATGTCGCGGGCGATGAAGGGGTTGGAAGTATCGACGATCGGCACGCGCTGGAAGTTGATGTGCGTGCGCGAGAACTGCGGGCAGATGTAGTTAACGTAGTCCGACATCCGCCGCAGGATGGTGTGGGTCACCGCCTCGACGGAATAGCCGCGACCGGCAGTGTCGCGGTGGATCTTCTGGATCCACTCAAGGTTGACCACCGGGACGACGCCGATGGCGAGATCGACGTGCTGGGCGACATCGGCCTCATCGCCGACGTAGGCGCCGTGCAGACCCTCGTAAAACAGCAGGTCGGTGTGTTCGGGCAGGTTTTCCCACGGCGTGAAGGTGCCGGGTTCCTGACCGTAGGGCGCGGCTTCCTCTGCGTTGTGCAAATAGAAGCGACGCTTGCCATGGCCGGTTTCGCCGTAGGTCTTGAAGATGCTTTCCAGTTCCGCCAGTTCATTGGCGTTCGGGCCGAAGTGGGTGGGGGCCGGTTCGTTGCGCGCTTCCGCGTCGGCGACGACCTTTTTCATTTCGGCGCGGTCGTACTTGTGCATGCTGTCGCCCTCGACTACCGCGGCGGTGATCTTTTCGCGACGGAAGATGTGTTCGAAGGACCGCTTGACCGTGGTCGTCCCGGCACCGGAAGAACCGGTCACGGCGATGATCGGATACTTGATGGACATGGTGTCTCCCTCTAATGAAATATTATTTCCAGCCAGTCCGCCCGCGATGATCGGCGCGGCGCCCTGCAGTCATTCGTTTCCCGAGCGGCCATTGAGCCCGTTCTTCCCGCCTTGTCCCTCAAGAAAACCCCCGCCCCTTTGCGAGGGGCGGGGTCAATCTGGCAACATGCCAGAGGGAGTGGAGAAACACGGGCCGCGAAAAACCACGACCCGACGCATGCAATGTAAACCGCGCGAACCATAAGCGCCATTCACTTTTTCTTATCATTGGAATAAGCGGACCGCTACTGCTCTGCAGCATGCCGTCCGAGTATTTCTTGTGCCTCATTTCGTTAATGCCATGAAGAGCCCCGGCAATTTCTCGGGTAGTCGCTGGATGTTGTCGATTACCGAGTATTGTCGCCCGAAAATGTCGGAAACATACTCGTCGGCGCGCGGATCCAGGCTGATACAGTAGGAGAAGATGCCCTTTCGATCGAGTTCGCGTACGGCCTGGCGGGCATCCTCGCTCAAGGCTCGCTCATCTGGAGTATCGACGTCGGACGGCCGGCCGTCGGTGAGGATCAGCAGCAGCTTCTTGTCGGCGGCGCGGGCGCCGAGGTAGTGGCCGGCATGGCGCAGGGCGGCGCCCATGCGCGTCGACCAGCCGGCCTCCATCGCGGCCAGCCGCGCCTTGACGTCGTCGTTCCAGCCCTCGGAAAAGCCCTTGATGTGCTGGTAGCGCACCTGATGGCGGGTGTCGGAATGGAAGCCGGCGATGGCGAACGGATCGCCCAGGCGGTCGACGGCCCAGGCTAGCAGTGACACGGCTTCCTGCGACAGTTCGAGGATGGTCTGTTCACCCGAGGGCATCTTTTCGTTGAGCGATTCCGAAAGGTCAAGCAGCAGCAGCACGGCGATGTCGCGGCCAGAGGTCTTGTGGCTCATGTTGATGCGCGGGTCGGGCGTGGTGCCGCTGCGGAAATCGATGAGCGAGCGCAGCGCGATGTCGAGGTCGAGTTCGGCGCCGTCTTCCTGGTAACGGATACGTTGCTTGTCCTGTGGTTTCAGGAGGTCGAGCAGGCGCTTGAGTCGCTTGGCCAGTGCGTCGTGCCTGGCCAGCAGGCGGTCGATTTTTGCCGCATTGCCGGCGGGATGCAGGGCTTCGTAGAGGCTGACCCAGTCGGGTCGATAGCTCTGACTCTGGTAATCCCACTCCGGGTAGTGGCGCGGCGGCAGGCCTTGCTGCTCGTCACTCTTCAACTGGCGCGGCTCGTCGAAGGCTTCCTCTTCGTCGCCTTCCTCGATGAATTTCCAGAGCTGGCGATTATCGTCGCGGTAACTGATGACGGTGTCGTCGAAGTGGACTTTGGCAAACTGGTCGCTCTGGCGGCGCGTGCGGGCGACGTAGGCGAGCGCAAGTTCTGCCATGGCTGTCGTGCCTTCGTCGATGCGAGCATGAAAGCCGTCTACAAATTCGTTCAGTACGGCATCGCGATAGCCGTGTCGCGAGTCGAGGAAGGCGCGCGAAAGCATAGCCAGTCGATGGCGCAGACAGGAGGTGGTCTCGGTATCGCAGGCATCCTCGGCCGGCTTCGGGTGCAGGGCGAGGAAGATGCGCCGGAGGCCGGGGTACTCGCGCATCAGCAGGGTGTCGATGCGCGCATCCTCGAAGAACTCGACCGCCATGCGCTGAAAGGGGCTCCAGTTGTCGGCGACTTGCGGCGTTGACCAGCGGCGGTGGCCGACCATGTGGGCGAGTACGGCGCGGTAGCGGTCGATGCCGGCAATCCCATTCACATCGTCATACACATCGGGCACGCGCATGCCGAGCTTGTCGTAGTAGGGCACGGGCTGGCGAATCTCATCGAAGGCCGTCGAGTAGGGCACGAGCATTTCGTGCTCGCCCCACAAAGCGCGCAGATAGAGGTCGAGTTTGCGTTCGACGTCGTGGAACAGCGTGCCGTGACGTTCGCGTTGCAGCACGGCGCGGCTGTCGGGCGAAGCGAGTTTGAAATATTCGGCCTGTCGTTCGGGATGGTTGCCGTGGTTCTTGATGCCGTAGTCGGCCCAGTTCCGCAGCCCTTGCAGCGAGACCCGTTCCAGCAGGCGCGGCGCCTGGGCGAAGAACTCCGGCAGGCCGGGGCTGGGGATGGTCTGGTGGAAACCGTGGATGGAGCCGGTGGTGCGCGCCATCAGGTCGCGGGCGACGTCGATATAACCCTGCAATTGCGGCAGCGACGGCAGGCGGCGCGCGACGGCGGCCAGCGTTTGCATGAAGGGCGCGATGGCCGGGCCGTTGGGCGACTTCTGCATCGCCCTGACGAAATCCATGACCGGTGGTAGCGCGTCGTCGTTGATGGTTGTGGCGACGTTCGGCCAGGCTTCGAGGAAAGCCAGCATCGGTTCCGGGCCGCGACCCAGCTTGCCGAGCACGCGCGCTGCTTCGAGGTAGGCCTTGATCTGCGGCCGCGAAAAGACCGTCAGCGCTTCGTACACGCATTCCTCGAACACCTCGGCCACCTGCTGGAAGCCGCAGTCGAGTTCGTACCAGTAGGTTTGCACCTGCGGGTGCATCATCACCCGCTTGCGGGCGTCGGGGGCCGTGCTCATTGGCGTACCACCACGGCTGACTTTTATGCGAAGACGGCGTCGATGGCGTGGTCGAGCGTGGCGCGGATGTCGGCGTCGTCGGTGATCGGGCGCACCAGTGCCATGCGGCAGGCGTCGATGGGCGCCACGCCGCGCTGGATCAGCGTTGCCGCGTAGACCAGCAAGCGCGTCGAGATGCCTTCGTCGAGGCCGTGGCCCTTGAGGTTGCGGGCGGTGTGGGCGATCTGGATCAGCTTCGTTGCCTGTTCGCGGCCGATGCCGGTTTCCTTGGCGACGATGTCAGCTTCCAGTTCCGCCTCCGGATAGTCGAAGTCGAAGCCGGTGAAGCGCTGCTTGGTCGACTGCTTCAAGTCCTTCATCAGCGACTGATAGCCGGGGTTGTAGGAGATCACCAGCTGGAAGTCGGCATGCGCCTCGATCAGCTCGCCCTTCTTGTCGATCGGCAGCGTGCGGCGGTGGTCGGTGAGCGGATGGATGACGACGGTGGTGTCCTGGCGTGCCTCGACGATCTCGTCGAGATAGCAGATCGCGCCGATGCGTGCGGCGGTGGTCAGCGGCCCATCGAGCCAACGGGTGCCGTTGGCGTCGAGCAGATAGCGGCCGACCAGGTCGCTCGCCGTCATGTCTTCGTTGCAAGCGACGGTGATCAACGGCTTGCCCAGCTTCCAGGCCATGTACTCGACGAAACGCGACTTGCCGCAGCCGGTCGGGCCCTTGATCATCACCGGCAGGCGGGCGCCGTAAGCCGCCTCGTAGAGCGCGACTTCGTTGCTCTGCACCTGGTAGAAGGGTTCGTTCTTGACGAGGTACTGCTCTTTGTTCGACATCGCGTTATCCGATCAAAAGAGTCAGGAAAAGAGCGCTTAAAAAGCCCCGCCGTGGCGGGGCTTTTATGAGAGCACAGATTACTTGTGCGCGCCGATCTTCTCGCGCCAGCCGGGGAACAGCTTGTCGGAATCCTTGGGGAAGGACTCGAAGGCGCGGGCGAATTCCTTGTGCTCCTTGGCCCACTGGATGGGGTCGGCGCCGGCCTTCCAGCAGTCGTAGGCCTGGCGCAGCGAGATTGCACCGGCGGCCGGGCTGTCGATGTGGCCGTAGGCGCCACCGCCGGCGGTGTTGATGACGTTGCCGTGGCCGAGGTTCTCGAAGAAGCCGGGCAGGCGCAGCGCGTTCATGCCGCCGGAGATGATCGGCGTGGTGGCCCTGATGCCGTCCCACTTCTGGAAGTAGACCGGGCCTTGACACTCGTCGCGCTCGATCATGTAGGCGATGATCTTGTCGTCGCCTTCGCCTTCCATCTTGCCATAGCCCATGGTGCCCACGTGGATGCCAGAAGCGCCTTGCAGACGCGACATCTTGGCCAGAACGAAGGCGGTGTAGCCGCGCTTGGCGGACGGCGAGGTGACGGCGCCGTGGCCGGCGCGGTGGTAGTGCAGGAACTGGTTGGCGTATTGGCGACGGGCGGTGGTGACCATGCCGGGGCCGCCAACGTAGCCGTCGACCAGGAAGGCAAGCTTGTTGGCGTCCGGCCCGAAGGTCTCAAGCGCGAAGTCGGCGCGGGCGCACATTTCGTAGTGGTCGTCGGCGGTGATGTTCATCGAGAACAGTTTGGCCTGGCCAGTTTCGTCCATGGCGCGCTTCATGGCGTCATAGACGAGTGGAATTGTCTTCTTCAGCGGGGAGAACACCTGGTTGCCCTGCGGTTCATCGTTCTTGATGAAGTCGCCGCCGAGCCAGAACTGGTAGGCCGCCTTGGCAAACGGCTCGGGACGCAGGCCGAGCTTGGGTTTGATGATGGTGCCGGCGATGTAGCCGCCGTCCTTGACTGGGCGGCCGAGAATGCGCCACAGATCCTCGATGTTGTAGGCCGGGCAGTCGAACTGGCGGATGGCTTCCGGCGGCACGTGGAAGTCGATCATCTTGGCGTGCTCGATGTCGCCCATGCCCTGGTTGTTGCCGATGGTCAGGGTCAGGAAGGAGACCAGCATCATGCGACCGTCGGTAATGTTGCGGTCGAACAGTTCCATCGGATAGGCGATGCGCATATCCTCGGTGGCTTCGTCGATGTGATAGACCAGCGCATCGACGCCCTTGGTGAAGTCGTCGGTGGTCGAAACTTCGACGTTGGTGCCGGTCGAAGACTCGGCGGCGAAGTGCGCGGCGGCTTCCAGATAGCCGGTGCCGGCCTTCGGCTTCATCTTGTAGGCGCACAGGATGTACTTGCCGCTCTTGATCAGGTCTTCTTCTTTGAGGCTCAGGTCGGCGTAGCGGGCTGATTGATCCATTGTTTGCTCCTTTGCGTGATGTCCGGGTTATGTCAGTGCGATGCGAAGTGGTGCCATCTTAGTCGCGTAAAATCATAAATAACATTAAGAATTATTGATCTCATGCATAAGCGAAATGTCGGTCAAGCGGGTCGTGGCCAGATCGGGCAATACGGCCAGCGCACCGGTGAAATCGTCGTTTGCGGTGTAGATGCTGGTCGTCACCAGCGTGGGGAGGCGTGCCGCCATGGCTGACTTTAGTCCGTTGGTCGAGTCCTCGATGGCGAGGCAGGCTTCCGGCGACAGGCCCAGGCGTTCCAGTACCCAAAGGTAGATGTCCGGTGCCGGTTTCTTCTTCGGCACGATGTCGCCGGCGCCAATCACCTCGAACCATTCCACCGAGTCCGGCGCGAGGCTGGCGCGCAGCAGCGTGGTGACGTTTTCCGGTGTGGTGGTGGTCGCGATGGCCAGCCGCAGATTCGCTTCGCGCGCCTCGGCAATCAGTTCTGCGACGCCTGGCCGCAGCGGTATCTGCCCGGCTTCCAGCATCGCCAGGTAGTAGCGGGTCTTGGCCGCGTGCAGCGACCGGATGATCTCGTTGGCGTCAGGCTGGGCGAGAAAGTCGGGATCGTGCTGTTGTGCGTAAACGCGTATCCGCTCCTTGCCGCCGGTGACCGCCAGTAGTTTGCCGTAGAGGTTCACGTCCCAGTGCCAGCCCAGCGCGGCCTCGTCGAAGGCGGCATTGAAGGCGGGGCGATGGCCATCGCGTTCGGTATCGGCGAGCGTGCCGTCGACGTCGAAGATCAGGGCTTTCAGCAACATGCCGCGCAGACTAGTCTTGACAATCCATAAGTACCAGTCACAATTTCTTATCCATTTAATAAGGTGGACAGGTCATGAAAAACGTCACCCTGCGCCAACTCAAGGTTTTCGAGGCGGTCGCCAACCATCTGTCATTTTCACGCGCAGCGGAGGAGTTGCACCTCACCCAGCCGGCGGTGTCGATGCAGGTTCAGGCCTTGGCCGAGCAGGCCGGTGTGCCGCTGTTCGAGCAGATGGGCAAGAAAATCTTCTTGACCGCCGCGGGCGAGGAGTTGCTGCGCCATGCCCGTCGCGTGGGGCAACAGTTGCGCGAAGCAGGCGATGCGCTGGCGGCGATTCGCGGCGCGAAGGGTGGCAGGCTGATGCTCGGCGTGGTGTCGACCGCCAAATATTTCGCGCCGCGCCTGCTGGTCGCGTTTCGCGACCAGCATCCCCATGCCGATCTGCGGCTGGGTGTCTATAACCGCGAGACGCTGGTCAACCGGCTTGCCGACAACCAGATCGACCTTGCCATCATGGGTACGCCGCCGAAGGAAGTCGACACGGTTTCCTCGGTCTTCGCCGATCACCCTCACGTGATCGTGGCCGCGGCCGACTATCATCTCGCCGGGCGCAAACGTATTGCGCCGGCTGAACTTGCCAGCGAGCCATTCCTGATCCGCGAGCCGGGCTCGGGGACCCGCGGCGCCATGGAACGCTTCTTCGCCGGCCACGGCGTTTCGCTCGTCAATACCACGGAAATGGACAGCAACGAGACCATCAAGCAGGCGGTGATGGCGGGGATGGGGCTGTCCTTCATCTCCGATCACACCATCGGCCTCGAACTGGCGGCCGGGCGACTGGTGCGCCTGCCGGTGACGGGCACGCCCGTCATGCGGCAGTGGTTCGTGGTGCACCGGGCCGACAAGCAGTTGTTGCCGATGACGAACGCTTTCCTGGATTTCGTTCGCGCCGAAGGTCCGCGCCTGATCGTCAAACAGGCGCCCATCGTGCCGATCGAGACAGCGAGCGGGGCGACGTGACGAAACCATGACTGCGGTTCGCCCGGTTTCGGCAACGCATGCCGCGACTGCCCTGGCAGGCTTGACGGCCTTTATCGCTGCCGTTGCCATCCTGCGCGTTTCACAACTCTTCGGCGAGCGGATTGTTTACTCCTCGCTGTTCGTCATAGGCCTGACTGCGGGCGCGATATTTCTCGTCGACATCCTCGGCCAGAAAGTACATCGGCGAACTTCCACCGGAATCGACTTCACTTACGACGACCCGTCGTGGGAACGCACGCTGTACAAATTGGCCGGTCTGTTGGGCAGCATCGGCTTCATCGCGTTTCTGTACTGGCTGTTTCCCGAATACCACGGTTCGTTCTACAACAACTACTACCTCATGCTGCGCAATATCTCGATACCGTGGGCGGTATTGGCGCTGCCTTACCTTTACCTGGTCGACCGGCGCATGCGCAATCCGCATGACGGCTATTGGCAGATGGGCAAGCTCGTCACCTTCCAGTGGGCTGGTCTGGATCAGGGCTTGATCCGGCAGCACCTGCTCGGCTGGCTGATCAAGGGCTTCTTTCTGCCGCTGATGTTCACCTACATGTGCAACGATCTCAGCCGCTTCCTGGCCTACGACTTCGCGCGCCTGACGAACTTCAAGAACTGGTTCGACTTCCTTCACGACCAGTTCTACTTCATCGACGTCGGCCTCGTTTCGATGGGCTACCTGTTGTCGTTGCGCGTGGTCGATACGCACCTGCGTTCGGCCGAGCCGACCATGCTCGGCTGGGTGGCGGCGCTCGTCTGCTACGAACCGTTCTGGTCGCTGATCGGCCACAAGTACCTTGCATACGAAACGGGCCGCGCCTGGGGTGCGTGGTTGTGGGATACGCCCGTCGTCTACGGAATCTGGGGCAGTGTCATCCTGCTTCTGGTCGTCGTTTACGTCTGGGCGACGGTGATTTTCGGCGCGCGTTTTTCCAATCTTACTCATCGCGGCATCATCACCAACGGTCCCTATCGATGGACCAAGCATCCCGCCTACTTTGCGAAGAACCTGTCGTGGTGGATGCTGTCGGTACCGTTCATCGCCAATGGTTCCGCCCTCGAGGCGCTGCGTCACTGCCTGCTGCTGCTGGCGCTCAACCTCATCTACCTGCTGCGCGCCAAGACCGAAGAATGGCACCTGTCGCGCGACCCCGACTACGTTGCCTACGCGCTATGGATGAATGAGCACAGCCTGTTCCGCTTCGTCCATCGGGTGCCGTTGCTGCGGCATCTCCGCTACCGCGCGCCGAAGACGAATTAGGGCCGGTACGGCGGGGCGGTTTTCCGGTCAGCGCATCGATGGTCGGCGTGTCGCCACGGCTGACTTTTCGTGGCGACGGCGAAGGCTAGCCGTCCTTCCACTTGATCGAGCAGCCGATCGACGGAATCTGTTCGCGTGGCCCGTTGCCGGTGAGCGCCACCTGCTTCATCGCTTCGAAGAGATCGCGGCGCACGCCGGCCGGCGCGGTTTCCTTGCGCGATTCGTCGAGCCGGCCGCGGTACTGTAGTTCGAGGTCGGCGTTGAAACCAAAGAAGTCGGGCGTGCACACCGCGCCGTAGGCTTTGGCGATTTCCTGTGTCTCGTCGAGCACATACGGGAAGGGGAAGTTCATGCGTTTCGCCACTTGCACCATGTTGTCCCAGGAGTCCTCGGGGTAATCGGTCGGGTCGTTGCTCATGATGGCGATGTTGCCGATGCCGAGCGTCTTCAATTCGGCGGCGTCCCGCACGATGCGGTCGAGCACGGCCTTGACGTAGGGGCAGTGGTTGCAGATGAACATGACGAGCAGTCCTTTCGGACCGCGCGCCGAGGCGAGGCTATGGCGCTTGCCGTCCACGCCAGGCAGGTCGAAGTCGATGGCGTTCCAGCCGAAATCGCAGACAGGTGGTTGGGTGCTGGCCATGATGTCTCCTAGTGGTCTTGTGGAATAATCGCTCGATGATACCGCGCTTCCATTGCCCCTTTCCTCTTGCGCCCGGCGCCCATGTCGACCTGCCGCCCGAGGCGGCCCATCACGCCATCAAGGTACTGCGCATGGACGATGGTGACGCGGTGGCGCTGTTCGACGGGCGTGGCGGCGAATGGACGGGCCGCCTGCGTCGTGCCGGGAAGACGGTGACGGTCGCGCTCGAATCCTTCGACGACAATGACCGTGAACCGCCGCTCTCCATCACGCTGGCACAAGGTCTGCCCGCCGCCGACAAGATGGACTGGATCATGCAAAAGGCGGTCGAACTTGGCGTCGCGGCGATTCGTCCCGTCGCCTGTCGTCGTTCGGTGATTCGTCTGTCGGGTGAACGGATGGAGAGGCGCGTCGCGCACTGGCAGGCGGTGGCGGTTGCCGCGTGCGAGCAATGCCGGCGGAATCGCGTTCCCGAGGTCGCGCCGCTGCTTGATCTGCCTCAATTCCTGGGCGGGAGCGCGGGTGACAATGGCCTGCGCCTGATTCTGGAACCGGAGGCGGGGCAGCGGCTGGCGGAATTGCCAAAGCCGACCGGACCGGTAACCTTGTTGATTGGCCCCGAAGGCGGGTTTGAAGACGGGGAGTTGGCGGCGGCGGCTTCGGTCGGGTTTCAGGCGGTCAGCCTTGGGCCGCGTGTGTTGCGGACGGAAACCGCCGGCATCGCGGCGATCGCGGCGATGATGGCTTTGTGGGGTGATTTCTAGGGAGACTTCTGATCATGTTCGAATCGGCGGAACTGGGCCACAAGATCGACAAGGAAACCTGGCGCAAGGCGGTGCCGGAACTGCGCGCGAAGTTGCTCGACACGCAGTACGACCTCAAGGAGCAGGGCAAGATCCCCGTCGTGGTGCTGATCAGCGGCCAGGACGGGGCCGGCAAGGGGGAGACCATCAACGTGCTGTACGAGTGGATGGATCCGCGCTTCATTTCGACCTTGGCGTTTTCTACACCGACCGACGAGGAGCGGCAGCGTCCGGCCATGTGGCGCTACTGGCGTGCGCTGCCGCCCAAGGGCCGCATCGGCATCTTCGCCGGCTCATGGTATTCCGATCCGATCCACGACTCCATTGAGGACAAGATCAGCAAGTTCGCGCTTGATCAGCGCATCGATCAGATCAACCGCTTCGAGGCGATGCTGGTCAATGAAGGCGCGCTGGTATTGAAGTTCTGGTTCCACCTGACCAAGGACGGGCAGAAGAAGCGACTCAAGGAGCTGGAGAACAACCCGAAGACTGCCTGGCGCGTCACCAAGTGGAACTGGGATCGGCTCAAGACCTACGACAAACTTCAGGACGTGGCCGGCCACGTGCTGCGCATGACCAACACGCCCTGGGCGCCATGGATCATCGTCGAGGGCGCCGATGACCGCTACCGCTCGCTGTCGGTTGGCCAGATCATCCTCGATTCGATGAAGCAGAAGCTGGCCGACAAGACCAAGGAAGTGACGCCGGTGGCGCCGCCGGTACCGCCGAAGATCGATGGCCGCGATGTGCTGACAGAACTCGACCTCACGCACAAGCTGGCGAAGAAGGTATACGAATCCGAACTGGCCCGCTATCAGGGCAAGCTGTCCGAACTGGTGCGCCATCCGGGGTTCCAGCAGCGCTCTCTGATCTGCGTCTTCGAGGGTTCCGACGCCGCAGGCAAGGGCGGCAGCGTTCGCCGCATGGCCGCCGCCATGGATGCCCGCCAGTACCAGATCATCCCCATCGCCGCGCCGACAGAGGAAGAGCGCGCCCAGCCCTACCTGTGGCGTTTCTGGCGACACATTCCGCGCACCGGTCGCGTCGCGATTTTCGACCGTTCCTGGTACGGACGCGTGCTGGTCGAGCGGGTGGAGGGATTTTGCGCCGAGGCGGACTGGCTGCGCGCCTACACCGAGATCAACGACTTCGAGCACGAACTCGCCAAAGCCGGCGCCATCGTCATCAAGTTCTGGCTGCAGATCGGCCGCGAAGAACAACTCAGGCGTTTCAAGGAGCGCGAGAAGATCGAGTTCAAGCGCTTCAAGATCACCGAGGAGGACTGGCGCAACCGCAAGAAGTGGGATGCCTACCACGCGGCGGTCTGCGACATGGTTGACCGCACCAGTACCGGCAATGCACCTTGGACGCTGGTCGAAGCCAACGACAAGAACTACGCTCGCGTCAAAGTGCTGAAGACCGTTTGCGAACGGCTGGAAGAGACACTGCAGAAGAAGAAGTAGTTTTTGGCACTGCTCGGTGTCCCGCCACGGCTGACAACGTGCGGACGGTAGCGGGCAGTACCAAATTGCGTAGCCCGACTTTTTGGACGCCCAACGGGCTGCACTTTTGGCGGCCGCGGCCGGGAGTTCGACAAAACCGCTATGATTGCGAGGTTCGATTTTCTTCGTACCCTGATCATGTCCGAGCCGCAGCCAGCCCCCGTTCCCCCGGCCACCCCCGCTACCGATACACGCCTCGTCGCCTGGGTGCGGCAGGCCGCGCCCTACATCCACGCCTTTCGCGGCAAGACCTTCGTCATCGCCTTCGGCGGCGAAGTGCTGGAGAGCGGGGCGGCGCAGGCGCTGATCCATGATGTGGCGCTGCTCGATGCCATGGGCATCCGGCTGGTGCTGGTGCATGGTGCGCGGCCGCAGATCGATGCCGAGATGATCTCGCGCGGCCTGACGCCGCGTTTTCATAATGGCCTGCGCGTCACCGATGTCGACGGCCTGGAATGCGTCAAGCGCGCCATGGGCGTGACCCGAATCAACATCGAGGCAATGCTGTCCCAGGGTTTGCCGAACACGCCGCTGGCCGGCGGTTTTCTGCGCGTCACTGGCGGCAACTTCGTCACCGCCAAGCCGGTCGGCGTGGTCGATGGCGTTGACTTCCAGTTCACCGGCGCGGTGCGCAAGGTCGTGGCGGAAGAGATTCATGGCGATCTGGCGCAGGAGAATGTGGTGCTGATCACGCCGATCGGCGCCTCGCCGACCGGCGAGATATTCAACCTCGCCTGGGAAGAAGTGGCCGAGGCCGTGGCGACGGCAGTGAAGGCGGACAAGCTGATCTACCTGTGCGCGTCGCCAGGTTTGGTCGACAGGAAGGGCGGCCTCATCGGCGCATTGACGGCCGACGAGGCGCAGGTGCTGCTGGCGAAGAAGGTGGCGCAGGCCGACGACGTATCCCGTGCGTTGCCGGGCGCGGTGCGCGCCTGCCGGGCAGGTGTCGGCCGGGCGCATTTTCTCGATTACCGCGCCGACGGCGCGATGCTGATGGAGTTCTTCACCCGCGAAGGCATCGGCACTGTCCTGACCAGCGCGCCGCTGGCGACTCTGCGCGAGGCGACGCACGAGGACGTCGGTGGCATTCTGGCGCTGATCGCGCCGCTGGAAGAGGACGGTACGCTGGTGCGGCGCGGCCGCGAACTGCTGGAGATGGAGATCGAGCGTTTCTCTGTCCTCGATCTCGACGGCATCATCGTCGGTTGCGCGGCGCTCTATCCGTTGCCGGCCCGCAAGGGTGAGGCAAAAGCCGCCGAACTGGCATGCCTTGCCGTGATGCCAGAATATCGCCGTGGCGGACACGGCGACCAATTACGCATGCACATCGAAAAGCGGGCAGCGAAGATGAAGCTGAAGAAGCTCTTCGTGCTGACCACACGCACGGCGCACTGGTTCGTCGAGCGCGGTTTCGCCGAGACCACGGTAGATAGCCTGCCGACGGGCAAGCGCGGTCTGTACAACCTGCAACGCCGCTCGAAGGTGCTGGTAAAGACAATCTGAAAGTCAGCCGTGGCGGTACGCCGACTTGCGTCGCCTGTCGCGCTACAATCGCCCCATTGCAACTGGGAGAAGCACCTATGAGCCGTATGGTGAATTGCGTCAAGCTCGGCCGCGAAGCGGAAGGCATGGACTTCGCGCCGATGCCCGGCGAACTCGGCAAGCGCCTGTTCGAAAGCGTATCGAAGGAAGCATGGCAGCAGTGGATCCGGCACCAGACCATGCTGATCAACGAAAACCGGCTGAACCTTGCCGATCCGCGCGCCCGCGCCTACCTGGCGGAGCAGGTCGAAAAGCACTTCTTCGGCGATGGTGCGGCCGAAGTGACCGGCTACGTTCCGCCAAAAGACTGACGGTAACTTCCGGTCATCGTCAGTCAGCGTTTGTTGTCTGCTCGTCGTTGCAGGACGACAGGACATGCGCTTGAAATCTTGAGCCGTACAATTCGACAATCTTGATGCCTGTTAGGCCGCTTGACGATTCAGGTTCGTATTTCATCAACCTTCGGGCGGCCACAGGAAGGATTCAAAGGAGATTTTCGATGAGAGCGTCGTTTTTGAGAACGGTTGGGTTGATTTCCGCAATGCCTGTTCTGCTTCTCGCTTGCGGAGGCGGTGGTGGGACGACTCCGACCGACGGCAACACGTCGTCCAGTTCGACTTCCAGCAGCAGCGGAACCACCAGCAGCACCTCGTCGGGTTCGACGTCCAGCAGCGGTACGACCTCAAGTTCGGGTGGAAGCCTCGGTTCGGCCGCGAAGATCATCTTCCTTCATCACAGCACGGGCGGCGTGATTTGGGGAGGTGGTGTGGAGAACTGGTTTTCAAACTACAACACCACAAACTCGACCAACTATCAGATTTCGGATATGTATTTTCCGTCAGGGAACACCTATCCATGGGACAACTATCCGTACGACTACTGGAACATCTGGATAAATGGTGGTGGTGGCTCTCAAGAGCCGTCATTGGAAACGCTGACCGCCGACTACGACGTGATCGTCTGGAAGCACTGCTTTCCCGTCAGTGACATCGAAGCGGACACTGGACATCCCGACGTGACTTCAGGCCATCAGACGCTGGAAAACTACAAAGCGCAGTATGCGGCGCTGAAGACCAAGATGCACGAGTTCCCGAACACGCGCTTCATCGTGTGGACCGCCACCGCGCTACTGGAATCGGAAACCACGGCGGTAAAGGGGGATCGTGCGCAGGAGTTCGCCAACTGGGTGAAGAATACCTGGGACGAGGATGGTGACAATATCTTTGTCTGGGACTTCCGCCAACTGGAAACGGAAGGCTTGAATGGCGGACGCTATTTGCTGACCAAGTATTCCGCAGGCGATTCCCACCCGAATTCGACTCTGGCGAACATGATCGCGCCGTGGTTCAGTCAGCGCATCGTCGATGTCATCGAAGGGCGGGGTGACAGTGGGAGCCTCACTGGCCACTGAGTCGCCGTAAGAGCAACGGGCGGCGGCCGACCTAGCCGCTGCCGACTTCCTGTTCGATCCCCTCGAGGCCGATGTGGCGCACATCGCGGCCCTTGGCCATGTAGACGACGTATTCGGACAGGTTCTTGGCGTGGTCGCCGATGCGTTCGATCGACTTGGCGATGAACAGCACGTCGAGCGCCGGCGAGATGGTGCGCGGATCTTCCATCATGAACGTGATCAACTGGCGCATGATGGCCTTGAATTCGGCGTCGACTTCCTTGTCCTGGCGGGCGATCTGCCCAGCGGCGGCGGCGTCTGTGCGGGCGAAGGCGTCGAGCGCCTTGCGCAGCATATCGACGGCGAGGGCCGCGGCGTGCTGCAGGGGGACTCTCGGCTTGAATGCGGTGTCTGCCGAATGCAGCGCCCGGGCCTTCTTGGCGATCTTCTTCGCCTCGTCGCCGATCCGTTCCAGGTCGGTGATGGTCTTGACGACCATCATGATGGTACGCAGGTCGGATGCGGTTGGCTGGCGGCGGGCGATGATGTTGGTACAGGCCTCGTCAAGCTCGACCTCGTGGCGGTTGACCAGATGATCCTGCTCGATGACATGATCGGCCATTTCGAGATCGCCGGACTCCAGCGCCGCCATGGCCTGAACGATCTGTTTTTCGACCAGTCCGCCCAATTGCAGCACCCGCGTGCGGATGTTGCCGAGGTCGACGTCGAACTGCTTGGCGATGTGTTCGTTCATGGTTTCCTGCTTCTCCGACGGAATGACTGACCAGTCTACGGCGGAAGTATGACGGAAATGTTGCAGTTCAGTTCGTCAGTGTGCGCACGCCGTCCGGGGTGGCAAGCAGCAACAGGTCAGCGCCACGGCGGGCAAACAGTCCGTTGGTGACAACGCCGACGATCTGGTTCAGCGTCGTTTCGAATTCAGCCGGCTTGGCGATGGCGAGTCCTTGGACATCGATAATCAGGTTGCCGTTGTCGGTAACGAAGCCGTCACGTAGCTTGGGCTGGCCGCCCAGTTTCTCCAGTTCGCGGGCGACGTAGGCGCTCGCCATCGGAATTACTTCTATCGGCAGCGGAAACTTGCCGAGGGTGTCGACCAGCTTGCTCTGGTCGCAGACGCAGATGAACTTGTCGGCCACAGCGGCGACGATCTTCTCCCGCGTCAACGCGCCACCGCCGCCTTTGACCATCTCCAGCCGGGCGGTGATCTCGTCGGCGCCGTCTACATAGACCGGCATGCGGCTGACTTCATTGAGATCGAGCACCTTGATGCCGTGCCCTTCGAGCCGCTTGCGCGTTGCTTCGGAACTGGCGACCGTTGCGGCGATGCGATTCTTGATCTTCGCCAGTTCGTCGATGAAAAAGTTGGCGGTCGAGCCGGTTCCGACGCCGATGATGCTGCCGGCCGGCGTGCTGGACGCGACATGGTCGGCAGCGGCCCTGGCCACGGCCTGCTTCAGTTCGTCCTGGGTCATGCGGTCTCCTGAATCGGGTTGCAAGGCTTGGAGACGGAATTGTAGCCGCTGGTTGCGGCCGGCGCAGTTCAGCGCGACGAACTGGTTCCGCGCCTGAACAGGGCGGCGAAACTGGAGGCATTCGCTGCCACAGAGCGTCGCCAGCGGAAGGCGCGTGACTTTTCCGCAGCCGTGAGCGGCGTCAGCCGCGGCTCGTCTTCCTTGGCGCCGAGCTTGTAGACGGGTCGCATTGGCCCGTTGCGCGCGCGCCGCCAGCCGCTGATGTGGATCT
This sequence comes from Gammaproteobacteria bacterium, assembly GCA_018819515.1. Taxonomy (GTDB): domain Bacteria; phylum Pseudomonadota; class Gammaproteobacteria; order Burkholderiales; family Rhodocyclaceae; genus Fen-999. Next base: position 151,544 of record JAHJPX010000006.1, read on the forward strand.
TGCCCTGAATCAACAGGGCATCCAGATAATCCGAGTTCTTCACGGTGTTGAGCGACAGCCCGGACAGCCTGGCCGCCTGGCGGTAGTCGATCGGACCGTACTTTTCGATGACCTCCAGCAGGCGCGCCATGCCCGGCGCTTCGCGGTTCGCTTCGCCCACACCTGGTTTCGGGTAGTCCGGGCCGGAACCGAGGCTGTAGAGCGGTGTGGTGAATCCGCCGCTGCCATTGCGCTGCCAGCCGGAAATGAAGATCACACCCTCGCGTCGCAGGGTCTTGAGGTAGCCGCCGCCCGAGAGCGTGCTGACGCTCACATAGGCGCGCTCGGCGATTTCTTCCTTCGTCAGTCCTGGCGCGCGTCGCAGCGTGGCCAGGATGCGTTCCGCGGCACGGTTCATGATGTCGTGGACAATACGGTCATGGATGGTGGCGGGCAACCGCACCCGCCGATGTGCAATATGAGAGTAACGTCATTGTCGCCGCGAACTTGATCCCCGAAACACCAAAACCAAGTTCTGCGCCTATCACTAATAGCATAGTCGATCGCGTGCGAAATGGACAGGCGTAACCGCGGTACGGGTGTTTGCACGGGTTGCGGCGAGCGGGCTGCCGCTCCCGGGTGGGACTCAGGAAGAGCGCTTGCGGGGAGCCGGCAGGTCGGTGCAACTGCCGTGTGCGACTTCGGCCGTGAGGCCGACGGTTTCGCCCAGCGTCGGGTGCGGGTGGATGGTCTTGCCGATGTCCACTGCGTCGGCGCCCATCTCGATGGCCAGCGCGATTTCGCCGATCATGTCGCCGGCCGACGGGCCGACGATGCTGCCGCCGACGACGCGATGCGTCTCGGCATCGAACACCAGCTTGGTGAAACCGTACTCCGCGCCGTTGGCGATGGCCCGGCCCGACGCGGCCCACGGAAACTTGGCGACCTCGACCTTGCGGCCGGCCTTCTTCGCCTCGTCCTCGCCGAGGCCCACCCAGGCGACTTCGGGGTGCGTGTAGGCGACGCCGGGAATCACGGTGGCGTCGAAGTGCGACTTCTGTCCCGCCGCCGCTTCCGCCGCGACGTGCGCCTCATGCACCGCCTTGTGCGCCAGCATGGGCTGGCCGACGACGTCGCCGATGGCGTAAATGTGCGGCACGCCGGTTCGCATCTGCGAGTCGACCGGGATGAAGCCGCGCTCGGTGACGGCGATACCCGCCTTGTCGGCGCCGATCTTGTTGCCGTTCGGACTGCGGCCGGCCGATTGCAGCACCAGGTCGTAGCGTTGCGCTTCGGCGGGGGCGTTCTCGCCCTCGAACTTGACCCAGATGCCGTCCTTCTTTGCCTCGGCGCTAGCCGTCTTGGTCTTGAGCATGATCTTCTCGAAGCGCGATGCGTTCTGCTTCTCCCAGACCTTGACGAGGTCGCGGTCCGGGCCCTGCATCAGGCCGTCGAGCATTTCGACCACGTCGACCTTGGCGCCGAGCGTCGAATACACCGTCGCCATTTCCAGGCCGATGATGCCGCCGCCGATCACCAGCATGCGCTTGGGCACCTGGCGCAGTTCCAGCGCGCCGGTCGAATCGACGATGCGCTCGTCCTTCGGCAGGAAGGGCAGATGCACCGCGGCGGAACCGGCGGCGATGATGCACTTGGCGAACTTGATGACCTTCTTGGCGCCCGTCTTCTCCTGTGCGCTGCCGGTCGTCTCCTCGACTTCGAGGTGGTTCGCATCGAGGAAGTGGCCGTAGCCGCGCACGGTCTCGACCTTGCGGCCCTTGGCCATGCCGGTGAGGCCTGTGGTCAGCTTGCTTACCACCTTGGCCTTGTGGGCGCGCAGCTTGTCGATGTCGAGCTTGGGCGCGGCGAAGGTGATGCCAAGGTCGCTGGCGTGCGCCGCTTCCTCCATTACCGCGGCGACGTGCAGCAGCGCCTTCGACGGTATGCAGCCGACGTTGAGGCAGACGCCGCCGAGCGTGGCGTAGCGCTCGACCATCACCGTCTTCATGCCGAGGTCTGCGGAGCGGAAGGCGGCCGAGTAGCCGCCGGGGCCGGCGCCGAGGACGAGCATCTCGGTTTCGATGTCGGCCTTGCCGGTGTAGCTGCCGGCAGGCAAAGTCAGTGGTGGCGGTACGCCACCTTCGGTAGGCGCGGGTGAAGGAGCAGGGGCCGGTGCGGCGGCGGGCTTGCCGGCAGGGGCAGCGGTGGCTGCGGAATCCAGCACCAGGATCACGCTGCCTTCCGAAACTTTGTCGCCAAGCTTGACCTTCAACTCCTTGATGGTGCCCGCGGCGGGCGCGGGTACGTCCAGCGTCGCCTTGTCGGATTCGAGCGTGACCAGCGATGCTTCGGCTTCGACGACGTCGCCCGGCTTGACGTGGATCTCGATGACCGGCACATCCTTGAAGTCGCCGATGTCGGGGACTTTGACGTCGAGGGTGTTGGCTACGGCCGGCCTGTCGGCCTTAACGCCCGCTTCGCGGGCATTAGCCTGCGCCGAAACTTCGCTTTCGCTCGTTTTCATAGCATCACTCTCCGGAAGTCGCCAAGCAATTGCGCCAGATACGCATTGAAGCGCGTCGCCAGCGCGCCGTCGATGACGCGGTGGTCGGCGGAGAGCGACAGCGGCACCGTCAGGCGCGGCACGAAGGCCTTGCCGTCCCACACCGGCTTCATGCTCGATTTGCTGACGCCGAGAATCGCGACTTCCGGCGCATTGACGATGGGCGAGAACGAAGTCCCGCCGATGCCGCCGACGGACGAGATCGTGAAGGTGGCACCCTGCATGTCGGCCGGGCCGAGCTTGCCTTCGCGTGCCTTCCTGGCGAGATCGGAGGTTTCCTGCGCGATCTCGACGACACCCTTCTGGTCGGCGTTCTTCAGCACCGGCACCATCAGGCCGTTCGGCGTGTCGGCGGCGAAACCGATGTGCCAGTAGTTCTTGAAGACCTGGTTCTCGCCATCAAGGGAGCTGTTGAGGTCGGGGTACTTCTTCAGCGCGGCGACCACGGCCTTGATGATGAAGGCAAGCATGGTGACCTTGATGCCGGCTTTCTCGTTTTCCTTGTTGAGCTGGATGCGCAGCGCTTCGAGGTCAGTGATGTCGGCGTCCTCGTGGTACGTGACCGCCGGAATCATCACCCAGTTGCGGGCGAGGTTGGGGCCGGAGATCTTCTTGATGCGCGACAGCGGCTTGACCTCGACGGGGCCGAACTTGGCGAAGTCGACTTGCGGCCAGGGCAGCAGGTCCAGCCCGCCACCAGAAGTCAGCCGTGGCGGTACGCCACCTGCGGCGGTGGCGCCGCTCATCACACCCTTGACGAAGTTCTGCACGTCGGCCTGGGTGATGCGGCCCTTCGGTCCGGTACCGGGAACCTTGGACACATCGACGCCCAGTTCGCGCGCGAAGGCTCGTACCGACGGGCTGGCATGGGCCTTGATGCCGCCGTCGATGGCCAGCATTTCGGCAGGCGTTGGCATGCTGATGGCAGGCGGCGCGGTAGTCGGTTCGGCTTCGGTCGGACGGATTTCGCACACCTCGCCTGAGGGGGCGGGTGCGGCAACGGCGGGCGTTGCGGCCGGCGCAGCGGCGGGTGCCGGGGCCGGTGCAGCGGCGGCGGGTTTCGCAGCGGGCGCGGCGGCCGCCTGGGCCGCAGCTTCCAGCACGACCACCACGCTGCCTTCCGAGACCTTGTCGCCGATCTTGACCTTCACTTCCTTGACGATGCCTGCGGCGGAACTCGGCACGTCCATGGTCGCCTTGTCGGATTCGAGGGAGACGAGCGGCGCTTCCGCTGCCACGGTGTCGCCCACCTTGACGTGGATCTCGATGACCGGCACGTCCTTGAAGTCGCCGATGTCGGGTACTTTGATATCCATGATCACACCCCCACCGGATTCGGCTTCTTCGGATCGAGGCCGTATTTCTTCAACGCCTCGGTGACCTTCGCGTGCTTGATCTGGCCGTCGTCGGCAAGCGAGCGCAGTGCGGCGACGGTGATCCAGCGGCGATCGACTTCGAAGAAGCTGCGCAATTGCTCGCGCGAGTCGGAGCGGCCGAAGCCGTCGGTGCCGAGTACCGTGTAGCGCCGGCCGTCGAGCGTCACGAAGGGCCGTATCTGTTCGGCGAACATGCGCACGTAGTCGGTGGCGGCAACCACCGGGCCGCGCGTGTCGGCGAGCTTGCTCGCCAAGTGGCAGAGCTTCCTCGGTTCCTCGGGATGCAGCATCTGGTGGCGCGTGCAGTTGTGGCCGTCGCGCGCCAGTTCCGTGAAGCTCGGGCATGACCACAGGTCCGACTCGACGCCCCAGTCGTTCCGCAACATTTCGGCGGCGGCGATGGCCTCGCGGAAGATCACGCCCGACCCCATCAGTTGCACGCGCGGGCCGTTGGTGTTGGCGCCCTTCTTGAACAGGTACATGCCCTTGAGGATGTCCTTTTCCACACCGGCGGGCATTTCGGGATGCTCGTAGTTCTCGTTCATCACCGTCAGGTAGTAGAAGACGTCCTCCTGCTCGGTGACCATACGCCGCAGGCCGTCCTGCACGATCACCGCCACTTCGTAGGCGAAGGTCGGGTCGTAGGAGAGGCAGTTCGGGATCGTTGCCGACAGGATGTGCGAATGGCCGTCCTCGTGCTGCAGGCCCTCGCCGTTCAGCGTGGTGCGGCCGGCGGTGCCGCCGACCAGGAAGCCGCGTGCCCGCGAATCGCCGGCCGCCCAGCACAGGTCCATCGTCCGTTGCATGCCGAACATCGAATAGAAGATATAGAAGGGCAGCATCTGCACGCCATGCGTCGAGTACGACGTGGCGGCCGCCATCCAGTCGGCCATGGCGCCGGCCTCGTTGATGCCTTCCTGCAGGATCTGGCCGTCCTTCGATTCCTTGTAGAACATCAACTGGTCGGCGTCCTGCGGCACGTAAGCCTGGCCCTGCTGGTTCCAGATGCCGTACTGGCGGAACATGCCTTCCATGCCGAAGGTGCGCGATTCGTCGGGCACGATGGGGACGATGCGCTTGCCCAGCGCCTTGTCGCGCAGGAGCGTGTTGAGGATGCGCACGAAGGCCATGGTGGTCGATATCTCGCGACCGGCGCCGGTGGCCTTGAGCTGCGCATCGAACGCGGACAGCGCCGGTACCGGCAGCGGCTCGACCTTGCGGCGGCGCTGCGGCAGATAGCCGCCAAGCGCTTGGCGATGCTCGCGCATGTACTTGAGTTCGGGCGAATCCTCGGCGAACTTCAGGTAGGGCATGTGCTCGAGTTCGTCATCCGTGACCGGCAGATGGAAGCGGTCGCGGAAGGCCTTGAGCGAAACCGTGCCCATCTTCTTTTGCTGGTGGGTGATGTTCTGCGCCTCGCCGGATTCGCCCATGCCGTAGCCTTTGATGGTCTTGGCAAGGATCACGGTTGGTTGGCCGGTGTGTTCGATGGCGGCCTTGTAAGCGGCGTAAACCTTGTGCGGGTCGTGGCCGCCGCGATTGAGGCGCCAGACATCGTCGTCGGTCCAACTGGCGACCATCGCTTTTAGCTCTGGCGTGTTGAAGAAGTGCTCGCGCACGTACGCGCCGTCTTTCGACTTGAAGGTCTGGTAGTCGCCGTCCACGCATTCCATCATGCGCTTGCGCAACAGGCCGTGTTTGTCCTGCGCCAGCAGCGGGTCCCAGTAGGAACCCCAGACGACCTTGATCACGTTCCAGCCGGCGCCACGGAAATCGGCTTCGAGTTCCTGAATGATCTTGCCGTTGCCGCGCACCGGGCCGTCGAGGCGTTGCAGGTTGCAGTTCACGACGAAGATAAGGTTGTCGAGTTTCTCGCGGCCGGCCATGCCGATGGCGCCCATCGATTCCGGCTCGTCCATCTCACCGTCGCCCATGAAGGCCCAGACCTTGCGGCCGGCGGTGTTGGCCAGTTTGCGGTCATGCAGGTATTTCGTGAAGCGCGCCTGATAGATCGCCTGCAGGGGGCCGAGGCCCATCGAGACCGTCGGGAACTGCCAGAAGTCGGGCAGCAGCCAGGGGTGCGGGTAGGAGGGAATGCCCTTGCCGTCCACTTCCTGGCGGAAGCCGTCGAGCTTTGCTTCGTCGAAGCGGCCAAGCAGATAGGCTCGCGCGTAGATGCCCGGCGCCGAGTGGCCCTGGAAGAAGATCAGGTCGCCGCCGTGATTTTCGGAAGGCGCGTGCCAGAAATGCTGGAAACCGACGTCGTAGAGCGTCGCCGCCGAGGCGAAGCTGGCGATGTGGCCGCCGAGGTTGGAATCGCCCTTGTTGGCGCGCAGCACCATGGCCAGCGCGTTCCAGCGCACGTAGGCGCGGATGCGGTTTTCGATGGCGTAGTCGCCGGGCGCACGCGGTTGCTGGTCGGCGGGGATCGTATTGACGTACTCGGTGTTGGCCGAGTAGGGTAGGTTGATGCCGGCGTGTTGGCCGAGCGCGATCAACTTCTCGATCAGGTAGTGGGCGCGTTTCGGACCCTCCTGCTCGATCACCGCTTCAAGGGCGTCGAGCCACTCGCGGGTCTCCTGCGGGTCGGCGTCGGGCGCCAACAGTCCGGTGGGGTCGGACATGGTGCGTCTCCTCTGTTGAGGTTTGTCGTTAACCCTGTCCGCCGGGTAGGCGGACGGGTCGTTATGTGCGCAGCTTAACCCTACTGGATAAGTCGGGCAATTGCGCTGTTGCGTAATGTAAAACATCGATCCGTAATGCGCAATAATGCGGTGCAGCAATGACGCCGTTACAGACGGGTGCTAAGGTAGCGTCCAGATCGACAAAGGAGCACAGCATGTTCCAGGTACGCATACACGGCCGGGGCGGCCAAGGAGTGGTGACGGCGGCGGAAATGCTGTCCATCGCCGCTTTCGACGAAGGACGACATGCCCAGGCGTTTCCCAGCTTCGGTTCCGAGCGCACCGGCGCGCCAGTGGTGGCCTTCTGCCGTATCGCCGACAAGGAAATCCGCCTGCGCGAGCCGATCATGGAACCCGACGCGCTGATCATCCAGGACCCGACGCTGCTGCATCAGGTCGATGTATTTTCCGGGCTGAAGCCCGACGGCTACATCCTGATTAACACCAGCAAGACCTTTGCGGAACTCGGCCTCGCCGATCTGGTGCGAGGCCGTCCGGCGGAGCGTCTTTGCACCGTGCCTGCCACCGAGATCGCGCTGCGCTGCGTTGGCCGCCCGGTACCTAACGTGCCGCTGCTGGCCGGTTTCGCCGCGATCTCCGGCATTCTGAAACTCGACTCGGTGACAAAGGCGATCGAGGACAAGTTTTCCGGCAAGGTCGCGGCGGGCAACGTCGCAGCCGCGACGGAGGCGTACAACACCGTGCGCAAGGCACTGGAGGAGATGGCGCATGCTTAAGCAAATGGAAGGTTCGCGCGCGGTCGCCGAAGCGGTCGCGCTGTGCAGGCCGGAAGTGGTCTGCGCCTATCCGATCTCGCCGCAGACCCACATCGTCGAAGCGGTAGGCGAGATGGTGAAGGACGGCAGCCTGTCGCCTTGCGAATTCATCAACGTCGAATCCGAGTTCGCCGCGATGTCGGTCGCCATCGGCTCTTCGGCCACGGGCGCGCGCACCTATACCGCGACCGCTTCGCAGGGTCTGCTGTTCATGGCCGAAGCGGTGTACAACGCCTCCGGTCTCGGCCTGCCTATCGTGATGACGGTTGCCAACCGCGCCATCGGCGCGCCGATCAACATCTGGAATGACCACTCCGACGCGCTCTCGCAGCGCGATTCCGGCTGGCTGCAGATTTTCGCCGAGACCAACCAGGAGGCGCTCGACCTGCACATCCAGGCGTTCCGCCTCGCCGAGGAATTGTCTCTGCCGATCATGGTCTGCATGGACGGCTTCATCCTCACCCATGCCTATGAGCGCGTGGACATGCCGACGCAGGAACAAGTCGACGCCTACCTGCCCAAGTACGAGCCGCGTCAGGTGCTCGATCCGGCCGACCCGGTGTCCATCGGTGCGATGGTCGGGCCGGAAGCCTTCATGGAAGTGCGCTACCTCGCGCACGCCAAGCAGATGGAGGCGCTGAAGCTGATTCCCGCCTATGCCGCCGAATTCAAGGCCGTGTTCGGTCGTGACTCGGGCGGGCTGGTGCATACCTACAAGGCGGACGATGCCGACACCATCGTCGTCGCCATGGGCTCGGTGCTCGGCACCATCAAGGATGTGGTCGACGAAATGCGCGAAGCCGGTCACAAGATCGGCGTGCTCGGCATAACGCTGTTTCGTCCGTTCCCGATTACCCAGGTGCGCGCCGCGTTGCAGGGCGCCAAACGTGTTGTCGTGCTCGAGAAGAGCATGGCAATCGGCCTCGGCGGTATTCTCGCCGTCAATGTGCGCATGGCGCTCTCGGCGCTGCCCATCGATGTCTATACGGTGGTTGCCGGCCTCGGCGGCCGGGCGATCACCATGCGTTCGCTTCACGCGCTGTTCCGCAAGGCCGAGAAGGACGACATCGATCCGATCACCTTCCTCGACCTCAACCGCGCCGTGGTCGACAAGCAACTCGAACGCGAGCGCGCCACGCGCCGTTCCGGCCCGGCGGCCGAGGCGATCCTGCGCGACATCGGCGTCGTCGCTGCGAAGCTGGCGTAGGAGATCACCATGAGCTTTCAACCCGTCAAGTTCTACCAGACCGGCACCTTCACCGTCGGCAACCGTTTGCTGCCGCCCGAGCAGCGCAGTGTGCAGTCGCAGGAGAAGCGCTACAACTCGATCAATTCCGGCCACCGCGCCTGCCAGGGTTGCGGCGAGGCGCTGGGTGCGCGCTACGCCATCGATGCCGCGATGGAGGCAACCAACGGCCGGCTGATCTGCGCCAACGCCACCGGCTGTCTGGAGGTGTTCTCGACACCGTACCCGGAAACCTCGTGGCAGATGCCGTGGATACACTCCGTGTTCGGCAACACTGCTGCCGTGGCGACCGGCATCGCCGCCGCGCTGAAAGTGAAGCGGCAACAGGGCGAGCGGCGCAACATCCGCGTCGTCGCGCAGGGCGGCGACGGCGGCACCACCGACATCGGCTTCGGCTGCCTCTCCGGCATGTTCGAGCGCAACGACGACGTGCTCTACATCTGCTACGACAACGGTGGCTACATGAACACCGGCATCCAGCGCTCGTCGGCAACGCCACCGGCCGCACGAACAGCGACGACCATGGCCGTTGGCCCCGAGCCGGGCAACGTCTTCGGTCAGGGCAAGTTTTTGCCGGCCATCGCCATGGCGCACGAGATCCCCTACGTCGCCACCGCGACGGTGGCCGACCTGCGCGACCTCGAAGCCAAGGTACGCCGTGCCATGGAATTCCAGGGTGCGCGCTACATCCACATCCTGGTGCCGTGCCCGCTCGGATGGGGCACCGCCTCGCACGACACGATCAGGATCGCGCGGCTGGCCAAGGAAACCGGCGTGTTCCCCGTCTTCGAAGCCGAGCACGGCGAAGTAAAGTCAGTCCTGGCGATACGCCGGCAACTGCCGGTCGAGGAATATCTGAGGCCGCAAAAGCGCTATGCGCACTTGTTCGGCAAGACGCCGCAGGTCGAAGTGATCGCTCGGCTGCAAGCGCTGGCCGACCGCAATATCCGCAAGTACGGTTTGCTGGAGGGGAACTGAGCATGGACAAGCCCTTCGCCATCACCCTCGATCCCGGTTCCTCGCTTGCCAACAAGACAGGCTCGTGGCGTACCTTCCGGCCGGTCTACGTCGACCGCCTGCCGCCGTGCAATGCCGCCTGCCCGGCCGGCGAAAACATACAGGCCTGGCTGTTCCACGCCGAAAGCGGCGACTACGAAAAGGCCTGGCGCAGTCTCACCGAGAACAATCCGTTGCCTGCAATCATGGGTCGCGTTTGCTACCACCCCTGTCAGGGTGGCTGCAATCGCCAGTTCGTCGATTCATCGGTCGGCATCAATGCCGTCGAGCGTTTCCTCGGCGACGAAGCGCTCAAGCGTGGCTGGGCCTTCGAGAAGCCGGCCAAGTCGAGCGGCAAGCGCGTGCTGGTCGTCGGTGCCGGGCCATCGGGTTTGTCTGCCGCCTATCATCTGGCGCGGCTTGGCCACACGGTAGAGATTCACGAAGCCGGTCCGCTCGCCGGCGGGATGATGCGTTTCGGCATTCCCAAGTACCGCCTGCCGCGCGACGTCATCGAAGCGGAGGTGCAACGCATCCTCGACCTCGGCGTGAAGCTGAAGCCCAACACCAAGATCGCCAACATCGCCGACGCCATGAAGGCCGGCAAGTTCGACGCCGCCTTCCTTGCGGTCGGTGCGCACATCGGCAAGCGTGCTTTCATCCCCGCCGCCGACGCGACGCGCATCGTCGACGCGGTTTCGGTACTGCGTTCGATGGAAGGCGAGGAGAAGCCCATGCTCGGTCGCCGCGTGGTCGTCTACGGCGGCGGCAACACTGCGCTGGACGTGGCCCGCACCGCCAAGCGCATGGGTGCGGAAGAGGCGATCATCGTCTATCGCCGCACCCGCGAGAAGGCGCCCGCGCACGATTCGGAAATCGAAGAAGCCTTGCAGGAAGGCATCATGGTCAAGTGGCTGTCGACCATCAAGCAGGCCGATGAAGGCGAGATCACCATCGAGAAGATGGCGCTCGACGACAGCGGCTTCCCGCAGCCGACCGGCGAATTCGAGAAGCTGGCTGCCGATTCGGTCGTCCTCGCGCTAGGCCAGGACGTCGACCTCGGCCTGCTCGAAGGCGTGCCGGGGCTGGAGGTGAAGGATGGCGTGGTGCAGGTCGGCCCGAACATGATGACCGGCCACGAAGGCGTCTTCGCCGGCGGCGACATGGTGCCCTCCGAGCGCACCGTTACTGTCGCAGTCGGCCACGGCAAGAAGGCTGCGCGCCACATCGACGCCTGGCTCGCCGGCGAAACCTACGCGCCGCCGCCAAAGCACGAAGTCGCCACCTTCGACAAGCTCAACACCTGGTACTACTCCGAAGCGCCGCACCAGGTGCGCCCCGTGCTCGACATCATCCGCCGCCAGTCGACCTTCGAGGAAGTGGTGCAGGGCCTCGACGAAGGCAACGCCCAGTTCGAGGCGCGGCGCTGCCTGAGTTGCGGCAACTGCTTCGAGTGCGACAACTGCTACGGCGTCTGTCCCGACAATGCAGTCATCAAGCTCGGCCCGGGCAAGCGCTTCCAGTTCAACTTCGACTACTGCAAAGGCTGCGGCGTCTGTGCCACCGAGTGCCCTTGCGGCGCGATCAAGATGGTGCCGGAGGAGACCTGAAGGCGGTCTTCCGCTTTTACGAGGAACTCAACGATTTCCTGCCGCCGGAGCGGCGCCGGCAGGAATTTAGCGCCACCTGCGCGCGAGCCGCCACGACCAAGCACATGATCGAGGCGCTCGGCGTGCCGCACACCGAGGTCGAGTTGATCCTGGTCAACGGCGTATCGGTCGGCTTCGACCGGTTGCTGTGCGAAGGCGATCGTGTCGCCGTCTATCCGCGTTTCGAGGCATTCGATGTCACGCCCTTGCTGCGGGTGCGGGCTGCGCCGTTGCGCGTGACGCGTTTCGTCGCCGATGCCCATCTGGGCGGACTGGCGCACCTGCTGCGCATGGCGGGCTTCGATACGCTCTATCGGAACGACTACGACGACCCCGAGCTTGCCGACATTTCGATACGGGAGGAAAGGATCCTGCTGACGCGGGATCGTGAGTTGCTGAAACTGCGCGGCATTACGCACGGCTGTTACGTGCACACTTTGAAACCCGAACTGCAGTTCCGCGAGATCGTCGAACGTCTGGATCTGCGGCGGAGCATCAAGCCGTTTTCACTTTGCCTTGAATGCAATCGTCCGCTGCGACCCATCGACAAGGCCGAAGTGCTGGATCGCTTGCCGCCTGCCGTTCGTTTGAAACACGAGCAGTTCACCACCTGTGACGTCTGCGAACGGATTTACTGGCAGGGCTCCCATTGGCAAAGGATGCAGTCCCTGCTGAACGACGTGATGCACCCCGGGGTGGGTGAAGGTCGGACCTGATGCGCACCCGAAGGGATCGGGCGCGGGTCGACAAAGTCAGCCATGGCGGTACGCCACCTTCATGGCTATTTCATCCGCGACGGCAGCTTGATCGTCTCACCGGACGTCATGAAGACTCCGCGGCCACGGTGGTGGAGGGTGCGGGGTTCGCGGATGGTCGGGTCGATCCAGGCCTTGACGACTTCGAGCACGAAAAAGCTGTAGCGGTTGACCATGCGCGTGTCGATGACACGGCATTCGAGGTTGGCATGGCACTCGGCGATCAGCGGCGCGGCGACGAGCGAGCCTTGCTGCGGCGTGAGGCCGAAGGCGTGGAATTTGTCGATCTTGCGTCCGGAGCTGTTGCCGACGGCGACGACCTTGTCGGCGAGTTCGGCGGTCGGGATGCTGATGACGCATTCGTGCGTGGCGCGCAGCGCCTCGAAGCTCAGGCTGTTGCCACCGATGACACAGCCGACCAGCGGCGGCTCGAACTCCATCATGGTGTGCCACGACTGGGTCATGACGTTCATGAGGCCCTTGTGCGAGGTGGTCAGCAGCACCACCGGGCCGGGTTCGAGCAGGCCATAGACCCTGGATAGCGGATAGCTGCGTCGTGTCATGATCTCGCCTCCGTGCATGCGCAAGGACCGTGCGCCACAATCGGAGCATAGACCACCGGGGAAAAGTGCAGGGCGTTGTCCTATCCCACACGTTGCTCGGGACGGCCGCTTCGTGGCATCCCGCGCCCTTCGGGCTGGTCAGTCGTGGCGGTACACCGAATGCAACGTGGTTGCGGTGGTCATGATGGGTTCGCGGACCGGAGCGCGGCGGACTATATTGACGGCAGGACGCCCCGAAAATGCCGGCGTCGTCGCAGCATGCTGGTGCAGCGTCATGGCACAACAACCGAACCCGCACAGTCCGCAGTCCGCAGCCGGGCGCTGGTCGCAGAAGGTTACCGAGACCAGCAACGCGCTCGATCTGGATGCCGGGGTGTTCACCTGGCAGGATCCGCGGCGGATCGCCATGTCGCTCAAGGCGTCGGCAGAGCGCAGCCGGAGACGCAAGGCCGATCCGTTCCGCTCCGCCATGTCGATGCTCTGCTTCTACATCAACCGGGCCGGACGCAAGCTTCCGGCGGAACAGCGGGCATGCCTCGATGCGGCGAAGGACGAGTTGCGAACCCTGTTCGGCAGGCCGCGCCATCGTCGTTGACCGTCATCAACGAAATCATGCGGTCGATTGGCGCATACTGGTCTTAGGCAAACGGGATACCGTTTCCCGTCGATACGCGAAGGAGTGAATCATGGCTTATCCGACTTCTGCCACTGGATTCAGGCCGGTGCGGCGTAACGAACTGCGCCCCGAACGGATTCACGACACTTACAAGCTGACGCGCAAGCTTGCGGAACCAGCGGTATGCGGTGGCTGCGGTGCCGTGTATCACATGGGCCGTTGGCAATGGGGACCGCATCCGGACAACGCAACGAAAGTGACCTGCCCCGCGTGCGCAAGGGTGCATGATCGCGTGCCGGTCGGCTTCGTGCATGTCGGTGGCGAGTATTTCGCCGCGCACCGCGACGAGTTGCTGAGACTGCTGCGACACCACGAGGAGCGGGAAAAGGCGCAGCACGCGCTGGCGCGGATCATGGCGATCGAGGACGAACCGGGCGGCGTGCTGGTCACCACGACCGACATGCATCTCGCCCGCGATCTGGGCGAAGCCTTGCACCATGCGCACCAAGGCGAACTGGAGTTCCACTATAACGAGGGCGAGAATCTGCTGCGGGTGCATTGGCGTCGGTAGGTGATCCGCGGCAATTCAGGTCGCGGAGTCCGGTATCGGCAGGCGCCTGTTCTTTGTTTTACAGAATGGGGCTCCGTGTCTTGGCGAAAAGTCAGCCGTGGCGGTACGCCAAGCGCTGCCGGGTTTCTGCGACGGACGCCAGCCCCATGATCCCAAGGGGAATTCCGGCTTGCCCGGGGCGCGGGGAATCCGGATAATCCCCCCTTTGAAGTTACGGGCTGACCTTGTTTGCGGGTCGGCCTTTTTCTTCCCGATAACCAGATTGTGAGAATCCATGGCAGCAGCGATGCCGCAGTTCGTTCCCCAGCCGGCGGCCAGCCGGCTTCTGCTTTCCGGTAACGAGGCCGTCGCCCGGGCCGTCTGGGAGTCCGGCTGCCGCGTCGCGGCCGCCTATCCCGGTACGCCGTCGACCGAGATGCTGGAAGTCATCTCGACCTATCCCGACATCTACGCCGAATGGTCGGTGAACGAGAAGGTGTCGCTGGAGGTCGCCATCGGCGCCGCTTTCGCCGGCTCGCGCTCCTTCTGCGCCATGAAGCATGTCGGCATGAACGTCGCCTCCGACGCGCTGATGACGCTGACGCTGACCGGCGTGGTCGGCGGCCTGGTGATCGCCATCGCCGACGACGTTGGCCTCTCTTCCTCGCAGAACGAACAGGACTCGCGCTACTGGGGCCGCTTCGCGCACCTGCCGATGTTCGAGCCGGCCGATTCGCAGGAAGCCTACGAGATGACGAAGCTGGCCTTCGATTTCTCGGAGAAATTCCAGGTGCCGGTGATCCTGCGCATGACCACGCGCATCAATCACGTCAAGGCGCTGGTCACCGTCGGCGAGCGCGTCGCGCACGCCGCCACCGGCTTCAAGAAGGAACCGGCGCGCTGGGTGATGACCCCGGCCGGTGCCAGCAAGCGCATTCCGCTGATGTTCGAGCGTGACAATGCGCTTCGTGCCGAAGCGGAAGTTTCGCCGCTCAATCTCGTCGAGACCGGCAAGGACCGCCGCGTCGGCTTCGTTTCTTCCGGCCCCGCCTGGATGCACGTGCGCGAATCCTTCCCCGATGCGCCGGCGCTGAAGCTGGGCTTCTCCTGCCCGGTGCCGATCGAGAAGATTCGCGCCTTCGCCGCCACGGTCGATCAACTCGTGGTGGTCGAGGAAGTCGAGCCGCTGGTCGAGATGGAACTCAAGGCAATGGGCATCGAATGCCACGGCAAGGACATCCTGCCGCGCCAGGGCGAACTGGCGCCGAACATCCTCAAGCCGGCCATCGCCAAGCTGCTCGGCGAGCCGGAGCCGCAGGGCGCATCTCAACACATGCGGCCGCTCGGCCGCGCCACGCCGGTGCCGGCCAGCGTCTTCCCGCGCCCGCCGACGATGTGCGTGGCCTGCCCGCACCTCGGCGTCTATTACACGCTGTCGCAACTCAAGAACATCACCATCTCCGGCGACATCGGCTGCTACACGCTGGGCGCCGGTCATCCGTGGAACGCGCTCGATACGACGATCTCCATGGGCGCCTCGATGGGCATCGCCATGGGCCTCGACAAAGGCCGCAGCGAAGCCGACAAGGACAAGCGCATCCTCGCAGTGATCGGCGACTCGACCTTCCTGCACATGGGCATGCAGGGCCTGCTCGACATCGTTTACAACGGCGGCAACGTCACCGTGATGCTGCTCGACAACCGCGCCGTCGGCATGACCGGCGGCCAGGCCAATCCGGGTTCGGGCAAGGGCATCCACGGCCAGGAGACGCCGCGCGTCGACTTCGCCAAGCTGGTCGAATCGCTGGGCGTGAAGAAGGAACGCATCCACGTCGTCGATCCCTACCAGTTGCCGGTGCTGTTCAAGACCATCCGCGAAGAGATCAAGGTGCCCGAGGTGTCGGTGATCATCACCGACCAGCCCTGCGTGCTGATCGACGACTACAAGAAGCAGCAGCCGTTCGAGGTCATCGACGACAAGTGCACCGGCTGCGGCAATTGCGTCGACGTCGGTTGTCCGGCCATCCACGTCACGCGCCGCGAAAAGGTGATCAAGCCCTCCGGCAAGGAAGTCGAACTGCAATTCGTGAATATCGAGACGACTGCCTGCACCGGCTGCGGACTGTGCGTGCAGCCCTGCGCTCCGGAAGCCATCGTCCATGCCGACCTGACCAAGCCGATGCGCCTGGTTCGCCACTGAGAAGCCACCATGTCTGACAGCAACGTAACCAACATCCTCGTCGTCGGCATCGGCGGCCAGGGTGTCATGACCGCCACCGAAATCCTCGCCGAAGCCGCCATTGCGCTCGGCCACGACGCCAAGAAGACCGAAGTCGCGGGCATGGCGCAGCGTGGCGGCGTGGTGTCGTCGCACCTGCGCTTCGGCCCCAAGGTGCTGTCGCCGCAGATCATGGCCGGCACCGCCGACCTGCTGGTCGGCTTCGAGGCCGCCGAGGCGATGCGCTGGTGCCACATGCTCAAGCCCGGCGGGCTGGTGCTGATGAATACCGCGCGCCTGGTGCCGCCGGTGGTCGATATCGGCCTCTACGAGTACCCGGACGACCCGATCGCCGAGATCAAGTCGCGCGGCTACCAGGTGCACGCTTTCGATGCCATGGCCATCGCCATGGAACTCGGCGATGTGCGCTTGGGCAACACGGTGATGCTTGGCGCCATGGCCGACCACCTGCCGTTCCCGCCGCAGGTGCTGCTCGATGCGATCCTCAAGCGCTTTTCCGCGCGCAAGCCGCACATGGTGGAAGCCAACCGCAAGGCTTTCGAGGCCGGCAGGGAGGCAGACAAGAATTCATCAAAATCGAAACAGACGGAGGCAGCATGACCGCCCGCATCATCGATGGCAAAGCCCTTTCGGACAAGATCCGCGAACACCTGGCCGAGCGCGCGCATGCGCTGAAAGTCAGCCATGGCGTGACGCCGTGCCTAGCCGTGATCCTCGTCGGCGAGGATTCCGCGTCGCAGGTCTACGTGCGCAACAAGGTGGCCGGTTGCGAGAAGGCCGGCTTCCGCTCCATCAAGGAGGTCTATCCGGCCGACGTCGAGCCGATGACCGTGCTGGCCAAGATCGCCGAACTCAACGCGGACCCGTCGGTGCATGGCATCCTGGTGCAACTGCCGCTACCGAAGCACTTCGATTCCGAAGCCGTGCTGGAAGCGATCTCGCCCGATAAGGACGTCGACGGTTTCCACGCCGAGAACGTCGGCGCGCTGATGCAGGGCAACCCGCGCTTCATTCCCTGCACGCCCTATGGCGTGATGAAGATGCTGGAATCCGAGAACGTCAAGATCGCCGGCGCCGAAGCGGTGGTGGTCGGCCGCAGCAACATTGTCGGCAAGCCGATGGCCATGCTGCTGCTGGCGCAAAGCGCCACGGTGACGATCTGCCACTCGCGCTCGAAGGATCTCGCCTTCCACACCAAGCGCGCCGACATCCTGGTCGCCGCGGTCGGCAAGGAACGCATGATCACCGGCGACATGATCAAGCCCGGCGCGACGGTGATCGACGTCGGCATGAACCGGTTCAGCAGCGGTCCCAATGAAGGCAAGCTGTGTGGCGACGTGGACTTTGAGACCGCGAAGGAAGTGGCTGGCCTGATCACGCCGGTGCCCGGCGGCGTCGGCCCGATGACCATCACCATGCTGTTGATGAACACCATGGAATCCGCTGAGAGGACTTTGAAATGAGCCATCCCGTCGTTGGTATCGTCATGGGCTCGGACTCTGACTGGCCGATCATGAAGGCCTGCGCCGAGACCCTCAAGCAATTCGGCGTCGCGCACGAAGCGAAAGTGTTGTCGGCGCACCGCACGCCCGATGCCGCACTCGACTACGCGTCGACCGCCCAGGCGCGCGGCATGAAGGTGCTGATCGGCGCCGCCGGCGGCGCGGCGCACCTCGCGGGCGTCCTGGCGGCCAAGACCGAACTGCCCGTGTTGGCCGTGCCGATGCCCTCGACGCACCTGCAGGGTCTCGATTCGCTGCTGGCCATGGTGCAAATGCCCGGCGGCATTCCGGTCGCCACCTTCGCCATCGGCGAAGCCGGCGCGACCAATGCCGCGCTGTTCGCGGTGTCCATGCTGGCGCTTTCCGACGCCGGCATCGCGAAGAAGCTCTCCGACTTCCGGCGCAAGCAGACCGAGAAGGTGCTGGCCAAGACATTGCCGGAGGTTTGATGTCGCCCAGGCTCGCGCCGGCCGAACAAAAGTCAGCCGTGGCGGTACGCCACTGTTGTTGATGTCTCCTGAGATCGAGAAGGCGGCAGCCCTGCTGCGGCAGGGCGAACTGGTCGCCTTTCCGACCGAGACGGTTTACGGGCTCGGCGCCGACGCCTCGAACCCCGAGGCGGTGGCTAAGATATTCGCTGCCAAGGGCCGGCCGGTCGACCATCCGTTGATCGTCCATCTTCCCGGCGTCGAACATCTCGACCGCTGGGCGCGCGAGATTCCCGAAACGGCGTATGCGCTGGCCAAGGCCTTCTGGCCCGGCCCGCTGACGCTGATCCTCAAGCGCCAGCCGAACGTGCCCGATGCCGTCACCGGTGGTCAGGACACCGTCGGTGTGCGCGTGCCCGGCCATCCGCTGGCACTCGAACTTCTCAAGGCATTCGATGGTGGCGTCGCCGCACCGTCCGCCAACCGCTTCGGCCACGTCAGTCCGACCACGGCACAGCACGTGCACGACGAACTCGGCGAAAGGGGAAACAACAGCGTCGCCATGGTGCTCGACGGCGGGCCCTGCCGCGTCGGCATCGAGTCGACCATCGTCGACCTCACCGGCCCGCAGTCGCGCATCCTGCGCCCCGGCATGATCAGCGCCGCCGACCTCGGCCGTGTGCTTGGCCGCGCGCCGGGCACGGGCGGCGAGTCGGCGCCGCGTGTCTCGGGTTCGCTGGAGTCGCACTATGCGCCGAGCACGGATCTGGCGCTGTTGCAACCCGATGTCGTCATCTTCGCCGTGCGCGAAGCGCTGGCCGCCGACCAGAGGATCGGCGTCATCGCGCCGATGGCCAGCCCGCTCTCGGACGAGCGCATCGTCTGGCGTCAGATATCGGGCGAGGCCGCCGGCTTCGCCCACGACATCTACGCGCTGCTGCGCGAACTCGACGGGCTGGGACTTTCACGCATCGTCGTCCAGAAGCCGCCGCAAGCCGAGAACTGGCGCGCCATCAACGACCGCCTGCAGCGGGCGGTGGCCGGTTCCGGCGCGGGCTGAAAAGCTGTCGATTCTTGATTTTGGACAGGGCCGGCGACGTCGGCCTTCCACTATCATGATCACATGAAGACCGTCGGAATAACCCTTGCGCGGCGCGGGAAACTCGAACGTCTGACGACTGCGCTCGAGCACGGCCTGATCGAACGCCGCAACCAGATCCGCCTCGCGCTGCTGGCGGCGCTCGCCGGCGAGCACACGCTGCTGGTCGGCCCGCCGGGCACCGCCAAGAGCGAACTGGCGCGCCGCCTGCACCTGGCCTTCCGCGATGCCCGCTACTTCGAACGGCTGCTGACGCGCTTCTCGGTACCCGAGGAATTGTTCGGGCCGCTTTCGATCGCGGCGCTGGAACAGGATCGCTACGAGCGGCAGACCGCCGGCTTCCTGCCCGAGGCCGGCATCGCTTTCATCGACGAGGTGTTCAAGGCCAACAGCGCCATCCTCAACGCGCTGCTGACCCTGCTCAACGAGCGCCGGTTCGACAATGGCGCTGGCCGCCAGGCCTGTCCGCTGATCAGCGTCATCGGCGCCACCAACGAGGTGCCCGAAGACGAAATCGCCGAAGCATTCTTCGACCGCTTCCTGCTGCGCCTGCCGGTTGCGCCGGTGAGCGGCGCCGGCTTCGGCCGCCTGCTCGAGCTCGACGACCTGCCGGCGCTGCCCGGGTTCGCGCCGCTCGACGGCGACGACCTCGCCGGCATCGCCGCGGCGGTGCATGAGGTGACTCTGGCGCCCGGGGCGGCCGGGTTGCTGGCCGAGTTGCGCACCCGGCAGGAGGAAGGCGGGGTCTATGTCTCCGACCGCCGCTGGGTCAAGATCGTGCGCCTGCTCAAAGTCGCGGCGGCCACCGAGGACAGGCGCGAGGTTTGCCTTTGGGATCTGTGGTTGCTGCCCTGGTGTGCGGCGCCCGATGCGGAGGGCCAGCAGGCGCTGGCAGACTGGCTGGCCGGCCGCCTTGGCGTGCGTGCGGCCTGTTCGCCGCCGCGCCTGACCCGGGTCGTCGAGGCCTTCGAGGCGCAGGCCCGGCTGGAGCACGAAGCGGAGGATCTCGACTACGACGACGAAGGCCGTCTCAAGTTCGGCGCCGAGGTGAATGCGCGCGTGGTCGACGCCAAGGGCGCCGCCGAGGTGCCGCGCTTGAGCTTCCACAAGCAGCGCCGCTACGGCGCCACCCACATCGGCGCGCGGCTGCGCCAGATCGACGACCTCGCCGCGCGCCTCGACGGCTACCGCCAGGAACTGGCCGACTACCGGGCCGGCCTCGCCGACTACCGCGAGCGCAGCCTCTGGCTCGACCAGGCTTTCGCCGACCGGGCGGCCGCGAATCTGGTGGCGACGACCGAGACGCTGGCGCAACTGCGGGCCCGCCTCCTCGATGCGCGTGCGCAATTCCAGGCCTTGCCGCGCCTGCCGGTCGATCCGGGCATCGAGCCCGAACCGGTCGCGCACGAGACACTCGGATGAACGCGGCGCTGCCGGCGCCGCTGCTTTGGCAGGCGCGCGAGGCGCGGCTGGCGGCGCTGGACGAATTGCCGCGCAGCCTCTGGCTGTGGGCGCTGATCCATTCGCAGGGCGGGCTGGAACCTCGGCTCGACGGGCTTGCCGGATTGCGCGCGGCGCTGCTGGCGGGACGTCTGCCGTCCGACTGGCGCTGGCCGGAGGCGCCGCTGGCGCAGGGCATTGCCGACGTGCTCACGGAACTGGAACTGCCGAACTACTGCGAAGGACAAGCCGAACTGGTCGAGCTACTGCTGCGCTCGCTGATGTTTCATCTCGACCTGATCGTGGACTACGTCGACCGCGGCGAGACGCCGGAGGCGGCCGCCGGGCGCGCACTGGCGGCGTTCCGCGACGACTGGGCGGAACGTTGCGGCGAGATCGACGAACTGGTCGAAGTGTTCGGCAATGTCGGCGAGCTGTGCAAGAACAACGATTGGGACATGCTGCGCGGCCTGCTGAAGAGCGGCGGCTGGCAGGAGATGATGCGCATCCGGCGGCTGATGGAACGCCTGCCCGATCTGGCCGGCTGCATCCGCCGCCTCGGGCGCGCCCGGGCGACCGAAGAGCCGGACGCGGCCCGGCATTCCGAGGTGCAGGCGATGATGCAGGCAGACCGGCCCGTGGCGCGCCCGCGGCGTCTGCGTGTGCCGGACTATCCGGGCGAGACGCGTGGCGTGCACCGTTCCGGCCGCGTGCCGCGCATGGTGCCCGCGGAGGCGGTACTGTTGCTCCACCCGCGCCTGCGTCTGGTCTGGCACGCCCGCCACGCCGAGCGCACGCTGCTGACCTACGAGGACCACGAGATCCTCGAGGAGTGGATCCACGAACCGCACACGGCCTGGGTGCCCAGTCCCGACCGCCTGCCGGAGAGGCGCCACGAGATGGGCCCGATCCTCGTCTGCGTCGACACTTCCGGTTCGATGCAAGGCGGCGCCGAGGTGGTGGCCAAGGCGGTGGTGCTGGAGGCGGTGCGCACCGCGCACGCGCAGAAGCGCGCTTGTCACGTGTTCACCTTCAGCGGTCCGGGCGACCTGCTGGAAATGCCGGTGGCGGTGGATTTTCCCGGGCTGGAGGCGCTGACCGGTTTCATGGGCCAGAGCTTCGGCGGCGGCACCGACGTTACCGGCCCGCTCGAACATGCGCTCGAAAAGCTGGAAGAGCGTGACTGGCAATTGGCCGACCTGCTGGTGGCCTCCGACGGCGAGTTCGGCGCGACGCCGGACGTGGCCGCGCGACTGCGTCGCGTGAAGGAAGAGAAGGGCTTGCGCGTGCAGGGCGTGCTGGTCGGCGACCGGGAGACCGTCGGCTTCCTGGAAATCGCCGACGACATCCTCTGGGTGCCGGACTGGCGGCGCTTCGGCACCTCGACCGCGGATGGCGACTCGCCGATACATTCGAAGAGCCTGACGGCGATCTACTTTCCCGGCGCGCTGCGCACGCCCGAGAACCGCGCCGCGACCGTCACCGGCGCCGATGCCGCCACCGCGCTCCGGAAAGCGCGCAGCGGCTACAAGCGGCCGCAGCAATGAGCGTCGCCGCGGGGATCGTCGCCTTGCTCGAACGCCTCGCCGAAGCGGCGCCGCCGCCGCGCGTGCGCGGCCTGCACCTGCCGCCCGCCGACGCGAGCGGCGAGAAGGAGGGCGAGTTCTGCGCGCTCGAACTCGAAGGCGGCGCCATGGGCCTGAGCTACATGCTGCTCGGCGATACGCAACAGCGGCTGGGCGAACTCGACTCCGCCGGACTGAAGGGCGCCGACGCGCTGCAGATCGCGCGCGGCTACGCGACGGAGCAGGGCGTGCGGCGCACCGTCGGCTTTGCCGCCGCCAACGCGCTCTGTCGCTGGTTTTTCGACCGCGCCGGTTTCGAACCCGATGCCAGCCGCGATTCCATCGGCGAACTGGCGCCGGCGCCCGGCGACCGCATCGGCATGGTCGGCCACTTCGGCCGGCTGATCGAACGCATCGTCGCCACCGGCGCCGACCTGACCGTGGTCGAATTGCGCGCCGACCTCGTTGGCGATTTTCCCGGCTACCGGGTGACGCTTGACGCCGGCGCACTGGCCGGCTGCAACAAGGTGCTGTCGACCAGCACCGTGTTGCTCAACGACAGCCTCGAACCGATACTCGCCAACTGCGGCGCCGCCCGCTGGTTCGCCATGGTCGGCCCCGGCGCCGGCTGTCTGCCCGATCCGCTGTTCGCGCGCGGCGTCACGCTGCTCGGCGGCACCTGGGTGACCGACCCGCAGGCTTTTCGCGCCGCGCTGCTCGCGGGTGAATCGTGGAGCCCCCACGCGCGCAAGTTCGCCCTCGCGCCGGCGGACTATCCGGGCTTCGAGGCGCTGCTGCAGCGGATTTGAGTCGGGAGCGTTGTCGGCACGGCGTGTTGCCACGGCTGACTTTTGCGCGAGCGGCCGGGAGCAGCCTTCGATCACTTTGCCCGGAAGCGGACAATCGGCCGCGCTGCGCGTATGCTATCGGCGTTTCCTGGTTCTGCCGCGTGTTGCGGCCATTTGGCATCGCGAATATGAGCCTGTTCCCGATTCACCGGCGTGAATGCGAACTCTCCCGCGGCTTCAGCCTGGGGGAGAAGATCTATGCGCAGCTGACGTTCGGCACGATGCTCGCTACCGGTTTCGTCGGGCTCGCGCTTGCGGATTGGCGCTGGCTATTGCCGTACCTCGTGCTCACCGGCTACGGCATTCCCGGAATCGTCATGCGGCACCAGACCTGTCCGCGATGCCCGCATCTGTATGTCTATGGCGATTGCCTGCAGTTCCCGCCGACCTGGACCAAATGGCTGGTGAAGGCGCGCAAGGCGACGCCCTTCAGCGCCGCGGAACGATGGACGTTCTACGCCATATTCCTCTTGATCCCCACCTATCCGCTTTACTGGTTGCGCTCGGAACCCGGCCTGCTGCTCGTCTTCGTTATCTCGGCGAGCATGTGGTATCTCGGCCAATTACTCTATCTTTGCAAACGATGCCGGGTCGGCACGTGCCCGTTCAATCGGGTCCGGGCGAACGCACTCGGCGAATCCGGATGAGCCTGGCAGAAAATTTACGGAGGAAGACGGCATGGCGATCAACGACGAGCAATGGACAATCATCCGGCGGCTGTTTTCGAAAACGTTCCTGACGTCATTCCACTACGCCGTCGCGACCGTGAATGCCGATGGCGCGCCGCATGTCGCACCGATCGGATCGCTGATCCTGCGCGACAACGGCAAGGGTTTCTTCTTCGAGGAATATCTCGGCGCCACCGCGCGCAACCTTCAGCGGGACAAGCGCATCTGCGTTCTCGCGGTGCATACCAGCCGCTGGCTTCTCCTGAAGTCCCTGCTGCTGGGTCGATTCGTTTCGCCACCGGCGATCCGGCTGGCCGGCAGCGTCGGGGAAAAGCGCGAAGCGATGCCGGAAGAACTGGCGCTCTTTCACCGGCGCGTCGGCCGCTATCATTTCCTCAAAGGCTACGACCTGCTTTGGAGCCGGCTGCGGTACGTGCGGGATGTCACCTTCGACACCGCGCTGCCGGTCCGCGTCGGCGCGATGACGTCCGGCCTTTGGCCGGAAGGTGGCTCGTTGCCGGAATCGGCCGGCTAGCGGCGTGCCACCACGGCTGACTTTTCGAGTGGGCGAGATCGGCCAGCTGCCGCCGCTCGCTGTTTCCACGAAGCTGCCATCCGAGCGACCGCCGTACTTCGAGACCTGCCAAAGGGTCAATTCACACTGATCGGCCAAAGCGGACCCATCAGCGGAGTGTTGGGCAGCGCCCGCGACTGTCCGGAAACGAGATCAATCGGTTCGGTATGCTGCCAATTCTTGTGCAGTCCCTAGAGGCCGATTCTGCCAGAGGGCTAGAGATTTTCGTAATAGCTGCGAATCTTCTCGGCCATCAGTTGTCGCCGGAGCTTGAGGAAGTCCTCGTAAGCGGATACATCCATGCCGAAGATGGCTTCGGGAACGCAGTTGGCAATCAGGTTGCACTTCAGCGTGCCCATGTCCGCTATTGCGCCATATTTCACTGGCCCGCCGTCGCATTGATTCTGGATATCAGCAAAGTAGATCAATGGCGCTTTGTTGCCAATCTTGATATTGATCTCCTCCTGCGTGTAGGCGTAATTGGCGATCTGGTTGTACTGGCTTCTCGAAAGGCCGGACTTCTTCAACAGATCGCGTGGGAAGATGTGATGGATGTCGCCCAAGTGGCTGACCAACTCCCTTACCGAGATGTCCTTGGACAACAGCCCCTTGTCGTTGGCGCGAATCTGCGCCGCCACGAACACCCAGAAATAGGGGCTGCTCGTTCCCGAAGTCTCCAACTGCTGTACCAGGCCGAACTCCCAGAAGGCAGGCGAGAGTTCTGCCTGCTCGACCTTGGCCAGTATTTCGGCAAAGTCGCCGGATGCAATCTGGCGGATATCCTTGTCGAACTGAGTCTCTGCCGAGCCAGAATAGCGACCGGTGAGCACGGACATGATGAACCAGCGGCGCACCAGCGACTCAATCTTGCCGTCCTGCACGCCCTGCGCACGCAACCGCAGATAGACGATGTAGGCAAAGTTCAATGCGCCTTGAGTACGGATCATGTTGCCGTCGATGAACCCGGACGACTTGATGATCATCACGAACCGCTTGAAGTTCGACTCGTTGATGAAGTCGAGAACGCCGGCAGTCAGCTTCGCAAACGATGCTTCGGCAATGCTCTCTTCGAACACCTTGGTCTCGAAATTCCGGCCGGACAGCAGGCTGACCAAGTCAGGCAACTTGCCCCGCTCAAACTCCTTGGTGAAAGCCACCCGCAGCAGATCGTTGTACGTGGGGTCGTAGAGATTGTCGTTCTCGTTGCGCAGCCAGGCCATCTTCTGGAAGTAGGTGGACTCGGCGAACTCGGTATCCGCCTCCTTGATCTGGCCGTAGAACTCGGGCGCAATCGCCATGTGGCAGAAGTAGTCGATGCACTTACGCAACTCCTGCCCACCATACTTCTGGTCGGCAGCGATCTTGGACATGACGAAGTCCGCTTGGGAAAGCACGGTGCCCTTGGAGTTGATGCGGATGAAGATTTCGGTGACTGTCTCGATGTCCAGATCGTGAGAAAGCTCAATCAGCCCAATCTGCTTCTTGGCGATGTTAGTCAGATTGGTTAGCGCCGCCTCCAGCCGCTGCTGGTCGACGTCGGGGTTCGCTTGCAAGTACTGGTTGAAAGCACCAATCAAGGTCACCTTGCCGCCGACAATCGGGGCAATATCGGGAATCCATGCCGAATTCTTGGTGATGGCCGGGTTCGAAACCTCGAATCGCTCTTCCACCGGATGGAAGGCAATCGAAATGTGCACCTTTCGGTATTCCTTGTTGACGACCTGCTGGCCGAGGATGGCCGCTGTCAGCGCCGTTACCCGCTGCTGGCCGTCGATCAGGATCATCTTGCCGGACGCGGTTGAACCGTCCTTCAACTGCACATCGGGATTGCGCCAGGCAATCAGATAGCCGACGGGGTAGCCCTGATACAAAGAATCCAGCAAGTCCCGCACTTGGCTGGCATCCCAGACAAAAGGCCGCTGGATTTCGGGAATCGCGATTTCGTTCTCCCTGACTTTGGCGAGAACGCTTTCGATCAGATACTGATTGACTGCGTATTTTTGAGTTTGCATGGGTCGATTCCGAAACAGTGGCTATGCTGGGTGCTTTGTCTATTGAAGCTTCGATAGATCGATCAGTTTGTAAGACGTTGCCAAGTTGTCCTGTATCGCACGCATGATGGCGCGCACGTCACTCCATTGCGATAGCATTTCCTTGACTCTAGGGTACTGGGCCTGACGGTCAAATGGCGACATAGACTTGTCAGATTTCTCCTCCCACCAATAGCGATAATCTGCCTGCCATGTTTCGAGAAACGGCCGCAGCACGTCGCGCATTGCACGGTGGATCAAGGCGCCCAAATGGTTCTCGATTTTCAATGCGCCGATGGTTCCGACCGGAAACTGCCGCATGATCTTTCGTGCCTCACTAAAGAATGTGTAGAGGGATGCTAGGCTTTCCGCGTACACCTCCCCGGAAAAGTCAGTGCAGCCCGGATCTCTTGGCTTTCCTGTCACTGCCACCCGAGTGGAAAGCTCGGCGTAGAGCTCCCAAGCACACTGTCGGTCCGGCTCCTGAAAATCAGCCCCGATCTTGATAAATCCAATATCGAATGAGACCGTGCCTTTGGTGATCGCTGCCATATGGACTCCTATCCGTTTCGTTGCCGCATCGCCCTGCTGTTATCGATCAACAATGTCGGCTTGGCAATCGACGCATTTAGTAGCTCTGTAAAACGTTGAACGGTCAGCCCATGCCAGTGCGTCCAGACGGCATATCCCGAGTTGACGTTGTCGTTGAATCTGTCGGGAACAATGATCTGCCCGGACTGATTCTGAATATGCGTGGGCAGCACAATTCCGAATAGTCCGTGTTGCTTGTCCAACGTCGCCTTGATTTCCCAATCCACATACTTGCGCTGATAGGTCTGCGCCCCAATCAACACGATGGTGCAAGAGGTACCGGTCAGGTGGTTATCACGAATACGCTGCATAACGTAATCCACGTTGTCGCTTTCGATCTGTCGTTCGAGCGAGTTATCGAATACTGCCTCGAACTGGTCGTGAAAGAACCTGGAAAACTCGTTGTAGTAGCCTTGGTCGCCGCCATGGTGGTAGCTGACGAACACCTTTCGGCGCGGCGGCTTGTACAAGGCCGCCATCAGGGTCGAAACCGCGTCATCACCTAGCAATCCAGCCATTGCCTATTTCCCGAAAAGCAACAAACCGGCGACTATCAGGCCGAGAATCGCCAACCCCTTCTGCTTCTCGGACTTGATGGTCTCAGCAACACGCAAGATGGCGGCTTTAGCCTCGTCCTGACTCGCGCCACCCAAATTGACCGCCTGATACTGCTGCATCCAACCCGGAAGAGCATTTGGGGCAATGTCCCACACGAAGGGCACCAGTTTCTTGCTTGCGCCGATGGCAACTCCCATCTCCTGCATGACCCATTGGGACTCGCAAGCGGCACGACTGGCGAGGCAAATTACCCAAGCCGAAGAGCGCAGGTTGCTCAGAATAGACTCCTTCCACCTCTCGCCCGGCGCCATGGAAACAGAGGCGAGAAAGACGCTCAACCCTTCCTGGGTCAGATGCCGATGTAGATACTCGGCCAATGGCAGATCAGCCTGGGCATGCGAAATAAAGACATCAGTCATGCCGCCACTCCTTCCGTTGAGAATGCCCGTGCCAGCAGCGCATCGAAAGTGGCCTGTGCCTTGATGGTCGCTGCGGCTTGTTGCAACTGAATCGACTCCATCTCTCGCGCGCGATCCTCAAACAGTACCTGCGCCGGTTCTGATGGAACAAGCATTTTGACTGGATATATGCGGCTCCCAGAGATTAACGGTTGAGCAGCCTGACTCGCGTATTGATTCAGCCGCAGAGCACGCAACGCATAGAGGAGGTAATAGTCGTTGAGATGACAATACCGGTCAGAAACATAGAGTGCATTGTCAGTAATCCAGCAGGGACTCTCTGTGAGATGGGCATTACCGCAGAGTGCACCAACGCGACCGATCACAATCATCTGCGACGAAAATAGGAAAGACGAATGTCGTCCATTGATGCCATTGCCGCCATACACAGGGATGCTGCCAGATGCATCCATCTTTTCGGCAGGCAGAAAGTCCCCGCTTTTCACTCTTATCAAATCGCCCAACGGCGCTTGATCGAGGCCCTTCGGATTCGTCGCCGGGTCGCCGAACATATCGAGGAACAGCGCCGGGATGAGTTCAGCGGCTTTCTTCTCGGCCTCGCGGCGCAGGCGAACGATGCCCTCGGCACGGGAAAGCAGATCGACGATGCGGCGTTGCTCGGGGCGCGTAGGCAGCGGGACCTGAAGGTTCTCGATGAACCCGGATTGAAGGCTATGGACAGTGGCCCCCTTCTTTACACCCTGCGCCAACACGCGCGGCCCTTGGGAACGAATGAACCAGAACAGATAGTCGGGATCAACCTTGGCATCATCAGGTGTCAGTGCCTTGATGTCCTGATTGAAGGCCAGCGGCTTTGCTGCCTGTGCCACAGGCAGGCTATGGGCGAGGATGCCCGAGCGAACAACGACCAAAATGCTCTTTTCAGGAACCACACTGGTTGCTGAGTTTTCCACGGCCTCTTGGCTAATGTGGTCACTCGCGTCGCTCAACATCACCGACTTCATATCCTTGGGCGAAACCCAAGGGATTGGGCCATCCCAATAAGCTGCATTGGCCTTGCTCGGCGTGCCGCCATGCCTGATCTGGCACAGTGATTTCAACGGCACTGCCGTCATACAACCTGCTCCGCCAGCGCTGCCCTCAATGCTTCCACTTCCTCCACAATCTCCGCCTCAATCGCCGCCAACTCATCCAGCAGTTCTCGTGGATCGCGGTGCTCAATCGCCGACTGGCTCATGGGGCGGTAGCGACCGGCCGACAAGTTGAAGTCGTTGGTGCGAATCGTCGCCGCGTCGGCGAACCACCACTTCTCGCAAAAGTCAGCCGTGGTGGTACGCCGAGTCCAGTCCTTTAGGCGCTTGTCCCGGTTGCGGTAGGCCTCGACCAGGCCCGGCAGGTCGTCGGCCTCGATGGGGCTGTCGTGGTTGGCGTCGAGTTTGTAGCCGTCATTGTCGACGTGCAGGAACAGGACGTTCTCGGTGCTGCCGCCCTTGCGAAAGAACAGCACGGAAGTTTTCACGCCGGAATAGGGTTGGAACACGCCGCCGGGAAGAGACAGCACGGCTTCGACGCGGTTGTTCTCGATCAACTGCCGCCGCAGTTCCTTGTGCGCACCCGTGGAGCCGAACAGCACCCCTTCGGGCACGATGACGCCGCAGCGGCCGCCGGGACGCAGGTTGTCCATCATGTACTTGAGGAACAGCAACTCAGTGGCGGTGCTGGTACCGACCTTCACTTCCTCCACCACGCGGTCTTTGTCGACCCGGCCGGCGAACGGCGGATTGGCGAGGACGACGTGATAGCCCTCCTTCGGCAAACCGAGTTCTTCCTTGCGCTCGTTGTCGAGACTGGTGGTCAACACATTGCGCAATTGCACGCGCACATTGGCCAGCCCGCGCAGGGTGAGGTTCATGGTTGCCAAGCGCACCATCTTTGGGTCGACGTCGTTTCCGTAGAAGGTGGCCGATTGCAGCGCCGAGGTCTGCGCGGCGGAGAGCTTGTCGCCGAGGCCGCGCCGCTGCGTCTTGCCGTCCGACTCCACCTCCTGAATCGCGCTCGGCGAGGAGTTGGCCAGACGGATGTGGTTGTAGGCGGCGACCAGAAAGCCTGCGGTGCCGGCCGCCGGGTCGTAGATGGTTTCACCGACCTTGGGGTCGATGATCTCGACGATGGCGCGGATGACATGGCGCGGCGTGCGGAACTGGCCCAGCTCGCCGGCCTGCTTGATCTGCCGCAGGACGTGCTCGAACAAGTCGCCCTTGGTATCGGAATCGGCGGCGTCCAACCGCAGGCCGTCGACCAGATTGACCACCTGGGTCAGCACTGTCGGGTCGATGATGGCCAGCCGGGCGCCATCCATGAAGTTGTGCGCGGCCTGTTCGCCCATCTCGGCAAAGAAGGCGAACACCTCGTCGCGCAGGAAGCGAACCAGCGCCTCGCCAGATAGGCCCTTGGCCCAGACCGACCAGCGGAAGCGGTCGCGCGGGATGCTCTTCTTGCCCTTCTCGGCATTGAGCGGATTTTTCACCGCCCAGTCGCCCGCAAACAGGCTTTCGTAGGGCGTCTTCAGTACTTTGGCCTTCTGCTTGTTCTCGGCGTCGATGCCTTCGACGAGGTAGAAGAAGAACAGGAAGGACAGTTGCTCGGCATTGCTGACGGGGTCGGGGTAACCACCGCCAAAAAGGTAGTCGCGAATCTGGTCGATAGACCGCCGCATGTCGGGGGTCAGGGGCATGAAGCTTTCCTTGGTCTAGTGAGCCGACGGACGTTCGCCGTCGTCGGCAGGTTTGTCTTCGGCCGGCTCGTTGAACACGGCGGCATTGAGCGAATCGAGCAAGGCTTGCAGGTTCTCGGCATTGCCGAAGACGCGCTGTGCCTCGCGCACGCCGCCCATCTGCGAGAAGGTGTGAAGAAAGGCGAAATGCTCGGGCAGCACTTCGTCGAGCGTATCGGCATTGGCGCGGACCTGGCTGCCAAGAATGCGCAGCCAGCGTTCCTGTTCGGCGTTGAGATTCGACTGCTGGAGCAGCCAGGCTTCGAAGCGCAGTCCGATCGACTCCTTCTTCTGCTCCGAGGCTTCGGGGAACAGCATGTTGCCGTTCTCGTCGACGGTGATCCATTCGCGGGTGGTCGGGTCGATGTGGTCGTCGATATCGAGCGAGAGCAGTCGCTTGGGTTCGTAGTGCTTGCGCTTCTTCGGCTCCATGACCAGTCCGCCGCCGCCCAGGGTGTCGTCGTCACCGTGGAAATCGCAAACGCCAACGAAATCGAACATGGTGAAGACGGGCTTCCTGCTGGTCTTGCGCGTGCCACGGCCACGCATCTGCTGGTAGAGAATTGCAGAGCGGGTGAAGCGGGCGAAGACGAGATTGCAGACTTCCGGGCAGTCGAAGCCGGTGTCGAGCATGTTCACCGACACCAGTATCTGCGGGTAGTCCTCGCGCTTGAAGCGGCGAATCTTGGCCATGCCGTCCAGCGTGTCGTCCGGGCCTTGGCCGGATACCACGTAGTCGGCATAGCGAATCTCCGGTGAAGGCTTCTTGTCGGCGAATTCGGCATCGAAGAGTTGGGCGAGCGTCTGGGCGTGGCGCTTGTTGACGGCGAAGACGATGGTCTTGCCGAGCAACGGCAGCCGCTGAATGCCCTTGCGATCGATGAAGCCGCTTTCGATCACCTGCCGGAACTCGCGGACGATGGCGCGGTTGCGCTCGGGAATGGTGAAGCGGCGTTCGAGCGCCGACGGGTCGATCACGATGGGATCGCCGCTCTGAAACAGTTGTTCGAACTCGGTCCGGGTCTCGCCGTCCATGGCCGACCAGTCCAGTTCGCCGCGCTTGACCTCAAAGCCCCCTTCGGCGGCGGTCTTGACGGTCTTGGCGACGTAGATCTGGTACGGCGCCAGCACCCCGTCCCGGATGGCGTCTTTGAGCTTGTAGGAGTAGGTCGGCTTGTCGACCTCGAAGAAGCGCAAGGTGTCGCGGACGAACAGCTTGTCTTCGTCGTCGCCCTCCATTCCATCCAGATTTGCCACGCAAGGCGTGGCAGTGAGGCCAATCTGCACGCCATCGAAGTACTTCAGCACCCCGCTCCACTGGCCATAGATGCTGCGGTGACATTCGTCGGAGATGACGAGATCAAAGTAGCCCGACGAGTACTCGCCGTAGATGTTGATCATGCTTTGCAGCGTGGTGATGGTGATGCGCTTTTCGTCCTGAAAGCGGCGACCGGCCCGCAGTACATAGGCAGGAAACTCGGGCAGATGCTCGGCGAAGGCGTCTTCAGTCTGCTTGGCCAGCGGGATGCGATCGACGAGGAACAGCACGCGCGTGATGGCATGGGCCTCGAACAGGCGCTTGATGAGCGCGGCGGCGGTGCGGGTCTTGCCGGTGCCGGTCGCCATTTCGATCAGGAGCTTGCGCCGGCCCTGATTGATCTCCCGGCAGACGTCGTTTATGCAAGCTTCCTGATAGTCGCGCCCGGCAATCCTGCCATCGATGGGCACCGCCATCGGATCGCGCCGAAGCTGCCGGGTGGCGTAGCG
This sequence comes from Gammaproteobacteria bacterium, assembly GCA_018819515.1. Lineage (GTDB taxonomy): Bacteria > Pseudomonadota > Gammaproteobacteria > Burkholderiales > Rhodocyclaceae > Fen-999. Next base: position 183,798 of record JAHJPX010000006.1, read on the forward strand.
TCGTTCGAGGTCGTCCTGCTTGAAGAAGGTCTTGACCGGGTGTGGATAGGCTTCGGACTCCCATTCCCAGAAAAGGACTTCCTGGCCGTTGGTCAGAAAGACATAAGGCACACCCATCTGCCGGGCGTAACCTTTGGCCTGTTCTGTGGCGTCGGCGGGATTGATCCGATAGCGCTTGGCTTCGATGACAGCCAGCGCCCGGCCATGGCGGTCGCACAGCGCGTAGTCGGCGCGCGTGCCGTCGTCCATTACGACTTCATAGCGAACGGCATTCGGGTCGGTGGTATTCCAACCCTGTGCGGCCAACATCGCGTCGATGACGACGCGGGAGAAGGCTTCGTTCTTGTTCATTCTGAGCCTATGGATGACGCAAAGCGTGGATTATCGCTCCGACACCCATCTAATACGAAGGGGAATGCGCCGGCAACGCCAAAACGGAGCATTAGAGGCATTGACCCACACACCAAATGACTAGCCTGAGACGACCGCTGCACTCTTTCGCGGGCAGGTCGGCATATGTCGCGTGGCCTCTATGACCCAAGGTGGCAAAGCGGACATCTGGGTGAGCAATTAGCGTGAGAGGACCAATGACTGCTTTGGCCGAGGAGCACTCAGTGGCTGGGTTGCCTGAGTGACTGATGCCCTCAAAGACCTGTCGCTGGATGATCGCGAAGGCGAATGACGGTGGTGGGCACGTAGCCGTCGCTAGGTGGCGTGTCACCACGGCTGACTTTTCTCGGGGCACCAACGAAAAGGCCCCGCGATGGCGGGGCCTTTTGTATTGAGTGGCGCGGGACGATCAGAAGTTCGGCGTTTCGACGGCCGCAGCCGGTGCGGGCGGCGGCAGCAGTGCGCCGGAGGCGGCGTAGGCGGCGGCGATGCCGATGAGCAGCGCGACGACGAAGGCGACGAGGCCGCCGCCCCTGGCGCTATCGGCTGTCGCGATGGTGGGGTCGGAGACCTCTTTCCAGCCGGTCACCATCGGTATCGCCAGGTTGTGCTTTTTCACCCGCAGATAGTAGGCGATCGCGGCAAGGTGCAGCGCGACAAGGCCGATCATGGCCGGCTCGAAAAGCTTGTGGATGCCGGTGAGGCGGCTGGACAGGTCGGCGCCGACCAGGGCGTAGAGATAGCCCTGATAGGAAATGTCGTCGTTGGCGAACAGGCCGGTGGTCGCCTCCAGCGCGAAAAGCGTGATCAGGACCAGTACCGACAGGGCGCCGAGCGGATTGTGGCCGAGGCCGTTCCATTCGCCGCGCAGGTAGGCGCGGATCGCTGACGGGCCGCGCACGAAGTTGGCGAAGCGCGCGTGGGTCGAGCCAATGAAACCCCAAATGATGCGGAAGACAATCAGGCCGATGACGGCGAGGCCGGCGCGGCCGTGCCAGACCATGGCGTTGCCGCCGACCTTGGCGGAGATGAAGGCCACGGCTACGGCGGCGGCCAGCAGCCAGTGGAACAGGCGCAGCGGCAGGTCCCAGACCTGGATACGCGTGCTAGACACAGGCGCCGTCATCCGTCATGCCTTCTGGCTTGGCCTTCTTGGCGACGATGAACTGTTCGCGCGAGACGCCCATCCACATCACGAGCGGGCTGGCGACCAGCACCGAGGAGTAGATGCCGAACAGGATGCCGATGGTCAGCGCCAGCGCGAAGTAGTGCAGGGCGGCGCCGCCGAAGATGAGCATCGAGGTGACCATCGCCTGCGTCGATCCGTGGGTGATGATGGTGCGGGAGATGGTGCTGGTGATGGCGTGGTTGATGATTTCCGGCGTGCTCATGCCGCGTTTCTTCTTGAACGTCTCGCGGACGCGGTCGAAGACGACGACCGATTCGTTCACCGAGTAGCCGAGCACGGCCAGCACGGCCGCCAGCACCGGCAGCGAGAATTCCCATTGGAAGAAGGCGAAGAAGCCGAGGATGATCACGACGTCGTGCAGGTTGGCGATGATGGCGGCGACGGCGAAACGCCACTCGAAACGCAGCGCCAGGTAGGCCACGATGCCGAACACCACCAGCAGCAGGGCCATGGCGCCGTCTTCGAAGAGCTCCTTGCCGACTTGCGGCCCGACGAACTCGACGCGCTTCAGGGTCGGCGTGTCGCCATTGCTGACTTTTTCCAGCGACGCCATGACCCGCGCGCCGACGTCCGCCTTGCCCGCGCCCTTCTCCGGCGGTACGCGGATCAGCACGTCGCGCGAGGTGCCGAAGTTCTGCACCTGGGTGTCGACGAAACCGTCCTCGTCCATTTGCTTGCGGATCTTCGACAGGTCCGCCGTCTGCGAGTAGCCGACTTCGATCAGCGTGCCGCCGGTGAATTCGATCGACAGATGCAGGCCCTTGGTGGCGAGGAAGAACACCGCGGCGACGAAGGTGAGCGTCGAAATGGCGTTGAACACCAGCGCGAAGCGCATGAAGGGGATGTCTTTGCGGATGCGGAAGAATTCCATGGCTTACACCCCCGGTTTCCAGATCTGGCCGATGGACAGCGATGCCAGTTTCTTGCGGCGGCCGTAGATCAGGTTGATGAGACCACGTGACACCACGACCGAGCTGAAGATGGAGGTGAGGATGCCCAGGCAGTGCACCACGGCAAATCCGCGCACCGGTCCGGAACCGAAGATCAGCAGCGCGACACCGGCGATCAGCGTCGTCACGTTGGAGTCGAGGATGGTGCCCCAGGCGCGTTCGTAGCCGGCGGTGATCGCCGCCTGCGGCGTGCTGCCGCCGCGCAATTCCTCGCGCACCCGTTCGTTGATCAGCACGTTGGCGTCGATGGCCATGCCCAGCGTCAGCGCGATGGCGGCGATGCCCGGCAGCGTCAACGTTGCCTGCAGCAGCGAGAGCAGGGCGACCAGCAACAGCAGGTTGGTCGACAGGGCAATGACCGACACGAAGCCGAACAGCAGGTAATAGAGGCACATGAAGATGGCGATCGCCACGAAGCCCCAGGTCGTCGAGCTGAAGCCCTTGGCGATGTTGTCGGCGCCCAGCGAGGGGCCGATGGTGCGTTCCTCGATGATCTCCATGGGCGCGGCCAGGGAGCCGGCGCGAAGCAACAGGGCGACGTCGTTGGCCTCGGTGGTGCTCATGCGGCCGGAAATCTGCACCCGGCCGCCGCCGATTTCGGTGCGAATCACCGGCGCGGTCACGACTTCGCCCTTGCCCTTCTCGATGAGCAGGATGGCCATTCGCTTGCCGACGTTGTCGCGGGTGACGTCGCGGAAGATGCGGGCGCCGGCGGCGTCCAGTGTCAGATGCACGGCCGGTTCCTGCGTCTGGTTGTCGAAGCCCGGCTGCGCGTCGGTCAGGCGGTCGCCGGTCAGCACAACCTGCTTCTTGACCAGCAATGGCCGTCCGCCGCGCTCGACGTAGTATTCGGTGCCGAACGGCGGCTGGCCTTTGGCGGCCTCTTCCATCACGGTCGGATTGGCGGAGTTCTCGTCGTCGACCATCCGCACTTCCAGTGTCGCAGTCCGGCCGAGGATGTCCTTGGCCTTGGCGGTGTCCTGGATGCCCGGCAATTGCACGACGATGCGGTCGGCGCCCTGCTGCTGGATGACCGGCTCGGAGACGGCGAGTTCGTTGATCCGGTTGTGCAACGTGGTGATGTTCTGCTTGATGGCGAATTCCTGGATGCGCTTCTCGGACTGCGGCGTCAGCGTCGCCAGCAAACTGAAGTCGTTGCTGTCTACGGCGTCGACCAGAGCCAGGTCACCCTGTGCGTTGCTGATCACGGAACGGGCCTTGTCGCGGGTCTCGGCATCGCGGAACTTGATCGCGATGGTTTCGCGCTCGCGGTTGATGCCGCTGTGGCGGATCGACTTTTCGCGCAGCAGGCTGCGCAGGTCGGCGGCGGTGGAATCGAGGCGCTTGGTGATGGCGCCCTTCATGTCCACCTGGAGTAGGAAGTGCACCCCGCCGCGTAGGTCGAGACCGAGATACATCGGCAGCGCGCCGACGCGGGTCAGCCAGTTGGGCGACGCCGATAGCAGGTTGAGCGCCACGCTGTAGGAAGCATTGGCCGGATCGGGGTTCAGCGCCTTCTCGATGACGTCCTTCGCCTTCAATTGCGTATCGGTGTCGGCCAGCCGGACGCGGATGCTGTGCTGGTCGGCGAACAGTCCGGTGTTGCTGATGGAGGCGCCGTTGAGCACTTCCTCGACGCGGGAGAGGAGGGCAGTGTCGACCTTGATGGTGGCCTTGACGCTGGACACCTGGACCGCGGGCACTTCGCCGAAGAAGTTCGGCAGCGTGTACAGCAGGCCGAACACGAGCGCGATGACGATGATCGCGTTCTTCCAGAGCGGGAATCGATTCATGACGGGCTACCGACGCCGGCACCCGCGGGCGCCGGCGGCAAGGGAAAAATCAAAGGGTCTTCAGCGTGCCCTTGGGCAGCAGGGCGGCGATGGCGGTCTTCTGCACGGTCACTTCGACTGCCCCGTCCTTGCCTTCGGCGACTTCGACGGTGATGTAGTTCTCGCCGATCTTGGTGATCCGGCCGACGATGCCGCCCTGGGTCACGACTTCGTCACCCTTGGCCAGTTCGGCGACCATCTTTTGATGCTCTTTGGCCTTCTTCATCTGCGGACGGATCATCAGGAACCACAGCACGATGAACATCAGGATGATGGGCATCATGCCCATCAGACCGGACATCGGATCCTGGGCGGCCGCGTCGGCGGCCTGGGCGTAGGCGTTTGAAATCAGCATGTCGTACTCCAGTAGGGCTTACGGGAAACCGGGGATTATACCGACCCGCGAGCGCGATTCCGATGGAATTCCCCGGCGTGCTCGGTGAGCCGGTTTTCGGCGATGGCCGCCCGCAATTCCGTCATCAAAGTCTGGTAATAGAACAGGTTGTGGATCGTGTTGAGCCTGCTGCCCAATATCTCGCCGACGCGATGCAGGTGGTGCAGGTAGGCGCGGCTGAAATTGCGGCAGCAATAGCAGTCGCAGGTTTCGTCGAGCGGGCGCGTGTCCTGCTTGTAGCAGGCGTTCTTGATGCGCACGTCGCCGTAGCGGGTGAAGAGATGGCCGTTGCGCGCGTTGCGCGTCGGCAGCACGCAGTCGAACATGTCGATGCCCTGCGAAACCGCATAGACGATGTCCTCGGGCGTGCCGACGCCCATCAGGTAGCGCGGCTTTTCGGTCGGCAGGCGCGGCGCGGTGTGGGCAAGGATGCGCTCGAAGTCCTCCTTCGGCTCGCCCACCGAGAGGCCGCCGATGGCCATGCCGTCGAAGCCGATGGCGTCGAGTCCGGCCAGTGATTCGTCGCGCAGGGTTTCGTACATGCCGCCCTGGACGATGCCGAAGAGTGCGTTCGTGTTACCCACCCTGTCGTGCTCATCGCGCGAGCGACGTGCCCAGCGGAGGGAGAGACGCATAGACTCGGCGGCCTCCTTCTCGCTGGCCGGGTAGGGCGTGCATTCATCGAAAATCATCGCCACGTCGGAATTCAGCACCTGCTGGATCTGCATCGAGTCCTCGGGGCGCATGAACAGTTTGTCGCCATTGATGGGCGAGGCGAACTTGACGCCGTCTTCGGTGATCTTGCGCAGGTCGCCGAGGCTGAACACCTGGAAACCGCCCGAGTCGGTCAGGATGGGCTTGTCCCAGCCCATGAAGCGATGCAGGCCGCCGTGGGCGCGGATTACATCCATTCCCGGCCGCAGCCAGAGGTGGAAGGTGTTGCCGAGCACGATCTGCGCGCCGATGTCGAGCAGTTCGTTCGGCGCCATGGCCTTCACCGAGCCGTAGGTGCCGACCGGCATGAAAACCGGCGTCTCGACGACTCCGTGGGCGAGGGTCAGGGTGCCGCGCCGGGCGGCGCCGTCGGTGGCGTGGAGTTGAAAGTTCATGTTCTATGGATCAGCATGGCGTCGCCGTAGCTGAAGAAACGGTAACTGTTTTCGATGGCGTGACTATAGGCGGCGCGGATATTGTCCAGTCCCCCGAAAGCCGAGACCAGCATCAGCAGCGTCGACTTGGGCAGGTGGAAGTTGGTCAGCAGGATATCGACCACGTTGAATTCGAAGCCAGGCGTGACGAACAGTTCGCTCTCGCCTTCGCCGGCCTTCAGCTCACCGTCGAGCGCTGCCGTTTCCAGCGTGCGCAGCGTCGTCGTGCCGACAGCGACCACGCGGCCACCGCGGGCGCGACAGGCGGCGATGGCGTCGACCGTGGATTGCGGCACCGAGTAGCGCTCCTTGTGCATGCGGTGCTCGGCGAGGTCATGCACGCGTACCGGCTGGAAGGTGCCCGCGCCGACGTGCAGGGTGACCTGCGCCGTTTCGATGCCGCGAACGGCCAGCGCCGCCAGCAGTGGTGGATCGAAGTGCAGGCCGGCGGTCGGTGCGGCCACCGAACCCTTCTCGCGGGCGAATACCGTCTGGTAGCGCTCCTCGTCGGAAGTCGTGGCCGGGTGTTCGATGTAGGGCGGCAGGGGCAGGCGGCCATGGCGCTCGATCAGTTCGATCGCGTCGCCCGGAAAAGTCAGCCGCCAGAACTCGCCGATGCGACCCAGCACCTCGGCGTCGACGGCATCCTCCAGCCGTAGGCACGAGCCGATCTTCGGCGGCTTGCTGGCACGCAACTGGGCGATCACCTCGCCGTCGGCGGCGATGCGCTCGACCAGCAACTCGACCTGGCCGCCAGTATCCTTGCGGCCATAGAGACGGGCATGGATCACGCGGGTGTCGTTCATCACCAGCAGATCGCCGGGCGCAAGCAGCGTCGGCAGGTCGCGGATGCCGCGATCCGCAAGCTCGGCACCGTGCATTACCAGCAGACGGCTGGCCGAGCGCTCGGCCGGCGGCATCTGGGCGATCCGCTCGGGCGGCAGGGTATAGTCGAAGTCGTCGAGGGTCAGCATCGGTTGTGACAAACGGAAGATTCGCGGATAATGCGCGCCTTCCACGCGAAGGCGCGCATTCTACGCGGCTTCAACTCCCTGCCGGGATGGCGGAATCGGTAGACGCAGCGGACTCAAAATCCGCCGCCGCAAGGTGTGAGGGTTCGAGTCCCTCTCCCGGCACCACGACCAAGCGAAGAAACCCGGAAAGCCCTGTTTCCTACTGGGTTGGCGGGGTTATTGCGCGCGCGATCCGGAGTACTATCGACGACATGGATAAGTCCACGCTCTTCCACTTCGCCGCGCCGGGCAAGCTGCCCGAGCGTGCAGTGTTCGTTGCCAGCGTAGTGGCGATGTTGATGATCTTCGTCGCCAATATCCTGATTGCGGACGTGTCCTTGCGACTTTACGTGCTGTATGTGCTTCCTTTGCTGGCGATCGGCATGCATTCGTCGCGGCGCTCGCTGTACTTCGCGGGCGCGCTTTGGGTCCTGTTCCTCGAAGCCGTTTCATTTGCCTACTTCGGCTTGTCGATAGGTTCGCTGGCGGGCAATCTCGTCATGGAGAGCGTCGTGGTGGTGTTGTGCCTGTCGGTGGCCGACACTGCGCGCGAAAGCTATTTGCGCATGCTCGACCTGGCGCGTACCGACGATCTGACGGGGTTGCTGAACCGGCGCGCATTCGTACGGGCGGCCGCACTCGAGATCGAGCGGCAGGCGCGCTATGGCGGCGAGTTCTCGATCATTCTGCTCGATCTCGACGGTTTCAAGGAGCTGAACGACACCTATGGACATTTCATCGGCGATGCGGCTTTGCGGACTCTGGCCGAGGCGATTCGCAACAGCACGCGTCGCTCGGATGTGGTTGCCCGCATCGGCGGCGACGAGTTCGTGGTGCTGATGCCGAACACGCCCATGGCGGCTTGCGCCGTGATTTGCGGTCAGTTGCGCAGTGCTGTTGCCGATGGCATGAAGGACTCCGGTTACGCCATTACTGCCAGCATCGGCAGCGTGACTTTCGAACATCCGCCCGAATCTGTCGAAGCGGCCCTGCAACGCGCTGACGAGGCGATGTATCGCGCCAAGCACAATGGCGGCGATTGCGTCGTGAGCGCGTAATCTGCGGTTCGTTTGCTGCGCCGCAATACCACTTAAGTATAAGACTATGCCATCTGGCTTAGTCCGATTGCGCTATTGCCCATGCTGCGCACCTGAAGGACGATGGAGGCCAAGGGAAGCAACAAGAAGAATCGGAGGAGCGCCGCGATGGAGAATCCAGACAAGTACGTCGGACACATTGTTCGCCTGAAGCCGAACGTCTTTCAGCACCTCATCGAGCATGCGTGCCGCTCTGGCATTCCTCCCGACAATTGCTTTCTCGTCGCAACCGCCAGCCGGCGGATGCGCAAGCTCATCTGCTACAACGCCGACCTGCGCGTGACCGTCAGCATCTCCGACGTCGCGCTCGTCTAGCCTCGCAAAAAGTCAGCCGTGGCGATACGCCGCATGGAGCGCTAAAGGCCGATCACGAAGCGGTGTTTGCCCGACGTGGTGCGTGGAATTTCCGTCACGTGCCGCACATCGAGATTCATGCCCGCATCGACCTCGGCGCGTAGCGCCGCGCTCAGACCCGTCACGAATTCCTCGCCCAGTGCCGGCGAGGCGACCACGCTGAGCTGCATCCGGTCGGGGGCGAGCTGCCGCCACTGGTACTGACGAATCTGCGTCAAGCCATAGAGCTGGCGGTTGAACCAGGATGGATGGATCGTCTTGCCGCTCGGCGTGCGGATCAAATCGTTCTGGCGGCACATGCCCATTTCCATCAGCGGAAATGGCCAGCCGCAGTTGCATCCCCCGTCGAGCAGACGGCCGGAGTCGCCGTTCTCGTAGCGGATCATCGGCATCAGCCGGTTGGTCAGCGAGGTGACCAGCAGGCGCTCATCCGGCGTCGATTCGAGGTGAACCATGTCGGTGAAGACGTGCATGCGGCCGTGCCGGCATTCGCAGGCGATGTTGGGAATCTCGCGGCTGCCGTACTGGTTGAACACGCGGCTGGAGAACGCGCGCTCCATCAGCTCGCGCTGGTTGTCTTCCAGTACTTCGGCGGTCGAGTAGACGCCGAGCAGCGACTTGGGCATCGCGATGCGTTCGTCGATGACGAAGCGCGCCAGCCCGGCGAGGATGGAGGCGTAGCCCTGCAACAGCACCGGCCGATAGAGGCGGATGAAATCGGCCCAGCCGCGCAACTGCGCGGTGGTGTACTCGTGCGCGGCGATAGTGCGCTCGGCGGCGATGAAATCGGCCCAGTCGGCGCCAAAGACGCCGCCGGCCGTCGTGTCCTGCCGGGCGCCCCAGAAGTTGAGGATCTTCTGCCCCGGCCGCCAGCCCGAGCCCATGTAGCTGCGCATCATGCCGGCGCGCATCAGTTCGTGCTTGGCTTCGTCGTACCAGAAAGCGAGCGGTGCGCCGGTCGATCCGCCGGTGTGGCCGATCTTCGCTTCGTTGCGGTCGACGGTGTCGGCGAGCAGGTCGTCGAGATGCCCGACGACGTCCCGCCTGGTCAGGATCGGCAGTTCGGCGAAGTCGGCGATACCGGCGAAACGGCGGCGGTAGTACGGCACGTGTTCCGTGGCGAAGGCGACGATGCGGGCGAGATCCTCGCGCTGCTTTTGCAATATCTGTTCGCGATTCAGATGCTGGTTCGCCAAGAGTTCCGCGAGTTGCGCATAGCGCAGTGGCCGCTGGTGGCGGTGCAGCCGGGGGCGTAGCCGTTCAAGCATGCCCGGCTTGTCGGGCGATGGCGGCGGCCCAGGCTTGCGCATCGTCGGGATGCCGTTCGAGCGCGTTGGCGAGCCGTCCACGCCAGTGCAGCCAGTGCTCGGGCGAGTTGATGCGCGCGAACCAAGGTGCAGCGTCGCCGAAGTTGCGCTCGACGTTATCGGCGAAGTTGCGGAAGTCGGCGATCGCTGCGCCATGTGCGGCGGTGCTCCACCAGGCTGTCGGGTCGTCGAGGCGTTCTCGAAGCCGGGCCAGCTTGGCGAGGATGTCGGCGCGCCGTGAGTTGTATTGCGCCAGCAGCTCGTCGCGCAGCGCGTCGAGTGTCGAGCAAAAGTGTGGGGCGTTGCCCCATCCCTCGCCTTGCTCGGGACCGCCACTTCGTGGCGTCCTGCGCCCTTTGGGCTGGTCAGCCGTGGCGATACGCCGGTCCGGGTAGCCGGCGGCGGTCAGGCGCTCCATGGAGAACAGCATCACGTCGCCGAAAAACTGGCGCTCGAATTCGTCGTTGAGGTCGATGCGGGCATCACGCTCGGTGACGCCGGGCCGGAACTCCGACTGTGTGCTGCCCGTCACCGTGCGCTTGTGCAGCATCGGCAGGTTGGCCGAGACGAAGCGCGCGCCGAGTTGCCCCTTCAGTAATCTGCCCAGCGTCGGACCGGACATTCGCAGGCGTAGCGGCGCGAAGGGAATGAAGTGTGCGAGCGATTCCGGGCGGGCGACGTAGTTGCCGGCATAGACGGTGCGGGCAGGCTGCACCGTGCGCCAGAGCTCGTCGTGCAGGTAGCGCGAGACGCGGGTCGGGTGCTCGCCGTAGAAAAAGCCGTTGAGCCGCGCCGCGAAATGCGCGAAGCAATCGGCCTCGGTGTGCCAGCCATCCAGCGGGCAGGGGTAGCGGTAGGCTTCGTTGGCGTGGCGGAAGCCGAAGCGCTCGGCCATGTCGTGATAGGCGGCTTCGCCTTCGCGGTGTGTGTCGCGATCGTGATGGCGGCAGACCGAGCGCGGGTCGCCCTCGAACGCTTCGTCGAGGAAGCCGAGCACGTCGGCGAGAAAGTTGCCGGTCATCACCGCGGGTGAAACCGGCGGGTCGCCGACCACCTTGCCGGTAAGCAGCAGCGCGTCGGTCCGCTCGAAGATTTCGTCGAGGCGATGGAAAAAGCTGATGGCGTTCGCCTCGAGGTCGCCGTCGGGCGTGGCGATCTTCACCGAGAATTCCTGGTCGCTGTCGATGGACCAGAACAGCAGGCGTTCGTGCGGTGCTGCTCGTTGCAGCCGCGCGAGGTGGAGGTGGGCGAGGTTGCGCATTGCGCCCTGGCCCTTGCGGCCGCGATACGTCGGCACGACGTCGCCGATTGCCGGCGCGAGCGCGGCGCGCTCGTCATCGTCCATTGACGCAAGCAGAGCCGCCTGTTCTTCAGGCCCGAAGTGATGTGTGGTCAGTCCCCCGGCTGTCACGCGCTCCGCCAGCGCCCGATGGGCGGCGATGCTTTCCGGTTCGGCACTGTCCTCGGCGATCACCGCCTCGACCTTGTGCCAGCGCCCGTCGCGCAGGCCGCCGTAGCCGTAGGCGCGGCAGAGCGAGAGCAGGCTGTCGAGGCATGTGGCGAGTTGCTGCGGCCGGTCGGCGACGGGCACGAAGACGATGAACTTGTGGCGGCGATCGTCGCCCGTGGCGGCGATCGTTTCTTCCAGCCGGCGATGCGCGGCCTGGTAATCGGCGAGTTTCGCTGCGTCGAAACCGTCTTTCCAGAGCGCCGCCTCGGCGGAGGCGATTTCACTCAGCCCGTCCGGTTCAGCGGTCGGACAGGTAGCTGGGGAAGACATTCTTGTCCCACATCACTTCGATCAGGTTGATCTCCTTTTCGAGATCGGCCTGCGCGAACAGGGTGTCGACGTCGGCTTCCGATTCGATGCGCCAGTGGCGGATGCCGAAGGACTGCGCGAGCAGCGCGTAGTCGGGATTCGTGAAATCGCAGTCGATGTAACGGCCGCCGTAGAGCTGGAACTGGTTCTTGCGGATCAGGCCCATGGCGCCATTGTTGATCAGCACGACGTTGACCGGAATGCCGTAGTTGACCGCCGTCATCAGCTCCATGCAGCACATCTGGAAGCCGCCGTCGCCGAGGATGGCGAAGGTCGGCGCGCTGCGCGCGCAGCGGGCGCCGATGGCGGCGGGCAGGGCGTGGCCGAGCGAGGAAATGCCCGAGTTCGGGTAGTAGCGGATACCCGGCGAGGCCTTGAGGTAAGTCTGCGCGACGATGATGTTGTCGTCGAAGATCATCGCGTTGCCGGAAAATCGGTCGGCGATGCCGCCCAGCAGGTGCTCGACCGGCCGGAAGTGCTCGGCAACGCGTCGCTGACGCTTGGCTTCGGCGAGCTTGTCGAGCGCTTTGCGCGGAATCGCTTCGTGGCGGGCCACGGTGAGCAGCGCCGCGAGCATGTCGCGGGCGTCGCCGAGCACGGCGAGGTTGGCGCGAAACACTTTTTCCAACTGGTCGGCTTCGATGTCGACCTGCACGACCTTCTTGCCGGCCAGCAGCTTCTCGTCCCACAGGTAGCTGGTGCGCTCGTTGAAGCCGGCGCCGATGAAGATGACGAGGTCGGCGTGGTCGACGAGGTAGCGTTGGGCCGTGCCGTCGGAGGTGACACCCAGGCAGCCAAGGCTGGTCGGCGCCGTTTCGGCAAGCACGCCCTTGCCCTTCAGCGTCGTGGCGACCGGGATGCCGAGCAGTTCGCTGATTCGCGCGAGTTCTTCCTGCGCGCCGGCGGCGATGCAGCCGTGGCCGGCGATGATGACGGGGTAGCGCGCGTCGGCAATCAGGTCTGCCAGCCCGGAGGCCGACGCGGAGAGGCCGCAGGCGGTGCGGCCGCCGCTGGCGCCGAAGGCGATGCCGTCGAGAATGTCGGCATCCACCCATTCCTTTTGGATGTTGTACGGAAAGCTGAGCAGCACCGGGCCGGGATGATCCGAGAGCAGGGTGCGCGCCGCCTGGTTGAGCACCTGCGGCAGGTAGTCGGTGCGTTCGACGATGCGGTGGTAGCGCGTGATGGCGCGGAACAGTTCGGCCTGGTCGAAGCTGCCGCCCTCGCCGGAGCTTTCCTGAAGGCCGCCCTTGCCGAAAATCCAGGTCGAGGTTTCACCGGTGATGATCAGAATGGGCAGCTTGTCGGCATGGGCATTCGCGATGCCGGTGACGAGATTGGTAGCGCCGGGACCGGCGGTGGTGATGCAGGCTCCAATGGCGCCGGTAGCGCGCGCCAGGCCGCCCGCCATGAAGGAAGCGCCCTGCTCGTGCTTGACCAGCACGCTGCGCAGCTTCTTCGAGCCGTACAGCGCATCGTAAACGGGCAGCACGTGCGCGCCCGGCATGCCGAACACGTGGCCGATGCCGAGCCGCTCCATGAACCTGACAATCAGTTGGCTTACTGCTATCTTCATCCTGACGCGCGGCGGCCGCTTGCGGCCATGCCTGGAAATGGCTGGATTTGAGCACATGCCGGCCCGACAAGAAAGAGAGCGGACCATGCCCCTGACGAGAACGTTTGCGGTATTGCTGTTCCTGATGGCCGGCGGCAATGCGGTTGCGGCCGACAATGCCTTGTTGATCCAGATGCTTCCCGGGGGCGACTTTCGCGTCTGGCACAGCGATGGCGCGACCAGTATCAGCGAAGACGAGATCATGACGCTGGCGGCGACCGCGACGCCCGAAGGTGGTCCCTTGCAGGCTGTCGAAGCCGGCCAGGCTCGCGCCATCCGGACGGAACAGGGCGTCGTCATCGAATTGCCAGATGCTCCGACCGACCGCAAGCTGCTGATCGACCGCGACGCCTGCGGCGCGATCAAGGTCTGGCACTCGGAAGGCGAAACGAACCTGACCAACGACCAGATGACCGAACTGGTGATTTCCGCGCTGCCCGGTGGCGGCAAGCTTGTCAGGATCGACGGCCGCTACGCCAAGGCCTTCGATACGCCGCTGGGTTATTCGGTGGTGATCTGGGCGCCGGTGAAACGCCGGCCTTCAGTGGGCGAGCCAGCGCCGGCGGCGCGGTAGCCAGCCGACGTCCGGCCACGGCAGGTCGACGAAGGCTTCCATGACGACCAGCGGTTCGCCATGGCGCCAAAAGCATGAGCGTCGCGCCGGCGGGCGGCTTCCCAGCGGCAGGCGGGTGAATTCAAACGGACCACGGCGGATGCGCGGATCGCTCCAAAGCAACGTGGCGAGCGGCTGGCGTCCCAGTTTGCGCAGGCCGTGCCAGGGACCGCGAATGCCGGCGATGGTGGTGATGCTGCGCGCCAGAACGGCCGGTTGCCCGTCCTTGCGCACGACGACTTCACGGACGTAAACGCGCAGACCCGGCCGCGGCAGCCGGAGAGCGGCCGCTTCGTCGGCGCGTGCATGGCCCCAGCCACTGGTGCGGACGTCGACGGTAACCGCGCCGTTCTTCGCGAGACGAGCCGTGAGCGACCCCGGCCGACGCATCGGGCGCGTCGCGGGGGCGATGGGTGCGGCAGGTTTCCAGGAAAGCGGCAATGTCATGGGCGAGGCATTCTATACGGGCCGTGCTTTCGTCGTGCGGCAAAACGCCGCACTTGCCGTCAATCCCAGCAGCGACGGGCTTCTTCATGGATAATCGGCCCCATGTCGCCGCCCATGTTTGCCGGAACCAGCAGTCCGGAAGGTCCAACCGCCGTCAGTCGCCTGATCGTGCTCCGCTGGGGATTGCTGGCCGGCGAGATTGCCGCCATCGTCGGTGTCCCCGTGCTGCTGGACATTCCGCTGCCGCGCGTGGCCATGCTGGCAGTTGTCGCGCTGCAAGCGCTGGGCAACCATCTGGTGGCGCGGCGTCTGGCGCGCGCCGGCCGCTTCGGCGACGGGGAACTGGTCGTCCAGCTCGTTGCCGACATCGTCGCGCTGGCGGTGCTGATGTTCCTGTCCGGTGGCGCTGCCAATCCGCTGATTTCCCTTCTGCTTCTGCCGGTCGCCGTGGCGGCGCTGGCCTTGCCGGCGCGTCCGGTGATGCTGGTGACCGCGCTGGCGATCGCTGCCTATTCTGTCCTCAACATCTACTACCTGCCGTTGCCCATCGCCAATGCCGAGCGCGCCGCGCGCCTTCACTTGGCCGGGATGTGGTTCACCTTCGTGCTGTCGGCGGCGATGCTGGCCTGGTTCGTGGTGCGCATGAAGGCTTCGATACGCGCCCGCGATGCCGAACTTGGCGAGGCGCGCGAAAAGGCGCTGCGCGACGAGCGCGTCGTCGCACTTGGCGCCCTGGCCGCCGGTGCAGCGCACGAACTGTCGACGCCGCTGGCGACCATGACCGTCATCGCCGGCGAACTGGAACGCGACGCCACGTTGCCGAAGGCGGCGCGCGAAGACATCGCCGTCCTGCACCGCCAGGTTACCGCGTGCAAGGACATCATCAGCGGGCTGGCCGAGCGCGCAGGCGCGGAGCGTCTCGACAGCGCCACCGCCGTGCAGGGCGAGCGCTGGCTGGCCGACGTGTTCGCCCGCTGGCGCGAGATGCGTCCACGCGTCGATGCCGAATTGCGGCTGGTCGGCGTGCCGCCACAGCTGACTTTTATTGCCGATGCCACACTCGAACAGGGATTGCTCAACCTGTTCAACAACGCCGCCAACGCCGGCAAGGCGGTGCGAGTGACGGCGTCGGGCGACGAGTCGGGGTTCATCATCAAGGTTTGCGACGACGGTCCGGGATTCGAGCCGCACATCCTCGAACAGGCTGGCCGGAAGCCGTTTCCGGTTCATGCCGCGGGTAGCGGCATCGGCCTGTTTCTCGCCCACGCGGCCATCACGCGGCTGGGCGGTGAACTCCAACTGCTCAATGTGGGTGGGGGCGTCGCCCGCGTGCGCCTGCCGGCGACCTCGCACTGAAGGAACGACATGGAACGCATTCTGGTCATCGACGACGACGAAACCTTCAACAGCGTGCTGACACGCGCTCTGGACCGACGCGGTCTGGAGGCCGAGGGCGTTACCGACGGCGACGTGGCCTTGCAACTGGCGCGCCACAGCCCGCCGGACGGCGTGGTGCTCGACCTGAACCTGGCGGGGAGTTCCGGCCTGGCCCTGATCGAGCCACTGCTGGCGATCAATCCGGAATGCCGGATCGTCGTGCTCACCGGCTACGCCAGCATCGCCACGGCGGTCGACGCGATCAAGCTCGGCGCGGTGCAGTACCTGGCCAAGCCGGTGGAGGTGGATGCGATCGTCGCTGCGTTCGATGCCGGTGCGCAACCGGACGTGACGGAACTGCGGACGGCGGAACCGCTGTCGGTCGACCGTCTCGAGTGGGAGCACATCCAGCGTGTGTTGAACGAGCACGATGGCAACATCTCCGCGACGGCGCGGGCATTGAAGATGCACCGGCGTACGCTGCAACGGAAGCTGGCCAAGCGGCCGGTGAAGTCCTGACGCCGAAAACCGCGAACCGGGATCACCGGGTATGAACAGGCCCTAGTGTGCAGCGATCCAGTCGTGAATCGCGCGGCGCTTCGCGGACTGCTGCGCGAGATCGACGTTCACGATGCCCCACGCGCCACCGTTGTTCCACGGACCCTGGTTCAGGTTGTAGAGACAGATGAGCGGCATGTACTTCGAAACCATCGTCAGGTAGTCCCGGTAGAGGCCGTACATTTCTTCGCTGTCGTTGACGGCCGCGGCATTGTTGAGCGAATGCTGCCCGCCCTCATAGCCGATGAGCACGTCGCCGTGTGCTTCGACGACAGCCTTCTGGCGTTTGAGCCACCCCTCCACCTCCGGGAGCCTGCTCCGCATCTCGGCGACCGTGTCGCCCTGCATGTACGGTGCAACCGCATAGGCGTCGGGCATCGTCCCCGTCGGGTTGCATCGGGAGTCTTTGAGCGAGGCGTATTGCACTCCGGTAATCCAGGAGTTGGGCGCCTGGCCCGCCATCACCTTCACGATGCGTGGGCTGTCCTTCCCGAAAACCTGTTCGAATCCTGCCCAGAGTTTGGAGGCGGCGCAGGCATGGTAGCGGAATCCCGCCTCGTACTCGTCGTAGCCCTTGTTCGGCCAGAGGGCCAGGCCGCGCGCCGAAGCGTAGGGACCTGAATAGGGCCCGCCGTAGTTCCAGCTCTCGTTGGACCACTCGATGTACACCTTGAGGTTGGGGTCGAGACGATCCAGCACGAGTCGTGCGAGGCTGGGCGCGAACGTCGGATCCCTGTCGCTCTTTGCCGGCACGCTGATCCAGCAGTCGACCTTCGCTCGGTTGCAAAGGTCGATCTCCGCCTCATACGAGATGACGAGCCCCTTGCCCTCCTTGCGGGTTTCCCCCGTCGGTACGCGGTTCGACCAATTCCCGTCCGACCCGCCGTCCGCGATCTGTCCTCCGTTGCCGTTCCAGTTCATGAAGCGAAAGACGCTGTAGGGGACGGAGTGGATATGCTCGATGACCTCCGGGCTCCAGTTCGTTCCCGAGGAATAGAGGTTGTCGCCCGGCCACCAGGTATCGTTGATGCCGATACGCATGGAGCCCGTGCGCCCGCCACTGGTGTCGCCGGTTGCGTCGCCATTGCAGCCGGGAGCGCTGAACGCCAGCAACCCGAATGCCAGCAGCGGGGCGAAAGTGGTCTTGATTTTGAGCAATACGGGACGAGGCATGCCAGCGGCTCCAAACGCAAAGTACGCGCTATTTGTAGCATAACGCCGGTCGATACAGGACGGTCCTCTGGACGACAGGCATCACCGCCGCGGTGTGCCGCGGCGGCGAACAGGGTCGGTCCTATTGGGCGGCGATCCAGTCGTGAATCGCGCGGCGTTTGTGCGACTGTTGCGAGAGATCGACGTCAACGACGCCCCATGCGCCGCCGCTGTTCCACGGCCCCTGGTTCAGGTTGTAGAGAACGAAAAGCGGCATGTAGTTGGATGCCATCGACAGGTAGTCCCGGTAGACGTTGTACATGTCCGGGTCGCTGTTCACGGTCGCGGCACCCTCAAGCACGTGCTGGCCGCCTTCGTAGCCGATCAGAAAGTCGCCCTGCGCGTCGACGATGGCCTTCTGGCTTTGCAGCCAGCCCTCGGCCTGGGCGATGCTCTCGCCCAATTCCGCAATCGTTCTGCCGTATATGTAGGGCGCGACCGCATACGCGTCGGGCATCGTTCCCGTCGGGTTACAGTTTGGATCGCTGAGTGATTCGTACTGCCCAGCGGTTATGTCGGAATTGGCGGCCTGGCCGGCCATCACCTTCACGACGCGATCGCTGTCGGGCCCGAAGACCTCTTCGAAACCCGCCCAGAGATTAGAGGCGGCACAGGCGTGGTAGCGGTACCCGGCCCAGTAGTAGTTGTCGGAGAGTCCGAGCGCCAGACCCCGTTCCGAGGCGTAGTCCCCAGCATAGTTCCCGCCGTAGTTCCAGCTCTCGTTGGACCACTCGATGAAGACCCTGAGGTTTGTATTGAGATTGTTCTTGACGAGCGTAGCGAGGTTTCTGGCGAACGTGGGGTCCTGGTCGCTCTTGGCGGGAACGCTGATCCAGCAGTCTACGTTCGCCCGGTTGCAGAGATCGATCTCCGCTTCGTAGGAAATGAGGAGTCCGTTTTCCACCTGGCGGGTTTCCCATGCGGGCACCCGATTCGCCCATGTACCATCCGGGCCGCCGTCGGAAACTTGTGCCCCGTTGCCGTTCCAGTTCATGAAGCGGAAGACGCCGTAGTGAACGTCGCCGATGTGGTCGAGGAGTTCCTGGCTCCAGTAGGTCTGGTTGCCGGAAACGGACGAGTAGAGGTTGCTGGACGGCCACCAGGTGTCGTTGATGCCGACGAACATTTGGCCCGCGGTCCAGCCGCCACCGGTGTAGCCGTCGTCTCCTCCCCCACCGCCACCGCCGCCGCCGCCCCCGCAACTGGAAACGATGAGCGCCAGCAATCCCAATGTCGCCAGTGAGGCGAAACGGGTCTTGATCTTGAGCAAAATGGGTTGAAGCATGCGAAGGACTCCAGAAGCATCGAATACAAACTTATATCAGAATGCCAGTCAGTCAATGGGCTGACTTCTGTAGACGACAGACTAGCACCATAGGTATTGCGGTTGCATTGCGGTAGCAAAAGATGGTCTTGACGTGCTGAAGACGCACCGGCGTACGCTGCAACGGAAGCTGGCCAAGCGGCGGCAGATGCGACGACAGGTGCAGGCAAGCAGCAGGCGATGCGAAACTCAACTGCCCGCGACGGGCGCGTCGAACAGGTAGGGCACGGCGATGCGCCGATGGTCGGCTTCCACGAGCAGCGTCGCGCGCCAGAGCATGCGGCCGGTGACGCAGACCGGAATTGTCGCTTCGCCGGTGTAGCGGCCATCGGCCATGCGTGTCAACGTCAGCCGGTTGAAACCCATTTCCATCGCTACGCCCTGAAAGTCCAGTTCGACCTTGCTCGGATCCAGACCGGAGAAGGTCGCCACGACGCGCAGTGGCTTGACGACCGGAATCGGGTTCGGGGAGATGCCGAGTTCGATGCTCCCCCCGCCCGGGATGACGGCACGGCACGGCTGACGATTCAGGTCGCAGCCGTCGACCGGCGACAAGGTCAGGTCGGTTTCCGGCAGCAGTAGCGGCGAGTATTTGTAGCCGACGACCGCGATCAGCACCAGCGCCAGGATGATGGCGATATCGACGAGAAGGGAATGGTTTCCTGATTTCACGCGCCGGAGGATACCGCAAAGGCGGCGATATTCCTTCTGCGCGCCTGCGACCGACTGCCACATGCACGCGATCGCCCGCTATGCCGCCGCAAGAATGATCTGCGCGTTTAGGCGTTCCGGGTCGTGGTTTCCCGCGCGCCGGAACGGTGTTCGCCGGGCCTCGCCGCCCTTGGCGTCACGATAGATCAGTTCGTCGGAGGCAAACGAATACTCGGGGTGACGCAAGTCGTTCCACTGATTGACGAAGTCGGCGTAGAAAGCCGGGAAGAAGCCTCGCGTCGGTTTTTTCGGCTGCATGGCGAAGACGTATTCGGGATACTTGCCGGAATCGCGGGTGCCGTGGCAGCTGCGAACCCAGACGTGCTCGCCGATGAAGACGAGCTTCCAGAAGGGTGGGTCGTCGTAGAACTTGAGCGTCACGGTCTTGCCGGGGCCTTGCAGGCGACGAAGCGTGGCGATGCTGGCGGCGACTTCGCGGCGAATGTCGTTCAGGGCTGCCTGAGGGTCGCCGTGGGCGGCGGCGTAGGTTTCCGCGCTTCGGCTGTAGGGGTCGAGCAGCATGACGCGGATTTCGTAGCAGTCTTCGATGATCTGGCGCAGAACGCCGTCGTCGGCGGCGAACGTGCCGTAGCCGGTGACAGCCTTGACGGCGAGGTCGCGCTTCCACGACGCGCGCTTGAGCTGACTGTCCTTGACGCGACGCGTCAGCCAGTCGCCGCTCTCCCGGGCGTACACCAGCGAGGCGATGGCGGAAATGCGCGCCCGGGCGCGATAGTCCCAGGCCAGCCGGATCAGATTCAGCACCAGCACCAGCAGCACAGTGAACGCGATCTCGGTGGCGAGCAGCCTGTGCGAGCTTTCCAGCACCTTTGGCCACCAGTCGAACAGGATGAAACTCGCCACCTTCGGCAGCGAAAAGGCGATCGCCACAGCGATTACGGTGATCAGGGCATGCGAGGCGACATGATGCAGGCTGTGCCAGAAATTGAGCAAAGGGGATCTGGAATGCATGACTTCTCCTTGCTGGCAGACGATGGGGAATTCTGTGAAGGTTTGCTCCCGTAGCGCTGACGTTACTGTAGAGCGGGGCGACGCGATAGTTGTCGCCGCGGGGAGTCGAAGGGCTCTGTCAAGCCACGGCAGAGTATAGGCGTTTGGCATTGCTGCGGTGCGGAAAGTTCCCGGCGACGTTGTTTCGCTTGCATCATCGCTGGCTTTTCAGGGGGTTAGGCGGCAACCAATGCGTGCGGACGGTCGTTTCCATCGGGAATGTTGCAGAAGCCGTTTTGCTTTCGATTCCATCGACGCAAAAAAATCGGGCACCGACAGGTGCCCGATTCAGGGAGTGCCTTGTTCCGTGTCGTTGCGGATCGTCAGCCGAAATTCTTGGCTGCGAAGTCCCAATTGACGAGATTGTTCAGGAAGGTTTCGACGAACTTCGGACGCGCGTTGCGGTAGTCGATGTAGTAGGCGTGTTCCCAGACGTCGATGCACAGCAGTGGCTTGTCGGCGGTGGTCAGCGGGGTGCCGGCGGCGCCCATGTTCACGATGTCGACCGAGCCGTCGGCCTTCTTCACCAGCCAGGTCCAGCCGGAGCCGAAGTTGCCGACCGCGGAGGCCTGGAATGTCTTCTTGAACTCGTCGAACGAGCCCCACTTCTTGTCGATGGCCGCGGCCAGCGCGCCACTCGGCGTGCCGCCACCGCTGACTTTCATGCAGTTCCAGAAGAAGCTGTGGTTCGAGACCTGGGCGGCGTTGTTGTAGATGCCGCCGGCGGGCGCGGTCTTGACGATCTCTTCGAGCGACTTGTTCTCGTAGGGCGTGCCCTTGATCAGGTTGTTCAGGTTGGTGACATAGGCCTGATGGTGTTTGGCATAGTGATATTCGAAGGTCTCCTTGGACATGTGTGGCGCCAGGGCGTCCATCGCGTAGGGCAATGCGGGCAGGGTATGTTCCATTTATTCTCTCCGGTTGTTGAAAGGGTTATTTGTCCGACAAATCTTGTCGGGAATTCTAGTCGCGAATTATGTCGCTGACAAGGGCATTCGCGCCGCCTTCGGCAAAACGGAGTTCGAGCGCCATGCCCTCGACAAGTTGCCGATGGGAGCGCACGAGCTGCCCGTCGGAGGTACGCACCAAGGCGTAGCCGCGCGCCAGCGCGGCCTGCGGGTTGAGCGCATCAAGGCTGGCGGCGAGTCGTGCCAGACGCGTCCGGCGTATTTCCAGATTTGGTCGCGCATGCGCCAGGCGCCAGCGCATGTCGGTCAGCAGTTGCCGCCGCCGGGCGGCAAGGCGCTCGCCTGCGCCGGCCAGGCGGCTCGCAAGGTGCCCCAGGTGCTGCCGGCTGTGCGCCAGGCGTTCGGCGGGATGTACCAGTTGCCTCCCCAGCAGGTCGACGTACTGCATGCGCTTTTCGAGATTGGCGCGCAGCGCCGTTTGCAGCGCCGTCGCCAGTCGATCCACGATGGACGCGGCTTCGAACCAGCCGGCGCTGGCGAGTTCGGCCGCCGCGGTCGGCGTCGCAGCGCGCCGGTCGGCGACAAGATCGGCGATGCTGAGGTCGGTTTCATGGCCGATGCCGGCGATGACGGGAATCGGGCTGGTGGCGATGGCGCGGGCAACGCTTTCTTCGTTGAACGGCCACAAATCTTCGAGACTACCGCCGCCGCGCACAACCAGCAGGAGATCGCACTCGTCGCGCCTGGCTGCGGTCTCGATCGCCGCGACGATCTGGGCTGCCGCTTCGCCGCCCTGTACCAGCGTCGGATAGACGATGATCGGCAATTGCGGTGCGCGTCGCGAGATCGTGATCGCGACGTCGCGCAGCGCAGCGGCGCGCGGCGAGGTGACGACGCCAATGCGTCGCGGGAACCGCGGCAGCGGGCGCTTGCGTTCATCGGCGAACAATCCTTCCGCCGACAGCTTCTCCTTCAGGCGCAAAAATGCCTCGTAGAGCCGGCCGAGGCCGGCGCGGCGCAGGCTTTCGACATTCAGTTGGAACTCGCCACGCGCTTCGTAAAGTGTCACCAGGGCGCGGGCCTCGACCTGCTGGCCGTTTTCCAGCCGCCACGTCACGAGTTGGGCGCGCGAGCGGAACATGGCGCAGCGCACCTGGGCGTCGGCGTCCTTCAGGGTGAAGTACCAGTGCCCGGAGGGCGCACGGGTCAGGTTCGAGACTTCTCCCGCCACCCAAAGCAACGGAAAGTCGCGTTCGAGCACGGCGCGGGCGAGACGATTCAGTTCGGTGACGGTGAGGATTTCCGGGAGCACGACGGTTCGCGGGCAGCAGAAATAGCCGAGTGGAAGGCTCGATCGATTCTACTTCATTCACCGGACGAGTCCGTGCGTCCGTCATCACCCGGAAACCCGCTGTTCATCTGGCTGCAATTTGCAAGCCATTGACGAATCAATATAAAAACCAGATCAATTCTGTATCAACGAACGGAAAGCCAATTCCAGTCGGCGATTCAGGTGGCCTCCTGACAAAAGACTCACAGGTTTTTCCACAGTTTTTGTGGAAAACGATTCGTCCCGTATCGCGTTAGGCTCATCCTCCATCATGACCGCCATCGTCGTCTCTTCGACCTCGCCTTTCCCGTTGCGTCCGGCCGTCGTGCTGGGCTTGTTCCAGGACGTGCTGGAAAGCAGCCTGGTCGAACGCGGGGCCGAGCACGGGCTGGCGCTGCTGGGGCCGGCCGAGGATTTCTGGCACGACGTCGATCTTCTGGAACTCAAGCGGATGGCGGAAGGCGGCAACGCTGCCGCGCAGGCCGAACTGGCATGGCGCTTCGCCGGCGGCGAAGGCGTGACGCGTTCGTATGCGCAGGCGCAGCGCTGGTCTGCCCGAAGCGCGGAAGCGGGCTGCGGCGCGGGCGAGGCGGTGCTCGGCTGGCTGCTCTACCACGGCCACGGCCTGCCCCAGGATCGCGTCGAGGCGGCGCGGTTGTTTCGCAGCGCCGCCGACAAGGGCCAGCCGCGGGCGATCGATCTGCTTGCCCGTTGCCACTATTTCGGTCGTGGCGTCGCCGCCGACAAGGTGGAAGCGGTGCGATTGTGGCGCGAGGCCGCGCGATCCGGGGTCGCGGCGGCCATGTTCTCGCTCGGCCTGTGTCTCTATGCCGGCGACGGCATCGCCGTCGGTCGGGCCGAGGCGGTCGAATGGTTCAAGGCGGCCGCGGACAAGGGCGTGCCCGGCGCCGCATTCCTGCTTGGCCAGTGCTACAGCTTTGGCCTTGGCGTCGTCGCTGACCCCGCGGAGGGCGTTCGCTGGTATCGACAGGCCGCCGACCAGGGCAGCCGCGACGCCCGCTTCGAAATGGGCGAAGCTTATGCCGGCGGTCGGGCGGGGCTCGCGCAGGATCTCGTGGAGGCCTTGCGCTGGTGGCGCGCCGCCGCGCAGCAGGGCCATGGCCGCGCCAGCCTGAAGGTCGCGCACTGCCATCGCTGGGGTGATGGTTTGGTTGAGAACAAGGAACTGGCGCTGTCGTGGTATCGCCGCGCCGCCGCACTCGGCGAAGTCCAGGCCCACGTCTGGCTGGGCGAATGCGCCGAGTACGGCGAAGGCTGCGCGGCCGATCCGGCCGCTGCCGCTGCCCAGTACCGCATTGCTGCCGAAGCCGGCGATCCGCATGGACAGGCCGAGTTCGGGCGTTGCCTGCTTCACGGATCAGGCGTGCCGGCTGACGTGGTCAAGGCGGAGTCCCTGCTGCGCACCGCCGCCGAACGGGGGTGGACTTCCGCGCTTGGCGAACTGGAACGCCACTGGTTCTCGGAGGCCGAACGGTCCATGCACGCGGCGGAAGCCGATCCCGCGCATGCGGTCGCCTGCTATCGCAAGGCGGCGGAACTCGGCCATCGCCGCGCCGCGCTAATGCTGGCCGAGTGCCTGCGCTACGGCGTCGGCGGCGCGCCGGATCCGGCGCAGGCGCTGGTCTGGTACCGCAAGGCTGCCACCCTGTTCGACGCCAAGGTCGCGCTCGGCGACATGTACTTCTACGGCTGGGGCGTCGGGCGCAGCGCGCAGGAAGCGCTGCGCTGGTACGAACAGGCGGTGGCGCAGCAGGAGGATGCCTACGCCATGTACAGCCTGGGCTTTTGCCTGCTGCACGGGCAGGGCGCCGAACGCGACGTCGATGCCGGCATCAACTGGCTCGAACAGGCGGCGCTGCTCGGCGAAGTCGACGCCCAGTACGAACTCGGCAGCGCCTACCTGCGCGGCGTCGGCAGCGACGACGACGCGCAGCGGGCCATGCAGTGGCTCGCTTCGGCGGCCACGCTTGGCCACGCGCAGGCGCAGGCCTTCCTGGAACGCGTCGAGAAGGGTGGCGCGCTCAACTGAGCAGGTTGAAACTCCGGCGTCGGCCGCATTCGTTTTTTCCATCCCGGAAAAAGTCAGCCGTGGCGATACGCCGAGGTTATGCCAGTTGCGCCCGTACCGCAGCGATGTCGGCGTCGAGCCGGTCGGCCATTTCCTGGAGCAGGTCGCGTTTCGCCCGCCGCGCGATGTTGGTGGCGGTGAAGAGTTCGTAGAGCCGCGAGCCGAACAGCCGGTTGAGTTCGCGCTCGATTTCCGCGATGCGCTTTTTCAGGCGCGCTATCTGGGTGGCGATCCAGTCGCTGTCGCCTTCGTGCCCCGAGTCAGGCCTGAAGTTCTGTTGCCAGCGCGCGAACAGATCGAGCAACGTGGTTTCGTCGCCTGCCTGATAGGCCCGGTTGGCTTCGCTCATCATCTCGGTGCGCCAGAGGCGGTCGGCATCGTCGCAGGCACGGTCCGGATGGATCTTCTGGGCGAGCTTGCGAAACAGCTTTTTGATGTCGCCGCTCGGCCTGAACGACGGCATGGCTTCGCGGTCGCTTGCGGCGAAGCGCTCGCTTTCATGGCGGGTCCGCTCGGCGCGCGCGCGGGCCGTCGTGGCGGCTTGTTGCATGTCCGGATCCGCCGCGTCGGCTTCTGCCCGGCGCGCGGCAAGTTCGGCGCGCAGTTCGTCGAGCGTCGCCATGCGCGTGCCGATCAGCGCATGGTAGCGGCGGGTGAAGTCGACGATCTCGGCCTGTGCGGTCGCCAGTTCGAGTTCGAGTTCCGACAGCTCCTGCGTCAGCACGTCCAGTTCGGCGCGCTGACGCGCGGCGGGTTTTTCGGCCGCCGGCATGCCTTTTGGCGCGACTTGCCCAAGCAGCAGGGTACGCAGGGCGCCGGACCAGGCGCGAAGTTCCTCTTCCGCAAGCCGTTCGGCCTGGGTGACGACTACCCAGTCGGCTGAAACGGCGCGCTGCCGCGCCAGCGTCAGCGGCAGGATGCGGACTGGAAACAGCGATTCGATTCCCTCGGGCCAGGATTCGTTGTCGAGGCCGCGCTGGCTCCACGCCAGGCATTGCCGCCACAGCCCGTCCTGTTCGGCGAGGCGCTGCCGCTGCGTTGCCCAGGCGGGGCCGGCGGTGTCCTCGGCGCCGCGCGAAAGCCGGCTGCGGAGCAGGGACAGCGTGGCGCGCAGTGCGATCGATGAAACATGGCCGGCCGCCGGCAGTACCAGGCAAAGTGGCCGCAGGTTGATGTCGAGCGCGTTGGATAGGTCGGTCAGGTCGGCGTCGTCGGGACCGATCACCAGCAGGCTGCGCTGGCGGGCCAATGCCTCGGCGGCGAGGGCGGCCAGGGCCGGGACGGTGGCGGTGCCACAATCCGCCAGCGTTTCCAGCGGAGCGCCGTCCGGCGCGAGCAGACGCGCCAGCCAGGCCTCCATGGCGTTCGCGCCGTCCCCGGTTCCGTTCATGATGATCGATTCTAGCAGTGGCGGGGTGTAGCCATCCCCCATCGCCTTGCCGATTCGGCGGGCGGACGCTAAAGTGCGCGCTTCATCCGATCTTCGGGGAGCGTCCGTGTTCGCAATCATCCAGGCTGCTGGCTGGCCGATCTATTTCCTGTTGCTCACTTCCGTCATCGCCGTGGCGTTGATCATCGAACGTGCCGTCGCATTGCGCAGGGCCAAGATCGTGCCGTCCGGTTTGCTGGCAACCGTGGTCACGGACTTCCGGCAGCGTGGGGCGAGTGATGACGGCATCAAGCGTCTGAACGCCCACTCGCCGCTGGGCCACGTGTTCGCCGCCGGCCTGAAGAATGTCAAGAATTCCCGCGAGGTCATGAGGGAGGCGGTCGAGGAGGCTGGCCGCGCAGCCGCCCACGATCTGGAGCGCTTCCTGAACACGCTGGGCACTATCGCGTCGATCAGTCCGCTGATGGGGCTGTTCGGCACTGTCGTCGGCATGATCGAGATTTTCGGTTCGGCGACCGGCGCCGGCAACAACCCGCAACAACTCGCTCACGGTATCTCGGTGGCGCTTTACAACACCGGCTTCGGCCTCATCATCGCCATTCCGGCGATGATCTTCTATCGCCACTTCCGCGCCAAGGTGGACGGTTTTGTGGTCGAGATGGAGTTGCAGGCGGTCAAGCTGGTTGAACTTATCCACGGAGAACGCGAGTGAATTTCCAGCGCGGCCGCGTGCGCGAAGAGCCGGAGATCAACCTGATCCCGATGATCGACGTGCTGCTGGTGATTCTCATCTTCCTGATGATCACCACCACCTACTCGAAGTTCTCGGGCCTGGAAATAAACCTGCCGACGGCCGACGTCGAGTCCCAGAAGGACCAGCCGAACGAGATCAACGTCGTGGTGACGGCCGGCGGTGACGTGCTGGTCAACCGGGTGCAGGTGCCGGCCCGCAATGTCGATTCGATCGGGATGGCGCTCAAGCGCGCCGCCGGCAACGGCAAGGAGCCGGTGGTCATCATTAACGCCGACGCCAAGGCGACGCATCAGAGCGTCATCGACGTCATGCAGGCCGCGCAGCAGTCCGGCCTGTCGCACATCTCCTTTGCCACCCAGCAAACCCAGCGCTGAGGATGTCTGGCGGCAACGCGGGTTGCCGGCCTTTCTGCTGCTGCCCATCGCGGCCGTCTTTTTCCTGATAACGGCATTACGGCGTTGGGCCTACCGGTCCGGCGTCTTCGCGTCGTCGCGACTGCCGGTGCCGGTGGTGATCGTCGGCAATATCACGGCCGGCGGTTCCGGCAAGACGCCGCTGGTTTTGTGGCTGGTCGAGGAACTGAGGAAGCGTGGCCGGCATCCCGGCGTGATCAGCCGCGGTTACGGTGGCAGCGGAGCGGGGCCGAGAAAAGTCAGCCGTGGCGACACGCCGACCGAAGTGGGCGACGAGCCGTTGCTGATCAAGCGCCGCGCCGACTGCCCGGTATTCGTCGGCCGCGACCGCGTGGCTGCCGGTCGGGCCTTGCTGGCGGCGCATCCGAAGTGCGACGTCGTCATTAGCGACGACGGTCTGCAACACTATCGGCTGGCGCGCGATGTCGAGATCGCCGTAGTCGACCGGCGCGGCTTCCGGAATGGCTGGTTGCAGCCTGCGGGGCCGCTGCGCGAACCGGTGTCGCGGCTGCGTTCGGTCGATGCCGTGGTGGCGAACGGCTGGGACGGCGAGGCGGCGTTTCGCATGACGCTCACCGGCGAGCGGTTCGAGTTGCTGGGAAAAGTCAGCCGTGGCGGTACGCCAAATGAACTGGCCGGCCTGCGCCTGCACGCGGTCGCCGGCATCGGCGAGCCGCAGCGTTTCTTCGACCACCTTTCGGCGCTCGGTTTGCGCTTCGAGGCGCATCCGTTTCCCGATCATTACGCCTACGGCGCCGGCGACCTGAGCTTCGACGGCGACGCAATCCTGACCACCGAGAAGGACGCGGTAAAATTTGGCGAACTCGCTTCGCTGCCTGTCTGGGTGCTGCCGGTGGCCGCGACGGTTACGTCGGATCGCGCGCCGGATCTCGCACAATTCATCCTGGAGAAAATCGATGGACGCCCGTCTGCTTGAAATCCTCGTCTGCCCGCTTTGCAAGGGCCCGCTCGATTACCGCAAGGACAAGTCGGAACTGGTCTGCAAGCCGTGCCGGCTGGCCTACCCGATCAAGGACGACATCCCGATCATGCTCGACGACGAGGCGCGGCAGATGCCGGCCGAGGAAGATTGAGTTGTCCTTTCACGTGGTCGTCCCGGCGCGCTACGCATCGACGCGCCTGCCGGGCAAGCCGCTGGCCGACATCGCCGGCAAGCCGATGGTGGTGCGCGTCGTGGAAGCGGCGCAGCGGAGTTCAGCCGCCGACGTCTGCGTTGCGACCGACGACGAGCGCGTGCGCGCCGCGGTCGAGGCACACGGCCACCGCGCGGTGATGACCCGCCCCGACCACGCCAGCGGCACCGACCGCATCGCGGAAGTGGTGGATACGATGAACTGGGCTGACGATGACATCGTGGTCAATGTCCAGGGTGACGAGCCGCTGATCGAGCCGGAACTGATCAATGCCGTGGTTGCCGCGTTGAAAGTCAGCCGTCGCGGCACGCCGTTGATGTCAACGGCGGCGCACCCGCTGACCTCGGCGGCCGACTTTTTCAATCCGAATGTGGTCAAGGTGGTGTGCGATGCCACCGGCCGGGCGCTGTACTTTTCCCGTGCGCCGGTTCCCTGGGCGCGCGACGCATTTGCCGCGGATCGCCACCGTTTGCCGCACGATCTCGGTGCGTTGCGCCACATCGGCATCTACGGCTACCGCGCCGGCTTCCTTCGCCAGTACGGAAAGCTCGCGCCTTCGCCACTGGAGGGCGTCGAAGCGCTGGAGCAGTTGCGCGTGCTCTGGCACGGCTTTGCGATCCACGTCGCGGTTGTCGACCATCCGCCGCAGCCTGGCGTCGATACGCCCGAAGATCTGGAGCGCGTTCAGGCGATATTCAGCGCCGATTCCAGATAAGGGAAGGAAATCCCCTCATTCGCAAGTCCGTTAAAGCGGACGCTGAAATGGGTTTATGTTTCGCGCAGTTGGAGTGGGAATCGATAAAACAATATAATCCATCCATTAGTTCGCACTTAGGGAGACGATATGCGACTGATACTCCTGGGGCCACCCGGCGCAGGCAAAGGCACTCAAGCCAACTTCATCAAGGACAAGTTCGGCATTCCACAAATTTCGACCGGCGACATGCTGCGCGCCGCCGTCAAGGCCGGCACGCCGCTGGGCATCGAGGCCAAGAAGATCATGGACGCAGGCGGCCTGGTCCGCGACGACATCATCATCGGCCTGGTCAAGGATCGTCTCAAGGAAGACGACTGCAAGTCGGGCTACATGTTCGACGGTTTCCCGCGCACCATTCCGCAGGCCGAGGCCATGAAGGACGCCGGCGTGCCGATCGACTATGTGCTCGAGATCGACGTCCCGGACAGCGAGATCGTCGCCCGCATGAGCGGCCGCCGCGTGCACGTGGCTTCGGGCCGCACCTATCACGTCAAGTTCAATCCGCCCAAGGTCGAAGGCAAGGACGATGCGACCGGCGAACCGCTGATCCAGCGTGACGACGACAAGGAAGAAACCGTCTTGAAGCGGCTCGAGGTGTACCACCAGCAGACTCATGCACTGGTCGACTACTACGGAAAGTGGGCCGATAGCGGCCAGTCCGGCGCGCCGAAGTATCGCAAGATCAACGGCCTGGGCAAGGTCGATGATGTTCGTGACGCCGCCTTCGCGGCGTTGAAGTAATAGGGAGTCCCCGCATGGCAGCAAAGAAAATGAACGCGTTCTACGCCCAGTCGGGCGGTGTCACGGCGGTGATCAATGCCTCTGCCTGTGGCGTCATCGAGACGGCGCGCAAGCACAAGGACAAGATCGGCAAGGTATTCGCCGGCCGCAACGGCATCATCGGTGCACTGACGGAAGACCTGATCGACACCAGCAAGGAGTCGGCCTCTGCCATCGCGGCGCTACGCCACACGCCATCCGGTGCCTTCGGTTCCTGCCGCTACAAGCTGAAGAGCCTGGAAGCCAACAAGCGCGAATACGATCGCCTGATCGAAGTGTTCAAGGCGCACAACATCGGCTACTTCTTCTATAACGGCGGCGGCGACTCGGCGGACACCTGTCTCAAGGTGTCGCAACTGAGCAAGGCGACGGGTTATCCGCTGCAGGCCATCCACGTGCCCAAGACGGTCGACAACGATCTGCCGATCACCGACAACTGCCCGGGCTTCGGCTCGGTCGCCAAGTACATCGCCGTGTCGACGCTGGAAGCGACCTACGATGTGCGTTCGATGGCCAAGACCTCGACCAAGGTCTTCGTGCTCGAAGTGATGGGCCGCCACGCCGGCTGGATCGCGGCGGCGGGCGCCATGGCCTCGACCAAGGGCACCGAACTGCCGATCGTGGTGTTGTTCCCGGAAGTGTTGTTCGACCAGAAGAAGTTCCTGGCCAAGGTGAATGGACTGGTCAAGAAGTTCGGCTACTGCACTGTGGTGGTCTCGGAAGGCTGTCATTGGCCCGACGGCAAGTTCCTCGCCGAGCAGGGCACGCGCGACGCTTTCGGCCATGCGCAACTGGGCGGCGCTGCGCCGGTGGTCGCCAACATGATCAAGGACGCGCTGGGCCACAAGTTCCATTGGGGCGTCGCCGACTACATGCAGCGCGCCGCGCGGCACATCGCTTCCAAGAGCGACGTGGACCAGGCCTACGCGATGGGCAAGGCGGCCGTCGAGTTCGCCCTCAAGGGCCACAACTCGGTGATGCCGACCGTCGATCGCGTTTCCGACAAGCCGTACAAATGGAAGGTGGGTATGGCGCCCCTGTCCAAGGTCGCCAACGTCGAGAAGATGATGCCCAAGAACTTCATCAGCCCCGACGGGTTTGGCATTACCGAGAAATGCCGGACTTATCTGGCACCGTTGATGAAGGGCGAAGACTATCCGCCCTATCAGGACGGGCTGCCGAAGTACGTGACGTTGAAAAACGCTCCAGTACCGAAGAAGTTGCCTGGGGTGTTCAAGGTGTGATGAAAATCGGGGGGCGCGCCACTGTGGCGCGCCCCTTGTTTTTTGCGCCCCGGGATCGGGGCATATAACTTGAAACGGAGGGAGTAGATGTCAACAGGATTGATGTTTGCCTTGGTCTGCGCCGTGGCGGCGATCGTCTACGGATGGATCACCGCCCAGTGGATCTTGAAGCAGCCGACCGGCAATGATCGCATGCGCCAGATTTCGGCAGCGGTCCAGGAAGGTGCCCAAGCCTACCTGAAGCGCCAATACACGACCATCGGCATGGTCGGCGCGGTGCTCGCGATTCTCATCGGCGTTTTCCTTACAGTCCCGACCGCCGTCGGCTTCGTGATCGGCGCGGTTCTCTCCGGCGCTGCCGGCTTCATTGGCATGAACGTTTCCGTCCGCGCCAACGTGCGCACTGCGGAAGCGGCCCGTACAGGCCTCAACGAGGCGCTCAACGTGGCCTTCAAAGGCGGCGCCATCACCGGCATGCTGGTGGTCGGCCTCGGTCTGCTCGGGGTGGCGGGATACTTCGCCTACCTCAAGTCCTCAGCCGGCGATGCCAGCATGGATCACATCCTGCATCCGCTCGTCGGCCTCGGTTTCGGTTCCTCGCTGATTTCCATCTTCGCCCGTCTCGGCGGCGGCATCTTCACCAAGGGCGCCGACGTCGGCGCCGACCTGGTGGGCAAGGTCGAAGCCGGCATTCCGGAAGACGATCCGCGCAACCCGGCGGTGATCGCCGACAACGTGGGTGACAACGTCGGCGACTGCGCCGGCATGGCCGCCGACTTGTTCGAGACCTACGCGGTGACCATGGTCGCCACCATGCTGCTCGGTGCGCTGCTGTTCAAGGGGCAGGCCGAAGTCGCGGTGACCTATCCGCTGGTTCTGGGTGGCTTCTCGATCATCGCCTCGATCATCGGCGTCTTCTTCGTCAAGCACTCGCCCGGCCAGAAGATCATGACCGCCCTGTACAAGGGCCTGATCGCCGCCGGCGCGCTGGCGCTGATTGCCTTCTATCCCATCACTACTAGCATCATCGGCGATGGTCTGACGATGGCCGATGGCAAGACGGTAACCGCCCTGGGTCTCTACGGAGCCTCGATCATCGGTCTCGTGCTGACCGGCCTGATGGTGGTCATCACCGAGTACTACACCGCGACCGAGTACAGTCCGGTTCGCCATATCGCGCAGGCCTCGACGACCGGCCATGGCACCAACATCATCGCCGGTCTCGGCGTGTCGATGAAGGCAACCGCGTTGCCGGTGTTGTCCGTCTGCGCGGCCATCTGGGCGTCGTACAGCCTCGGCGGCCTCTACGGCATCGCCATCGCTGCTACATCGATGTTGTCGATGGCCGGCATCATCGTCGCGCTCGATGCCTACGGTCCGATCACGGACAACGCGGGCGGCATCGCCGAAATGGCCGAACTGCCCGACTCCGTGCGCAACATTACCGACCCGCTCGATGCCGTTGGCAACACGACCAAGGCCGTGACCAAGGGCTATGCGATCGGTTCCGCCGGCCTGGCCGCGCTGGTGCTGTTCGCCGACTTCACGCACGGGCTGGAAGCCGCCAACACGACGACCAAGTTCCTGTTCGACCTGTCGGATCCGGCGGTCATCATCGGCCTGTTCATCGGCGGCATGGTGCCCTACCTGTTTGCTGCCATGGGCATGGAAGCGGTCGGTCGCGCCGCCGGCGCCATCGTTGTCGAAGTGCGTCGCCAGTTCCGCGAGATCAAGGGCATCATGGAAGGCACGGCCAAGCCGGAATACGGCACCTGCGTCGACATGCTGACCAAGGCTGCGATCAAGGAAATGATGATCCCGTCGCTGTTGCCGGTACTGGTGCCTATCGTGACGGCCGTGGTCGTCAACCTGCTGCTGGGTCCGGGCGCCGGCGTGCGTGCGCTGGGCGGCGTTCTGATGGGTACCATCGTCACGGGCCTGTTTGTCGCCATCTCCATGACCACCGGTGGCGGTGCCTGGGACAACGCCAAGAAGTACATCGAGGAAGGTAACTTCGGCGGCAAGGGCTCCGATGCGCACAAGGCGGCGGTGACCGGCGATACCGTGGGCGACCCCTACAAGGATACGGCCGGCCCGGCGGTGAATCCGCTGATCAA
Organism: Gammaproteobacteria bacterium; assembly: GCA_018819515.1. Taxonomy (GTDB): domain Bacteria; phylum Pseudomonadota; class Gammaproteobacteria; order Burkholderiales; family Rhodocyclaceae; genus Fen-999. Next base: position 217,095 of record JAHJPX010000006.1, read on the forward strand.
GATCATCAACATCGTCGCGTTGCTGATCGTGCCTTTGGTGGCGGGTGGCACCACCGCGCCGGCGCCTGCCGTTGTTGCGATGGCTCCGCAGGCGACCAAGGCCGTCGTGACCTTCGATTCCGGCCAGTCGGCGTTGTCGCCGGTGGCGCTCGCGTCACTGACCGCGATCGCCAACGTCGCCAAGTCGAGCGGTGCAGCCGGCCTTTCCATCAGCGGTTTCCACGACTCCACGGGCGATCCCGCCATGAACGCGGAACTCGCCAAGCAGCGAGCCGTCGCGGTTCGTGACGCGCTGGTCGCCGCGGGTGTCGCCGAAAATCGCATCGAACTGAACAAGCCGCAGGAAATGAATGCGGGCAGCAGCGACGATGCGCGGCGGGTTGAAGTCACGCTGAAGTAGGCCTGCCGGATTCCTCGGCCGGCGACAGCCGGTTTCGAAGATCGGCAAGCGGGGCTGCCCTCTCGGGCAGCCCTTTTCTTTTCCGGATCGTCGAATGGCTGCCAATACGACGACTGCGTGGCCCCGAACACGGGCCAGGTTACCGGCAGAACTGCTATCGCGGCGTTGCTTCCGGGGTGCTTCTGCGCCGGAAGTGTTCCGGTCGGATAACCAGCAGCCACAGCGTGGCAAAGTAGGCGACGATGCCGGCCAGGACGGTGAGCGTTAGTCGCGTCAGGCGTCCGCCCAGTGACATGGTCAGCCATGCCGCCTCGCTGCCCATGGCCAGCCACAGAACCGTCGCCAGGACTGCGAGCGCGACCAGCAGTTTTGCGCCGAACGACCGCCAGCCGGCTTCCGGCCTGTAGGTGCCGGACCGGCGCAAGCCCCTGAACAGCAGCGCGGCGTTCAGACAGGAGGCAAGCCCGATCGACAGCGCCAGTCCCGCATGGCGCAACGGGCCGATGAAAGCGAGGTTCATGGCCTGGGTGGCGACCAGCGTGATGAGCGCGAACTTGACCGGCGTGCGGATGTCCTGCCGTGCGTAAAAACCGGGTGCCAGCACCTTGACCAGAATGAGTCCCGCCAGGCCGATGCTGTAGGCGACGAGCGCGGAGCGCGTCTGGAGCACGTCGTCGCCCGTGAAGGCGCCATGCATGAACAGGGTGGCAAGCAGGGGGACTGCCAGCATCGCCAACGCCAGGGCGGCGGGCAGGGTCAGCAACAGCGTGAGGCGCAGGCCCCAGTCGAGCAAGCCCGAAAATTCTTCACTCTGCGCCGAGGCATGGCTCCTGGAAAGGCTGGGCAACAGGATGGTACCTAGCGCCGCGCCCAGCAGGCCCGCCGGAAACTCCATCAGCCGGTCGGCGTAGTAGAGCCAGGAAACGCTTCCCGAGGGCAGAAAGGAGGCAAAGATGGTGTTGATGAGCAGGGAAACCTGCGTCACCGAAACGCCGAAGGCGGCTGGCGCCATCAAAGTCAGGAGTCGCCGCACGCCGGGATCTTTCGGCGCCCAGTCGAAACGGGGCAGCATGCCGATGCGCTTGAGGGCCGGCACTTGCAGCGTCAGTTGCAGGATGCCGCCAAGGAACACGGCCCACGCCAGCGCCAGCACCGGAGGATCGAACCAGGGCGCGGCGAAGAGGGCCATGCCGATCAGCGAAACGTTGAGCAGGACGGGCGTAAACGCCGGTAGCGCGAAACGGCTCCAAGTGTTGAGGATGCCGGCGGCCAGTGCCACCAGCGCCATGAAAAGGATGTATGGGAAAGTGATGCGCGTCAATTCGACGGTCAGGGCGAACTTGTCGGCGTCTGCCGAGAAGCCCGGGGCCGAGATGTAGATGAGCAAGGGGGCGCCGACGATGCCGAGCATGGCGACCACAAGGACGGTGACGAATAGTGCGGTTGCCGTCCGGTCGACCAGTAATTTCGTCTCCGTTTCGCCGCGCCGGTTGCGGTACTCGGCAAGGAGCGGCACGAACGCCTGGGAGAAGGCGCCTTCCGCGAATAGCCGGCGCAACAGGTTCGGCAACCGGAAGGCGACGAAGAAGGCATCGGTCATCACGCCGGCGCCAAAGCTGCGCGCAATGACGAAATCGCGGACGAAACCGAGGATGCGGGAAAGCAGCGTCATGCTGCTGACGGTCGCCAGCGAACGCAGCAGGCCAGGGGAAGTACTCATGGTGGGACAATGGTATCGGTTCCGGGGCGTCTCGGGGCCTTGCAAAGGTGTTGAGCAGGCCCTATAATCGCGCCCTTTTCCAGACCCATCAACGGATCATTCATATGGCCAACAGCGCCCAAGCACGCAAACGTGCCCGCCAAGCCGCCAAGCAGCGCGGCCACAACATGAGCCTGCGCTCCGAACTGCGCACCGCGATCAAGCGTGTGCGCAAGGCGATCGGCGCTGGCGACAAGACGGCCGCCCAAGCGGTTTTCAAGGAGTCGCAGAGCGTGATCGACTCCATTGCTGACAAAAAGATCATTCACAAGAACACCGCCGCACGCAACAAGAGCCGCCTGTCGGCTGCGATCAAGGCACTCTGATCGCCTTTTGATGCGCTGAATTGCCGAAACGGGCCGCAGTATTGCGGCCCGTTTTGTTTTCGGGGGGCCGAATCAGGAATTTCCCGAATTTTCACTATTATTAAAGACATGGGTTGCAAATCTCGGGGTCCGTACATACAATTGTCGAATTCCCCTGATCTGAAAGGGTTTATTGATGCTTGCCCCCGTACTAACGAAATACGGCTTCCGTATTAAGACGCGCGTAGGCTTGGTCATCGGCAACCTGATGATTCATGGACGCGATTCTGAGGAGGCGCAGCGCAAACTGCGCCAGATGTACCGGGACTGCGAGATCATCGAATGCGTGTGTCACCGCGGCGATCCCAACTCGCTTCTGGCGCGCTACGGAAATCAGCGTCCAAACTGAGCGTGGTTTGTGCCGGCGGCCGTTTCCCGCTGCGCACTGCCTGTACAGGTCCGGGATTTTGAACTAAGATAATCCATCAATATTCGAAGCACGGCGCGGCGGCCATGGTGGCCGCCGTATGTTTTTTTGCGCGGGGCCTTCATGCCGCACCTGATGAACAACTACAGCCGGCAACCCATCGCCTTTACGCATGGCGAGGGCTGCCATCTCTACGACGAGCAGGGGCGTCGCTATCTCGACGCGCTCGGCGGCATCGCCGTCAACACGCTCGGTCATGGACATCCGCGTCTGGTGAAGGCGATCAGCGAACAGGCCGTTAGGCTGATCCACACCTCGAACCTCTATCAGGTGCGCGAACAGGAGCAGCTTGCCGACCGTTTGGCGACATTGGCGCGGATGGACGAAGTGTTCTTCTGCAATTCCGGATGCGAGGCCAACGAGGCGGCGATCAAGCTGGCCCGGATGTATGGCCACCAGAAGGGCATAGACCTGCCCGCCATTGTCGTCATGGAACGCGCTTTCCACGGTCGTACCCTGGCGACGCTTTCCGCGACGGGCAACCGCAAGGTTCAGGCCGGTTTCGAGCCGCTGGTGTCGGGTTTCGTCCGCGTACCGTTCGACGACCTACCGGCGATAGAGCAGGTCGCGGCGAACAATCCCAATGTCGTCGCGGTATTGTTCGAGCCGATCCAGGGCGAGGGCGGCATCAATCTCGCGCACAATGAGTACATGCAATCGCTGCGGCGCATATGCGACGAGCGGGGCTGGCTGTTCATGGTCGACGAAGTGCAATGCGGCATCGGCCGCACCGGGGTCTGGTTTGCGCATCAGCATGCCGGAATTCGTCCGGATGTGATGACGCTGGCCAAGGGCCTGGGTTCCGGCGTTCCCATTGGCGCCTGCCTGACGGCAGGGCCGGCGGCCGGCGTGTTCAAGCCGGGCAACCACGGCTCGACTTTCGGCGGCAATCCGCTGGCCTGCGTCGCGGCGCTGACGACGCTCGATGTCATCGAGCAGGATCGCCTGATGGAAAGGGCCGTCAAGGTCGGCGACGCTATTCGCGCCGGCCTGCGTGCCGCCCTCGATGGCGTGCCGGGTGTCGTCGACATTCGCGGCGAGGGCTTGATGATCGGCATCGAACTCGACCGTCCCTGCGGCGAACTCGTCGCCAAGGCACTCGCAGCGGGCCTGTTGATCAACGTTACGGTGGACTCGGTCGTCCGCCTGCTGCCGCCGCTCGTCTATTCGGATGCCGACGCCAGCCAGGTGGTGGAGATCCTGGCGCCGTTGATTCGCGAGTTTCTCGGGGCCTGATCATGGGAGGCCCGATGCCGTTGCGGCATTTTCTGCAGTTCAAGGATTTGAGCCGTCGGGAGCTCGACCACATCTTTGCCCGCAGCGCCTGGATCAAACGGCAGTTCAAGACCTATCAGCGCTATTGGCCGCTGGAGGACCGGACGCTGGTGATGATTTTCGAAAAGGCCAGCACGCGCACGCGCCTGTCCTTCGAGGCGGGCATGCAGCAGTTGGGCGGTGCCGCGATTTACCTCAATACCCGCGATTCCCAGCTTGGGCGCGGTGAACCGGTCGAGGACGCGGCGCAGGTGATTTCGCGCATGTCCGACCTGGTCATGATCCGCACATTCGAGCAGGACATCATCGAGCGCTTCGCCCGCAATTCGCGCGTGCCAGTGATCAATGGCCTGACCAACGAATACCATCCCTGCCAGATCCTGGCGGACATCTTCACCTACATCGAGCATCGCGGTTCGATCCAGGGCAAGACCATCGCCTGGATCGGCGACTCTAACAATGTCTGCAATACATGGCTGCAGGCCGCCGAGGTGCTCGACTTTAATGTTCACGTCTCGACACCGCCCGGTTACGAAGTCGAGCCCGAGCGCGCCGGCCTCTACGGTACGGATCACTTCGAGCAGTTCGCCGATCCCATGGATGCGGCGCGCGGCGCCGATCTGGTTACGACCGACGTGTGGACGTCGATGGGCTTCGAAGCCGAGAACGAGCAGCGCCTCAAGGCTTTCGCCGACTGGCAGGTGGATGGCGAAATGATGAAAGCAGCCAGGGCCGATGCGCTGTTCATGCACTGCCTGCCTGCCCACCGAGGTGAGGAGGTGTCCGCCGAGGTTATCGACGGGCCGCAGTCGGTCGTCTGGGACGAGGCGGAAAACCGGCTGCATGCGCAGAAGGCGCTGATGGAATTTCTGCTGTTGGGCGAGGTGGCATCGTGAGACGACTGGTAGTTGCGCTACTCGGCGTGTTGCCGTGGCTGACTTTTGCGGCGGATGACGGCGGCGATGCGCGCCAGTTGGTTCAAATGCCTGCCGAAGCGCGAGCCAGCTTGCGCGCAGAAATGCTCGACTTCCAGACTGCGTTGCACCAGATCGTCGATGGTCTGGCCCGCGGCAATAGCGCCGAAGCCGCGGATGTTGCCGAAAAGACGATCGGTGTGTCGGCCATGGGCCGGCATCGCACCTCACCGCCCAATGCCCGGCCCGGGATGTACATGCCCAACGACATGCACGCGATCGCGCGCGACATGCATGTCGCAGCCAGCGAGTTCGCCAAGGTGGCGCGGACTGGAAATACCGCCAAGGCGCTAACCGCGCTGACGGCCGTGACCGGCGCCTGCGTTGGCTGCCATCGTACCTATCGCACCCAGTAATTTTCCCCATCAGGACCAACAAATGAGCGAAGTAAAAAAAGTCGTGCTCGCCTACTCCGGCGGCCTCGATACCTCCGTGATCCTCAAGTGGTTGCAGGACACCTACGAGTGCGAGGTGGTGACCTTCACCGCAGATCTCGGCCAGGGCGAGGAACTGGAGCCGGCGCGCAAAAAGGCTATCAAGCTCGGCATCAAGCCGAAGAACATCTTCATCGACGACCTGCGCGAGGAATTCGTGCGCGACTTCGTCTTTCCGATGTTCCGCTGCAACACGATCTATGAAGGCGAGTATCTGCTCGGCACCTCGATCGCCCGCCCACTGATTGCCAAGCGCATGATCGACATTGCCCGCAAGACCGGCGCCGATGCCATTTCCCACGGCGCCACCGGCAAGGGCAACGACCAGGTCCGTTTCGAACTCGGCGCCTACGCGCTGATGCCCAACGTCAAGATCATCGCGCCCTGGCGCGAATGGGACCTGCTCTCGCGCGAGAAGCTGCTGGCCTACGCTGCACAGCATCGCATTCCGATCGAGATGAAGCACAAGAAAGGCGGCTCGCCCTATTCGATGGATGCCAACCTGCTGCACATTTCCTACGAAGGCCGGCTTCTGGAAGATCCCGCGGCCGAGGCCGAAGAGTCGATGTGGCGCTGGACAGTCGCGCCCGAGAAGGCGCCGGCCAAGGCCGAGTACCTCGACCTCGAATTCAAGGCCGGCGACCTCGTCGCCATCAACGGCAAGAAGATGAAGGCGCACGAACTGCTGGCGACGCTGAACCAGATCGGCGGCAAGCATGGCGTCGGACGGCTCGATCTGGTCGAAAACCGCTACGTCGGCATGAAGTCGCGCGGCTGCTACGAAACGCCCGGCGGCACCATCCTGCTCAAGGCACACCGCGGCATCGAGTCCGTGTGCCTCGACCGCGAAGTCGCGCACCTCAAGGACGACCTGATGCCGCGCTACGCCAGCCTGGTTTACAACGGCTACTGGTGGAGCCCGGAGCGCAAGGCATTGCAAGTGCTGATCGACCACACACAGCAGTGCGTCAACGGCTGGGTGCGCGTCAAACTCTACAAGGGCAGCGTTTCCGTCGTCGGCCGCGACTCGAAGACCGACTCGCTGTTCGATCCGACCATCGCCACTTTCGAGGACGATGCCGGCGCCTACGACCAGAAGGACGCGGGCGGGTTCATCAAGCTCAACGCGCTGCGCATGCGCATCGCCGAGAATGCGCGCGTCAAGCGGGCCGCCGGTCCGGTCAGGCGCAGCAGGAAGAAGTAGCGACGATCGTGCAGGACGGCGTCGGGGGGCGCCGACAACAGGGAGGAAGGTAATGTTCGGGTTTTCCGAGGAGCAGATATCGGATTTTGGAGTGACATTCGGGCTTGGCGGCCTGATGTTGTACATGCTGTTCATCGTCGGCGAATTGGCCTATCGCTCGAAGGCGGGCAAACTCGGAACGTTCGCCTTGTTCTTTGCGCTGACCTTCGGCATATTCGGATTCGTCATGAAGAGCGTTATCCAGAAACTTTGGGGAATTTGAAATGAACCAGTTCGACAATGTGGCCGTGGTCAAGAAGGCCAATGTCTATTTCGACGGCAAGTGCGTCAGCCACACCGTGCAGTTCGCCGATGGCAGCAAGAAGACCGTCGGCGTCATCCTGCCTGCCACGCTGACGTTCAACACCGGCGTGCCGGAAGTGATGGAAACCGTTGCCGGTTCCTGCCGCTACCGCATCAAGGGCGGCGAATGGAAGACCTGCGGCGAGGGCGAGAAGTTCGATGCGCCCGGCGACTCCTCGTTCGACATCGAGGTGACCGGCGAACCCTACCACTACGTTTGCCATTTCTGACAGGAGTCGGCGATGCCATCCTTCGATATCACCTCCGAAGTCGACATGGTGGCGTTGAAGAACGCCATTGACGTGGCCGGTCGCCAGGTCGGCAACCGCTATGATTTCAAGGGTACGTCGGCCCATCTGGAGCTGAACGAAAAGGAAAAGACGATCACCGTCTTTGGCGATTCCGAATTTCAGGTCGGCCAGGTCAAGGACATCCTGTTCCCGGAAATGGAGAAGAAGGCACGCGAGAGCACCAAGCGGCTCGACGCGGGCGACATCCAGTCCATCTCCGGCAACAAGGCCAAGCAGGAACTGAAGATCAAATCCGGCATCGACCAGGAGCTGGCCAAGAAGATCGTCAAGCTGATCAAGGACAGCAAGCTCAAGGTGCAGGCGACCATCCAGGGCGATGCCGTGCGCGTCACCGGCGCCAAGCGCGACCTATTGCAGGAGGCGATCGCGCTGGTGAAAAAGAGCGTGACCGACTATCCGCTCGGTTTCGGCAATTTCCGCGACTAGGTTTTGAGTCCGGCGATCCAGCGCGTGTAAAGCCGGTCGGCGGCGACGCGCATCGCGGCGAGGCGCTCGTCGATCCGTTCGTACATCTGCTCCGGCGTCTGCACCGATGCGGAAGGCTCTGCGCATTCCTTGGCCCATTGCCAGCACCATAGCCGGATCATCGCCGCCGTCATTTCGACGTGGCACTGCATGCCGAGGTGCGGCCCCAAGACAAACGCTTGGTTGTCGCACCATTCGCTTTGCAGCAGCCGAGTCGCGCCGGACGGGATCGAAAAGGTCTGGCTGTGCCAATGAAAGGCCTCGAAGGCCTCGATGTCGCCCAGCCACTCGCTGCTCGGCGTGTCGCCACGGCTGACTTTTGTGACGCGGCCCCAGCCGAGTTCCTTGGCGCGGTTTTTCGTCACCGTGCCGCCGAGCGCCTTGCTCATCAGTTGTCCGCCGAGACAGTGGCCGATGACGGGGACATCGGTGGCAACGGCCTGGCGGATCAGCGCACAGGCATCGGCTATCCACGGCAGGTCGTCGTTGACGCTCATCGGCCCGCCCATGAAGCACAGCCCGGAGAACGTCTCCGGATCAGGTGGAACCGGATCGCCGGCGTCGACTGCGATCAGCGTCCACGGCAGGGAGTGGGCATCGAGGAATGTGGCAAAATAGGCCGGACCTTCTCCGGGACTGTGACGAAAGATGGCGATGGGTTTCATTGGCAGATCAAAATACTCCAGACGGTGGCACATCGATTCTATCGCCGCCTTGTTGTTGGCCGCTGCTGCCAACGCGTCGGCCACCGATGTTTCGCTGGTCGGGCTCTATGGCCGCAAGGCGCTGGTGGTGATCGATGGCGGTCGTCCGCAGTCGATCGAGGTCGGCAGCGGGACGGCGGATGTAAAGCTGTTGTCCGTCGAAAACGGCGCGGCGACGTTCGAGGTCGAAGGTCAGCGGCGTCGCCTGACGGTCGGCCAGGCGACGGTCTCGTCAGGTCGCGACGATCAGGCCGGTTCGACCACCACGCTGATGGCAGACCCGAATGGTCATTTTTTCGCCGTCGGAACCGTTAATGGCGCGCCGATGCGCTTTCTCGTCGACACCGGTGCGACCGTCGTTTCCCTCGGCAAAGCCGATGCAGTGCGCGCCAACGTTAATTACCAGAACGGGAGGCCCGGGATGACCATGACAGCGAACGGTCCGGTCCGGGTCTGGCGCGTGACGCTCAACTCCGTGCGGGTGGGCGAGGTCGTGCTGAATCAGGTCGAGGCTTCCGTGCACGAACACGACCTGCCGATCGCCTTGTTGGGCATGAGCTTCCTCAACCGGATGGAAATGAAGCGCGAGGGTCCGGCCATGACCCTCAAGAAGCGCTATTGATGGTGGCGCTGACTGCCGATTGGCTGCGGCAGCGCTTTGCTGCCGCTCCTGCGCCCGCGTTGCGATCCGAGCTTCCCGAATCCGAACAACTGGTTCCCGCCGCCGTGCTGGTGCCGATCGTATTGCGGCCGGCTGCGCTGACCGTGTTGCTCACCCAGCGCACGGCCCACCTGCGCGACCATGCCGGACAAGTCAGCTTTCCCGGCGGTCGCTGCGAGCCGGACGACGCGGACGCCGCCGCCACGGCGCTGCGCGAAGCGCAGGAGGAAATCGGTCTCCTCCCGGCGCAGGTCGAAGTGATCGGCATACTCGACGAATACCGGACCGGGACGGGATTCACGATCATTCCCGTGGTCGGGCTGGTGACACCGCCGCTCGAACTCAAGCTCGACGATTTCGAGGTCGCAGACGTCTTCGAGCCGCCGCTCGACTTTCTCCTGACAGCCGGGAATTTCAGCCGTCACCAGGTCGAGTATCGCGGTGCCCTGCGGGAATACTGGGCGGTGCCGTGGCAGGATCGCTACATCTGGGGTGCCACGGCGGGCATGCTGATCAACCTCCGGGAGCGGCTGGAGCTCGTTTCACAAGTGAGCGCAAACAGCGGCTTGTGATATCTTCGCTGCAACGCATCACGCTTTCGCCATGTCGCTCGTATCCATCATCCTCGCCCTCCTGCTGGAACAGGCCAGGCCGGTCGCCGTCGATCAGGTCGAGCGCTGGCTGGCCGACTGGGGCGGAACGCTCGAAACCCGCTTTAACGCTGGCGAACGGCATCACGGCCTGGTGGCCTGGCTGGTCGGCGCTGCGCTGCCGTCGGTGTTGTTGCTGGCGGTCCATCTCTTCCTGCTCAGTCACGCTTGGCCGCTGGCGTTGCTGCTCGGCGTCGCCGTCCTCTATTTCACGACCGGCTTCCGCCAGTTCAGCCACCACTTCACCGACATCCAGGCCGCGTTGCGCGCCAATGAAATCCAGGAGGCGCGACGGCTGCTCGCCCGGTGGCGCGGTCGCGAGGCCGACCGGCTGACGTCCGAGGAAGTCGCGCGGCTGGCCATCGAGGAAGCGCTGCTGGCCTCGCATCGCCATGTCTTCGCACCCCTGTTCTGGTTCACCATCCTTGGGCCGGCGGGGACTTTGCTCTATCGATTGTCGCGGCATTTCTGCTACGTCTGGCAGGTGGAGCGCGACGAAGACGATGCCGGCAGTTTCGGCGAAGCGGCGCGCCGCGCTTTCGCCGTACTCGACTGGCTGCCGGTGCGGCTGACCGCCGCGTCGTTCGCCATCGTCGGCAATTTCGAGGACGCCGTTTTCTGCTGGCGCGGCCAGGCGGAACGCTGGCCCGAAGAGGCGAGCGGCATCCTGCTCGCCGCCGGTGCCGGCGCGCTGAGCGTACGGCTGGGAATGCCGGTCGAAACCGACGGTACCATCGGCGATCGACCGGAACTGGGGGTGGGCGACGACGCCGACCCGGACTTCATGCAAAGCACCATCGGTCTGGTGTGGCGTGCATTGCTCATGGCACTTTTGCTGCTGACCCTGTTGGGTATTGCCAACTGGGCAGGCTGATTACCAACTGGAGAGAAGAAATGGCTGACAAAAGGGAAGTGGTTGTTCTCAGCGCCGTCCGCAGCGCGGTGGGCGCGTTCAATGGTTCGCTCAAGGACATCGAGCCCGCCGAACTGGGCGGCCTCGTGGTCAAGGAAGCGATCGCCCGGGCGGGCGTCGATCCGAAGGCGGTGACGTTCGCCGCGGTCGGCAACTGCATTCCGACCGAGGCGCGTTATCCGTATGTCGCCCGCGTGGCGACCATCCAGGGCGGCATGAGCATGGATTCCGTCGCCTTCGCGGTGAACCGCCTGTGCGGTTCCGCGCAGCAGGCGATCGTCAGTTCCGCGCAGGCGATCATGCTCGGCGACGCCGACTTCGCCATCGGCGGCGGCGTCGAAGTCATGTCGCGCGGCGCCTATCTGCTGCCGGCGCTGCGCTCGGGCGCGCGCATGGGCGACACGCAGGCCATCGACGGCATGGTGTCGGTGCTGACCGACCCGTTCGGCGTCGGCCACATGGGCATCACCGCCGAGAACCTGGCCGTCAAGCACGGCATCACGCGCGAAGAGCAGGATGCCTTCGCCGTCGAATCGCAGGTGCGCGCCGCCAGGGCGATCGCCGAAGGCCGCTTCAAGTCGCAGATCGTGCCGATCACACAGAAGACCCGCAAGGGCGACGTGGTGTTCGACACCGACGAGCATCCGCGCGCCGGCACCACCATGGAAACGCTGGCCAAGATGAAGCCCGCCTTCAAGAAGGACGGCACCGTCACCGCCGGCAACGCCTCCGGCATCAACGACGCCGCCGCCTTCCTGGTGCTGGCCGATGCCGCCAGGGCCGCGGCCGGCGGCCACAAGCCCATCGCCCGCCTCGTTGCCTACGCCATTGCCGGCGTGCCGAACGACGTCATGGGCGAAGGCCCGATCCCGTCGTCGAAAACCGCCTTGCAGAAGGCCGGCATGAAGCTCGACCAGATGGACGTCATCGAATCGAACGAAGCCTTCGCCGCGCAGTCGATCACCGTGGCCCGCGGTCTCGGCCTCGATCCGGTCAAGACCAACCCGAACGGCGGCGCCATCGCGCTCGGCCACCCGGTCGGCGCCACCGGCGGCGTCATCATCACCAAACTGCTGCACGAGATGATCCGCGTCAACGGCCGCTACGGCATGGCCACCATGTGCATCGGCGGCGGCCAGGGCATCACCACCATCTGGGAACGCGTGTAAAAGTCAGCCGTGGCGGTACGCCGCCACGCGGCGATGCAACGGGCCGGTCAGGGAATCTTTCCGGCCCGCTGTCTTTGGTGACTTGTGCTGCTACCGATTAGTGGATTTCCGCAGGCATGAAGCGGTCGCACGCCACTTGTCGCGAGTGGCATTTGGCTGGAGCAGGTTTTGTGGCATGCTGCCCCATCCCCCGGTTACTCGATTGGGGGTATTTCGAACGGCGAGTGGCGGGATTCAGATGAAAGACATTTACGGCGATGATTTCTACAAAAAGCGTTTGTCAAAAACGAACGAAGCTGCGAATTTGATACTGGACCATGTACTAAAGATAATTCCTGAACCACATTCGGCCGTTGACCTCGGGTGCGGAATCGGCGCGTGGCTTGCGGCATTGCGGAACAAGGGCGTCGATAGGTTGGTTGGAATCGACGGCCCCTGGGTCAATCAATCCTACCTGGCCATTGATGCCTCGGAATTCAGGCAAATGGACTTCAGTCGGCCCTTGTCAATCGATGGACGTTTCGATCTGGCCATTTCACTGGAAGTTGCCGAACATCTGCCAAAAGACGCTGCCGATCAGTTTGTCAGGAACCTGGTCGGGCTGGCGGACTTCATTCTTTTTTCGGCTGCTCCGCCATTGCAGGGCGGAACCCATCATATCAACGAGCAGCCGATCGGCTACTGGCTGGACAAATTCAAGTCGCATGGATTTATCGGTATCGACTGTGTCAGGCCGTATTTCTGGAACGAGCGTCGCATCGGTGCCTGGTATCGACAAAACACCATCCTGCTTGCGAAAGAAAGCCGTGTCCCCGAACTCAAGCTGCCCACTTCCTCGCCTGAACCTGCCTCATACCTTCACCCCGAGATATATCTTGTAAAACTGCAAGAGGCTTACACCGCCAAGGGCGCATGGAAGTTGTTGAGACGGGCAATCAAGCGAAAGGTCAAGGCCGCCTGGACGCGGTAAGGTGGCATCGCCACCCTTCGGGAACACAATGAATCTGATCGACTACCACAACGGCATCCACGCCTTCGACGCCGGCTACATGCGGCCCAAGCTGGCCTCCATCCATCTGGTCGTCGATAGCGGCCGCGCCGCCTTCGTCGACACCGGCCACAACGACAGCCTGCCGCAGTCGCTGGTGGCGCTCGCGAAACTCGGCCTCGCGCCGGAAGCCGTCGACTACGTCATCCTCACCCACATCCACCTCGACCACGCCGGTGGGGCGGGCGCCATGATGCGCGTCTTCCCGAATGCCAGACTGGTCGTGCATCCGCGCGGTTCGCGGCACATGGTCGATCCGACCAAGCTCTGGGCCGCGACCGAGGAAGTCTACGGCCGCGACAACGCCCGCGCGCTCTACGGCGAAATTGTCCCGGTCGACGCCGGGCGCGTCATCGAAACCAGTGATGGCCAGGTCATCAAACTGGGCCGGCGCGAACTCGCGCTCCACGATTCGCCCGGCCACGCCAAGCACCACATCTTCATCCACGACCGCGCCGCCAACGGCATCTTCACCGGCGACACCTTCGGCATCAGCTACCGCGAAGCCGACGTCGCCGGCCGCCCCTTCGTCTTTCCCTCCACCACGCCCAGCCAGTTCGATCCCGCGGCCCTGCGCGCCTCCGTCGAACGACTGCTCGCGCTCGATCCGGAGGCTGTCTACCTCACCCACTTCAGCCGCATCGCCCCGCCGCGCCAACTGGGCGCGGACCTGCTGCGCCGTCTCGACGAATGCGTGCGCTTCACCCGCGAAGCCGCCGCCAGCGCCGATCCCGAGGGCGCCATCCGCGCCGCCATGACCGCCTACCTGCTCCGCGAAATCCGCGCCCACGGCGTCACCGCGACCGACCAAGAAGTCCTCGCCGTCTGGCAGAACGACCTCGACCTCAACCCGCAGGGCCTCGCCATCTGGGCGGCGACTGAGGTCGCTTCCTGACTACCCGAGGGCCGCGTCGCGAAAAGTCAGCGGTGGTGGTACGCCGAGAACAGTCGAGCCCGGCCCCTTTAGCTCAATCAGTCTTCAGTATCGTGATCAAGCACTGCACCGAAAAATCGAAACTGATCCCAGATGTCGAAAACGAATAGAGCATTTTCCATCGCGTCTTGTGCCACAGCCTTTCGAATACGAATGCCTGGGCCTCGCTCGTACAACTCGCCGAATGCCTCAATGAGCCGAACGATTGGTTCATCGTGCTCAGCACGGAAGCGCCAAGTTTTGATCGTCTGATTGGTCTCGATGTAGCGCTTCTCCGTCACATAGATCGTCCCGCGAGTCAATTTTTCAATAAACCTGCCGATTTGCCAGGCAGGGATGAATGAGGCCAGCTGGCCTTTGGGTCTATCGCTGCGGATCTCGGATACCAGACTGTCCGACATTGATGGATCGACCTCCGTCACCCTCCGTAAGAATCGGCGCTGAGCGCTCCCGCGCTTCAGCTTGTCCAGTGGGCTCTTGGCCTTGGTCGGATCAATGGAGTCACGAGCCTTGGGCCAGATGCCGGCGGCGGCAGCAGATTTTGGATCGACGCACGTGGCCAACGCTAGGCGCAACTCCTCTTCCAGCCTGCCGTACTCTCCGTTGCAACGTCGACATGAAGGGAACTTCCACTTCTCAATGTTTGGCGGCGTCGTGGTCGGATACCAGGAGCGGGGGAACAAGTGGTCGTCGGTGATTGCCTCCACGTCTTCCAGACAATGCACACAGCGACCGGAGGCAGGTTTGGCCATTACCGACTTTCTGTTCGAACAAGGGAGCGACTAAAGGGGCCCGGCTCATATATCCCCGAGCGGTAGCGCTTGGAGACGCCGGTAGCATACCCGCAGAGCGGCCGATTGTCCGCTTCCGGGCAACTTGATCGAGGACCGCATCTGGCCGCAGGCAGCCGATCCACGGTTCAATGCAATTCCGACGGGGTTGGCGGCTTGTGCCCCCTAGCGGCGTACACATACAGACCGACGCACAGCCCTGCACGCACCAGATACAGCAGCCACGTCTCGGGGAATGGCGTATGGATAGAGCATCAAGGCGATGCCGAGCCATTTGGGTATCGGGAGGGCTGCTTTCTTGCCGTACCGATAAGCCGCGAAGCCGATGATGCCGAAAAGCACGACGCCAACCAGGTAGGCCGGGGTAGGCAGTGTGAAGCCCAGCGATTGGAGCGTGTCCGGATTGTCCATGAGTCAGCGCCTTGGCCTCGCAACTCCGGCGGTGGAGGTCATTCCTGCACTTTCCCGCGTCCCGCCTTGATGGATGCACGTCGGGTCTTGCCGTCCAAACGCCTGACGACCGCTGAATGGGTAGGCTTGGTTGGTCGCCGCCGCTTGGGAAGGACGGCGACGCTGTCGATCATCTCTTGCAGCCGTCGTACCGCTTCTGCACGATTTCCCTCAAGGCTGCGAAATTCCTGCGCCTTGATGACGACGACGCCCTCTTTGCTGATCCGCTGATCGCCGAGCTTCAAGAGTCGTTCGCGAACAACCTCAGGTAGTGAGGATGCGTTGATGTCGAAGCGCAGATGAACGGCGCTGGAAACCTTGTTGACGTTCTGGCCGCCGGCGCCTTGGGCGCGGATCGCGGAAATCTCGATCTCGTCGGGCGGGACAGTGAACCGATGACCCATTAGCGGGTGTTTCTCTCGCGAACGATGGGCGGAACATATTTGACGGAGAACTTCCAGCCTTCGGGCGTATCCCTGAGGACCAGGGTCTTCGAACTCGCGCCTTCTTCGAACAACGGCTCCGTGCCGACCAGTTCCACCGCCCCCAGGCCTTTGATGATGCAGGCACCGGGAATGGTGGTGAAGACGGATTCAGCCGCCACGAGGACGAACTGTCCCTCCTTGGATTCCGAACAGGACAGCCCCTTGGGTACCGAGTGGGCATCGCGCCTCCAGGCGTCGCGCATCGCCTCCAGCCTGTTGAGCAACTCGTCGGTGATCTTGAGCGCAAGAATGACTTCGCGCGACTTAATGTGGCTCATGATCGATCAACTTCTTCATTTCGGCCATCTCCGCTTCGAGCTGTGCGACGCGCTGTTCGAGTTGGGCGAGCGTGGAGGTTGCGGAGGCGGCGGCGAGCGGGAGTTCGTTTTCGTCCGCACCGGCGACTTCGCCGCTGAAGAGGTGGGCGTAGCGGGATTCGCGTTTGCCGGGTTCGCGCGGGAGGCGAACGACGAAGGGGCCGTCTTCGCGGCGGGCGAGGCTGTCTAGCGCGGTTTCGACTTCGCCGACGTCCTTGAGCGGACAGAGGCGGCTGGCGCGGCTGCGCAGTTCTCCAGGGGTTTGCGGGCCGCGCAGGAGGAGTTCGCAGACGATGCCGAGTTCCTGCGGGGTAAATTTCAGGGTGCCGTATTCGCTGTTGCAGAAGCGGTGCTGGTATTTGGCGACGCGACTGCCGAAGCCACCGTGTTCGCTGACCAGATATTTCTTTGAGAGTTGGTCCAGGGTCTGCTGCACGGTCGTTTCGTCAAGCTCCAACACGGGATCGCGATTGCTCTTCTGGTTGCAGGCGTTGACGAGCGCGTTGAGCGAGAGCGGATATTGCTCCGGGGTGGTGATTTCCTTTTCGATCAGGCAGCCGATGACGCGGGCTTCCGTGGGAGACAGTTCAACACTCATGATGTCCTCGTGGCGGGCGGTTCGGCATAGCGGATCACCGAGATCTGTTCGTCGGGTTCGAGCCAGAATTCACCGTGCGGTCCCTTCAGATTGCCGGTGATCAACAAGACCAAGCCATCCTCCGAACGTACTTCGGTGACGGTCTCCCAGGCAAAGGTGGGGTGGGCATTGATCCCGGAACCGCTATAGATGTGGTCATTCACCCGCACTTCGGACGCTGGCACGGTAATCTTGTTGGTCATGACCGGTTTCGCTGTTGACCGCCCGCGATGGCGCGGAAGTGCTCGAACCGTCGGCGGTCCACCGCGCCCGACTCCGCCAGTGCCTTGACCGCGCAGCCGGGCTCGTTTTCGTGATGACAATCGTGGAAACGGCATTGACCAAGCGTGGGCCGGAATTCGCGGAAGGCCCATTCGAGTTCGCCGAAGGTGAGATGGGCGAGGCCGAACTCCTGCAGGCCGGGGCTGTCGATGATGGCGGCATCGTCGCCGAGCCGGTAGAGCGTGGCATGCGTCGTGGTGTGCTTGCCGGAATCGAGCGCGGTGGAGATTTCGCGCGTCGCCGCCTTGGCGCCCGGCACCAGCGCGTTGATGAGCGTGGACTTGCCCATGCCGGACTGGCCGACGAAGACCGACAGCCGGTCTTCCAGCCAGGGCCGCAGCGGCGCGGCATCCTGTTTCGCCGACATTTCGACGATCGGATAGCCGATGGCCTGGAAGGGCGCCAGCCGTTCGCGTGCCGCGGGCAGGGCGTCGGCGAGATCGGATTTGTTGAGGACGATGATGCCGCGCATGCCTTCGTGCTCGGCGGCGGCGAGCGCGCGAGAGACGAGTTCGTCGCTGAAGGCGGGCTCGGTGGCGGTGACGACGATGACCTGGTCGACGTTGGCGGCGATCAGCTTCTGCTTCCATTGATCGCTGCGATAGAGCAGGGAGTCGCGCAGCAGGTGGTCGACGATGCTCGCTTGGTCGCTGCCGGCCGGTTCGATCTCCACCCGGTCGCCGCAGGCGTAGTCGCTGCGCTTGCCGCGCGGCATCGCCTGCCAGCGGCGGCCGTCGGCGGTTTCCACTTCGTAGTGCCGCCCGTGAGCAGCGATGATGGTGCCTTCGATGCTCAAGAGGCGAACAGGGCGTCCACTTTCGCCGCGCAGTCGAAGTCCTTGCGGGTGAGACCGCCGGCCGAATGCGTCGTGTAGGCGACGGTGCACTGGTTGTAGCCGACCGTGAGGTCGGGGTGGTGGTCGGCGCGGTGCGAGATCCACGCCGAGGCATTCACGAAGGCCATGGTCTCGTGATAGTTGGCGAAGCGGTAGGTCTTGACGATGGTGTCGTCGTCGCGCGACCAGCCTTCGAGTTCCAGCATCCGTTCGGCGATTTCGGTGTCGGTCATGGCGCTTCCTCGCTCAATATTCCCGGATCAGTAGCCGCGTAGATGGGCGATGCGAAGGCTGGCGGGCGGATGGGAATCGTAGAACAGGGAGTGTATCGGGTCCGGCGTCAGCGTGGCGGCGTTATCGCGATACAGGCTCACCAGCGCGGTGACCAGATCGTCGGCATTGGCATGGTTGGCCGCGTAGGCATCGGCTTCGTACTCGTGGCGGCGCGAGAGCAGCGAGCCAAGCGGCGTCAGCGGGAACAGGAACACCGGCAGCACCTGCGAGAAGAGCAGCAGCGCCATCGCCGTGCTTGGCGTGGCGACGCCCAGGCCCTGATAGAACCACGACTGGCCGATCAATTGTCCGAGAACCCAGAGCAGGGCGAGGCTGATCGCCGCCATGACGGCGATGCGCTTCCAGATATGGCGGCGCTTGAAGTGGCCGAGTTCGTGGGCGAGGACTGCCTCGACTTCCGCAGGCTGGAGCTTGTCGATCAACGTGTCGAAGAAGACGATGCGCTTGGCTTTTCCAAGTCCTGTGAAGTAGGCGTTGCCGTGGGCGGAGCGCTTCGAACCGTCCATCACGAACAGTCCCGAAGTCTTGAAACCGCAGCGTGCCAGCAGCATGCCGATGCGCTCCTTCAGTTCGCCGTCGGGCAGCGGCGAGAACTTGTTGAACAACGGGGCGATCAGCGTCGGGTAGAGCAGCATCACCAGCAGGTTGAAGCCCAGCCAGAACAGCCACACGTACAGCCACCAGCGTTCGCCCATGGCCGACATCAGCCACAGCACGGCCAGTAACAACGGTGCGCCGATGACCACCGCCAGTACGGCCTGCTTGAAAAAGTCAGCCATGGCGGTACGCCAGGTCATCTTGTTGAAGCCGAAGCGCGCTTCGAGGACGAAGCTGCGATAGAGCGAAAAGGGTAGATCGACGACGAAGGAAATAACGCCGACGCTGGCGAACAGCGCGAGGCCATGCGCATAGCCGCGTTCGCCGAAAACGCCGAACCACGCGCCGTCCAGCCAGTTCAGCAGGCCGCCGAGGGTTAGCGCGAGCAGCAGCAATACCTCGGCAAAGTATGAGGTCATGGCAAACCTGATCTTGGCCTGGGTGTAATCCGCGGCCTTGCGATGTTCGGCAAGCGGCACGCTGGCGGCGAATTCGAAGGGGACTACCTCGCGATGCGCAGCCACGTGGCGGTATTGCCGCCCGGCAAGCCAGAGCCGGAGCGCGGCGGCAAGACCGAGAACGATCAGAAAGACACTGGAAAACGTGGTGGCAGAAGTCATTGGGCGCGGCTAAAGTGAGACAATACGGATTCAAAAATTGCAGGATGACTGCTGGAAAATTATGGCACAAGACCAGAACGCCCTCGTCTGGCTCGACATGGAAATGACGGGGCTCAACCCCGATGGCGACCGTATCATCGAAATGGCCGTGGTGATCACCAATAGCCAGTTGGAGACGGTAGCCGAGAGTGCCGTTTGGGTAGTGCATCAGGAAGATGCGGTGCTCGACGGCATGGACGACTGGAACAAGAAGACGCATGGCAGGACAGGCCTGATCGAGAAGGTGAAGTCGTCCGCGCTGACCGAGGCCGAAGTCGAGGCGCAGTGCCTGGATTTTCTCAAGCGGCATGTGCCGTCGGGCAAATCGCCAATGTGCGGGAATTCCATTTGCCAGGATCGCCGCTTCATGGCGCGCTGGATGCCGAAGCTGGAAGCGTATTTCCATTACCGCAACCTGGATGTGTCGACGCTGAAAGAGTTGTGCAAGCGCTGGAAACCCGCGGTGGCGAAGGGGTTCGAAAAGAAGTCGCGCCATCAGGCCCTGGCCGATATCCATGAGTCGATCGACGAACTCAAGTACTACCGGGACAATCTGCTGTCCCTTTAGAGGCATGGCGGAGAACGACCGATGACATCGCGACGTCTTAGCCGAGGCCTTCGGGGTGCGGTTCTGGTCGGCGCCAGCGTCGCTGCGGGCGCGTGGCTTTGGCTGCCCCGGGCGGACCAAGAATCCATAACGGGCGGAGACCCGGGGGCTGCGGTGTATGTGGAGCATTCCGGCGAGGCACTCGTTCCCCTGCCACCGGCCCCCCTGCAGTCGCCGGAGAAAGTGGCGCTGGGCAAGTCGTTGTTCCAGGATGTCCGGCTATCCCGGGACAACACCCTTTCCTGTGCCGGTTGCCACGATCTGGCAACATTCGGCCACGATGCCCGCAGGTTCTCGCTCGGGGTCGGCGGCAAGAAAGGAAACGTCAACGCGCCGTCGGTTTTCAACTCCGGTCTCAGCTTCGTGCAGTTCTGGGACGGCCGTGCCGCCAGTCTGGAAGAACAAGTGGCCGGGCCGCTGCACAATCCGGTAGAAATGGCTTCCGACTGGGAGAACGCGGTCCGCAAGCTGGAGGCCGACGACGCGTTCCGCAGCGCCTTTCAGCACACCTATCCGAATGGCATTACCCCGGAAAACGTGGCCGACGCGATCGCGACCTTCGAGCGTTCCTTGTTGACTGAAGATGCGCCGTTCGACCGATATCTGCGCGGCGATCAGCGGGCAATCGATGCCCGCGCCAAGGAGGGGTACCGGCGCTTCCGGGATTTTGGCTGCGCAAGCTGCCATCAGGGCGCCAATATCGGCGGCAACATGTTCCAGCGCTTCGGCATCATGATGGACTACTTCAAGGATCGAGAGCCAGAGATACCTTTTGCCAAGGCCGACCTAGGGCGCTTCAATGTCACCGGCCGCGAGGAAGATCGCTACGTCTTCAAGGTACCGAGCTTGCGTAATGTCGCCGAGACGGCACCCTATTTTCACGATGGTTCCGTCGCCAGACTGGAGGCGGCCGTCGCCATCATGGGGCGCTATCAGCTTGGGCGGGAACTGTCGACCAGTGAAATCGATCTGCTGGTTTCCTTTCTGAAGACGCTGACCGGCAAGCGTCCGGCCGGTCTCGACGGATGACGGACAGTCCCGCCACGAAGGGCGCTGGGTCGAAAATGATGCAACGTCCCTTGGGCATGTTGCTGCTGACGCTGGTTTCGATATTGATCCTGACCGCCCTGTTCGTGCGTGCGGGGTCGGTCTCGCACGAACGCCACCACCAATACACCCTGGAACTGCGCAGTCTGCGCGAGGCCGACGCGGAAATTGCCGCCGAGGTCCTGGCCAGCCGTCTGGAACTGAGCCGCAATTACGATGCGCTGACGGAGCATGTGCAGCGGGCAATGGCTGCGAGCAACCGCATCACCTCGGTACCGGAATTCCTTTCCGTGGAGGACCGGGCCGCCGTGCAAAAGGCCGCCACGGAACTGCAGGCATTGCTGGCCGAGAAGGCGGAACTGGTCGACCTGTTCAAGCGTGACAATGCCGTGTTGCGCAATTCGCTGGCCTATTTCCCCGTGGCGGTGAATGCCTATTTCGGTACGCGGCATACTCCCGCGATCGGTCAACTGGTTGGTCGTTATGCACGACATCTGCTTGCCTATGCGCGGATGCCGGATGCCGACAACAAGCGCTTGGTCATGACTTCCGCCGATCGGCTTCGTGTCGCGGTCGTTGCCGGCAAGGAGCGCCGCGTCGTCGATAACCTGCTGCTTCACGGCGACTTGATCGTCGAGCGGCTGGAGAATGTAGAGGCGCTGTCGCGGCAACTGCTGGCTGACGACAGCGCACGAAAGCTGGAATTTCTCTACCAATCATATGGCCGGGGCTATACCCACGCCGAGGCCGACGCCGAGCACTATCGAATTCTGCTCTATGTTCTGGCGCTGGCTTTGGTCGCTTATCTGGCGGTTACGGCCCTTCGCCTGAGTCGCGCGCGGCGGTCCCTGGCGGAAGCGAACCGGGAACTCAACGAGCGCTATGCCGCGCAGCTTCTGGTGGAGGATCGCCTCCGGTTGCATACGACGGCGTTCGACAACTCCCACGAGGGTATTACGCTGACCAATGCCCGCGGGGAAATTCTCGATGTCAATCCTGCGTTCACCCGGATCACCGGTTACGAACGCAGCGAAGTCATCGGGCGAAATCCGCGCGTGCTGAAGTCGGGGCGTCACGACCCGGCTTTCTATGAGGCGATGTGGAAGAGCATTACCGAGAAGGGGACCTGGCGCGGCGAGATATGGAACCGCAGCAAGTTCGGCGACGTCTATCCGGAACTGCTCTCGATCGCCGCAGTGCACGATGCGGACGGGCAACTCACCAACTTCGTCGCGGTGTTCTCGGATATCAGCCGCCTCAAGGAGCAGGAGAAGCAACTGGTCCAGATGGCCTATTTCGACGCCCTCACCGGGCTGCCGAATCGCGCCCTGCTGGCCGATCGCATCGTGCAGGCATCGGCCCAGACGCGCCGCAGCAAGAAGCTGATGGCGCTGTGTTACCTGGATCTCGACGGTTTCAAACCGATCAACGATACATGGGGGCACGACGTCGGCGACCAATTGCTGATCGAGGTGGCCAATCGATTCAAAGCTACGCTGCGCGCGGGCGATACGGTCGCCCGCCTCGGTGGCGACGAGTTCGTCCTGCTGATGCTGGGGCTGGAGGATATTGCCGAGTGCGAGCAGGCCGTGCAACGAATGCTGCACGCCGTCGGCGATCCGCTATTGGTGGCGCCGCAGCCGGTCACGCTGTCGGCCAGTGTCGGCGTCGCCATCTTCCCGCTCGACGATGGCGATGCGGATACCTTGCTGCGCCACGCCGACCAGGCGATGTATCGGGCCAAGCAGTCGGGCAAGAACCGCTTCCATGTCTTCGATCCGGATCAGGACCGGTTTACCCGCAGCCGCTACGATCGTGTGGCCCGGATACAGGATGCGCTCGACTACAATGAAATCGTTCTGTACTATCAACCCAAGGTCGATATGCGCGCCGGTCGTGTCGCCGGGGTCGAAGCGCTGATTCGTTGGCAGCATCCGGAACGGGGCCTGCTATTGCCGTCGGAGTTCCTGCCGCTGATCGAAGACCACGACATGGTGATCCGTGTCGGCGAATGGGTGATCGAGGCCGCGCTGACGCAGATGGACGCGTGGCTGGCGCAGGGATTGCGCATGCCCGTCAGCGTCAATATCGCAGGCCGGCAGTTGCAGAGCCCGGGCTTCGTTCAGCGCTTGAGCGATGCGCTGGCTCGACATCCCCAGGCCGCAAATCTGCTGGAAATGGAAGTGCTGGAAACCTCGGCCCTGGAGGATATGGTCAAGGTGTCGCGTGTCATCGAGGAATGCAACCAACTGGGGGTGTCGTTCTCGCTGGACGACTTCGGTACCGGCTATTCGTCGCTGACCTATCTGAAACGGTTGCCTGTCGCGTCGATCAAGATCGACCAGAGTTTTGTCGGCGAGATGTTCAGCGATCCGGATAACCTGGTGATCGTGCAAGGCGTGATCGGCTTGACCAACGCTTTTCAGCGCCACGCCATCGCCGAGGGGGTGGAGACCGTGGAGCACGGCCGGTTGCTGCTGCAGCTCGACTGCGATTATGCGCAGGGCTTTGGCATCGCCAAACCGATGCCGGGCGAGGAAATGCTGGCGTGGGTAGAGGCATGGCGGCCCGATCCGCGGTGGCAGGAAATTGCAGGCCTGCGCTGGGATGTGGCCGACTATCCCATGCTGACCGCCGAAGTCGAGCACCGCAACTGGGTGACGCAAGTGGTCTATGCGGCCAGGCAAGGTCTGCCTATGCCGCATCGTCGCGTCGGCGACGCCCACTTCTGCCGCTTCGGCAAATGGTACGACGGCGCGGATGCCGAGCGCTACCAGGCGTTTCCGGTTTTCGGCCGGATCGCGGCCGAACACCACGGGGTTCATGAGATCGCCGAAACCATGGATACCCACATGCGAGACGGTCGCGCCGACGAAGCACGGGCGATGATCGGCGCGTTGCTGGCCCGGCAGGGCGCCGTGCTTGCGCTGATCCAGGAACTACAAATTCAGGTCGCCAAGCGCCGCTGACTTCCACGGTCGCGGCGGGGAAAAGGCTGCGTTACGCGTCGGCGTCGCGGCGATACAAGCGCAGTCGTTCGGTGCGGTCCCCCGGGCGATGTCCTTCCCAAACCATATCCCATCCCTTCGGCGGCGCATCCTTCGGCCCGCTTTGGACGATCAGCCAATCGCAGGCCTTGCTGCCCCAACGGGTGCGGATTCCACCGAAGTAGTCGAGGGCCGCGCGCTGTGGCGCGCCGACCGACAAGCGGCCGATGCACTCAGCATCGGCGGGCAGGGCGCGTTGCAAGTCGGCAACGACCGGGCGATAGGTTTTTGCATGGTCGATCCAGGGTATCCACAGCGTTGCCAGCAGTATCCAAGCCACGGTGACTCCTGTCGCCCAGCGGGTGACGACGCGCCACGGCGAGCGTGGCAGGCGCGTCAGGGCCATGATCCAGGCAGCGGTCGCGACAAGCGCAAGCAGCATGGCGAACAAGGAGAAATGGGCGGTGAATCCCGGAGTCAGTCTTGCCATGTTGCCGGCGAGCTTCGGTGGCCAGCCGGTCAGCAGTGCAACCGAACCCAGCCAGACCAGCGCGGCGGAAATGGTCAAAGCCATCATCCCGAACCAGTCCCAGGCGTTGGCGGCGCCGCGCCGCAGCCGCGCACTGCCCGCCGAAGCGAGCAGGACCAGGGGCGGCACGAGCGGCAGCGCGTTTTCGACGATTGGCTCGTGGCTGACGTACCAGACGAGTGCGACGATAGCCCCCCAAAGCGGGATGCCGACATCCGGGGATGTCAGTCGGTGGCGACTCCGCCAGAGCATCCAGGGGGCGACGTAGAGGATGGGCATCGCGAACCAGCCGATGAACTTCGCATGGGCAGACGTGAAGCCGCCGTGAAAATCGATGGCTGCCCGTTCTGCTGTCCACCAGGCGACGAGGTAGGCGGGTTCCTTGTATGCCAGCGCCAGCGGCCACGCGGAGGCTGTGACTGCGCCAAGTCCGAGCGCGAGCAGGAACGCGACGTATCGCTTTTGCAGCAACGGGATCGCCAGCAAAGTCAGCGGTGGCAGGACGCCGAGCAGACCGCCCGCGAGGAAGCTCGCGCCAAGGCTCACGCCCATGATCGCTGCGCCGGCCCACGGACGTTCCCCGATCAGTGCGGCGCCCCAATAGACACCTGCGATACTCGCGAGCACCGCGGCGGCCGGCTGTCCTTCGTGGAGGGGCAACAGCAGGCCGAGTGTGCCTGCCGCCAGTAACGGTGCTCCCCAGCCGGCATCGTCGTCATAAAGCGAGCGGGCGGTACGTGCCAGGACAAGGAAGAATACCCCGCCGAAGAGTGACGAAGCGAGGCGGGCGCCGTCGTGGAACGGCAGGGCAAAGCTCGTTATGCGGGCCATTACCGCGGCAAGCCAGTACCAGAGTGGTGTCGTTTCCGTCCATGCTTCGCCGGCAAGGGTTGGTTTGAGCCAATCCTGGCCGGTGAAAAAGCCGTGGGCGATGGCTAGTCCGATGGCGTCGTCCGCTTTCCAGGGGTCGTGTCCGGTAATGCCGGCGAGCAGGTATGCTGCACACACGAGCAACACCAGCCATGGCAAGGGACCGGGTTGGCGCGATTCGAAAAGAAAGTTCATCGGTAGTCAGAAACAAAAAAGGCAGCCGAGGCGGCTGCCTTTTTGCGCTTTACCCGTCCACTCAGGCGGCGGCACGCTTGCCGTACTTCTGGCGGAAGCGCTCCACGCGACCTGCCGTATCGACGATCTTCTGCTTGCCAGTATAGAACGGGTGACAGGACGAGCAGACTTCAATGTGCAGCGGCTTGCCGCTGGTCGAGGCCGTCTTGAAGGTATTGCCGCAACTGCAAGTGACCTCGATCTCGGTGTATTTCGGGTGAATGCCTTCTTTCATTGCTCGATCCTCAGTGTTCAGTACCATGGACCCGTGGTTGTGGCGGGCGCGGAAAACGATGTCTCAATTGCGGCCAATGCCCGTGTCTGCGGAAACTGCGCCGGAACCAAAGGCGCGCATTATCCCCAAAAAGCGGTTTGAAATCAACCGTGGATTTGGACTCAGCCCCTGCGCATGGCGTCGAAGAACTCGGCGTTGTTCTTCGTCGCCCGGACCTTGTCGAGCAGGAACTCGGTCGCCTCCAGATCGTCCAGACCGTAAAGCAATTTGCGCAATATCCAGACCTTCTGCAAGACATCGGGCTTGAGCAAAAGTTCCTCGCGACGGGTGCCGGAGCGATTGACGTTGATCGACGGATAGACGCGCTTTTCGGCCATGCGGCGATCCAGATGGATTTCCATGTTGCCGGTACCCTTGAATTCCTCGTAGATCACGTCGTCCATGCGGCTACCGGTGTCGATCAATGCAGTGGCGATGATGGTCAGCGAACCGCCTTCTTCCACATTGCGCGCGGCGCCGAAGAAGCGCTTGGGCTTTTGCAGGGCATTGGCATCCACACCGCCGGTCAGCACTTTGCCGGAGGCCGGCTGCACGGTGTTGTAGGCGCGGGCGAGGCGGGTGATGGAGTCAAGCAGGATGACGACATCCTTCTTGTGCTCGACCAGGCGCTTGGCTTTTTCGATAACCATTTCCGCGACCTGAACGTGGCGCGTGGCTGGCTCGTCGAACGTAGAAGCGACCACTTCGCCTTTGACCGAGCGGGTCATTTCCGTGACTTCCTCGGGGCGCTCATCGATCAGCAGAACGATCAGCACGATGTCCGGATGATTGGTTGTGATGGCATGGGCGATGTGCTGCATCATCACCGTCTTGCCGGACTTCGGGCTGGATACCAAGAGGCCTCGCTGGCCCTTGCCGATGGGGGCGATGATGTCGATGACGCGACTGGTGAAGTTTTCCTCGCCGCGCATTTCCCGTTCGAGCTTAATGTGCTCGGTCGGGTGCAGCGGGGTCAGGTTTTCAAACAGTATCTTGTGCTTGCTGGCCTCGGGGCTCTCGCCATTGACCTTGTCGAGCTTGACCAGGGCGAAGTAGCGTTCGCCTTCCTTCGGGGTGCGGATCTCGCCTTCGATGGTGTCGCCGGTACGCAGGTTGAAGCGGCGGATCTGCGATGGCGACACATAGATGTCGTCGGTGCCGGCCAGATAGGAAATGTCCGGCGAACGCAGAAAACCGAAGCCGTCCGGCAGTACTTCCATGACGCCGTCGCCGAAGATGGATTCGCCTTTTTTGGCCTGATCCTTGAGCAGGGCGAAGATCAGTTCCTGCTTGCGCAGTCGATTGGCGCCCTCAATGCCGTCGGCATTGGCCATGTCGAGCAATGTGCTGACATGATGGGCTTTGAGCTCCGAAAGATGCATGGGTAGACCTGTGCGATAACGCGGGAATGGAGTCCGGGAATGGTGTCCGGAAGGAGTGCTTTCTGGGATTTCTTGGGTGTGGCCGGCAACGCCGACGCTGGCCGGAACCCGCAGTACTTGTATTGTTAAAGCGCGGATTCAGGCGCGGACTCTAGCGAGTTCAGAGATTGCTGTCAATGAAAGCGGTAAGTTGGGATTTCGAGAGGGCACCGATCTTGGTCGCTTCGACGTTGCCGTCCTTGAACAAAATCAGGGTTGGAATGCCGCGGATGCCATATTCGCCCGGAGTCTTGGGGTTCTCGTCGATGTTGAGCTTGGCGACCTTCAGCTTGCCGCCGTACTCCTTGGCGACCTCGTCGAGGATCGGGGCGATCATCTTGCAGGGCCCGCACCACTCGGCCCAGTAGTCGACCAGAACGGGAGTACCGGAGTCCAGCACCTCGGTCTTGAAGTCGGCGTCGGTGACGTGTTGGATGTGTTCGCTCATGAATTCCTCTGAATGTCGATGGCCGGGGCTTGCCCCGAGTGTAAGCGCAGAACGCGTTTTCAATCCCGGGACGGACGCCCGATGCCACGGCATCCTAACAAAAAATTTGCAGAATATAAAAACCGAGTAATATGATCGGGAATAGGTGCATGGGGGAGGTCGATGGCTTACGTCGTGACGGAAGCGTGCATCAAGTGCAAGTACACGGACTGTGTTGATATTTGTCCGGTCGATTGCTTTCGGGAAGGGCCGAATTTTCTGGTCATCGATCCCGATGAGTGTATCGACTGCACGCTTTGCGTACCGGAATGTCCGGCCGAGGCGATTTTCGCCGAAGACGACGTTCCGGAGAGCCAGAAAGCCTTCATTGCCCTGAATGCCGAACTGGCCAAGCGCTGGCCGGCAATCGTCGAGCGCAAGGCGCCGCCGTCGGATGCCGACGAGTGGAAGGGACTCAGCGACAAACTGCGCTTTCTTGAACGCTGAAAGGAGGGGGACGTCATGCGGGTACGCGAAATTCTTGCAGTGAAGGGCAAGGTTCTCTACACGATCGCGCCGGACATGAAACTTCCGGTTGCCGTAGCGGCGATGAGCGAGCGTGACGTTGGCTCGCTCGCCTGTTTTGAGCGGGGACGCATGGTCGGCATGCTGACTTTCCGCGAGATCGTCGGTGCGCTTCACGCCAAAGGCGCGGCTTGGGGTTCCGTTACTGTCGCTGAGGTCATGGTACGCAATCCGCTTGTCGGGCGGCCGGAAATGGAGGTCGACGAACTGCGCCGCCTGATGGTGGAACAGCACATGCGGTATTTGCCGATCATGGATGGACAGACCTTGATGGGCGTCATTTCCTTCCACGACGTTGCCCGGGCTGTGCTGGAAGAGCAGGGATTCGAGAACCGCATGCTCAAAGCCTACATCAACGACTCGCCGCAGGAGGAAGTCCGGACCTGAAGCGAAGAGTCAGCCGTGGCGATACGCCGTGCTAGACTCGCTCTATGCCCGGCAATACCTTCGGTACCTTGTTTCGCGTTACGTCTTTCGGGGAGTCCCACGGGCCTGCCATTGGCTGTGTAGTCGACGGCTGTCCACCGGGCATGGCGTTATGCGAATCCGACATCCAGGCGGAGCTGGATCGCCGGCGCCCCGGAACTTCCCGGCACGTTACGCAGCGCCGGGAACCGGATACGGTCGAGATACTTTCTGGTGTCTTCGAAGGCAAGACCACCGGTACGCCGATCGGCTTGCTGATCCGGAACGAGGATCAGCGCAGCAAGGACTACGGCGATATCGCAGGCACATTCCGGCCTGGCCACGCTGACTACACCTACTGGCAAAAGTATGGCATCCGCGACCATCGCGGCGGCGGACGTGCCAGTGCCCGCGAAACCGCGGTGCGCGTCGCGGCAGGAGCGATCGCAAAAAAGTGGTTGCTTGAACGCTATGGCGTGATTGTGCGAGGCTGTCTCAGCCAGCTTGGTCCGATCGAGATTCCGCTGCGCGATTGGTCGGCCGTTGCGCAGAATCCGTTTTTTTCGCCCGACGCGGAACTCGTGCCGGAGTTGGAGTCCTTCATGGACAAACTGCGAAAGGACGGAGATTCCATCGGCGCGCGTATTACTGTCCTGGCAGAGAACGTCCCGGTGGGTTGGGGCGATCCGGTCTATGATCGACTCGATGCCGACATTGCTTATGCCATGATGAGCATCAATGCCGTCAAAGGCGTTGAAATCGGTGCCGGCTTTGGTTCGATCGCGCAGCGCGGAAGCGAGCATGGTGACGAAATGACGCCACAGGGCTTTCTCAGCAACCACGCCGGCGGCATCCTCGGCGGAATTTCGACAGGGCAAGACGTGCTGGTCGATATCGCGATCAAGCCGACTTCGAGCATTCGCCTACCGCGTCGGTCGATTGATCTTCAGGGACAGCCGGCTACCGTCGAGACGCATGGCCGCCACGACCCCTGTGTCGGCATTCGGGCCACACCGATCGCCGAAGCCATGTTGGCGCTGGTGCTGATTGACGCGGCAATGCGTCATCGCGCTCAATGTGATGACGTCCAGTGCCCGACGCCGAAGGTGCCGGGTCGGCTGATAGAATGAGCTTATATCGTTCTGGGGAGAATACCGATGCATGTGGATCACCACGACCTGTACGCTGATTTTCCGGAGATGCATGACGCCATCGACGACTTGAAGGCGCACAACCCGTATTTCCGGCGGGCGATGGGTCAGTATGGCCGACTGACCGGCAAGGTGGAAGACCTCGAAGAGCACGACATGCCGGTCGCCGACTTCACCTTTGAAGACATGAAGAAGCAACGGGTGTACTTGAAAGACCAGCTCTATCATTTCATGCTGGCGTATCGTCAGGGCCAGAAACACAAGTAATCGCTATTGGGCAGGGGGCATAGGCCTGCCACGCCGGTGCCGCGGACTCTCCTACCTTCGTCATTGGCGTCGCCATACTCGCGCTTGTCGAGTTGGTACTTTTTCTATTTCGCCTTCATCGGCGCGTTCGCTCCCTACTTCACGCTTTACCTGCAATCGCTTGGCCTTGCCGCCCCGGCCATCGGTATCCTGATGTCCGTGATGTTGGCGATGCGTTTGCTGGGCCCGAACCTCTGGGGCTGGCTGGCAGACCATATCGGTCGCAAAGTCGTCGTCATCCGGATATCGGCCCTTCTGGCGATCGCGGGTTTTCTGTTGTTCTTCTTCGTCAGGAGTTTCTGGCCGTTGTTCATCGCCATGGCGCTCATGTCGTTCTTCTGGAGCGCCTCTTTGCCGCTGGTAGAGGCGCTGACGCTTCGCCGCCTCGAGGGGAAAACCGAACATTACGGCCGTATTCGCTTGTGGGGATCGGTCGGCTTCATCGTCGCAGTGGTCGGAACTGGCGTTTGGCTCGACGTGGCGCCGTTGGAGAGCGTGTTGTGGGTCAACCTCGGCCTGCTGGTCGGTATTTTGGGCTGTGCGGGGTTACTGGCGGATGTTGCGGGTACCTCGTCCGCCGACCCCGTGCCGAGTTTGCGCGCAGGGCTCGTGAGGCCCGAGGTTCTCGCGCTGTTGGCGGCGTGTTTTTTCATGTCTGCAGCGCACAGTCCCTTTTACGTGTTCTTCTCGATCCACCTCGTCGACTACGGCTATGACAAGACCCAGATAGGCTTGCTTTGGGCACTCGGGGTGATTGCAGAAATTGCAGTCTTTTTAGCCATGCCGCGCTTGACCCGCGCGTGGTCGTTGCGCGGCATACTGATCGCCAGCTTTGTTCTGGCGGCGGCCCGTTTTCTGTTGATTGGCTGGGGCGCGGGCTCCATCATCCTGCTGCTGCTGGCGCAGTTGCTTCATGGCGCGACTTTCGGTGCCTATCATGCGGCGGCCGTGGCGGTACTCAACCGCTGGTTTCCGACGCGCCAGCAGGGACGGGTGCAAGCGCTATACGGAAGCATTTCGTTTGGTGCCGGTGGCATGTTCGGCAACATCGCCAGCGGTGCGGCGTGGGACTGGTTCGGAGCCGGGATGGCCTTTACGCTAGGTGCCCTGTTTGCGGGCGTCGCCACCTTGTTGGTATGGTGGGGCTGGCGACGCGAACCCGCTGGCGAAGGCCTTGCTATGCGATAATCCGCAATCTTCGAAGGGCCAGTCTGCCGGGGTAAACCGGGGCTGAGACGCCTTCGGCTCCAGTTAGTACCTTTAGGAACGAATATGAAGATTTGCGTGTTACCCGGCGATGGCATCGGACCGGAAATCACCGCGCAGGCAGTGCGTGTCCTGCAAGCGCTCGACTTGAGGATGGAAATGGAGGAGGCGCTCCTCGGCGGTTGCGCCGTCGATGTTGCGAGCGACCCGTATCCGGAGGCGACCCGAAAGATTGCGCAGGAAGCCGATGCGGTGTTGCTCGGCGCAGTCGGGGGACCGCAGTGGGACAACAATCCACGTGAACTGCGTCCAGAGCGTGGCTTGCTCGGCATTCGCAAGCACTTGGGCCTGTTTGCCAATCTTCGACCGGCGATACTCTATCCGGAGCTCGCCAATGCCTCGACGCTGAAGCCGGAAGTGGTGGCTGGCCTCGATATCCTGATCGTGCGCGAGCTTACGGGTGACATCTACTTTGGCCAGCCCCGCGGAATAGAGGTCAGGAACGGCGAGAAGGTGGGCATAAACACGATGATATACAGCGAGTCGGAGATCCGTCGCATCGCCAAAGTGGCGTTCGAGGCGGCCCGACGACGCAACAGGAAGGTCTGCTCCGTTGACAAGATGAACGTGCTGGAATGCACGCAACTCTGGCGCGATGTGGTCACCAGCATGGCGCCTGAGTATCCGGACGTGGAGCTCAGCCATATGCTTGTCGACAACGCCGCCATGCAATTGGTACGCAACCCGAAGCAGTTTGATGTCATGGTCACGGGCAACATGTTCGGCGATATCCTGTCCGACGAGGCGTCGATGCTGACGGGCTCGATCGGCATGCTGCCTTCGGCTTCGCTGGACGCCGGCAACAAGGGGCTCTACGAGCCCTGCCATGGTTCGGCGCCAGATATTGCCGGCAAGGGGATTGCCAACCCGTTGGCGACCATTCTGTCGGCTGCGATGATGCTGCGCTATACGTTTGGTATGGAAGATGCAGCGTCTCGCATCGAGAGCGCCGTCAAGACGGTGCTCGCCCAAGGGTATCGGACCGCCGATATCTACGAGTCGGGCACTCGGAAAGTCGGTACTCGGGAAATGGGCGACGCGGTGCTGGCGGCTCTGTAACGATCACTTGATATTCACGATCTGGAATTGAGGAAATGAAGCGAGTAGGTTTTGTTGGTTGGCGTGGCATGGTGGGTTCGGTACTGCTGCAGCGCATGCGGGAGGAGAATGATTTTGCTCTGATCGAGCCGGTGTTCTTCACTACTTCCAGCGTTGGCGGCAAGGGGCCAGCCGAGTCGGGTGGCGCACCGCTCAAGGATGCGAAGCGCATCGACGACTTGCGCCAAATGGACATTATCATCACTTGCCAGGGTGGCGATTACACGAACGAGGTATTCCCCAAGTTGCGTGCGGCGGGCTGGAACGGTCATTGGATCGACGCCGCTTCGAGTCTTCGCATGAAGGACGATGCGGTGATCATCCTCGATCCGGTCAATCTCAACGTGATTAAGGATGCGCTGAGCAGGGGCGGCCGCAACTGGATTGGTGGCAACTGCACGGTTTCGCTGATGCTGATGGCGCTGGGGGGGCTGTTTCAGGCCGATATGATCGAGTGGCTGACTTCCATGACGTATCAGGCGGCATCGGGCGCAGGTGCCCAGAACATGCGCGAACTGCTCCAACAGATGGGTGCGGCGCATGGCGTGGTCAAGGATCTGCTCGACGATCCGGCATCTGCGATTCTGGACATCGACCGGGAAGTGGCCGGAATCCTGCGCGACGAGGCATTCCCGACCGGTAATTTCGGCGTGCCCCTGGCCGGTTCGTTAATCCCCTGGATTGACAAGGATTTGGGCAACGGTCAAAGTCGCGAAGAGTGGAAGGGCGGAGCCGAAACCAACAAGATTCTCGGTCGGTCGGACCGTCCCATTGCGGTCGATGGACTTTGCGTGCGCGTTGGTGCGATGCGCTGCCATTCGCAGGCCATCACCATAAAATTAAAGAAGGATATGCCATTGGCCGATATCGAGGCCATGTTGGCTACGCACAACCAATGGGCACGGGTCGTCCCGAACCAGCGCGAGGCGACGATTGCCGAACTGACGCCTGCGGCAGTAACGGGTACTCTGGAAACTCCGGTGGGCCGTTTGCGCAAACTGGCCATGGGCCCAGAGTATCTTTCGGCGTTTACGGTCGGCGACCAGTTGCTTTGGGGCGCGGCCGAGCCTCTGCGGCGGATGTTGCGAATCCTCCTCGATTGAGGGACTGCCGCCAACATGATGCAAAGGTTTAGCTTGCATCGCTAACTGCATGATGTTATTTTGAATACTGGATCAATATCCCCGCGGGGAGGCACTGTGGCCAAATCGACGAAGCGAAACGAATTCCGGTTGTCTGCTCTTGCTGTTGCGTTGTGCCTCTCTACGGCAGGCGCGAATGCTGCCGGGCTAGGCACGATCACGGTTTTATCGCCATTGGGGCAGCCGCTACGCGCCGAAATCGACGTCAATGCATCAAGCGAAGAGCTGGCGTCAATGAACGCGCGGCTCGCGTCGCCAGAGGCCTTCCGGCAAGTCGGAATCGAGTATGCGCCGGGCGTAGCTGGAATTCGTTTCGCAGTCGATAAGCACAAGAATGGCCAGCCGTATCTGCGCGTGACCAGCGACCGGCCCATCAACGAACCTTTCCTCGATGTGCTGGTTGAGCTTACCTGGTCGTCCGGGCGGATGGTTCGGGAATACACATTTTTGCTGGACCCGCCGCAGGAACTCGCTCCCGCAGCGCCAGTGCCGGTTGCTGCGCCTGAGGTTGCCAGACCAACTTTGGCCCCGGCTCCCGCCTCGGCGCCGCTCCCCGTAGCGACACCAGCTCCCACTCCGACGCCTGTTACGGTCGCGCCCATTCCAGCCCAAGCGCAAGAGCCTTTGGCTCAGGTAGCTACGGAGAAACCGAATACTCGGCTCGTCAAGCGCGGCGACACCTTGACCAGGATTGCTTTGGCTACCAAGCCCGAAGGCGTCACGTTGGACCAGATGTTGGTCGCGCTGCTCAGGGGCAATCAAGACGCTTTTGATGGCGACAACATGAACCGCTTGCGAGCCGGGAAAATACTGGCTATTCCGGATGCCGAAGCGGTGTCGGCGGTTGCTCCGTCGCAGGCGCGAAAGATCGTCGTCGATCAGGCCCGCGACTTCAATGCGTATCGCGGGAAGCTTGCTGCATCTGTTGCGGCCAAGCCGGCGAAGGAGGAGATGGCGCAGCAGGCGGACCAAGGCAGAATTACGCCTGAAGTTGCCAAGCCGGCCGCCGCTCCTGAGCCCGTAAAGGACAAGCTTGAGGTTTCCCGTACGGAAGTGGCGAAGGACACCAAGGTACTTCAGGGACGGATAACTGCGCTGGAAGAGGATCTGGTTGCGCGCGAACGGGCGCTCAAGGAAGCGAACAGCCGTGTCGCCGCGCTCGAAGCCAATCTGGCGGACCTGAAGAAGCTGGCTGAACTCAAGAGTCAGTCCGGTGCTCTGCTACAGCAGCAGGCCGAGACGACCAAGCCTGTTCCTGAGGCTTCGGAACCTTCAGTAGCTGCTAAACCGGCGGAAGCGCCTGCCGAACCGGTTGAGCCGCCGAAGGCTGCCGAAACGCCTGCCGAGCCGCCCGTCGTCGAGCAAGCCAAGCCTGCAGAACCTCCTCCGCCGACGAAGGCGCCAGCCGTCGAAGCAGAAGCGCCACCTGTACTGGAAGAACCGAGTTTCATAGACGAGAATCCGTTGCTGGTCTACGGTGGCGGTGGCTTGTTGGTTCTGTTGTTGGGTTACCTCGGAATTTCCGCGTTCAACCGCAGGTCACGTGACGACGAACCGCTTCCGACGGCAAGTCGCCTGAGCGAGGGCGACCTGATGGCCAATTCCGTATTCGGAACAACGGGTGGCCAGGCAGTCGATACCAGCGCATCGATACAGACGGATTTCAGTCAGGCGAGCCTGTCCGCGATCGACTCCGATGAGGGAGTCGACCCGGTCGCAGAGGCCGATGTGTATATGGCCTATGGACGTGACGCCCAAGCCGAAGAAATCCTGGTCGATGCGCTCAAGACTGATCCGACCCGGCTTGCCATTTATATGAAGCTGCTGGAGATTTACTCAGGACACACGGATCTGCCCAAATTCGAGAAAGTCGCCACTGATTTGCATGGCCAAACGGGCGGTAATGGTCCGGATTGGGAAAAAGCTGCCTCAATGGGGCGGGCAATCGATCCAGGCAACCCGCTGTATGTCGGTGGTGATTCGAGTGCCGGACAGCAGCCTGAGCCGGTGGTCGTTCTTCCCGAGCCTGAACCCGAGCCTTCCAGCGAGATGGCGAAATCCGCGCCCACTCCGAAGGACCAGACCGGAGCGCTTTCCGATCAGTGGGCTCAACAACTGGAAACAGATTTGCCGACGACGTCGACTGCTCCCAGGGATCTCGGCTTCGAGGTTGATCTAGGCATCCAGCCGGTTGCCGAGGAAGCCAAACCTGGGAACAGCCCGGAAATTGTCCCTTCCGATTTTGAACCCGTTTTGGCGGTTGCGTCCGAGCCGGACACGCAGGATATCGATCTGTCGCTTCCTGATATTGGTAGTGGGGATATCGACATTTCTTCGCAGTCAACGCCACCGGAACAGGGAATGGGCGGGCTCGATTTCGAGTTTGATCTTGATGCACCGCTGGCGGAGACGCCGTCAGTTACTGCTCAGGCGTCTTCGGTGGATTTCTCGGGCATTGATCTTGATCTTGTGACGTCGGATACGCCGCCAGACTTGGGATCCGAAGCTGCGGGCGACGACGATGGTGACGTGGCGACCAAGCTGGAGCTTGCCCAGGCCTATGAGGAAATGGGCGACCGCGAAGGCGCCCGCGAGTTGCTTGAGGAAGTCCTTCAGGAGGGCAACGTGAGTCAGCAGGAGCAAGCCCGCACCAAACTGGCGGCTCTCGACGCCTGACATCCTTGTCGCGGCGGAGATGTCTTTTCGCCGCGACTCCGTTTTTCCGGTTGTGACCTTTCATCCTGCTACCCTGTTGTTTGCATGGGGGGCGCTCGTTACGTTCATGCAACCGCTCGGCCCGAAGGGCCTCGCCTGGATCGCAATCCTCGTTCTGCCGATTGCAGTGCTGTTCGCCCGACGGCGTACCGTCTTGTTGATCCGTCGCTCACGCTGGTTATTTCTCTCGATCGCGCTGCTTTTTGTTCTGGCGACGCCGGGGCAGCGGTTGCCCGGCGTCCTCGGGGATATTGGCGTTGCCCGAGATGGCATCCTGCTCGCGGCAGAGCATATTCTACGGTTGCTGCTCTTGCTGGCATCACTGGCGACGTTGCACGAACGCCTTGGTACGACGGGCATGATGGCGGGAATGCATTGGCTTCTGGCGCCGATAGCCCATTGGCGAACGTTGCGTGAACGGATCGTCGTGCGTTTGATGCTGGTTCTTGATCACGTCGAGGGTGCCAAGGCGGCAAATTGGCGCGAGTGGCTGAACCAAGACCAGCATGGGCCGGACCACTTGACGCTCGTTGTTGGTACGGCGCGTGTGGTGGATTGGGTGACGATGGCGCTGCTCGGGCTTCTAGTTTTTTGGGTAGGGACGCGCGGGTGAGAGTGGCCTTGGGCGTCGAGTACGACGGAGCCTTGTTTTCCGGGTGGCAGTCACAGACGCACGGGAACACCGTGCAGGACGTGCTCGAACGCGCCTTGTCCGCGGTGGCGTCTGTTCCGGTTGCTACCGTCTGCGCCGGCCGCACCGATGCAGGGGTACATGCCGTGAATCAGGTGGTCCATTTCGATGTTGAGGTCGTGCGCCCGGATACGGCGTGGGTCCGAGGCGTGAATGCCAACTTGCCGCCGGCGGTTGCCGTTTGTTGGGCTCGGCAGGTGTCAGACGATTTTCACGCTCGTTTCTCGGCGAAAGGGCGTCGCTACCGATACCTGCTGCTGAATCGTCCGGTGCGGCCGGCGATACTGCAAGGAAAGGTCGGCTGGTACCATGCGCCACTGGATCTGGACGCGATGCGCGCGGCGGCGGAATTGTTGATCGGGGAGCACGACTTCTCGGCATTTCGGTCGTCGGAATGCCAGGCCAAGTCGCCGGTTCGGATGCTTCGGATGCTGAATATCGATGTTCAGGACGACGTGCTCATCTTTGATCTCGAAGCGAATGCCTTTCTCCAGCATATGGTGCGGAACCTGATTGGTGCGCTTGTCTATGTCGGCAATGGCCGCCAGAAGCCCGACTGGGTCGCGGACGTTCTGGCCAGCCGGGATCGCTCCAAAGGAGCGCCGACGTTCGATTCCGCCGGCCTTTATCTGGTCGGCGTGGAGTATGAGCAGAAGTGGATGTTGCCTTCGGCAGGCCGTATGATGCCGCCTTCTTTTGCCATTTCTGCCTGACCGTGCCCAAAACCCGCGTAAAAATCTGCGGCATCACCCGTGAACAGGATCTTGACGCCGCCGTGGCTGCCGGGGCCGACGCGGTTGGCTTCGTCTTCTACCCGTTGAGCCCGCGTTTTCTCGATGCCGGGCGGGCTGCCGAGTTGCTGCGGCGGGTGCCACCATTCGTCACGAGCGTCGGTCTCTTCGTCAATCCTGAACCCGGTTTTGTCCGGGAGGTCCTTGCCCGGGCACCGGTTGACCTGATCCAGTTTCAAGGCGACGAAACTCCGGAGTCGTGCGAACAGTTCGATCATCCCTACCTGAAAGTTGCGCGAATGAGGCCGGGTCTCGATCTGGTAGAATTCGCGCGCGCTTTCTCTTCTGCCCGGGGTTTGCTGCTCGATGCCTATGTCGAAGGTTATGGCGGTGCCGGGAAATTGTTCGACTGGTCGTTGGTGCCCAAGGAGTTGCCGTTACCGGTGTTGCTCGCTGGCGGGCTGACGGCGGAAAACGTCGGCGATGCGATACAACGTTTGCGGCCATGGGCGGTCGATGTCAGCAGCGGCGTCGAGGCTGCCAAGGGCATCAAGGATGCCGCCAAGATCGCCGCCTTCATGGCGGCAGTAAAGAATGCAGATGCCTGATAGTTCATATACGTTGCCGGACGATAGTGGTCACTTTGGGAGTTTTGGCGGAACTTTTGTCGCCGAAACGCTGATTCCCGCGCTCGATGAATTGCGACTGGCCTACGGAGCGGCCAAGGACGATCCCGCTTTTCGTGCCGAGTACGAGTACGAGTTGAAGCACTACGTCGGCCGGCCAAGCCCCATCTACCATGCCCGGCACTGGTCGCAAAGACTGGGGGGCGCGCAGATTTATCTGAAGCGCGAAGACCTGAACCATACGGGCGCCCACAAGGTTAACAACTGCATCGGCCAGGCCTTGCTGGCGCGGCGCATGGGCAAGCGAAAAGTGATTGCCGAGACGGGGGCTGGCCAGCATGGGGTCGCGACAGCGACGGTCGCTGCGCGCTATGGGATGGAATGCTCAATCTATATGGGCAGTGAAGACATTCGGCGTCAGGCGGCGAACGTCTATCGCATGAAGCTTCTCGGCGCAAAGGTGGTTCCGGTGGAGTCCGGCTCCCACACTTTGAAGGATGCCATGAATGAGGCAATGCGCGCGTGGGTTACTCACGTGGATGATACCTTCTACATTATCGGTACCGTCGCTGGCCCACACCCTTATCCGATGATGGTGCGCGACTTCCAGAAGATCATCGGCGAAGAGTGCCAGACCCAGATGCCTGAGCTGACGGGGCGTCAGCCGGATGCGGTGATTGCGTGCGTTGGCGGCGGTTCCAACGCCATGGGGATCTTTTATTCCTACATTCCGCAGCCGGACGTGAAACTCATCGGCGTGGAAGCGGCCGGCCACGGACTCGAAACCGGCAGGCATGCGGCCTCGCTTACCGCCGGCCGGTCGGGTGTGTTGCACGGTAATCGGACCTACCTGTTGCAGGACGAGAACGGCCAGATCATCGAAACGCACTCCGTTTCAGCCGGCCTGGATTATCCGGGCGTTGGACCGGAGCACGCCTGGTTGAAGGATTCCGGGCGCGCCGAGTATGTAACGATTACCGACGATGAAGCGCTTGAGGCTTTTCATGACCTGTGCCGCTTCGAAGGCATCATCCCGGCGCTCGAATCTAGCCATGCGCTGGCCTACGCCGCCACGTTGGCACCGACTCTGCCAAAGGACAAGCTGCTCTTGGTCAATCTTTCCGGGCGAGGCGACAAGGACATCCACACTGTGGCGGAAAAGTCGGGGATCCAGTTCTGATGTCGCGCATCCAGGCAGTGTTTGAACGGCTCAAGGCGCAGGGACGCAAGGCGCTCATCCCCTACATCATGGCGGGCGATCCCGAACCCGGCGCGACGCTGCCGCTGATGCGCGCTTTGGTAGCGGGCGGGGGCGACATCATCGAACTTGGCGTGCCCTTTTCCGATCCCATGGCCGACGGGCCGGCCATCCAGCGTGCCGGCGAGCGTGCCCTGGCCTACGGAACGGGATTGCGTACGGTACTCGCCATGGTCGGCGAATTCCGCAAGCAGGACGCCACAACTCCGATCGTGCTGATGGGCTACGCCAACCCGATCGAGGCTTACGGCATCGTCGATTTTGCCGTCGACGCATCCGCTGCCGGCGTCGACGGTGTACTGGTGGTCGACTATCCACCCGAAGAATGCGTGGAGTTCGCAGAAGCGCTCAAGCGGCAAGGCATCGATCCGATTTTCTTGCTGGCGCCGACGTCGACGGAGCGTCGTTTCGGCGAAGTGGCCCTGGCGGGTAGTGGCTACATTTACTATGTTTCCTTGAAAGGCGTTACGGGGTCGGGCAATCTCGATCTCAACGAAGTGGCGCGCCGGATTCCGACGATCCGCGAGAAGGTCGGCATGCCGGTCGGTGTTGGCTTCGGCATCCGCGACGGTGCCAGCGCGGCACGCATTGCCGCTGTGGCCGATGCGGTTGTGATCGGCAGCCGCATCATCGAGGAGATCGAGCAGTCACCTTCCGGCGAAGCGTCGCAGCGGGTAACGGAACTGCTCGGCGGCATCCGCAAGGCCATGGACGAAGGAGTCAAGGTATGAGCTGGTTGCAGAAACTGTTGCCGCCCAAGATCAAGCGCAGCGAAGGCGTGCGCAAGACGGTGCCGGAAGGACTGTGGACCAAGTGTCCGGCGTGCGAGGCAGTGCTCTATAGCACCGACCTGGAGAACAACCAGAGCGTCTGTCCGAAATGCAGTTACCACAGCCGGCTGCGGGCGCGAGCACGACTCGACCAGTTGCTCGATCCGGAGGGCCGGTTCGAGATCGGCGCCGAAGTGGCGCCGACCGATCCGCTCAAGTTCAAGGACAGCCGCCGCTATCCCGAGCGACTGACTACCAGCTACGAAGAAACCGGCGAGCCCGATGCCCTGGTGGTAATGCAAGGCGCCATCAAGCACGTGCCGGTGGTCCTGGCCTGCTTCGAATTCGAGTTCATGGGTGGCTCGATGGGCTCGGTGGTGGGCGAGAAATTCGTCCGTGGCGTGCGCGCAGCGGTGGAGGCGCAGACGCCGTTCGTCTGTGTTACCGCCAGCGGCGGCGCCAGAATGCAGGAAGGGCTGTTCTCGTTGATGCAGATGGCCAAGACCACGGCAGCGGTGACGCAGCTTGCGGTCCATAAACTGCCGTTCATTACAGTGCTGACCGATCCGACCATGGGCGGCGTCTCGGCCAGCTTCGCCTTCGTCGGCGACGTCGTTATCGCCGAACCCGGCGCGTTGATCGGTTTCGCCGGGCCGCGCGTGATCGAGCAGACCGTGCGGGAGAAATTGCCCGAAGGTTTCCAGCGCGCTGAATTCCTGCTCGAAAAGGGCGCCATCGACATGATCGTCGATCGCCGCCAACTGCGCGACAAGTTGGCATCGGTGATGACGCTGTTGCAACGGGCGCCTGCCGCGGCCTGATGACCCTGGACGAGTGGCTGGCGTTCATCGAACGCCAGCATGCGCAGCCGATCGCCCTCGGGCTCGACCGCGTTCGCCGCGTTGCCCAGGCGCTGGGCCAGCGCCAGACCTGTCCGCTGATCCTGGTCGGCGGCACCAACGGCAAGGGTTCCGTCTGTGCCCTGCTCGAACGCATTCTCCTGTCGGCCGGGTATCGTGTCGGCCTCTACACCTCGCCGCACCTGCTTCGCTACAACGAGCGTGTCCGCATCGACGGCCGCGCGGTCGGCGACGAAACGCTGTGTGCGGCGTTTGAGCGCGTCGAGGCGGCGCGGCAGTCGGGAAAAGTCAGCCGTGGCGATACGCCACTGACCTACTTCGAGTTCGGCACCCTGGCCGCGTGGGAGGTATTCGCCACCCATTCGCTCGACGCGACCATTCTCGAAGTCGGTCTCGGCGGCCGGCTCGACGCCACCAACCTCTACGATGCCGACCTCGCCATCGTCACCGGCGTCGATCTCGATCACATGGACTATCTGGGCCCGACGCGCGAGGAAATCGGCTTCGAGAAGGCCGGCATCTTCCGCGCGGGGCGGCCGGCGATCTGTGGCGACGTTGATCCGCCGCGCCGGCTGATCGATCACGCGGCGGCGATCGGCGCCGAACTGCAAGTGCTCGGCCGCGACTTTGGCGTCGGGCGGCAGGAAGGGCAGTGGCAGTTCCGCGGCAGGCGCGGCAATCGCAGTGGTCTGGCGTTTCCCGCGCTGCGCGGTGATCGACAGATCGAGAATGCCGCCGTTGCCCTCGCCGCGCTCGACGAATTGCACGACTGCCTGCCCGTCGCGATGCAGGACATCCGGCGCGGCCTGGCCGAAGTCGAACTGGCGGGGCGGTTTCAAGTGCTGCCGGGCCGTCCGACGGTGGTCCTCGATGTGGCGCACAACCCGCAGGCGGCGCGTGTGCTGGCCGACAACCTCGGTGGCATGGCGTTCCATCCGCGCACCTGGGCGGTGTTCGGCATCATGCGCGACAAGGACATCGCCGGGGTGGTCGCGGCGCTGCGCCATCGCGTCGACTACTGGCTGCCGGCAACGCTCGAAGGACCGCGCGCAGCGACGGCCGAAGAACTGGCCGCGATCCTCGCCGACGCTGGGGTGTCAGAGCCGCTCCCGACCTTCGCTTCGGCGTCGTCGGCGTTTGCCTACGCACAGGAGCACGCGGACGAAAATGATAGAATTCTTGCCTTAGGATCCTTCCTTACGGTGGCCGACGTACTGCGCGTCCTGGGACGATCGGCAGCCTGAACGAAAATGGCGAAATTCGACATGGAAGCAAATCTCGACGGCCAGTTGGAGCTGAAGAAACGTGCGCGCAGGCGCTTGGTCGGCGCGGCGGCGTTGGCACTCCTGGCGGCCATTGTCCTGCCGATAGTGATGGACCACGAGCCGCGTCAGCCGGCGCAGGACGTTCAGGTGCGCATCCCCAGTTCGGACGAAGGTCTCGCCACCCGCATTCTGCCCGCCCCAGTGCCGACGCCATTGCCGCCGCCGCCCGGTACGGCTGCGGAGATCAAGGCCGAGACCGCACCGGCGACAACGATTTCGCCGCCGGAGAAACCGGCCGAAAAGCCGGCCACGAAGCCGGACGTCAAACCCGTGGCCAAGCCGGCCGAGAAGGCCACGCCGAAGGTTGTGGAGAAGCCCGCCAACAAGGCCGAGGAAGCGCGTGCCCTCGCGGCGCTGGCCGGTGCCGATGTCGGCGGCTCGTGGTTGGTGCTGATCGGTGCCTATGGCGATGCGGCGAACGTAAAACGGCTGACGACCAAGCTCAAGGAGATAGGCGTGCCCGTGTTTACCGAGAGCTTCACGTCGCCGCAAGGGCCGCGCACGCGCGTCCGGGCCGGACCGTTCAAGACGCGCGAGGATGCCGAGCAGGCGCTGGCGAAGATGAAGAAGATCGGCGTGGACGGGCCGATCAAGCAGTCCGGCAAGTGACGATATTCGACTACGCGGTACTCGCGATCATCGCCCTTTCCTGCGTGCTGGGCTTGTGGCGCGGCGTCATTTCGGAATTGCTTGCGCTGGCTGCATGGGTCGCCGCCTTCGTGGCGGCGCGCGCCTGGGCGCCAGCCGCCGGAGCCATTTTCGAAGGAGTGGTGACCGAACCGACCTTGCGCTACGCTGCCGGTTTCGCGGCTGTCGTGATTGGCGTATTGGTGGTGTTTGCGCTCGGTCGACTAGTGATATCTTTGCTGGTGAAGGCGGTGGGCCTGGGGCTGCTGGATCGAGTATTGGGCGCCGGTTTTGGGGTTTTGCGCGGAATCCTCGTCGTGATGGTCG
Organism: Gammaproteobacteria bacterium; assembly: GCA_018819515.1. Lineage (GTDB taxonomy): Bacteria > Pseudomonadota > Gammaproteobacteria > Burkholderiales > Rhodocyclaceae > Fen-999. The sequence continues at coordinate 260,756 of JAHJPX010000006.1, forward strand.
GCGTGTTGCTGGCCGGCATGACGGCGTTGCCGAAAAGTCAGTGGTGGCGGGACGCCTGGTTGGCCCCGCCGTTGGAAATGGCGGCGATCGCGGCCAAGCCTTGGTTGCCCGCCGAGGTCGCCAAGCGGATTGAATACCGGGCAGGAAACGGGTAAACGGAACATGTGCGGCATTCTGGGTGTGGTTTCGACCACGGCAGTGAATCAACTCCTCTACGACGGCTTGCAGGTGTTGCAGCACCGTGGCCAGGATGCGGCCGGGATCGCGACCGAAGACGAAGGCCGCTTCCATATGCACAAGGGTTCCGGCATGGTGCGCGACGTGTTCCGTACACGCAACATGCGCAACCTGACCGGATGCTGGGGCATCGGGCATTGCCGCTATCCGACTGCGGGGTCAGCCTACAATGCTGCCGAGGCGCAGCCGTTCTACGTCAACTCGCCATTCGGCCTGATGCTGGCGCACAACGGCAACCTGATCAACGCCGACCAGTTGAAGCACGACATGTTCCTGCAGGATCTGCGGCACATCAACACCAACTCCGACTCGGAGGTGCTGCTCAACGTACTGGCGCACGAACTGCAGGAGGCTTCGACGAAATATCAGGTCGACGCCGAGACCATCTTCAAGGCCGTCGCGGGCGTGCAGCGCCGGGTCAAGGGTGCCTACGCCGTGGTGGCCATGATCGCTGGCTATGGCCTGCTGGCCTTCCGCGATCCCTATGGCATCCGGCCGCTGGTGATCGGCAAGAACGAAACGAGCGAAGGTACGGAATATCTCGTGGCGTCCGAGAGCGTCGCCATCGACACGCTCGGCTTCAAGTTCCTGCGTGACGTCGAGCCCGGCGAAGCCGTGCTGATCAATCGCCAGGGCCGTTTTCTTTCGCGCCAATGCGCCGAGCGCACCATGCTGGCGCCGTGCATGTTCGAATATGTCTATCTGGCGCGCCCCGATTCGCTGATGGATGGCGTTTCCGTCTACGAGACGCGGGTGAAGATGGGCGAGTTCCTCGCCGACAAGATACGCCACACCATGCCGCACCTGGCGATCGACCTGGTGATCCCCATCCCGGACTCCAGCCGTCCATCGGCGATGGAGTTGGCGACGCGCCTCGGCCTTCCCTACCGCGAGGGCTTCGTCAAGAACCGCTATATCGGTCGTACCTTCATCATGCCCGGCCAGTCCGTGCGCAAGAAGTCGGTACGCCAGAAGCTCAACGCCATCGCCCAGGAATTCCGTGGCAAGAACGTGCTGCTCGTCGACGATTCCATCGTCCGCGGCACCACCAGTCAGGAGATCATCCTGATGGCGCGCGAGGCTGGCGCCAAGAAGGTCTACTTTGCCTCGGCCAGCCCGCCAGTGCGTTTTCCCAATGTCTACGGCATCGACATGCCGACGCGCGCGGAACTGATTGCCGCGTTCCGCGACGACGACGAGATCTGCCGCGAGATTGGCGCCGACGCGCTGATCTATCAGGATCTCGATGCGTTGTGTGCTGCGGTGCGCGCCATCAATCCCGCCATCGCCCATTTCGACACCTCCTGTTTCGACGGCAAGTACATCACGGGCGACGTATCGCCAGAGTATCTGGCCAGTGTCGAGGATGCTCGTGACCGCAACTCCAGGGCCGGCATCGACGATGGTGATAGCGGCCAGCTCGACCTGAACCTCATTCCTGCCAATGACTGACAAGTACCGCCCGGAAACCCTTGCCGTGCGTACGGGCCAGGAGCGCAGCCAGTTCGGCGAGCATGCCGAGGCGCTTTACCTCACGTCCAGTTTTGTTTTCGATAGCGCCGCGCAGGCTGCGGCACGCTTTGCCGGCACGGAGGAGGGCATGGTCTATGCCCGCTTTTCCAATCCAACCGTGAACGTCATGCAGGAACGCTTGGCCGCCCTCGAAGGTGCGGAAGGCTGCATCGCAACCGCCAGCGGCATGTCGGCCGTGCTTGCGACCGTGATGGCGCTTTTGAAGGCGGGCGATCACGTCGTTGCATCGCGTAGCCTGTTCGGCGCCACGCAGCAACTGTTCGGGAACATTTTTTCCCGATTCGGCATCGAGACCACTTTTGTGTCGGGTACGCGGCCCGACAGCTTCGGTGCGGCGATGAAGTCAAACACGAAACTGGTGTTCATCGAGACGCCCTCCAATCCGCTCACCGAGGTATTCGACATCGCCGCGCTGGCGCAGGTCGCGCGTGGGGGAGGCGCGCTGCTTGCCGTTGACAACTGCTTCTGCACACCCGCCCTGCAACGGCCGCTCGCGCTAGGCGCCGACATCGTCATTCATTCGGCCACCAAATATCTGGATGGCCAGGGTCGCGTGCTCGGTGGCGCCGTCTGCGGCGCGAAGACGATTGCCGATGAGGTGTTCAAGTTTCTGCGCACGGCAGGGCCGACATTGTCGCCCTTCAACGCCTGGGTGATCCTGAAGGGCATGGAAACGCTGAATATCCGCATGCAGGCGCAGTCTTCCGCTGCACTTGACCTGGCTCGCCGGCTGGAAGCGTATCCGAAGGTCGAGCGGGTGTATTACCCCGGTCTGCCGTCGCATCCGCAACACGAACTGGCCATGCGACAGCAGCGTAGCGGCGGCGCCATCGTCTCTTTTGAGGTGAAGGGAGGGCGGGCCGAGGCCTGGCGCGTCGTCGACAATTGCAGACTGCTGTCGATCACCGCCAATCTGGGCGATACGAAGACCACCATCACCCATCCGGCCTCGACCACGCACGGCCGCATCAGCGCCGAGGCGAGGATGGAATCCGGCATAGGCGAGAACCTGCTGCGCATCGCTGTTGGTCTCGAGGCCGTGGACGACATTGACGCCGATCTGCGGCGAGGGCTCGAAGGGCGCTGAACATGACGAGCCGCGTCAGCCCTCCGCGGGAGCAGACGACGCGGGACGAGCAGGAGACGACAGCGCACGCCGGGCAAGGTCGTCGTACCAGCGACCGCCGCTCAGGGCGCGAACGGCGCTTCAGCATGACGGGCCACGGCACCGAGCGCCTGTATTCCTGGGAGGATCAGCGCTCCCAGTACTGGACGCGCCTGTTGTTCTGCGGTTTGGCGATTGCCTATTTCAACTTCGGCGGCGAGGCCCAGGTACGTCCCTGGACCAGTCTCAACATCGTCACGTTGGGTTTTTCGCTATACGGGTTGGAGATACTGTCCTTCATGTGGCACACGCACCTTGTGCCGCACGCGCCGTGGAGGCAACGGCTGACGATGTGGGTGGACATCGGCATGGCATCGTTTGCCGTGCTTGCCGATACAACGGTCAGTTCGCCGGGCTATCTCGTCTACCTGATGATCATTCTCGGCAACGGCATGCGTTACGGCCTGCGCCCGTTCGGCGAGGCCGTGATCGGTTGTCTGGGTGCCGCGGTGTTGATCGTCGGCCTGCGCATATTCGACTACACGCAGATTCCTGTGAGCGCCATCTTCTTCCTGGTGTTCTTCACCATCATCGTTCTCTATTCCTATTCCCTGACGGCCAACATCGAGCAGGGCCGCGCCAAGCTCGCCCGGGAACGTGACATCGATCACCTGACCGGTCTACTGAACAGGCGCGCCTTGCTGGAGCGCGTTGCCCGGATGGCGCAAGATTCGTCCGGCCGGCGTAGCGAGTTCGTGGTCATGTTTGCCGACCTCGATGGCTTCAAGGCGGTCAACGACAACTATGGCCACCACGTCGGCGATCGCGTGCTTGCCGCCGTCGCCCGCAGCATTGCCGACACGGTGCGTGGTGTCGACCTGGTGGCGCGTTATGGCGGCGACGAGTTCATCGTGATCCTTCCGGCGACGACCCGGGACGGAGGCGAACTGGTCGCACAGCGGGTGCGTCAGGTTATCGACGACTGGGCAAGCGAGAATGACATCGATTTTGGTGTCTCGATCGGATTGGGCCGCTTTCCGGATCACGGCACACACGTCGAACAGGTCATTGCCGCTGTCGACCAGGCCATGTATCGCAGCAAGCTCACGCAGGGGCGTGGCGGCATTCTCCATGTGGACGGCGCGCCGGGTGGAGACGCGACGGAAGCGGGTACCGTCGGCTAGCCCTCGGGATCATGGATATCCAAACCTGGGAGCTGGCGAGCTACGTCGTGACGGTGATCGGTCTGCCGCTCGCCATCTTCGTGTTCTTCTTCGAGCAGCGCAAGGAACGCGACAACGAGGAGGAAGAGGTCTATCAGCTCCTCTCCGACAACTACCAGGATTTTCTCCGGGTCGCGCTCGATAATCCTGACTTGTCCTTGTTCGCGGAAAGGCCGGCGTCGCGTCTTGACGAGGAGCAGCGCGAGCGCCGGATCATCATTTTCAATATGCTGGTTTCGCTGTTCGAGCGCGCCTATCTGTTGCTTTACGAGAACGACATGAAACCGCGCCAGGCGCGCCGCTGGCGTTCCTGGGAAGACTACATGAGCGAATGGTGCCAGCGCGCCGACTTTTGCGCCGCGCTCCCGGAACTTTTGCGCGGTGAAGACCCGGAATTCGCCGCTTACCTGCGAAAGCTTGCCACCGACGGACGCCGCTAGGCGTCGGGCAAGACCGATTCGGCCGTCACGCTTTTTCCTTTGCAGCGCATGCGGACACGCTCCGCCATGCCGCGCCCTGCTTGTTTCCGGCAGGAACCAACTCCAAAGTGACGGGTTTTGGCGACACCTGAATTTCCGGATTGCATATGCAACGATCTGCCCCGCCGGTTTAGGTACCGCATCCGAGTCCCGAGAACGATTCGACAGGAGACCCCCTCATGAATCTGGAGTACATTCCCAAGAAGACCGACAAAGGTCGTGCCGAAGTGCAGACGCGTGCGTTCCGGGTCGGTCATCGCGAGCGTTCGGTTCTGATCATGGTCGACGGCAAGACACCGGCCAGGGTGCTGCTTGCCAAGCTCGCGTTCATGAAGAAGGCGGACGCGATTCTCGACGAATTGCGCGTCGGTGGCTTTATCGATATGGGCAGTCATGAGAGTGCGCCGCCGCCGAATATGCTCGCGACAGAGATTCGAGCGACCCCGCTGACGCAGGACTTGCGGGCACGTCGGCAATACGCGCGGAATTTCGTCATCGAGGCGCTCGGCCCCGCTGGTGACGATCTGGCCATGAAGCTGGAAACCTGCGATTCGCGCGAGGCGCTATTGATGCTGCTGGAAAAATGCCGGGAGGTCATCGAGGCGCGAGCCGGCCGGCAACGGGCACAGGAGTTCTGGAGTGGTTTGGGTCGGGTAGCCATCTCGACCATCGCGCCGCATCGCCTGGTGGCGTAGCTAGCGTTCCGACAGTGCCAGATTGATGCCCAGCGCGGCGAAGATCGCCGCGAAGCCTTGGCGCAGCCAGGTCAGGACGCGTGGCGAATCGAGCACCTGGGTTCGCACTCGGTGCGCCAGTACGCCATAGCCGACGAACACGATCAGCGTCATCGCCATGAAAACGCCGCTCAGAAGCAGCATCTGGACGAGCGGCGCTTCCGCATGCGGCGCAACGAACTGCGGCAGGAAGGCGAGAAAGAAGATCGACAGCTTCGGATTCAGGATGTTCATCAGGAAGGCACGGATAGCGATCCGGCGTCCGCTCGTTTCGCCGGCCGGCGCGTCCACTGCGATGGCTCCCTTCTCACGCCACGTCGTCCAGGCAAGATAAAGCAGATAGGCAGCTCCTGCCAGTTTGAGCGCCTGAAAAACCAGTGCACTCATGTGCAGCACTGCCGCCAATCCGGCCACGCTGGCGAGCAGATGCGGGACGATGCCCGCCGTGCATCCGATCGAGGCGGCGACGGCGGCGCGTTGACCGAGAAACAAGCCTGCCGAAATCGTAAACACGACCCCCGTACCAGGAATCAGAACGACGATCAGGGATGTCAGCAGGAATTCGGTGGTGATCATTCGGTCAATCGCGTGTCTTGTCGGCGTATCTGAAAATTGATGGGGCATCGTCGGGCAGGACAATGGTGGCGAGCCCGGCTGTAGCGGTCATCCCGAACCGAAACCGGTAACCGAATGTTCCACCGGCGAGGCAACATGTAAGCGTGGGCAATAGATCGTATTCGGGAAGTTGGCAGCCAATATTATCGGCATTGCAAGTATCTCGAAAGGGCAAGGCCACGAACGTTCAACGTCGCTGGGTTACGACGATCAGGGCGGGTATCTCTGCCGGGATGACCAAGGGTGCAGAGGTGGCCCAAGTCAGCCCCGGGAGATTGCAATACCGGCCGGGCAAGGCCGCCGTTCGCGTCGATTCCTACGAGCCCAATGCGGACGCAACCGATCGGGCCGGCCCCGCGTCCGCAGGTACAGGTGCTCGGTGCCGTCTTCAAGTTGACCGAGTAGGCAGGGATGTCGCGTTGCGCTACGAGCAGGTTGCGCAAGCGCCGCGAAAAGTGTGGGGCGTTGCCCCATCCCTCGCGTTGCTCGGGACCGCCACTTCGTGGCGTCCTGCGCCCTTCGCGCTGGTCAGCCGTGATGGTACGCCACCTTGGGCTGGACTATTCGGTTGCGGCGAGCAGTCCGAGCAGGTCAGGGCCGTAGCGGCTGACTTTGGCTTCGCCGATGCCGTTGATGGCGAGGAGTTCGTCGGGGGTCTGCGGGCGGCGGGTGGCGAGTTCCTGCAGCGTACGATCATGGAGGATGACGTAGGCGGGGACGCCCTGTTCGCGGGCGGTTTTGGCGCGCCAATCGCGCAGGGTGTCGAACAGGCTGGCGTCGGCGGGCGGAAGGTCATGGGGGGCGAAGTTGGTGAACTTCTGTTTGGTTTGCTTTTTCTTGCCGGCGACCTGCCGGCGCAGCATGAGCGTGCTTTCGCCCTTCAGCACGGGGCGCGCGGCGTCGGTGAGTTTGAGCGCGCCGTAGTGTTGGGCATCGGCGTAGAGCAGGCCGCCGGCAAGGAGCTGGCGGGCGACGCTTCGCCAAGTGGCTTCGTCGTGGTCGGCGCCGACGCCGAAGGTCTGGAGCTGATCGTGGCCGAACTGGCCGACTTTTTCGGTGGCTTTGCCGCGCAGGACATCGATTAAATGCGCGGCGCCGAAGCGCTGGCCGGTGCGCAGCGCGGCGGACATGAATTTTTGCGCGGCGATGGTGCCATCCCAGAGCTCGGGCGGGGTCTGGCAGGTGTCGCAGTTGCCGCAGGCCGCATGAGTGTCAAGCGCCTCGCCGAAGTAGTTGAGCAGGACGGTACGCCGGCAGCCGGCAGCTTCGCAGTAGGCAAGCATGGCGTCGAGCTTCTGGCGTTCGATGCGCTTTTGCTCTTCAGGCGCGACGGATTCATCGATGCGTTGGCGATGGATGACGACATCGTTGAGGCCGTAGGTCATCCAGGCTTCGGCGGGTTCGCCGTCGCGGCCGGCCCGGCCGGTTTCCTGATAGTAGGCTTCGAGGCTCTTGGGCAGGTCGAGGTGCGCCACGAAACGCACGTCGGGCTTGTCGATGCCCATGCCGAACGCAATGGTGGCCACCATCACCACGGCGTCGTCGCGCACGAAACGCTGCTGGTGTTTGCGCCGCGTCTCCGCGTCGAGTCCGGCGTGGTAGGGCAACGCATCGACCCCCTGGGTTTGCAGCCAGATGGCGGTCTCGTCGACTTTCTTGCGCGAGAGGCAATAGACGATGCCGGCCTCGCCGCGATGGTCGGCGAGGAAGGCGAGCAGTTGCTTCCTCGGGTTGTCGCGCTCGACGATGGCGTAGCGGATGTTGGGACGGTCGAAACTGGCGACGAAGATGCGCGCTTCGTCGAGACCGAGGCGGTGAACGATTTCGCTGCGCGTCAGCGCGTCGGCCGTGGCGGTGAGTGCGACACGCGGCACGGCGGGGAAGTGCTCGTGCAGGATGGAGAGCTGGATGTACTCGGGCCGGAAGTCATGGCCCCATTGCGAGACGCAGTGCGCTTCGTCGATGGCGAACAGGGCGATCTGCCGGTTGCCGTCAAGCCGGCCGAGGAGGGCGAGAAAGCGCTCGGTGAGCAGACGCTCGGGGGCGATGTACAGGAGATCAAGCTCACCGCGCAGCAGGCGTTGCTCCGTCTCGGAAGCGGTGGCGAAGTCTTGCGAGGAATTGAGGAAGGCGGCTTTGACGCCGGCTTGCAGCAGGGCGTCGACCTGGTCCTGCATCAGCGCGATCAGCGGTGAGACTACGATGCCGCAGCCTTGGCGCAGCAGCGAGGGCAGTTGGAAGCACAGCGACTTGCCGCCGCCGGTGGGCATGAGGACGAGGGCGTCGCCGCCATCGACCAGATGGGCAACGATGTCTTCCTGCGCGCCGATGAAACTGTCGTAACCGAAAACCGTGCGCAGCCGCGCCAGCGCGGCGCTCATCAGGAGAGCGTCAGCCAGCGGCAGCCCGAGGCGTCGACCGACAGCGCGTTGCCGGTGGTGTGCCAGTCACCGAGCACCCAGCGTTCGCAGGCGCGGCCGTCGACCAGATGGTCGTGGCGGGCCTGGCGGTGCGTGTGGCCGTGGATGATGCGGGTTACGCCGTGCTCGCGGAACGCCGCGGCGACCGCCTCGGCATTGGCGTCCATGACGTCGTAACCCTTGGTCTGCTTGGCGGATTCGCTTTGCGCGCGCAGGGAATCGAGCAGCGCCCTGCGTTCGGCGAGTGGCTTGGCGAGCATGTCGGTGCGCCATTGCGGTGTGCGCGCAACGGCGCGGAAGGCCAGGTAGTCGGCGTCGTCGGTGCATAGCGTGTCGCCATGCATCAGCAGGGTCGGCGTACCGGCGAGGTCGACGACCGTCGGGTCTTCGAGAAAAGTCAGCCGTGACGAGACGCCGAATTGCCCGCCGACGAGGAAGTCGCGGTTGCCGGCCATGAAGCGGGTCTGCGTGCCGGCCGCGGCGACCTCGGCCAGGGCCGAGCAGACCGTGGCGTTGAACGGGTCGGCGAGGTCGTCGTCGCCCGCCCAGTAGTCGAACAGGTCGCCGAGGATATAGAGCGTGCCTGCTTCGCGGGCGGGACCGGCGAGGAAGCGGAGGAATACAGCCAGGGTTTCCGGCCTGCGCGCCGTGAGGTGCAGGTCGGAAACCAGCAGGGTCAGGTCGGGTTTCAGCAAACTTCGGCGCGCTCGATCACCACGTCTTCGACCGGTACGTCCTGATGGAAGCCGCTGCGGCCGGTCTTGACGTTCTTGATGGCCTCGACGACGTCCATGCCTTCGACGACTTTGCCGAAGACACAGTAGCCCCAGCCGTCCTGGCCGGGATAGTCGAGGAAGCCGTTGTCGCCGACGTTGATGAAGAACTGTGCGCTGGCCGAATGCGGGTCGGAGGTGCGCGCCATGGCGATGCTGCCGCGCTCGTTCTTGAGGCCGTTCTTGGCTTCGTTCTCGACCGGTTCGCGGGTCGGCTTCTGCTTCATGCCGGGCTCGAAGCCGCCGCCCTGGATCATGAAGCCGTCGATGACGCGATGGAAGATGGTGCCGTCGTAGTGGCCGGCTTCGACGTAGGCGACGAAGTTGGCGACGGTCTTCGGCGCCTTGTCGGCGTCGAGTTCGAGGGCGATGGCGCCGTGGTTGGTGTGCAGCTTGATCACGCGATGTCCTTTACTTGGTTTCGATGAGTTTGACGGATTCGATGAGCACCGGCTTGACCGGCACGTCCTGATAGTAGGAGACACGACCGGTCGCCACTTTGGATATTTTGTTCACCACGTCCATGCCTTGCGTTACTTTGCCGAAGACGCAGTAGCCCCAGCCGTCGTGGGCCGGATAGTCGAGGCCGCTGTTGTTGACGAGATTGATGAAGAACTGGGCACTGGCCGAGTGCGGGTCGGGCTTGCGCGCCATGGCGATAGTGCCGATCTGGTTCTTGAGACCATTCTTCGCCTCGTTCGGGATCGACGCGCGGGTCGGTTTCTCCTTCAGCCCGAGATCCATGCCGCCGCCCTGGATCATGAAGCCGTCGATGACGCGATGGAAGACGGTGCCATCGTAGAAGCCGTCCTTGACGTACTGAAGGAAGTTGGCAACCGTCTTGGGCGCCTTGTCGGGATACAGTTCGATGGTGATCGTTCCCAGAGTGGTCTTCATTTCGACCGTCGGGTTGGCGGCCCAGGCGGGCAACGACAGGGCGAGTGCGGCCAGGATGGCGAGCAGCTTCTTCATGTGAATGTCTCCGTGGGGAATTTGTCTTGCGCGAGGGTGATCAGGCGGCGCCTTCGTGAACGATTTTCCAGCGACCATCTTCCTTGATCCAGTACTGCCGCTTCTTCATCGTGTTGTTCACGTTGCTGCTGCGGTAGTCCTGCTCGAAGGTGACGACGACGTGCTCTTCCTTGCCGGGATTGCGGAACATGCTGATGTTGCCGGTAGTGACCTTGATCCAGGTTTTGCCGGCGTTGACGTTGCGCTTGTGGTCCACCCATGCGGTGTAGTCGTAGCGGTCCGACTTGAATTTGCGCGAGTAATGGCGCGCATAGCGATCGACGTCGCGACTTTCCCAGTCCTGTCGCCATTCGTCGATCACGGTGAGCAGCGCCTTGCGTTCCGCCTGCCAGTCATCGAGCGACAGCCACTCGATGCTGTTGCTGATGATGACCGGCGTCAGGCCGACCTGCAACCTGTGGCCGAGCGCATCGAGATCCGGATTGGCGAGGACGACGCAGCCGTCTGAAGACTTGGGCGGACGCGAGAAAGTATCCGACGGCGTGCCGTGCAGCCAGATGCCGTGGCCGTTCCGGCCCATGCGGCGATCCCAGTCGTTGGGATAGCTGATCGGGAATGCGCCGGTGCCATAAAAGTCGGTCAGCTTCTGGCGCGGCAGGCTGGCGGTGACGTGATAGACGCCTATCGGCGTGCGCTGGTCGCCTTCGCGCGTCTTTTCGTCGCCCTGTTTGCCTTGTGAGACGTAGTAGTCGGCGACGAAATGCGGCGTGCCGTCCGCGTTGCGATAGAGGTAGAGGCGCGATTTTTTGGTGTCGACGACCACCGCGTATTTCTGGTCGGTGCGCAGTTGCAGCAGGTAGCGCGGCACGTACTCGACCTTCGGTCGGTCGCGATAGGCATGCAGGCGGACCAGCGCCTCCTCGCGCAAGTCGTCCACCTTGCTGCCTGCTTTGCGCACGCCGCCTTCGCCGAACGCGGTCAGCGGTCGCGCGTGCGCCAGCAGCAGATCGCCGCGGATCAGATGGGCGAGGCGGAAGTTGGGGTAGCCACGAATCAGTGCGTCGGTCTGCTCCAGTGCCTGTTCCCAATGCCCGTGCTCGACGAGATCGAAGACGCGGGCCAGCATCGGCTCGGGACCGGAGTCCGAATAGTGCGGCTGGGCGATGGGCTGCGTCACCGTCCACAACGCCAGCGTGGCAACCACGCCTGCGGCAGCGGTTCGACGCAGGATGATGCGGATGATGCTCACCGGCCGATCCGCTCCTGCTGGATGAGCCAACGGCCGTCCTGGCTTACTAGAACGAGCGTCTTGACCGACGAGGACTTGAACGTTGCCGACCGGTAGTGCTGGCGAAAGCGGGCAGTGGCCTTGTCGGCGCTTTCCGGCGTTACTTTCAGCTCGCCGATGCTGATATTGATGGCGCCCGGTTTGTCGATGCGGTCGGTACGCTCCGCCTCCCAATCGGCGCGGCTGCCGCCGCCGGGAATTGCAAAGTCGTTTGCATAGTGCGCCAGATAGGCCTTGACGTCCTTCTTCGACCAGGCGACAGCCCAGGACTGCACGGCCTTGGTCACGTCGGCGATCGTGTCCCGTGGTTCCGGTGCCGGTTTTGGCGGCGCCGGTTTCGGTGACGCCGGCTTCGCGACAGGTGGGGCGGCCACGGCTGGCGTGGCAGGTTCGGCTTGCGGCGGTTTGGCTACCGCGACTTTGGGTTCCGCGTTGGTGGCGGGCTTTGCCTGTGCAACGCGTACCCCCACCAGATTGCGAATCATCGACAACTTGGATTGCGCGCTCGTGTTCGAGGAATCGATCTGCAACGCCTTGTCGTAGGCCTGGCTGGCCATGCGCGCATAAACATCGCCGAGATTTTCGTGCGCGGTGGCATAGGCCGGATGCGTACGGATCGCCGCTTCCAGCGCCTGCTTGGCTTTCTCGTACTGCTTCTGTTGCGCGTAGATGACGGCGAGGTTGTTGTACGGCTCCGGCAATTCGGGGTAGTCCTCGGTCAGCTTCTGAAAGACGACGATCGCCTCGTCGCTCCTGTTCATTTCAGTCAGGATCAGACCCTTGAGGAAGCGCGCTTGCGCGTCCTTCGGGTTGCCGGCGAGATACTTGTCCGCCTGTTCAAGGGCTTGCGCGTTCCGTCCCTGCTTCATCAGGCGCTCGATCTCCAGGAAGGAATCGGCGTGCGCATTGGCGAAGATGCCGAACATGAGCGCGACGACGAGCAAATTGAGCGAAAAGGCGCGAGATAAGGTCATGTTATAGTTAAGCAAATAGTGTCCGATGTGACGGCCGATTTTAGCAAGAAGCAGCCTGCCGAGACAACGACGCCTGCCGCAGAAAGAGGCGGCAAAATCCAAGCGATCCGGCCTTTTCCACGTTTCCCATGCTCAAACTCCACAATTCCCTGACCCGCACGTTGCAGGACTTCGTGCCCATCGAGTCGGGTCGTGTCCGCATGTACGTCTGCGGCATGACCGTGTACGACTACTGCCATCTCGGCCACGCCCGCGTCATGGTGGTGTTCGACATGGTGGCGCGCTGGCTGCGCGCGTCGGGTTACGACGTCACCTATGTGCGCAACATCACCGATATCGACGACAAGATCATCAAACGGGCGCAGGAAAACGGTGAATCGATCCGTGTCCTGACCGACCGTTTCATCGCCGCCATGCACGAAGATGCTGACGCGCTTGGAGTACTTCGGCCCGATGCGGAGCCGCGTGCCACCGAGTTCGTGCCGCAGATGCTCGACCTCATCGGCAAGCTGGAAAAGAAAGGCTATGCCTATGCGGCGGGCAATCACGACGTCTGCTATTCGGTGCGCAAGTTCGACGGCTACGGCAAGCTCTCGGGCAAGTCGATCGAGGACTTGCGTTCCGGCGAGCGTGTCGATGTGCAGGAAGGCAAGCAGGATCCGCTCGACTTCGTGCTCTGGAAACATGCCAAGGAGAACGAACCGGCCGAAGCGAAATGGGAATCGCCCTGGGGTGCCGGCCGGCCCGGCTGGCACATCGAATGCTCGGCGATGAGTTCGCAATTGCTGGGCGACCACTTCGACATACACGGCGGCGGCCAGGATCTCCAGTTTCCCCATCACGAGAACGAGATTGCTCAGAGCGAAGGCGCCCACGGCAACACCTTCGTCAATTACTGGATGCACAACGGTTTCGTGCGTGTCGACGAAGAGAAGATGTCGAAGTCGCTCGGCAACTTCTTCACCATACGCGAGGTTCTGAAGAAGTACGATGCCGAAGTCGTGCGCTTCTTCATCCTGCGCGCCCACTATCGCAGCCCGCTCAACTATTCCGACGCGCATCTCGACGATGCCAAACAGGCGCTGACCCGGCTTTACACGGCGCTGAAGGGCTTCGAGGGCGAAGCGACGGTAGACTGGCACGAAGCGCATGCGCAACGTTTCCGCGATGCGATGGACAACGATTTCGGAACGCCCGAGGCGATGTCCGTGTTGTTCGATCTGGCCGGTGAGGTGAATCGGACGGGCGACGCGAAGGCGGCGGCTCAATTGAAGGCGCTGGGTGGCGTGCTGGGTTTGCTTGAACGTCCCGCGGACGATTACTTGAAGGGACGCCAACGAGCGGTCACTGCGTCGCTGGATGCGGTGATTGTCGACGTCGATGCGCAGATTGCGGCACGAGTGGCCGCCAAGAAAACCAAGAACTTCGCCGAAGCCGACCGCATCCGCGACGAGTTGAAGGCACAGGGCATCGTGTTGGAGGACGGGCCCGGTGGCACGACATGGCGGCGGGCGTAGAAATCCTCGCGCCGATGCGGGACGTGGAGCGTAGAATTTCCACGTTCGCGTAACTCAAGACTCGGGAGGTCTCATGCGCACCAGCATTGTTGTCATAAGCTGTGTTTTGTTGTCCGCCAACGCGGCGCTGGCCCAGGACTGCAAGGACGGACTGGCCGCGTACGCCACCGAGGACTATCCAAAGGCGGTGACGATCTTCCAGCCGCTCGCCGCCAAAGGCGACGACTGCGCGCAGTACCAGCTCGGCGAAATGTACATGCAGGGCAAGGGTGTGCCGCAGGACAAGGCCAGGGCCCTCGAACTCTTCAAGAAGGCGGCTGCGCAAGGCAACCAGAAGGCCAAGCTGATGGCCGGCTTCCTTGAGCGGAAGTAACGAACGGCAGTTTCCCGGCGGCGGTCGCCGCCGTCGGCGTACCGCCACGGCTGACTTTTCCAAAGGGCGCAGGCAGGGCACCGCAAAGTGGCGGTCCCGAGCTCAGCGGGGGCTCAGGCAGCGCCTCACACTCTTGTCAGCCGCCGAAGAAGTCCTTGACCTTGTCCATCCAGCTCTGGGCCTTCGGATTGTGGCGCGCCGCATCGCCGCGGTTGATTTCCTCGAACTCGCGCAGCAATTCCTTTTGCCGGTCGGTGAGCTTGACCGGTGTCTCGACGACGACGTGGCACATCAGGTCGCCATGCGCATGCGAGCGCACGCCCTTGATGCCCTTGCCGCGCAGGCGGAATACCTTGCCCGTTTGCGTTTCAGCCGGAATCTTCAGCTTGGCGATGCCGTCGAGCGTGGGGATTTCGATTTCGCCGCCGAGCGCGGCGACGGTGAAGCCAACCGGCATTTCGCAGTGCAGGTCGTCGTGGTCGCGCTGGAACATCGAGTGCGGCTTGAGGTGGATTTGCACGTAGAGGTCGCCGGCCGGGCCGCCGTTGACACCGGGTTCGCCCTCACCGGAGAGGCGGATACGATCGCCCTCGTCGATGCCGGACGGAATCTTTACCGACAGCGTCTTGTGCTGGTTGACCCGGCCGGCGCCGTGGCAGGTGTTGCACGGGTCGGCGATGAAGCGGCCCGTGCCGTGGCACTTCGGGCAGGTCTGCTGGATCGAGAAGAAGCCTTGCTGCATGCGCACCTGGCCATGGCCACCGCAGGTCGGGCAAACCTTCGGCTCCGAGCCTTTCTTGGCGCCAGTGCCGTTGCAGGTATCGCACTCGGCCATGGTCGGGATGCGGATACGCGTCTCGGTGCCGCGTGCCGCGTCTTCCAGCGAGACTTCCAGGTTGTAGCGCAGGTCGGCGCCGCGATAGACGTTCGAGCGGCCGCCGCCACCACCACGCCCGCCACCGAAGATGTCGCCGAAGATGTCGCCAAAGGCATCGGCGAAGCCGCCCATGCCCGCGCCGCCAAAGCCCGCTCCGGCGCCGGCCGACGGGTCGACGCCGGCGTGGCCGAACTGGTCGTAGGCGCCGCGCTTCTGCTTGTCCGAGAGGACCTCGTAGGCTTCCTTGGCCTCCTTGAATTGCTCTTCGGCCTTCGGATTGTCCGGATTGCGGTCCGGATGGAACTTCATGGCCAGCTTGCGGTAGGCCTTCTTGATCTCTTCTTCGGTAGCGTCGCGATTGACGCCGAGGATTTCGTAATAGTCGCGTTTAGCCATGACGGTCTCGATAAAAGCACGAGGGCCGCAGCGGCAGGAAATCTAGCCGGCGGCCCGTTCGATGCATGTTGCTGGCAGCTTACTTCTTGTCGTTGACCTCGGTGAATTCGGCGTCAACGACGTCGCTGTCATCCTTCTTCGCTTCGCCGCCCGGCGCTGTGCCGGCTTCGGCGCCCGCCGCCTGCTGCTGGGCGTAGATTTTCTCGCCGAGCTTCTGCGAGACGGTGGCCAGCGCTTCGGTCTTGGCTTCCATCGCGGCTTTGTCGCTGCCCTTGATGGCTTCTTCGGCCTCCTTGATGGCTTCTTCGATCTTGGCCTTTTCGTCGGCGTCGAGTTTGTCGCCATGCTCGGAGAGCGCCTTCTTCACCGAGTGCACCATGGCGTCGCAGTGATTACGCGCATCGACCAGTTCATGCACCTTCTTGTCCTCTTCGGCGTGAGCTTCGGCGTCGCGCACCATCGCCTGGATTTCGTCCTCCGACAGACCCGAGTTGGCCTTGATGGTGATCTTGTTTTCCTTGCCCGTGCCCTTGTCCTTGGCCGAAACGTGCAGGATGCCGTTGGCGTCGATGTCGAAGGTGACTTCGATCTGCGGCATGCCGCGCGGCGCCGGCGGGATGTCGGACAGGTTGAACTGGCCGAGGCTCTTGTTGCCCGCGGATATTTCGCGTTCGCCTTGCAGCACATGGATGGTCACGGCCGACTGGTTATCGTCGGCGGTCGAGAACACCTGGCTGGTCTTGGTCGGGATGGTGGTGTTCTTGGTGATCAGCTTGGTCATGACGCCGCCCAGCGTCTCGATACCCAGCGACAGCGGGGTGACGTCGAGCAGCAGCACGTCCTTGACTTCGCCCTGCAGTACGCCGCCCTGGATGGAGGCGCCGACCGCGACGGCTTCGTCGGGGTTCACGTCCTTGCGCGGCTCCTTGCCGAAGAACTCCTTCACCTTCTCCTGCACCTTGGGCATGCGCGTCATGCCGCCGACCAGGATCACGTCGGCGATGTCGCCAACCTTGACGCCGGCGTCCTTGATGGCGATGCGGCAGGGCTCGATGGTGCGCTGGATCAGTTCGTCCACCAGCGACTCGAACTTGGCGCGGGTGATCTTCATGGTCAGGTGCTTCGGACCCGAAGCATCGGCCGTGATGTAGGGCAGGTTGATCTCTGTCTGCATTGAGGACGACAGCTCGATCTTGGCCTTCTCGGCCGCTTCCTTCAGGCGCTGCAGGGCCAGCACGTCGTTCTTCAGGTCGACGCCCTGTTCCTTCTTGAATTCGGTGACGATGTAGTCGATGACACGCTGGTCGAAGTCCTCGCCGCCCAGGAAGGTGTCGCCGTTGGTCGACAGCACTTCGAACTGGTGCTCGCCGTCGAGTTCGGCGATCTCGATGATCGAGATGTCGAAGGTGCCGCCGCCGAGGTCATAGACCGCGATCTTGCGGTCACCTTCCTGCTTGTCCATGCCAAAGGCCAGCGCGGCCGCGGTCGGCTCGTTGATGATGCGCTTCACTTCCAGGCCGGCGATGCGGCCGGCATCCTTGGTGGCCTGGCGCTGGCTGTCGTTGAAGTAGGCGGGCACAGTGATCACGGCTTCCGTGACTTCCTCGCCGAGGTAGTCCTCGGCCGTCTTCTTCATCTTCTTCAGCACTTCGGCGGAAACCTGCGGCGGCGCCATCTTCTTGTCGCGCGCTTCCACCCAGGCGTCGCCGTTGTCGGCCTTGAGGATCTTGAAGGGCATCAGGTCGATGTCCTTTTGCACTTCCTTTTCCTCGAAGCGGCGGCCGATCAGGCGCTTGACTGCGTAGAGGGTGTTCTTGGCGTTGGTGACCGCTTGGCGCTTGGCCGGGGCGCCGCACAGGATTTCGCCATCTTCCGCGTAGGCGACGATGGATGGCGTGGTGCGTGCGCCTTCCGAGTTTTCGATGACCTTGGGCTTGCCGCCTTCCATGATGGCGACGCAGCTGTTGGTGGTGCCGAGGTCGATGCCGATGATCTTGCCCATGTTGGTGTCCTTCAGTGAAATTTGGTCTGGTTCAGATATGGGGGTATTGGCGCCGGCTTCAAGCCGTCGGCGTACCGTCACCGCTGACTTTTGCCTTGGAAACGATGACCAGCGCCGGACGCAGAATGCGCTCGTGCAGGGCGTAACCCTTTTGCAGCACCTGCACGATCCGGTTCGGTTCGCCATCGGCCTCCATCTGGCTGATCGCCTGATGCCGGTGCGGGTCGAATTTCTCGTCCAGCGGGTCGATTTCCGTAACGCTCGACCGCTCGAAAGCCGCCACCAACTGCTTGAGCGTCAGCTCGACGCCGGCGCGCAAGGCGTCGAAGTCCTGATCCTGGGTGGCAAGCGCGGCTTCGAGGCTGTCCTTGACCGCCAGCAGCTCGCCGGCGAACTTCTCGGCGGCGAACTTGCCGGCCTTGGCGATGTCGTCCTGGGCGCGACGGCGGACATTCTCCGCTTCCGCCTTGGCGCGCAGCCAGGCGTCGTGATGTTCCTCGGCCTTGAGTTCGGCTGCCTTGAGCAAGTCCGCCAGGCTGGGCATCGTTTCGCCCGTATCCGGGGCCGGCTCGGCGTCCGCGGCGGTTTCGGCATCGGGAATATTGACGGAAGTCAGCTTTTCTTGATCGGTATCCGGCATGGCGACAACTCATCCTTCGACGATAAACCATGCACACAATGGGGACGCCGTGGAGCTTTTCAAGCCCCGTTCGACAAAAAAACGACTACCGGGTCAGGCGCGGAAGCGGCCGACGATCTCCTGAAGGGCGCCGGCCAGACCTTCCAGCTTCCTGGCTGCGGCTGCCGTCTGTTCCACGGCCTCGTTGTTGTCCTTGGCCATGCCGGCGATCGAGTCGATATTGTCGGCGACCTCGCCACTGACCAGCCGCTGTTGTTCGGTGGCTGCGGCAATGGCGTCCAGGCCTTGGCCGACTCTTTCCACCGAGCCGCTGGCTTCGCCAAGCACCTCGGCCACCGCTTCCAGCGACTCCTGACTCGAAGTGAGGTGAGCGAGTCCGTCCTGGATGGAACGCTGCACGGCGTCGGAACGCTCCGACAGCGCGCGGGTGATACCGTCGATTTCGCTGGCCGAACCTGCGGACTTTTCGGCAAGCTTGCGCACCTCGTCCGCAACGACCGCGAAGCCGCGACCTTGTTCACCAGCCCTCGCCGCCTCGATGGCGGCGTTCAAGGCCAGCAGGTTGGTCTGGTCGGCGATGTCGCGGACTTCCTTCGTCATGTTGGTGATGGCAACCGTGCTGTCAACGAACTCGCGTACGGATTCCGCAATTCCCGTAACCGTGGTTTCGACCACGGCAATCTCGCCGATCAGTTTCGACAGGTTGACGTTGCCTTCATGCGAACGTTTCAGGCTTTCGCGCGACTGTTCATGTACGCCTTCGGTGCTCTGCGCGATCGACGCGATGGCGGACACCATCTTGTCGACCGATGCCGAAGCTGCGGCGGAGGTGTCGCTCTGTCGATGTGAACTGGCGGCCACATGGCTGGCGCTCGCGGCAAGTTGCCGGGCGGATGCGGCGACCTCGCGCGCGGAGTCGCTGACCTGACGCACGAGGCTCGCCATCTTGGCCATCATGTCATTGAACGCCAGGCTCGCTTCGCCGATTTCATCTTTGCCTTGTGCTTCCAGCCGCTGGGTCAGGTCGCCCTCGCCACGGGCGATGTTGCGCAAGCCCGTCACCATCTTGTCCAGGGGTTTCGTGACGACGTTGCTGATGAACAAGAAGATGAAAGCCAGCAGCGGAATGCTCAGCACCACCGCGGCAGCCAGGGATTTGAAACGCTGGGCAGAAACGGCCGCGTTGACCTGGTCGAGCGATATCTTCATGCTCACCGCCCCCAGCACCGTTCCTTCGGGAACCTGATGACAGGAGATGCAGTCCTTGCCGAGGTAGTTCTTGGAGGCCTTGGTCGGTCGTACCACGCGCAGGTATTCGCCTTTGGCATCCGATTCGACCGCGCTGAATTCATCGCCCTTGGTCAGTACCTGTTCCTCGATCGCGTCGCGCGGTTTGCTGTCGGCGACGTTGCCCGGACCAAACAACTTGGTGACGGCGTCGCCACGCAGGACGGACAGGTCGCGGATGACCGACAGTTGCTTGATCTGGTCGAGGAAGACTTCCCGCTGGTTGATCGTGCCGGTGATCATCATTCCGGTCAGGCCGGCCAGTGTAGCTTCGTGCATCGACAGGGAAAAGTCCGTTGCCTGGTCGATCGCCGTCTGCTGATTCACGTGGCTTTCCCAAAAAATCAGGCCGGTCCAGAAGACAACCAGCATCAGCCAGATTGCAGCCGTCAGCTTTACCCAGATTTTCAGATCCGCGATGAATTTCATAATGCGTTGCACCCTCCCACGGACAGCTTGCCAAGACAATTTCCCATTTGCTTCATTCTAGCCCGGGAGCCTAGCGGAGGCGCGCTTTCGACGAGGAAATCGACGAGAAACAGCGTGCCTTTTCAGGGTGTGCTCGTGCTCATGGCAACGAGAGACGGGAAGCGGCCAATGCCGGATCGGCATCGTCCATCCAGGGCAGGACGCCGAGCAGGGGAGCGGCCAGGCGATCCTTCAGTGCGGTGACGTTTTCTTCGGGCCAGGGCATGTCCGGATCGATGCCATTGGCTACCCAGCCGGCCAGGGGCAGGCCTCGCGCGCGGATCGCGTCGGCGGTGATCAGCGCGTGGTTGAGGCAGCCCAGCCGCAGGCCGACGACCAGGATCACCGGCAGGCCGAGGTGGACGGCCAGGTCGGCAGTGTCGATGTTGTCGCCGAGCGGGACGCGAAAGCCGCCGACCCCTTCGACCAGCAGCAGGTCGGTATCGGCGGCGAGATCGCGTGCGGCAGCGGCGATGCGTCCGGGGTCGATCTCGCGTCCTTCCACCGCCGCGGCGATGTGCGGCGCGACCGGTGCCTCGAAACAATACGGATTCACCAGTTCGCGTGGCGCCAGAAAAGAGGCTGCGGCAGCCAGCATTTCGACGTCCTCGTTCTGTCCGTTGGCGCCTGCGCCGGCGGCGACGGGCTTCATGCCGACGCATTTAAGGTTGTGGCTGCGCGCCACGTGAAGCAGCGTGCAGGTCACGAAGGTCTTTCCGACGCCGGTATCGGTGCCGGTTACGAAGTAGGCTTTGTTGCCAGGCATAGGACGACCTCGAAAGTTGCAGGCAGGCCGGCGGTTTCGCGCATGGCCTCGTAGCGTTGCTCGACAGTTTGCCACGTTTGCCGGCCCATCAGGCCGGGCCGTCGTGGCCCCAACAGCTGGTTGGCGCCGAGTGCCTTCAGTTCGCGCAACAGTGAACGAAGTTCGCGGTGATGAATGCGTAGAGTCTGATGGATGAGGCGGACCGCCGTGAGGCCGAAGTCGACGCAGGCCGCGGCCAGGTCGTCGGCGGGAGGGAGGGCGAGTACGTGGCGGTGGCGGTCGGTGCCGGCGAAGGCCGAGTCGAGTTCCGCCAGCGTGCCCGGCGCGAGGCTGCTGACCGCCAGCAGGCCGCCAGGGGCCAGCACGCGCGCGGCTTCGCCGATTCCCCGGCCGGCGTCACACCACTGGAAGCTCAGGTTCGACCAGTAGAGGTCGAAGGACGCGTCGGCGAAGGGCAGCGATTCGATGTCGGCGCAAATTCCCGGAATGCGACCGCCGCCGGCCGCGGCGACCATGGCAGGCGCGAAGTCGGCGGCGGCGATTCGCGCCTGCGGCCAGCGGCGGGCCAGCAGCCCAAGCGCGTGGCCGGTGCCGCAGCCGGCGTCGAGAATGCGGGCCGGGGCCGTCGCATCGAGGGTGCCGAGCAGCAAATGGCAGACCTGGCGTTGCAGCGTCGCCGCGGCGTCATAGCTGGTGGCGGCGCGGTCGAAGGAGCGGCGGACGGCTTGCTTGCTCATTGGGCGAACTCGCGCACGAGTTGCGCGAAGCGATCCGGTTGCGAGAGAAATGGCGCATGTGCGACTCCTGCGAAGACTTCCAGTCTCGCGTCGGGAATGTGCGCCGCCAGCCACTGCGCTGCCGCCAGCGGCATCAGCGGATCGCGCTCACCGTGGATCAGCAGCGTGGGCTGGCGTACCGCGACGGCTGACTTTTCGAGATTCGCGTCGCACAGTTCGGCGAGGCCGGCGGTGAGCGTCGCCATATCGGGAACTCCGTCGCGCATCAGTTCGTGCAGTTGCCGGGTGATCTCGCGCGCCCGCGTATCGCCCTGGTTCAACAGCGTGGCGAAACGGCGCAGCGCGGTCTGCGGATCGGCGGTAATGCCCACGGCAAAACTTTCTAGCACCTCGGGCGGTTGCGCGCAGTTCCAGCCGGGCGCCTGCACGAAGCGGGGCGTGGCGCCCACCAGAATGAGTCGCTGGTGGCGTGTCGCCACGCCTGACTTTTCGCTGGCGAACCGTATGGCGCGCATCGCGCCCAGCGACCAGCCGCAGACAATGGCGTCGTCGGACGCACCGTCAAGCTCGTAGCCGATGCGGAACTCACCTGCCAGTCGTTCGGCAACGGGACGCCAGACGCGGCTGTCGAATCCCCAGCCGGCGAGTAGTACCAGATCCTTCAAGACGCGATCTCGCCCAATGCGGCGACGAGCTCGTCGACCTGCATCTCGCCGTGGGAGGCGGAAAGGGAAATGCGCAGACGGGCCTGGCCTTCCGGCACCGTTGGCGGGCGGATCGCCGGCGCCCAGATGCCGCGTTCGAGCAGGGCATCGGCGACATTCAGTGTGGCCTCATTGCCGCCGATTACAACCGGCTGAATGGCGGTTGCCGAATCCGTCAATCGCCAGCCGGCGCGAGCGCAGATCGGCTGCAGGCCGGCGCGCAGCCGGGCGATCAAGGTTTGCAGGTGATTGCGCAGCTCGTCGCCGGCTTCGATCAGCTTCAGGCTTTCCTGCAGCGCAAAAGTCAGTGCTGGCGGTACGCCGGTCGTGTAGATCGCGGTGCGCGCGGACTGCTCCAGCCAGTCGATCGCGTCCGCGTCGCCGGCGACGAAAGCACCCGAGACGCCGGCCGCTTTGCCCAGCGTCGCCATCACGATCAGCCGCCCGCCCGGCTTTAGGCCGAAGTGCGCGGCGCTACCGCGGCCCTGCGGGCCGAGCACGCCGAAGCCATGGGCATCGTCGATCAGCAGTAACGCATCATGACGCTCGGCAATCGCCATGAGTTCCGGCAACGGCGCGATGTCGCCGTCCATGCTGAACACGGCATCGGTGACGATCAGCCGCCGCTTGGCGCGATTGGCCGACAATTGCCCTTCCAGCACGCCGAGGTCAAGGTGCGGATAGCGGTGGTTGAAGGCCAGCGACAGGCGTACCGCGTCGATCAGCGAGGCGTGGTTGAGCTTGTCGGCGAAGATGGCGTCGCCGCGCTCCGCGAGCGCCGGCACGATGCCGATGTTGGCCATGTAGCCGGTGGCGAAGTGAAGTGCCTTTTGCGCCCCGACGAATTCGGCGAGCTTCGTTTCCAGCTCCCGGTTCGGCGTGAAGTGGCCGCCGAGGAACTCGGAGGCACCGGCGCCGACGCCCCAGGTCGACAGGCCGCGCGCCGCAGCGTCGATCAGGCGCGGATGGTGGGCGAAGCCCAGGTAGTCGTTGCTGGCGAAGGAAAGCGCGGGCCTGCCGTCGACCAGCATCTCTGGACCGCAGGGCGTGGCAATCAGTCGGCGTCGCCGCAACAGGTTCAGGTTCTTCAGTTCCGCCAGGCGGTCGGTAAAGCTCATGGCGTCAGCGCCACTTCCAGCGCCTTGGCGACGCCGTTGCACAGATGATCCATGGACGCCTCGTCGAGCGTGTAGGGCGGCATCAGGTATACGGTGTTGGCGATGGGCCGCACCAGTACACCATGTTGAAGCGCGGTGTGATAGTAGCGACGACCGAAGCCGGGATCGGTCTCGACGTCGAATGCGAAGATCATGCCGCGGCGTCGATAATGGCTTAC
Source organism: Gammaproteobacteria bacterium (assembly GCA_018819515.1). GTDB lineage: Bacteria > Pseudomonadota > Gammaproteobacteria > Burkholderiales > Rhodocyclaceae > Fen-999. Next base: position 284,212 of record JAHJPX010000006.1, read on the forward strand.
GCGCGGATGCCCGGCCAGCGGACGTAACCGGGCGTCGATGCGATCACCGAGTGCGACGTTGGCGGCGAGCACGTTGTCCTGCGCGAAGATGTCCAGCGTCGCCAGCGCGGCCCGGCAGGCGAGCGGGTTGCCGGTGTAGGAATGCGAATGCAGGAAGCCACGCGCAGTGGCGTCGTCGAGAAAGGCGGCGTAGATCGCTTCGCGCGTCATCACCACGGAAAGTGGCAGGTAGCCGCCGGTGATGCCTTTGGAAAGGCACAGGAAATCGGGACGGATGTTCGCCTGCTCGTGGGCGAAGAAGGTGCCGGTACGGCCGCAGCCGACGGCGATCTCATCACAGATCAGATGCACCTCGTAGCGGTCGCACAAAGCGCGGGCGAGGCGCAGGTATTCGGGCTCGTGCATTGCCATGCCGGCTGCGCATTGCACCAGCGGCTCGACGATCAGCGCAGCCGTTTCTGAGTGATGCGCCTCGAGATGGGCGGCCAGCGCATCGGCGGCGGCGCGGGCCGCGTCGGGCCCGTTGCGGGAATCTGGCGACGGCAGCACTGTTGCGGCGCGGATCAGCGGCGCATAGGCGTCGCGGAAGATGGCGATATCGGTGACGCCGAGTGCGCCCATCGTCTCGCCATGGTAGCCGCCGGCCAGGCAAAGAAACCGGTTCTTCTCCGGACGCCCGACGTTGCGCCAGTAGTGCGCCGACATTTTCAGCGCGATTTCGGTGGCCGAGGCGCCGTCGGAACCGAAAAAGCAATGGCCTAGTTCCCCGTTCGTCAGCACCGACAACCGTTCGGCCAGCTCGACAACCGGCGCATGGGTACAACCCGCGAGCAGTACGTGTTCCAGCGTTTCGAGTTGGTCGCGCAGTGCGGCGTTGATGCGAGGATTGCAATGGCCGAAGAGATTGACCCACCAGGAACTGATGCCGTCCAGCCAGCGCTGCCCGTCGGTGCCGATCAGCCACGGCCCTTCGCCGCGGGCTACCGGCAGCAGCGGTAGCGCGCCCGTGTCGTGCTGTTGCATTTGGGTGCACGGATGCCAGACGGACTTGAGACTGCGTTGGAGTAGCGGATCTTGCATGGGCCGCATTTTAGCCCCCGGGAATGGCTCTTTCGACTCAGTCGGGCAGCGTGAAGAAGAAGCTGGCGCCTTTGTCTACCTCGGCCTCGGCCCAGGCGCGACCGCCGTGACGTGCCAGGACGCGCTGGACGATCGCGAGTCCTACGCCGGTACCCTCGAACTCCCTTCCGTGCAGGCGCTGGAAAGCGCCGAACAACTTGTCGGCGAAGCGCATGTCGAAACCGGCACCATTGTCGCGCACCACGTAAACAGGCTCCCCGTCGCTGCCGACTCGATCGAACTGCACGCGCGGAGCCTTGACCCGACCGGTGTATTTCCACGCGTTGCTCAGGAGGTTGTCGAGCATGATGCGCAGAAGAGTAGGGTCCGCCTGGACCCGCATGCCGGGCGTCACTTGAAAATCGACCGGATGGTTCGGGAATTGCTCGCGCATCTCGCTTGCGACGACTTCGGCCAAGTGGCTCATGTCGACGCTGGTGAGCTGCATGTCGAAGCGCGTCACACGGGACAGTTTCAACATGTCGTCGATGAGTTCGCTCATCCGCTCGGCGCCGTCGCATATGCGCTGTACGTAGTTGTGGGCCAGGGCGTCGAGCGATTCGCCGTAGTCTTCGAGGAGCGCCTTGCCGAAGCCGTTGATTGCGCGCAAGGGCGCGCGCAGGTCGTGCGAGACGGAATAACTGAATGCCTCCAACTCCTTGTTGGAGGTTTCGAGCGCATGGGTCCGCCGCCGGATCCGCTCTTCGAGATCCTGATTGAAATCTCTCAGTTGTTCTTCGCGCAGACGCAAGGTCTTCATCAGTGCGCCGTAGCTGTCGCCGATCTCGCGTACTTCGCGCGGTCCGACCAGCGGTTCTGGGTCTGTCCAGTGGCCCGAACGCGTTTCGTGCATGGCGTCGGCCAGTGCTTCCAGCGGATGACTGAACCAGCGCAGCATCATCAGCGTTGCTATTACTACCAGCAGCGAGAAGCCAAGGGCGGTGAACAGGTTGCCGAAGAAGATGCTGCGGCGCGCCTTGAGCAGCGCCTCCTTGCTGAGCGCGAGTTGAACCTCGCCGAGGATTTCGTTGCCGGTGTTTCCGAGTAACGCGGCTTCCGGCAGCGCCGAATCCATTGACGCGGGCGCGGCGGTTCGGACCAGACGGGAAAAGAGCCAGACATCATCCAGTTCGGCAGTCGCGGTCCCTTCGACCGGTGCGTCCGGGTACGGCCACACGCGGGTTTTCCCGTTGCTCCTGGCGTAGAGAACCTCGCCTTGTTTTTCGATGACCCGGACTTCCTTTACCAACGGATTTCCCATGAGCAAATTGGCGGTATCGGCGACGCTGGCACTGCTCATGTACAACAACGCCAGGTCGCTACGCTGGGCGAGGTTGGCTGTCATCTGTTCGCCGGCGCGGATGTGGTACAAGGCCACCTCCTTGGTCGACAGTGCCGCCGTGACGAGCCCGATGGCCAGGGCGCCCAGCAATGTCAGCGGGATCGTGGCAATCGCGAGCCATGTCCGTATTCCGCGGCGCCCGAGCAGGTTGGCCAGACGTTTCGCGGTCATTGCGGCATCTCAGGAAAGACGCGATCGAACGCCTGCAACTGGGTGTCGTTCAGCACGACCCCGAGATGGGAGGCAGTACGCGTGTTGAATGCCGATTTCAGGCCTTCGCTGGCTTCGGGGCCGTTCAGCGACGGTCTGGCTACCTGCCGTTTGGCCCGTTCCGCCAATTGTCGTCCCATGGCAGCGTAATCCGGGTAGAGCGCAAACAGCGCGCCCCTGGCCACGTCCATGGGGTTGTTGGAAAACAGCACCAGGTGCCGGTTCCAGGATTCGCGCAGCAGGATCGGCAGCAACTGGTTGAGCGGCACGACGGGATCTAGCGTGAGCCATATCGCGTCCTTGCCCGGCCGCGTCTGCTGCAGTATGCGGGCGAAAGCGGCGCTGGCCTGCTGGACGTCCTCGCTCGCGCTCGCAACCAGTTCCAGTCCGTGCTGGCGCGCCGCCGAACGAGCCGCGCCGATCAGCCAGCCCGTCGATTGGGGCTTGTAGACAACGAAGACACGCTCGACTTCGGGCCTGACCAGCCGGAGACGGCTGAACATCTGGGCCGGGCTGGAAGCCAGGCTGACTCCCGGCTGGTCGTTGTCGTTCAATGCGCTGGCGCCGTGAATCACTGGCATGGCGGCGGCCAGGGAGTCGGTCACGGCGGGCGACAGGTTGCCGAGGGCGATAGTTGCCTGACTATGGTTGGCGTCAGCCCAGGCCTTGATGTCGTCGGGCGTATCCCTCTCGGAGACCGACCGGCTCTGCAACCGCACATCGCCCGCGAGGGCCATGCCGCCGACAATCGTCTGGTAGAGCCCGAGAACGGCGGCGCTGGATTCCGGATAGAGAACGCTGATGCGCGTTTCCGCGCGTGCTGCGCAGGCGAGCGACACCAGGCTGAGAGCCAGAACGGCGGATATGGCCAAGCGCCGGGCGTGAAACATGTCGCTACAAGCGGTAACGCAACTCAAGATACACGCTGCGTCCTGGCAGGGGTAGATCGTAGGGGATGTTGACCGCGGCAGCACCGGAAGTCGGCTCGCGGGCATCGACGTCGAACAGGTTGCGTACCGAGAAGGCAAGCTCGTAGTTCTGGTGTCGCCGATCGGTGCGCAGCGTCAGGTCGGCGGTAGTGTAGTCAGCGATCTGCGGGCGCGTGTCGCCGGCCTGGCGCTTGCGGTCGGCCACATAGTTTACCTGGCCGGAGAGCAGCCAGCCCGGAACAAGGCGCCAGTCAGTGCGCAGATAGGCACGGTGGTGCGGCGCGAGACCGGCATCCTGATTGGTATTTTCGTCGATGGAGCGCTGATAGGCGTAGTTGCCGAGCAGCCGCAAGTCTGCGCTTGCGTCCCAAGTGAACTCGAGTTCCAGGCCGTTGCCGTGCTGGTTGCCGGCATTCTGTGTAGTACTTCCAGTCGTCGGATCGGCATTGGCAACAAAGCGGATCACGTCCTTCATCCGGTAACGGAACAGGTTGATGCCCGTCCTGAGCTTGGGTTGCACCTGCCAGGCGAAGGCCAGTTCCGTGGAGTCCATGGTTTCCGGCTTCAGATCGGGATTGCCAAGCGACACCGGGTTGTTGAGGGTGTACAACTCGACGAAGCTGGGCGCCCGGAAGGCCCTGCCGAACATCAGCTTGGTCGTCAGGTTGTAGGCCGTGTCCCAGACGACAGCGAGGCGCGGATTGGTCGTGCCACCGAAGTCGGAATAGCGATCGTGACGCATGCCGGCGGTCAGGGTCCAGTCGGGCGCAAAGCCCCATTCGTCCTGGGCGTACGCGTAGTAGGAGCGACGCCGGTGCGGCGCCAGAAAAAGCAGCCCGTTGGCCTCGGTGGCTGTGACCATCGAACAATCGAGGTTGACACACATCGGCGTGGTGCCCACGAAGGTAAAGTTCTTGGTCTCCGTGGTCTTGTACAAGTCGTCCACGTTGTAGCCGGCGCCGACGCGCAGTTTGTGTTTGTCAAATCCGCCATAGAGTCCCGATACGTTCAGCCTTTCCTGCCGCTCCCAGTGCTGGGGTCGGCCGACCAGACCGACGGTGGAACCTGTACCGCCCGAGAGCGGTACCGGCAGCACCGAACCAGCCGGAAACAGGGTGATCTCACTGTTGGTCTCGGCAATGTCGTAATAGCTGGCTTGCGCCGTGACGGCCCAGTTCTGGCTGAACTTGGCGTCGTGCCAAGTCAGGTCGGCGTTGGCGTAGTGAGCGTTGCTCCTGGCTGCGGGGTCAAGCGCGTCGGCGACGCCCGTCCCGGCTTCCAGGCCTGGCCGTCCTATGTAGCCGGTGCGAAAACGCCACTTGTTATATGAGAGGTCCAGGCGAGCGTCGATCGAATCGGAACCGAGGTTCATCGGTCCGGGCGCGTGTGAGGCGTTAGTGCCATAGGCACTATCGAGAGCGCTCTGTGCATCGGCCTGGATGGTGCCGCCAAAGCCGTCGGTGTGACCCAGACGCAGGTAGGCGGCGACATCGACCTCGCCGAGTCGGCTGTCGTGCTGGATCCAGCCATCGTAGGTGTGGAAGGAGCCGGCGCGCAGCCCGGACTCGGTGCCGTCGATTTCGCTCGCGGTCTTGGTGACGATGTTGATAACCCCGGATACTGCTTCCGCACCGTGCAGCGCGGACCCCGGGCCTCGTATGACCTCGATGCGGGAAACGTGGTCGAGGGGGAAGCCGCCTATCTGCTGACCGCGATTGCCATAGAAGCCATTTGTCGTCGGAATGCCGTTAATCATAACCAGCACTTCCGGATTGAATTGCGTGGCGATGCCGCGTATCGCATAAATAGGCTGCCACAGGAAACCATTGCGCGACACATGCAGGCCGGGCACCGATTCCAGGACCTCGCTGAGGCTGGTAGCGCCGGTGGCCTTGATGTCCTCGGCGGTGATCACGCTTGCGACGGCCGGCGCCTTGGATACCGGTTGTGGCGTGCCGGTGGCGAGGCTGACCAGTTGTTCGTCGCCAGACAGCATCAGGAGCAAATCGTCGGCACTTGCAGCGAACGGTAGCACGCTGGCAGCGAGGAACAGGAAGGGCCGCAGGCGGCTACAACGGGAGCCGTAGTTCGACATAGAGGCTACGTCCCGGCAGGGGCAGGTCGTAGGGGATGTTGACCGCGGCCGCACCGGAGGTTGGCTCGCGGGCATCGACGTCGAAGAGGTTGCGTACCGATAATGCAAGCTCGAAGTCCTGGTACCGTCGATCGGTGCGCAAGGTCAGGTCCATGGTGGTGTAGTCGGCGATCTGCGGGCGTGTGTCGTCCGACTGGCGTTTGCGGTCGGCCACATAGTTTACCTGGCCGGAGAGCGTCCAGCCGGGAACGAGGCGCCAGTCAGAGCGCAGATAGGCGTGGTGGTGTGGTGCGAGGCCGGCATCCTGGTTGGTGTTCTCGTCGATCGAGTGCTGATAGGCGTAGTTTCCGAGTAGCCTCAGGTTGGTGGTAGCGTCCCAGGTGAATTCCAGTTCAAAGCCATTGCCGTGCTGGTTGCCCGCGTTCTGGGCAGTATTACCCGTGGTGGGATCGGAATTTGCAACGAAGCGGATCACGTCCTGCATGCGGTAATGGAACAGGTTGAGGCCCGTCCTGAGGTTGGGCTGCGTTTGCCAGACAAAAGCGAGTTCGGTCGTGTCTATCGTTTCAGGTTTCAGGTCGGGATTGCCGAGCGACACCGGGTTGTTGATGTTGTAGAACTCGACGAAGGTGGGTGCCCGGAAGGCCCGGCCGAACATCAGCTTGGTGGTCAGGTTGTAGGCCGTGTCCCAGACAACGGCGACGCGCGGGTTGGTGGTGCCGCCGAAATCGGAATAGCGGTCGTGGCGCAAGCCGGCGGTCAGGGTCCAGTCGGGTGCGAACCCCCATTCGTCCTGGGCGTAGGCATAGTAGGAGTGACGCTTGTGCGGCGCCAGATAAAGCAGTCCGTTGGCTTCGGTGGCCGTGACCATCGAGCAGTCGAGGTTGATGCACACCGGCACATTGCCAGCGAACGTGAAGTTCTTGGTTTCCGTGGTCTTGTACACATCGTCCACGTTGTAGCCGGCTCCGACGCGCAGCTTGTGTTTTTCAAATCCGCCATAGAGTCCCGATAGGTTCAGTCGTTCCTGCCGTTCCCAATTCTGGGGTCGTCCGACCATGCCGATGGTAGAACCCGTACCGCCGGGAAGCGCGAATGGCAGCACAGATCCCGCCGGAAACAGGATGACGTCGCTGTTGGTCTCGGCGATGTCGTAATAGCTTGCCTGGATTGTGAGATCCCAATTCTGACTGAATTTGGCGTCATGCCAGGTCAGGTCGGCGTTTGCGTAATGCGCGTCAGCTTTGGATATTGGGTCGAGCGCACCCGCGACGCCAGGGCCAAGCGCATGATTATTGGGGCGACCGATGTAGCCGGCGCGAAAGCGCCACTTGTCGTACGACAGATCCAGCCGTGCGTCGATGGAGTCGTAACCGGTACTGATTGGCCCCGGTGCATTGGAAGCGTGGGTGCCGAACGCGCTATCAAGTGCAGTCTGGGCATCCGCTTCGATCGTGCGGCGGAAACCGTCGGTGTGGCCTAGTCGCAGGTAGGCGGCGACGTCAACCTCGCCAATGTGGCTGCCGTGCTGGACCCAGCCGTCGTAGGTCTCGAAGGAGCCGGCGCGCAGCCCGGACTCGGTGCCGTCGATCTCGTTGGCGGTCTTGGTGACGATATTGATGACGCCCGACACAGCCTCGGCACCGTGCAGCGCCGACCCCGGTCCCCGTATCACCTCGATGCGGGAAACATGGTCGATCGGGAAGCCAGCCATCAGGCGACCCCGGTCGCCATAGAGGCCAGTGGTCATGGGGATGCCGTTCAGCATCACCAGCACTTCAGGGTTCATTTGCGTGAGGATGCCGCGGATCGAATAGAGCGGCTTCCAAAGGAAGTCGCTACGGGAGACATGAAGCCCGGGCACGGTCTCAAGCACCTCGCTCAAGTCGGTGGCACCGGTGGCTTTGATGTCGGCGGCGGTGATGACGGTCGCTACCGAGGGCGCCTTGGATACCAGTTGCGGTGTGCCGGTGGCGATGCTCACGAGTTGCTCGTCGCCTGAGAGCATCAGCAACAACGGCTCCTCGGCGCGGGTGGGCAGTGCCATTGCGCCGATGGTCAGTAGCAGCGGGTACAGCAGGTGGCGGGAAACGTCTTTCATGATGACATCCTCCCTGGGTCCATCATCGGGTGGCGTTTGCGACGGCCCGTCGTTCGAGCTCGGGTAGCGGTTCCGGCTTGCCGATGCCGTAGCCTTGTGCAAAGTCCACGCCGATCGTGCGCAGCACCTCGACAATCGCTGTGTCCTCGACGAATTCGGCGATGGTCTGCAAATTCGCGACGTGCGCCACTTTATGGATGGCCTCGACGATCGCGCGATCCATGGGATCGGTTCCCAGGCTGCGGATGAAGCGGCCGTCGATCTTGATGAAATCGACTGGCAGCGACTTGAGATAAGCAAACGAGCTGAGACCGCTGCCGAAGTCGTCCAGAGCGAAGCGGCAGCCGAGCTGGCGCAGGTCCTGCATGAAGTCGACGGCGACCGTGAAGTTGCCGATGGCCGCTGTTTCTGTGACCTCGAAACAGATGCTGCGCGGATCGACCCGGTGCTCGGCAATCCGGTCGCCGACGAACTTGCGCAGGCTGTCGTCGCCGATCGAGGCGCCGGAAAGGTTGATGGAGTGGAACTGTTCGCCCGGACTTCGATGTTCGCCGACGTACCGCAAGGCTTTGTCGACGACCCAGCGGTCGATGGCGCGCATGCGGTCGTAGCGCTCGGCCGCCGGCAAAAAGGCCCCCGGGAGGATGATGTTGCCGTCGTCATCCAGCATGCGCAACAGCAGTTCGTAGTGATGAACATTGGCGCCGTTGCTGGTCAGGGAGCGTATCGGCTGGCGCCACAACCGGAAATGACCGCCGTCCAGGGCGTTGTCGATGCGTCCTACCCAATCCATTTCGCCCCGCCGCCGGGTCAGCTCGACGTCGTCCTGCTCGTAGACCTGAATCGCGTCGCGGCCACGGTCCTTGGCCGCATAGCAGGCGATGTCGGCCGCGCTCAGGATGTCGTTGGCGCCGCCGCTGTTCCTGTCGATGCCGACGATGCCGATGCTGACGCCGACGGAAAACAGCTTGCCGTTCCAGAAGAAGCGGAAGTCATGTACCGCGAGGCGCAGGGTTTCGGCGATTTCGCGGGCGCGATCGAGCACGCAACTCTCGAGCAGAATACAGAACTCGTCGCCGCCCAGGCGCGCCAGCCGGTCGTTGGCGCGAACCGTCCGGCGCAGTACGTCGGCCAGTTGCTTGAGCATTTCATCTCCGGCCAGATGGCCGCAGGTATCGTTGACAACCTTGAACTGGTCCAGATCCAGAAACAGCAGGCTGTGGTGGCCGTCCTGGCGCTGGGTCTTGTCGAGCACCGCGTCAAGGGCTTCGAGGAAGCTGGTTCGATTGTCCAATCCCGTCAGCGGGTCGTGCAACGCGAGGTGCTTGATGGCGGCTTCAGCCCGGCGGCGAGCCCGCCGCGCGCCGGAATCGTCGAGTTCGCGCCGGATCGCGGGTCCGAGCCGGCGCAGGTTGTCCTTCATAATGTAATCTTTGGCGCCCATGCGCATCGCCGCGACGGCCACCTCTTCGCCGATGCTGCCGGAAACGATGATGACGGGCAGGTCCGGATTGTGGTGGTGCACGATTTCGAAGGCCGCTCTGGAATCGAAACCGGGCATGTTGTGGTCGGTAACCACAATGTCCCAGGCGCGTTCGGTCAGGGCTGATTCGAGGGCCTTGGCGGAGTCGACGGTCCGATAGTCAACTTCAAACCCGCCGCGCTTGAGTTCGCGCAGGATGAGCAGCACATCATCCTCGACATCTTCGACGAACAGCAGCTGGACCGGCATGTCCGGCATGAGGGTCAAGACTTCAGCGTGTCGGAGGAGGCAGTTTTGTTCAGCACCAGCCAGTAGAGACCTAGCTGGCGGACCGCTTCGATGAACTGTTCGAAGTCGACAGGCTTGCGGATGTAACTGTTGCAGCCAAGGTCGTAACTGGTTTCGATGTCGATCGTTTCGTCGGATGTCGTGAGAATGACGGTGGGGATGCGGCGGGTACGTTCGTCGGTGCGGATGCGGCGCAAGACTTCCAGACCGTCGAGCTTCGGCAATTTCAGGTCGAGCAGGATGACTTCAGGTACGAGACGCTTTTCGCCGGCACGAGAGCCTTCAGCGAACAGGTAGTCGAGCGCCTCCACTCCGTCACGGGCGACAACGACCTCATTGGCGACGTTGTTTTTGCGCAGCGCCCGGAGCGCCAGGAACTCGTCGTCCGGATTGTCTTCTATCAACAGGATTGTCCCGCTCACCGCGTTACCTCTTTCGAATTGCCCGAAGGCACACGGCGATCGCCGCCAAGACTTGCATATTAGCGCGAAACAAGCCGCTATGGGTTTGGGCGAACAGGCTTTTCCTCGGCATTCCGTGGCCGGGATGTAGTACTTTAGCTATTGGTCTGCATTCGCGCCCAACTGACGATGCTTTTGGCGTCCATGGCGCCGGCCTGGCGGGCAATTTCGTGGCCATTCCTGAAAATGGCGATGGTCGGAATGCTGCGAATGCCGAAGCGGGCGGCGAGACCCTGCTCGATTTCAGTGTTGACCTTGGCCAGCCGAAAATTCGGCTCCAGCGATTTAGCGGCCTGGGAGAAGGCCGGTGCCATCATTCGACACGGGCCGCACCAGGGCGCCCAGAAATCCACCACCAGCGGCAGGTCGGAACGTCCGGCATGGGCGTCGAACGACGCCTGGTCGAGTTCCACCGGCTTGCCGGCAAATAGCGCGCCCTTGCATTTTCCGCAAGTGCCGCCTCCGGCAAGGCGTTCGGCCGGCACGCGGTTGGCGGCATGGCAATGCGGGCAGACGACGATCAGGGGGCAGTCATGATGGGCTCCGAATATCAGCTTCGACTGATATAGGGTCGCCGGCTGCGGATTCAAGCGCGGATATTGTCGAGTGCGAGTTCGGTCAGCGCCTCGATCCAGTCGGCACGCTCGTTGAGGCAGGGAATGTAGCGGTATTCGGTACCGCCGTTGGCGAGGAAGGCATTGCGGCATTCCATGGCGATTTCCTCGAGCGTTTCCAGGCAATCGGCGGGAAAGCCGGGACAGATGACATCGACGCGGGCCACGCCGTCCCTGGCCAGTTGCTCCAGCGTCGGCTGGGTATAGGGTTGCAGCCATTCGGCGGCGCCGAAACGCGACTGGAAGGTCAGTTGCCACTGGCCGGCCTCCAGGTTCAGTTCGCGGGCCAGCAATTCGGCGCTCCGCCGGCACTGACTTTCGTAGGGATCACCCTTGGCGACGGCACGCTTGGGGATGCCGTGAAAACTCATGATGAGTTTTTCCGCCCGACCGCCCTGTTTCATCCAGTGGTCGCGCACGCTTTGCGCCAGCGCGCCGATGTAAGCGGGATGCTCGTGGTAGTCGAGGATGGTTTCCGGCCGGGGCGCCTGGCGGTTGCGCCGGCTCCAGGCGGCGATCGCATCCTGGGTGCTGGCCGTGGTACTGCCCGAGAACTGCGGGTATAGCGGCAGGACGACGATGTGTTCGACGCCCGCGTTCCGCAATTCGTCCAGCCCGACGGCGATCGACGGGTTGCCGTAGCGCATGGCCCAGGCAACGACGATGCCTTCGATGCCGCGATGGCCAAGCAGACCCTTGACCAGCTTCGCCTGGCGCTCGGTGTGGACCTTGAGCGGCGAGCCTTCCGGTGTCCATATCTTCGCGTACTTGGCGGCCGACTTGGCCGGTCGGGTGTTGAGGATGATGCCGTGCAGGATCGGCCACCAGAGGATGCGCGGCAGATCGACTACGCGTCGGTCGCCGAGAAATTCGGCAAGATAGCGTTTCAGCGCTGGGGCGTCCGGGGCGTCTGGCGTCCCGAGGTTGACCAACAACAGACCGGTGGTCATGGTGGGGTCAGGGTGCGCTGAGCGCGCTGGCGAGGAGTTTGGCGGTGATATCGACGATGGGGATGACGCGCTCGTAGGCCATGCGCGTCGGTCCGATCACACCGATGGTTCCCACCACCTGGCCGTCGACCTCGTAGGGGGCGGCGACGACGCTGCATTCGTCGAGTGAGGCGATGCCGGATTCGCCGCCGATGAAGACCTGCACGCCATCGGCGCGATTGGAGAGTTCCAGCAGTTGCGCGAGGCCGGTGCGCTGCTCGAACAGATCGAACAGTTTGCGCAGTCGCCCCATGTTGGAAGACAGATCTTCGATACCCAGCAGGTTCTTTTCGCCGCTGATCACGTACTGGGCCGCGTCATCGGTGACGGCCTCGGAGCCGGCCTCGACGGTGGCGGTCATCAGTTCGACCATGTCGGCGCGGATCTGCCGCAATTCGTCCTGGAGGCGGCTGCGGATCTGCTGGAAGTCGAGGCCGGCAAAATGCTCGTTGAGAACGATGGCAGCCTGCGCCAGTTCGGACTGGGTATAGGCGCGCTGGGTAAACAGGATGCGGTTCTGCACGTCGCCTTCGGTGGTGACGATGATGAGCAGAATGCGCGTTTCGGAGAGGCTGAGAAACTCGATCTGCCGGATGCGCGGCGATTGCCGGCGCGGCGCGACGACGACGCCGGCGAAATGCGTCAGCCCGGACAGCAGTTGCGAGGCATGACCGAGCACGCGTTGCGGCTGGTCGGGCTGGATGGCGCCGCGGATTTCTGAGATTTGTTCGCGGCCAAGCGGTTGCACCGTCAGCAGGCTGTCGACGAACAGGCGGTAGCCCTTGGGCGTCGGCACTCGGCCGGCCGAGGTATGCGGACTGGCGATGAAGCCCATTTCCTCGAGGTCCGACATGACGTTGCGGATGGTGGCCGGCGACAGTTCGAGCCCGGAATGGCGGGACAGCGTGCGCGAACCGACGGGCTGACCTTCGACGATGTATCGTTCGATCAGGGTTTTCAGCAGCGATTGGGCGCGACGATCGAGCATCGTTCAATTCTAGCGGGAAACAAGGTATGGTTTAATTCCGCAACCTCTGACCACTTAGTCCATGGGCACTCCTTTCCGGAAAACGATCCGCTGCGCGGGCCTGATCGGCAAATACCACAGTCCCGATGTGGCGGCCTCGTTGCCGCTGCTGGCAGAGTTTTTGCGCGAACGCGGCGTGCGCGTGCTGATCGAAGAGAGTCTTGCCGGCTCGGTGAGTACCGACAGCGGCGAGATGGCGAGCTACGAGAGGATGGGCGGCGAAGCCGATGTCGCCATCGTGCTCGGCGGCGACGGCACCATGCTTTACGCGGCGCGCCAGTTGGCCGGCTTCGGCGTGCCGCTGGCCGGCGTCAATCAGGGGCGGCTGGGCTTCATGACCGATATCTCCCGCCGCGACATGCTGACCGGCATGGCCGATCTCCTCGCCGGCCGCTTCGCCGTCGAGCGCCGGATCCAGCTCGAAGGCGAGATCTGGCGCGACGGCGCGCGCCTCTGCGGTAGCCAGGCGTTCAATGAGGTCGTGGTGAACAAGGGCGATCTCGGACGAATGATCGAGATGAAGGTCGAGGTGGATGGCGAGTTCCTCTATCACCTGCGCGCCGACGGCCTGATTGTCTCCACGCCGACCGGGTCCACGGCCTACTCTCTGTCCGCCAACGGACCGATCCTGCATCCGATGGTGGCCGGCATCGCCCTGGTCCCCTTGTGTCCGCACGCGCTGTCGAACCGGCCGATCACGATCGGTGACGATTGCACGGTCGAGGTGACCCTGATCTCGACGCACGATGCCCGCGCCCATTTCGACGCCGTCGATCGCTACGATGTTCGCGCGGGCGACCGCCTGCGCATCATCCGCTCGCCCGTGGCGGTGACCTTGCTGCATCCGCCCGGTTACAGCTACTACGCCATGCTGCGTGGCAAGCTGCACTGGAGCGAATCGCCGAAGGAATAGCGCGATGCTGCGTCGCCTGTTCATTCGGGATTTCGTCATTGTCGACCGCCTCGAGCTCGACTTTGCCGCCGGCTTTGGTGCGCTGACCGGCGAAACCGGCGCCGGCAAGTCCATTCTCGTCGACGCCTTGTCGCTTGCACTTGGCGAACGCGCCGACGCTTCGGTGCTGCGCACGGGCGCGGAGCGTGCCGAAATCGCGGCGGAGTTCGACGTCGAGGAGAGCAGCGCGTTGGCGGACTGGCTGAATAGGAACGATTTTGACGCCGACGCGGTTTGCCTGTTGCGCCGCGTGGTCGATGCCGGCGGACGGTCGCGCGCGACCGTCAACGGTTCGCCGGCAACCCTGACCCAGTTGCGCCAGGCCGGCGAGCTTCTCGCCGATATTCATGGCCAGCACGCCTACCACGCGCTGCTGCGCGCCGATGCGCAGCGCGCGTTGCTGGATGGCCAGATCGGCGCGACGGCGCTGGCGGCCGACACCGCGGAGAAATTTCGCGCCTGGCGACATCTGCGCGAGGCGCGTGAGCGCGCCGAGCAGGACGTCTCGGCGATGGCGCGCGAAAAGGAAATGCTCGACTGGCAGGTCAGGGAACTGCAAACGCTGGCGTTTGAACCGGCGCGCTGGGCCGAAGACAACCAGGAGCAGCGCCGGCTCGCCCACGCGGCCAGCCTGCTCGAAGGCGCGACGGCGGCGCTGGCCATTCTCGACGAGAACGAATTGGCGGTGTCGAGCCAGGTCGATGAGGCCGCTGCGCGGCTGCGGTCGCTGACCGACTACGACGAAACGCTGAATGAACCCGTGGAACTGCTGGAAGCGGCGCGCATCCAGCTTGGCGAGGCTACGCATGCGCTGTCGCGTTACCGCGAGCGGCTGGAACTGGAGCCCGAACGGCTGGCCGAACTGGAGGCGCGCATCGAGGCGGTGACCGCGGCGGCGCGCAAGCATCGCGTTGCGGCGGAAGCGCTGCCCGAAGTGCTGGCCGGCCTTGAATCGCGGCTGGAGGAGTTGGCGCTGGCGGCCGATCCGGCGGCACTGGCCGAAAAGGAACAGGCGGCCAAGGGCGCCTACGACAAGGTCGCCCAGAAGCTTTCCGCCATGCGCAAGAAGGGCGCAGCGGAACTGTCCGCGGCCGTGACCGAAGGCATGCAGCAACTGGCGATGGTCGGCGGCCGCTTCGAAATCGCGCTCGATGCGCTGCCGGAAGGCGCTATGCATGGGTTGGAGAACATCGCTTTTCTGGTCGCGGCCAACCCCGGCCAGCCGCCGAGGCCGCTGGCGAAAGTGGCTTCCGGTGGCGAACTGTCGCGCATCGGCCTGGCCATCCACGTGATCGCCAGTACCGCCGGCGTGGCACCAACGCTGATTTTCGACGAGGTGGATGTCGGCATCGGCGGTCGGGTGGCGGAGATCGTCGGCCAGATGCTGGCCAAGCTCGGGCGCCAGCGCCAGGTGCTGTGTGTCACCCACTTGCCGCAAGTGGCCGCACAGGCCGACTGGCAATGGTCGATCGCCAAGGAGAGCACGGACGGCGAAACCTTCAGTCGCGTGAATGTGCTGGATGCAGCCGCTCGGGTGGAAGAGGTCGCCCGCATGCTGGGCGGCGTCAAGATCACCGACACGACGCGTCGGCATGCGCGGGAGATGCTGGGAACCCCCTGATCCGGCGTGTCGCCACGGCTGACTTTTCCCGGAGGACGCAGGACGCCACGAAGTGGCAGTCCCGAGTGAAGCGACGGATGGGGCGCTACACTTTTGCCCCCCCGGCGGGCCGTGGCAGGTGGCTATGCTATAGTTTTCGCAGCCGATAATCCCGCTGCCTGGATACCATGAACCGCCTGATTTCCCTCTGTTTTCCCATGCTGCTCGCCGCTTGCTCGACCGCCCCGGATAGCCGTCCCTGGTTGACCTACCGGATCGACATCCGGCAGGGCAACATGGTGACACAGAAGATGGTCGCGCAGTTGAAACCCGGACTGACCCGGGACCAAGTGCGCTTTCTGCTGGGTACGCCGCTGGTGGCCGACGTGTTTCACGCCGATCGATGGGACTACGTTTATCGCTTCCAGCCCGGTCGCCTGGGCGCGGAAACCGAACAGCGCCATCTGGTCATCTTTTTCGAGAACGACAAGCTGGCCCGGGTCGGCGGCGACGTGCTCGCCAGCAATGCAAGTTCGGACACGTCGAGCCAGTCCGTGCCGCGGGTGATCGACATCGCGCCCGCCGGCCAGTCCGCCAACTAGACCCTAAACGCCATGGACACGATACGTTTTGCCGTCGCCGGCGCCAGCGGCCGCATGGGCCGCACCCTGATCGAAACCATCCTCAATTCGCCCGATGCCAAGCTGGCCGGCGCGCTCGACGTGTCCGGCTGTCCCTTGCTCGGCAGGGATGCCGGCGAAATGTTCGGGACGCCCTGTGGCGTCGCCATCAGCGACGACATTGAGAAGACCCTGTCGGCGGTCGATTGCCTGATCGACTTCACCCGGCCCGAAGGCACCATGCGGCACATCGAGGTCTGCCGCAAACGCGGCGTGCAGATGATCATCGGCACCACCGGATTGAACACGGAACAGAAGCTGACGATCCAGGATGCCTCGCGCGACATCCCGATCGTTTTTGCCCCGAACATGGCGATCGGCGTCAACCTGGTCTTTAAACTGCTCGACACCGCTGCCCGCATTCTGAACGAAGGCTACGACGTCGAAATTGTCGAAGCCCACCACCGCCACAAGATCGATGCCCCGTCGGGTACGGCGCTGCGCATGGGCGAAATCGTCGCGTCCGCACTTGGCCGCGATCTGGCCGAATGCGCGGTTTACGGCCGGGAGGGGGTTACCGGCGAGCGGCCGGCGACGCAGATCGGCTTCTCCACGATGCGTGGCGGGGATATCGTCGGGGAACATACGGTGTTCTTCATTGGCACGGGCGAGAGGGTCGAGATTACGCATAAAGCTGCCAGTCGTATGCACTTCGTACATGGCGCGCTGCGTGCGGCCCGCTTCCTGCGCGGCAAGTCGCGCGGACTTTATGACATGCAGGACGTTCTCGGCTTGCGCTGACGGCTTCTCGCGTTGCTTGCTGCGACGCGGCACGCTATAATCGAAAAGTTTGTCAGGGCGGGTATTTGCAGCACCGCATCCGTCCTGTTTTCCGATGCCTTGCCGACCCCAGGAGCCGATCTTGCCCAAGTTTCCGCCTGCCATCCTTGCACTCGCAGACGGAACCATTTTCAAAGGTCAGGGAATCGGAGCCGTTGGCGAAAGCGTCGGCGAGGTGGTGTTCAACACCGCCATGACGGGCTACCAGGAAATCCTCACCGATCCCTCCTACTCCCGCCAGATCGTCACCCTGACTTATCCGCATATCGGCAACGTCGGCATCAATCGCGAGGATTGCGAGGCCGCACGTGTCCATGCCGCCGGCCTCGTCATTCGCGACCTGCCCCTGGTGGCATCGAACTTCCGTTCCGAACAAAACCTCGACGACTACCTGAGGGCCGAGAACGTCGTCGCCATCGCCGGCATCGACACCCGCAAGCTGACGCGCATCCTGCGTGAGAGGGGTGCTCAGGCCGGCTGCCTGGTGACCGGTGACAATCCGGACGGCGATGCTGCCGTTGCCAAGGCGCGCGCTTTCCCCGGCCTGGCCGGCATGGACCTGGCCAAGGTGGTGACGGTCGACAAACCCTATGCCTGGACCGAGGGCGAGTGGAAACTCGGCACGGGTTACGTCGCGCAGGAAAATCCGAAATTCCACGTCGTCGCCTACGATTTCGGCGTCAAGCGCAACATCCTGCGCATGCTGGCGCAGCGCGGCTGCAAGCTGACGGTAGTGCCGGCGCAGACGCCGGCCAAGGATGTGCTGGCGCTGAAGCCGGACGGCGTGTTCCTTTCCAACGGCCCGGGCGATCCCGAGCCCTGCGACTATGCGATCTCCGCGATCCGCGAACTGCTCGACCGCAAACTGCCGACCTTCGGCATCTGCCTTGGCCACCAGTTGATGGGCCTGGCGGCGGGCGGCAAGACCCTGAAGATGAAGTTCGGCCACCATGGTGCCAACCATCCGGTCAAGGATCTTGAATCCGGCCATGTGATGATAACCAGCCAGAACCATGGCTTTGCGGTCGATCCCAAGACGCTGCCCGGCAATGTTCGGGTGACGCATGTCTCGTTGTTCGACGGCAGCCTGCAAGGTCTGGCCTGGAACGACCGTCCGGCGCTCTGCTTTCAGGGCCACCCCGAGGCCAGCCCGGGTCCGCACGACGTGTCCTACCTGTTCGATCGCTTCATCAAGCTGATGGAGCAAAACCAGAATGCCTAAGCGTACCGACATCAACAGCATCCTCATCATCGGCGCCGGCCCGATCATCATCGGCCAGGCCTGCGAGTTCGACTACTCCGGCGCCCAGGCCTGCAAGGCGCTGCGCGACGAGGGTTACAAGGTCATCCTGGTCAATTCCAACCCGGCGACGATCATGACCGATCCGGGCATGGCTGATGTCACCTACATCGAGCCCATCACTTGGCAGGTGATCGAGAACATCATCGCCAAGGAGCGGCCGGACGCGATCCTGCCGACCATGGGCGGGCAGACGGCGCTGAACTGCGCGCTCGATCTCGCCAGACACGGCGTACTGGAAAAGTATGGCGTCGAGATGATCGGCGCGACCAAGGAGGCCATCGACAAGGCCGAGGATCGCGAGAAGTTCAAGCAGGCCATGACCAAGATTGGCTTGGGCAGCGCGCGTTCGGCCATCGCGCACAGCATGGAAGAGGCGCAGCAGGTGCAGGCGGCGCTCGGCTTTCCGGCCATCATCCGCCCGTCCTTCACCATGGGTGGTTCCGGCGGCGGCATCGCCTACAACCAGGAAGAGTTCATCGAGATCTGCAAGCGCGGCCTCGAAGCCAGCCCCACCAAGGAACTGCTGATCGAGGAATCCCTGCTCGGCTGGAAGGAATTCGAGATGGAGGTCGTGCGCGACAAGCACGACAACTGCATCATCGTTTGCTCCATCGAGAACTTCGATCCGATGGGCGTGCATACCGGTGATTCGATTACCGTTGCTCCGGCGCAGACGCTGACCGACAAGGAATACCAGATCCTCCGCGACGCCAGTATCGCGGTGCTGCGCGAGATCGGCGTCGATACCGGTGGCTCCAACGTCCAGTTCGCGATCAACCCGGACGACGGCCGCATGATCGTCATCGAGATGAACCCGCGCGTGTCGCGTTCTTCGGCGCTGGCGTCGAAGGCGACCGGTTTCCCGATTGCGAAAATTGCGGCCAAGCTCGCTGTGGGATTTACGCTCGACGAACTGAAGAACGACATCACCGGCGGTGCGACGCCCGCATCGTTCGAGCCATCGATCGACTACGTCGTCACCAAGGTGCCGCGCTTCGCCTTCGAGAAATTCCCGCTGGCCAATGATCGTCTGACGACACAGATGAAGTCGGTCGGCGAAGTCATGGCCATGGGCCGCACATTCCAGGAGTCATTACAGAAGGCGTTGCGCGGGCTTGAGGTCGGCGTCTATGGCCTTGACGAGCTTGATGCGACGCGCGAAGAGATCGCCCACGAATTGTCAAGCCCGGGCGCCCAGCGCATCTGGTATGTCGGACAGGCTTTCCGCACCGGCTTTACCTTCGACGAGATTTTTCAACTGACGAAGATCGATCCCTGGTTTTTGGTGCAGATCGAGGAACTGGTCGCGATCGAGGGTGCGCTGGCCGATCGCAAGCTAGACAGCTTCGATGCCGACGAGTTGCGTGGGCTGAAGCGCAAGGGCTTCTCGGATCGACGCATCGCCAATCTGTTGGGTATTGCAGAGTCGGCCGTGCGGGAACGCCGGCAGGCCATGGGCGTTCGCCCCGTGTTCAAGCGCGTCGATACCTGCGCGGCAGAGTTCGCGACCTCGACCGCCTACATGTACTCGACTTACGAGGAAGAGTGCGAGGCGCGGCCCTCCGACCGAAAGAAGATCATGGTACTCGGCGGCGGGCCCAATCGCATCGGCCAGGGCATTGAGTTCGACTACTGCTGCGTGCATGCTGCGCTGGCGATGCGCGAGGACGGATACGAGACCATTATGGTCAACTGCAATCCGGAGACGGTATCGACCGATTACGACACTTCGGACCGCCTCTACTTCGAGCCGCTGACGCTGGAAGACATCCTCGAAATCGTCCATGTCGAGAAACCGGTCGGTGTGATCGTGCAGTTCGGTGGACAGACGCCACTGAAAAGGGCGCGCGACCTTGAGGCGAACGGCGTGCCCATCATTGGCACCTCGCCGGACATGATCGACGCCGCGGAGGACCGCGAGCGCTTCCAGAAATTGCTGCACGACCTTGGCCTCAAACAACCGCCCAATCGCACGGCGCGCACGGAAGCGGATGCCCTCCGCCTTGCCGCCGAGATCGGCTATCCGCTGGTGGTTCGGCCGAGCTACGTGCTTGGCGGCCGGGCGATGGAAATCGTGCACGAAGAGAAGGATCTCGAGCGCTACATGCGCGATGCGGTGAAAGTGTCGAACGATTCGCCGGTGCTGCTGGATCGCTTCCTCAACGACGCTACCGAAGTCGACGTCGATGCTTTGTCCGATGGCGAGCAGGTCATCATCGGCGGCATCATGGAACACATCGAGCAGGCGGGTGTGCATTCGGGCGATTCGGCGTGCTCGCTGCCGCCCTATACCCTGCCGCAGTTCATCCAGGACGAGCTGCGTCGGCAAACCGCGCAGATGGCCAAGGGCCTCAATGTCTGCGGCCTGATGAACGTGCAGTTCGCGATCCAGGGCCATGGCAAGGACGCGATCGTCTACGTGCTGGAAGTGAATCCGCGCGCATCGCGCACCGTGCCTTTCGTTTCCAAGGCCACCGGCCTGCCGCTGGCGAAGATCGCCGCGCGCTGCATGGCTGGCCGTTCGCTGGCCGACCAGGGTGTCGTGCGCGAAGTGATCCCGCCGTATTACTCGGTGAAGGAAGCCGTGTTTCCGTTCGTCAAGTTCCCCGGCGTCGATGCCATTCTCGGGCCGGAGATGAAGTCGACCGGCGAAGTCATGGGGGTCGGCCGCACGTTCGGCGAGGCTTTCGTCAAGTCGCAAGTCGCCTCCGGCAGCCGCCTGCCGATGTCCGGCAAGGCTTTCATCAGCGTCAGGCCTGCCGACAAGGCAAAGTCAGTCGTGGTGGCACGCCAACTGCACGAACTCGGCTTCGCCCTGCTGGCGACGCGCGGCACGGCGAGTTCGATCGCCGAGGCCGGCATTCCGGTGACCGCGGTGAACAAGGTCAACGAGGGCCGGCCGCATGTGGTCGACATGATCAAGAACAACGAAATATCGTTTATCGTTAACACGGTCGATGAAAAGCGGTCGGCGATCGTCGATTCGCGTTCAATCCGTACGTCGGCGCTGGCCCAGAAGATCACGCTTTTTACGACCATCGAAGGTGGCTTGGCGGCCTGCCAGGGCATGCGCCATGACGGCCTGGAAACCTACGCGCTGCAATCGCTTCACAAAGAACTGGCGGTATGAGTAAATTTCCCATCACCTTGCGCGGCGCCGAGTTGCTGCGCGAGGAATTGAAACGATTGAAGACCGTCGATCGGCCGTCCGTCGTCGCGGCCATTGCCGAGGCGCGGTCGCATGGCGATCTTTCAGAGAATGCCGAGTACGATGCCGCCAAGGAGCGTCAGGGCTTCATCGAGGGGCGCATCGCGGAGGTCGAAGGGAAGCTGGGTCACGCCCAGATCATCGATCCCGCGGCGCTGGACGCCGATGGCCGCGTGGTATTTGGCGCGACGGTAGACCTGGAGGACATGGACAATGCCCAGCAGGTGACCTACCAGATCGTCGGCGACGACGAGGCGGACCTCAAACAGAACAAGATTTCTCTGAATTCGCCCGTGGCGCGTGCGCTGATCGGCAAGTTCGCCGGCGACGTGGCCGAGGTGCAAACGCCCGGTGGACGGCGCGAGTACGAGATTCTCGACGTCAGGTATGAATAGGGTCCCACCCCCCGACCCCCGCCCTCCGGCGGGGAAGTCCGCGGGCTCGCTGCGCTCGATTGTTACGGGGTGCGTCGTTTAGGCGTGCTAGCTGATGCCGGTTTCGCCGGCGCGCTGACTCGCCTTGGGGCGGCCCGGCGGCGAGACTCCTGGGCAGCAGCAGCCTGTTTCTTCGTCAACGGTTTGCCGCGGCGTGTCGCCACGGCTGACTTTTCCGCAACGGCCGGCTTTTCGCGCCAGAGGATCAGCGTGTTGCCGATGTGCTGGACCGGCGCACAATCGAGCTTTTCGCAGATTTCCCCAAGCAGCGCTTCGCGGTCCTCGCGCTCGATGCCCTGGAGTTTGACCTTGATGAGTTCGTGGGCCTTCAGCGAACGGTCGATTTCCTTGGCCACTGTGTCTGCCAAGCCTTTGCCGGCAACGGTGACGATGGGGTGGAGGTGGTGGGCCGCTGCACGCAAGGCACGGCGCCGTTCTGGCGTAAATTCGATCATGGCATGATTCTACTCCGATGACCCAGAAAACCCGGCGACAGAAGAAGAGCAATGCGTGGATGAACGACCATGTCCACGACCCTTACGTCCTGCGTGCGCAGAAGGAAGGCTGGCGTTCGCGCGCCGTGTTCAAACTGAGCGAAATCGACGAGAAGGACCATCTCCTGAAGCCGGGCATGACCGTGGTCGACCTCGGCGCCACGCCGGGGAGCTGGTGTCAGTATGTGGTGCGGCGCATCCAGCCGGGTGGCAAGCTGATCGCGCTGGATCTGCTCGATATGGCGCCGATGGCAGGCGTTGAGTTCATCCAGGGCGATTTTCGCGAGGACGAAACGCTGGAAAGGCTAAAGTCAGCCCTGGCGGGACGCCAGGTCGACCTTGTTTTGTCGGATATGGCCCCCAATATGTCGGGTATCGCGGTCTCGGACGATGCCCGCGTAATGTACCTGGCGGAACTGACGCTGGACTTTTCCCGGCAGTACCTGAAACCGGGGGGAGATATGCTGGTCAAAGTGTTTCAGGGCGCCGGTTTCATGGAGTTGCGCAAGGAGATCACGGATGCATTCGAAAGCCTTCAGGTTCGCAAACCGGCCGCATCGAGGGATCGAAGCGCGGAGACGTACTTGTTGGCGCGGCGCAAGCATGGTTGACGGATCGACTACGGTTTGCAGGCGTTCAGAATCGGCTCTACAATGGCCGAACCCACAGCAGAGCTAGAGAAAAGAGAGGCAGGGCCTTGAATAATCTATTCAAAAACCTCGCGGTCTGGATGGTGATCGGCGTCGTGCTGATGACCATATTCAACCAGTTCAACACGCGGCAAGCGGCGTTGTCCTCAATGGAGTATTCGCAGTTTCTCGACGAGGTGAAGCAGGGCCGGATCACGAAAGTCGTCATTCAGGGCCGCACGCTCGAAGCGACCACCACCGAGGGGCGCAAGATCACTTCCTATGCGCCGCCCGATCTCTGGATGGTCAGCGACCTGCTGAAGAACAACGTCAAGGTCGTCGCCAAACCCGAGGAAGAGCAGTCGTTTCTGATGAACGTCTTTGTTTCCTGGTTCCCGATGCTGCTGCTGATAGGCGTCTGGGTCTTCTTCATGCGCCAGATGCAGGGCGGCGGCCGTGGCGGCGCCTTCTCGTTCGGCAAGAGCAAGGCGCGCATGCTCGACGAGAACAACAATACGGTTACTTTCGCTGACGTCGCCGGTTGTGAGGAAGCCAAGGAAGAGGTTTCCGAGCTGGTCGACTTCCTGCGCGATCCGTCCAAGTTCCAGAAGCTCGGCGGCCGCATTCCCCGCGGCGTGCTGATGGTCGGCTCCCCCGGTACCGGCAAGACGCTGCTGGCGCGTGCCATCGCGGGCGAAGCCAAGGTGCCGTTCTTCTCCATCTCCGGTTCCGATTTCGTCGAAATGTTCGTCGGCGTCGGCGCCGCGCGCGTACGCGACATGTTCGAGCAGGCCAAGAAGGCCGCGCCCTGCATCATCTTCATCGATGAAATCGACGCGGTCGGTCGCCAGCGCGGTGCCGGCCTTGGCGGCGGCAACGACGAACGCGAACAGACCCTCAACCAGTTGCTGGTGGAAATGGATGGTTTCGAGGCTTCGGTCGGCGTGATCGTCATCGCCGCCACCAACCGACCGGACGTGCTCGATCCGGCGCTGCTGCGTCCGGGCCGTTTCGACCGCCAGGTCGTGGTGCCGTTGCCCGATATTCGTGGCCGCGAACAGATTCTCAAGGTGCACATGCGCAAGGTGCCGCTGTCGACCGATGTCGATGCGTCGGTGCTGGCGCGCGGCTGCCCGGGCTTTTCCGGCGCCGATCTGGCCAACCTGGTGAACGAGGCGGCGCTATTCGCCGCCCGCGCCAACAAGCGGCTGGTCGACATGGAAGACTTCGAGCGCGCCAAGGACAAGATCATGATGGGCGCCGAGCGTCGTTCCATGGTCATGCCCGAGGAAGAGCGCAAAAATACGGCTTACCACGAGTCCGGTCATGCGGTGGTCGCCAAGCTGCTGCCCAAGACCGATCCGGTGCATAAAGTGACCATCATTCCGCGCGGCCGCGCGCTCGGCGTCACCATGCAGTTGCCGACCGAGGATCGCTACAGTCAGGATCGTGTGCGCCTGCTCAACACCATCACCGTGCTCTTTGGCGGCCGTATTGCCGAAGAACTGTTCATGAATCAAATGACGACCGGCGCCTCGAACGACTTCCAGCGTGCGACCGATCTGGCGCGGCGTATGGTCACGCAGTGGGGTATGTCCGACATCCTGGGGCCGATGGTTTATGGCGAAGAGGAAGGCGAGATATTCCTCGGCCGTTCGGTTACGACGCACAAGAACATGTCGGAGGCCTCGTTGCAGACCGTCGATGCCGAGATTCGCCGCATCATCGACGAGCAGTACAATCTGGCGCGTCGTCTGCTCGAAGAGAATCGGGACAAGGTCGAGGCCATGACCGCCGCGTTGCTCGAATGGGAAACCATCGATGCCGACCAGATCAACGACATCATGGAAGGCAAGCAGCCGCGTCCGCCGAAACCGACCAATGCACCGCCCAAGCCCTCGCCGCCGGACAAGCCCTCGGACGCCGAGCCGAATGCCGCTGCACCTGCCTGATATAGCCAGAACGTCACGGGCCGCGCTTTGCGCGGCCCTTTTTCTTTCATGACAAGAATCCTGCATTGCGGCCGTTACCACCTCGACCTGAGTCAGCCGCGGGTGATGGGCATCGTCAACCTGACGGATGATTCGTTTTCTGGTGACGGTTTGCACGGCCAGGTCGCCAAAGCAGTCGCGCAAGGCCTGCACATGATCGAGGCGGGCGCCGACCTGCTCGATCTCGGTGCCGAGTCTTCGCGGCCAGGCGCCGAGCCCGTTTCCGCGCAACAGGAACTGGACCGTTTGTTGCCCGTGCTCGAAGGTTTGCGCGGCAGCGGCGTGCCGCTATCGGTCGATACCGTCAAGCCCGAGGTGATGCGCGCGGCAGTCGCGGCCGGTGCGGATTTGATCAACGACGTCGCGGCCCTGCGGGCGCCAGGCGCGCTGGAGGCTGTGGCGGACACCGGGGTGGCCGTCTGCCTGATGCACATGCAGGGCGATCCGCGCACCATGCAGGACGATCCGCGTTACGACGACGTGGTAACCGAGGTGGCGGAGTATCTTCAGCAGCGGGTGCTTGCCTGTGTCGAGGCCGGCATCGTGCGTGAGCGCATTGTCATCGATCCCGGGTTCGGGTTCGGCAAGACTCTCGGGCATAATCTCGCACTGTTGCGGGAACTTGGCCGGCTGGTCGATTCGGGTGTTCCGGTGCTGGTTGGCCTGTCGCGCAAGTCGATGTTCGGTGCGATCACTGGCAAGCCCGTCGGCGACCGGGTTCAGGCGAGTGTGGCGGCGGCCTTGCTGGCCGTGCAGCGCGGGGCAAGCATAGTGAGGGTTCATGACGTGGCGGCGACGCGCGATGCGCTGGCCGTCCTGCAAGTAATCGAGGGGGCGTAGATGACGCGCAAGTATTTCGGCACTGACGGGGTACGCGGCAAGGTGGGCGAGGCGCCGATTACGCCGGACTTCGCCCTCCGGCTTGGCTTTGCCGCCGGTACGGTTTTGATCGGTCAGGATGCCCTGCCGAGCGGCGAGCGGCCGACGGTGCTGATCGGCAAGGACACCCGGATTTCCGGCTACATGCTGGAGGCGGCTTTGGAATGCGGCTTTTCGTCGGCCGGCGTGGACGTCATGCTGTCCGGCCCGCTGCCGACGCCGGCCATTGCCTACCTGACGCGAGCGTTGCGTTTGCAGGCCGGTGTGGTGATTTCCGCCTCGCACAATCCATTCGACGACAACGGCATCAAGTTCTTTTCCGCGCAGGGCACCAAACTGCCCGACGAGGTGGAAGTGACGATCGAAGCCAGGATGGAACAACCGATCGTCTGTCGCGATTCCGCCGGTCTGGGAAGGGCGAAGCGTATCGACGATGCCCGCGGCCGCTATATCGAGTTCTGCAAGAGCACCTTTCCCACCGAACTGGATCTGCGCGGCCTGAAGATCGCCATCGATTGCGCACACGGGGCGGACTATCTCGTCGCGCCCAACGTCTTCCACGAACTGGGTGCGGACGTCGTTACGGTAGGTACGAGTCCCAACGGCCTCAACATCAATGATGGCGTTGGAGCCACTTCGCCGGAATCGCTACGCCGCGCGGTCCTCGAGAATCGCGCCGATATCGGCATCGCGCTCGACGGGGACGGCGACCGGGTGGTCATGGCCGACGCTCAAGGCACGCTTTACGATGGCGACCAGTTGCTCTACGTGATTGCCCGCCAGCGGCATGCGCGCGAGAAGGTGGCGGGTGTGGTTGGTACGCTGATGAGCAACCTGGGGTTCGAGCATGCGCTCGACCGGCTCGGCATTCCGTTCGCGCGCGCCAAGGTTGGCGACCGCTACGTGCTGGAAATGATGCAGGAACGCAACTGGCCGCTGGGCGGCGAAAATTCCGGCCACATCATTTGCCTCGACAAGCACACGACCGGCGACGGCATCATCGCGGCGTTGCAGGTGCTGGCGGCGTTGCAGGCGATCGGCGACACGCTGGCCCGGGCCTGCGCCGACCTGACCATGTATCCGCAGAAGCTGATCAACGTGCGCATCGCCGCCGGTTTCGACTGGAAGGGCGATTCTGGCATTTTGGCGGCAGCTGCCGCCGCGGAGAAAGCGCTCGACGGCAACGGTCGCGTGCTGTTGCGGCCGTCCGGCACCGAGCCCGTGTTGCGCGTGATGGTCGAGGGGCGCGATGGCGCGTTGGTGATGGTTCAGGCAGAGGCGATTGCAGCAGCGGTGCGTGCCGCAGTAGTCGCTTGAGTCAGCCGAGCGGGAGGAATCCCGCTCGCAATTTAGCCTGTCGCTGAACATATGGCGGTAACATCGGGCTGTTTTCTGCTGCCGCTGCCAGGATGACCGGAAACCTGTTGCTCACGATTACGCTGCTCACCGTTACGGGAGCGGTGTGTCAGTATCTCGCCTGGCGGGCCCGTCTTCCGGCGATTCTCCTTCTGTTGGTCATTGGCATCGTCGTCGGGCCGGTTGCCGGTTGGGTGTCGCCGGACGAACTGCTCGGGCCGCTGCTGTTTCCGTTCGTCTCGCTGTCGGTTGCGATCATCCTGTTCGAGGGCAGTATGACGCTCCGCTTTGCGGAAATCCGCGGCATGGAGCATGTTGTTCGTCGTTTCGTCACCAGCGGATTGATTGTCACCTGGCTGGTCGTCGCACTGGCGACGCGCTGGCTGGCCGACTTTTCCTGGCAGATGGCGACGCTGTTCGGCGCCATCATGGTGGTTACCGGCCCGACTGTGATCGTACCCATGTTGCGCAGCGTCCGGCCGAATGCGCGCATCAGCAACATCCTTCGCTGGGAAGGCATCATCGTCGACCCGATAGGTGCCTTGCTGGCGGTGCTTGTTTTTGAATTCATCGTCCGCAGCGAGCCTGGGGAAGCGTTCGGTGACACCTTGCTGGCCTTCGCCTCTGTCATTGGCAGCGGGGCGCTTTCCGGATTGTTGACCGGCTATGTCCTGGGCGAGGCGTTACGCAGGGACTGGCTGCCGAGCTATCTCTACAACCTTTCGACACTTGCTTCCGTGTTTGCCGTGTTTACGTTTTCCAATGCGTTGGCAGACGAATCCGGCCTTCTGGCCGTGACCGTGATGGGTATCTATCTCGGTAACCGCAAGGGCGTCCCCATTCAGACCATCCTCGAATTCAAGGAAAGTCTTTCCCTGCTGTTGATCACGGTCTTGTTCATTCTGCTGGCCGCCCGTTTGAGCTTCGACCAACTGGCGGAACTTGGCTGGCCTGTCGTTGGCGTATTCCTGGCGGTGCAGCTTGTCGCCAGACCCGCGAAAGTTGCGTTCTGCACGTGGGGTTCCGATTTCACTTTTCGCGAGCGTCTGCTTCTGGCCTGGATCGCGCCACGCGGCATCGTTGCCGCCGCGGTCAGCGCGCTGTTCGCCATCAAACTGACGGAGCGCGGCTTCGATCATGCCGACCTACTGGTGCCGCTGACTTTTGTGGTCATCGTTGGCACCGTGGTGTTGCAAAGCCTGACCGCGGGCCGGCTGGCTCGCCTGCTTCATGTCGCGGAACCGGACCCTCACGGTTTTCTGATCATTGGCGCCAATCCGGTGGCACGTGCGATTGCGTCGGCGCTTGTCCAGCAAAATGTGTCCGTTTTGCTGGCGGATCCGCAGTGGGACAACGTAAGCAGGGCGCGCATGGCCGGTTTGCGGACGTATTTCGGGAATCCGCTGTCAGAACACGCCGAGACCTATCTGGACTTGACTGGACTGGGCCGCTTGCTGGCGCTGTCGCCGGACGATCATCTCAATGGTTTGGCGTCTGACCGGTTCGCGGAGGATTTTGATATCCGGAACGTATTCGTCCTGCCAACTGGTCGCAGCAGCGACGGTCGTTCCGGACTCGCAATGCGCGGACGGCCGGCATTCGGCAGCGAGGTGGGTTATGCGGAACTCGCGCGGCGCGTCTATTCGGGCGCGGAAGTGCGCCGGACGAACCTTTCGGACAGCTTTACTTACGCACATTTTCGCGACATGCATGGTGAGCATGTCGTACCTCTGTTTACTATCGACCCGAAAGGCAAGCTCGATGTGCTGACCGAAGGATCACCACAGCCCGAGTCGGGCTGGGCCATCCTGGCGCTCGTCGATCCAGATTCGCCTTCGGCATTTCAGCCGTCCGGAAATTCGTCTCCACAGGCGCCGCAATTGCCTGGAGCCGTCCTCAAGCCTTGAGGAAGTGCCGTGCGTAGCGCGGGTTCAGGCGCTCCATCGGCAACAAGAGCGGCAGATCGGCTGTGTTGAAATCCGGGTCCCAGGCCGGCTCACCGCAAATCCACGCGCCGGCGCGCAGATAGCCTTTCAGCAACGGTGGAACCTCGGCGATTTGTCCGTTGACCAGACGTTCGAAGGGTAGCGGATGGCGCGGAAATACCCGGTATTCGAGCGGCGCCAGATGGGCGTCGAGTTGCTGCACGAAGAGATTGGCCGCATTGTGGCCGCCGTCGGCCATACCCACTGAAGCGCAACCGATCAGATAACGGTACTCGCCGCGCAGCATGAATTCGGCGAGCTTGCCCCACAGCAAGGCGATGACCGCGCCGCTACGGTAGTCCGCGTGGATGCACGAGCGGCCGATTTCGACCGTGCTTGACCGCAGGTGATCGAGACGGGTCAGGTCGAATTCGTTGTCGGAATAGTAGCTGCCGACTTTCTTGGCGGCGTCCGGCGTCAGGATGCGATAGGTACCGACGACTTTACCGGCTTCCTCGTCACGCACCACGAGGTGCTCACAGTAGGGATCGTAGAAGTCGGCGTCGACGCCGGGTGTGCGCGTCTGCAGTTTGGCGCCCATTTCCTCGGCAAATACCTTGTGGCGCAGGCGTTGCGCGGACTCTATTTCCTCGGCGGTTTGCGCCAGCCCGACCGAGTAGTGCTGATGGTGGTGGCGGACACTCCGCCATTCCTGAGCATGTAGCATGCTTTTCTCCTTTTCTTCGTCTATGAGTTCCTGAACATTTTTCGAGATACGGGTTACGTGGACATTGCGGCGACATGAAGGCGCGATGAAACCTGGTGAACCAGTTCGATCCGTCCGTCCAGGTGTTCCACGGCGGCAGAGCAACTGTCGACCCAGTCGCCGCAGTTGATGTAGGTGATGCGGTCGGCTTCGCGTATCGAGGCGCTGTGGATATGGCCGCAGATGACACCGTCGAGGCCGCGCTCGCGCACGGCATGGATGACGGAGTCTTCGAAATCGAAGATGAAACTGACTGCCGTCTTGACCCTGCGCTTGGCGTAGCCGGCCAGTGACCAGTAACCGGGAATTTTGAGGCGACGCCGGAACCACGACAACCAGCCGTTGATTCGCACCAGCGTGTCGTAGGCAATGTCGCCCAGCAGCGCGACCCAGCGATGATGGCGCGTCACTTGGTCGAACTCGTCGCCATGTATCAGCAGGAAGCGGCGGCCGTCGACGGTGGTGTGGACGCGCTCCCGCTCGATGCTGATGCCGCCGAAGGCGATGCCGTCGTGTTCGCGCAGCGCCTCGTCGTGATTGCCGGGAACCAGGATGACCTTTTCGCCGTGGCGGGCGCGGCGCAGGACTTTCTGGATGACCGTGTTTTGCATCGGCGACCAATGGATGCCGCGCCGCATTGCCCAAAAGTCGATGATGTCGCCGAGCAGGTACAGGTACTCGGCTTCGTGGGCCTTGAGGAATTCCAGTAGTCGTTCAGCCTGGCAGCCGCGGGTACCGAGATGGATGTCGGAGATGAAGATGGCGCGAACCCTGGTTGGAACTTCGCTCATCCGGCACCGCAATGTGTTTCTTTCATGTCGCCATCTTGGCAAGGCACCATGAAGCCGCAGTTACCGTCCCGTTGCGGGCTTATTACAATGCGCCGCGGGTCGCGTTCGGCGTACCGCCACGGCTGACTTTTCAGTCAGTCCGTGTTTCCATCTTCTTCCACCAATCCGCGATCTGGGCGGCGACCCATTGACCATCGTCGAGCGGCAGGTCATGGCCTGCCGTCGGATGCTCGGCGTATTCTGCCCGCCAGGCCAATGCCAGGCGTCGGGAGCAGTTGCAGTCAACCAGAGTGTCGCCCCTTGAAGCTAGGACCAGAAGGCGCGTGCCTGCGGGAGGCGAGTCCTGTCGGAAACGAGTGGCTGCCAGCAGCTGGCGCAAGGCGCTTGTCAGGGCGACGGGGTGCCGTTCTTCCAGTGCGACCCATTCGTCGATGATCGAATCGTCGTCGATCCGCTCATGGCTGGTCAATCGAAGGATGATCGACTCCCGGTTGCGCGCCGTCGCCGGAAACAGGAGGCGCAGCAGGCTCGGGTAGTTCCGCGGGCGCAGGCGCCGCCAAGGCCGACAGTAGGGGCGAATGCTGGTATTCATCAGTACCGCGGCCGCGACTTCGTCCGGATTCGCCCGTGCCCAGGCGACGGCCACCATCGCGCCGAGCGACAGGGCCACAAGGTTGAACGGTGGTTGTAGCTGGAGTGCAATGGCTTGCCGGTGACAATGGTCGGCGATTTCCTCGATGTGCGTCGGACTTGCTTGTTCGTGAAATTCGCCGGCGCCCGGCAAATCGATCGCCACTACGGCTGCATTGCCGAGTACGGACCGAAGCACGGCAGGGAAAGTGCCCCAGTGGCCGATCTCGCGCGTCAGGCCGCGTAGCAGAATCCAGGTCGTCATCGCCTGTCCTCGCTATACCACTGCTTCATCGCTGCCTGGCGGTGAAATTCCCGTTCCGCACCCATCGGCAGCCACCGCAAGTAGCTGCTGGACGCGCGCGTCAGGAACTCCAGCCAGGAAAGATGGCGGCGCAGCACGCGTTCCTGGCGGTGCCGGATCAGAGGATTGAAAATGCCGTGCCGGGAAAATATCTGGCGAGGATTTTTCTTGACCCAAAGCCATGAGCCCATCTCCAGCGTCATCGGCAGGAAGATGCGATCGGGGAAAGCGAGTGCTTTGCCGTACAGGTAATCCCACAGGTCGCCATGCGCCAGGTACTGGCGGCTCTGTGGCTCGATGGTGTAGTTGTGATGCATGTAGGATTGATCGAATATCTGTTTCAGGGCGTGCATCTCGGCCAGATGCGGGATCGGCGTGGACGTCCGGGCGTACGGGAACCAGATCCGGTCCTTCGAACCGAATCCGGAATGACAGTCGATGGCGAGACTGAAGGGACGGCTAAGGAGTTCGCGTTCGACAACGGCACAGAGCGCCAGGCTTTCCGCCTCCATGGGCCGGTCCGGCATTCCGCGGTACCACGGCAGGTTGGCGCTGATGCGTTGCCCGCCGAGGAGCGGGGGAACTCGCTCGGTCGCGTCGACGGGGGCGTTGCGCATCAGGTCCACCCCGTTGGGATTGGCTCGGGTGCCGCGGGCCAACCCGCCGGGATTCACTATCGGCATGAACACCAGGCGCAGCGACTGGAGCTTCTGACGCAGCACGTCGTCCCAACGCAGTCGCCGGAGCAGACTGCGCAGAAAGGCAAGCACGACCTCGGCGCCTATGCGCTCCAGGCCGTGAACGCCGCCGAAAAAACCAACTCCAGGCACGTCCAGCGACTGGCTTCCAACGGCAATCGAATAAACCGGGTAGCGGTCGCTGCCCGATGCGACCTCGCATATGGTTTGCACCTCAATCATGCCCTCGCCCTCGTCGAGGAGTTGTTCCAGTTCGGCAAGTTCGGTCGGTCGTGACACGGGAGGCAATCTTTGGGACAGAGGATCAGCATATCGCAGTGACGTGGAATGACAACGATGCGTCATCGTCAAGTAACAGAGGTTCGCTAATCTGGTCACGTTACTGGCAAGTAGGGGAATCGGCATGCACTGGCGGAATGGGTGGGTAGCGACGGCGAAGCGCCTGATTCCAATACTCGACATTGAGCGGTGCATCGACGACTTGTTCGAATGCGGATTGATAACATTCAATTTTCCGGAAGGTCTTTGACCAACAGGTCGAGGACGTCAGGACGAGTGAGCGCGAAGCGATATCTATTCGTCGGGCTTGCCGTTCTGGGGGGCATCGCCGAATTCTGGGCGTTGACCCGCGCCCGACGACGCGATAGCGCAGATTCCTCCCGCATACTACGGGCCTGATATCAGGCTGGACTACCAGACAATGGCGACGTCGGCAATAAGTGCGCCAATCGCTGCGCCGGCAAGAACGTCGCTCGGATAGTGCAGGCCGAGTATCGGCCTCGATAGCGCAACCGCGATCGCGAAGGAATAGACAATAGGTGCCAATTCGGGAAACCCCGCCGCACTGACAATCGCCAGAGAAGTCGCGTGCAGGGTATGCCCGGAGGGAAAACTGAACCGATCCAGTACCGGGGCGGCGGCGGAGATTGCGCTATAGACCTCGCAGGGGCGGGGACGCGAGGTCCTGTGCTTCAACCACTTGTAGATTGCCAGCCCGACCAGACCGACGACAACCATGCGTACGACAGTTGGCCAGGCAGCTTGCCCGTAGGCGATGGGCAGCACAAGCATCAAGGAGTACCAGAACACGCCGTTTCCGAGTCGGCTGACGACGCGAAATATATGGCGCCAGGTGTTGACGTGGCTCAACTGGTTGAGGCGCAGGCAAAGCGCCAGGTCAGCCTCGTTAATCCGGTGCCAGGACAAGGCGCTTTTCATGGGGGTTCCTTCCATGATGTGCAGTGACGAGTTCGGTTAGCACGTGTTCGAAACGTTCGTGGATGCGCTCCCATGCCATGTGCGCCATCGAGGCGACAGCGCGGGCACGCATATCGGCCAGCGCACGCCTGTCGTCCGCCAGTGCCTGCGCGCTGGCGATGAATTCGTTGTCGTCGCCTGGCGTGACCGTACAGCCGTTGATCCCCCGCTGGATGAGGTCGGCGGCGGCCGCGCAGTCGAAAGCAACCACGCCGAGCCCGCTGGCCAGCGCCTCGGGAACGACATTGCCGAACGTTTCGGTCAGGCTGGGAAACAGAAACAGGTCGGCCGACGCGTAATGGGCAGCCAGGTCTTCGCCGAGCCGCATGCCGGTGTATATGTGGCCGGGATGCCGTTTCCGCAGCGAAGGCAGCGATGGTCCGTCGCCGACGAACAGCATGCGGGCATTGTCGTGTCGGGCGGCGATCGCCGAGAACGCCCGGGTGACGACCGAAAGGTTTTTCTCCGGCGCAAGGCGGCCGATGTAGGCGACGACCAAGTTGTCGGGCGCGGCGCCCCAATTCGCGCGCAGCGCATCCGACCGTCGTGTCGGTTTGAACAGCCGGGTATCGACGCCGCGAGCGACGACATCGACACTGCGGTAGCCATCGGCGAGCAACTCCTTTGCCAACCGGTTCGTCGGAACCAGCGTGAGATCGGTACGGTTGTGAAAGCGGCGCAGGTGGCCACCGACGAGGCTGTGCAGCCAGCCCAGTCGGTAGTGCCGGCTATAGGCGCGGAAGTTGGTATGGAAGCCGGATGAAACCGGCAGCCCGAGTGCGCGTGCCGCGCCGACCGCGGCAGCGCCGAGCGGTCCCTCTGTGGCGACATGCACGATGTCCGGACGTTCCTGCGACCATTGCTTTCGCAGCGTGCGGTGGACAGGCAAACCGAAGTGCAGACCCGGATAGCCGGGGATTGGCAGGCCCGGGACCAGAAATTCATCGGGACCGGCCTGGTCGCGCCCGCTTTGGCGCGGGCGTATCAGTCGCACATGATGGCCGCGTTCGCGCAACCCGGCCACCAGCCGCGCCAGCGTCAGTGCGACACCATTGACTTCCGGCGGATAGGTTTCGGTGACGAGAGCGACATGGAGTCGGCGCGACGACGGGGTTCCATCCATGCCGAGATGATGCTTGGCCGCCGCGACAACCCCATGTCGGCCAGGTTACAGGCAGGTTTCAGCCGATCAGCACCAGCGCCCAGGTGACGACGACATTGATCAGCGCGATCATGACCGCAGCGCTGCCGATGTCCTTGGCGCGCTTGGACAAGCTGTGCTTTTCCAGCGAGATACGGTCGATTGCCGCCTCGATCGCCGAGTTTACGAGTTCGACGATGATGACCAGCAGCACGCTCGTCACCATCAGGGCGCGCCCGACGCCGGTGGCCGGGAGGAGGAAAGCCAGGGGAATCATGACCACGGCCAGCCAGACTTCCTGGCGGAAGGCGTCTTCGTGTCGGTAGGCGGCACGCAGGCCGTCGAGCGTATAGAAGAACGCGTTCCAGAGCCTTCTGAAACCGGTCCTGCCCTTGAAGGGGCTTTGGGAATTCGGGGTCTGGGAAGTAGGTTCTGCCATGACGCGATTAGATCACGAGGCTCCGGTAAAGAGTCGCCAACTGGCGGGCGCGTTCCGGGGCCGACCATTCCATGGCAAACTCGCGACCTTCCACGGCAAGGCGGCTCAGCGCCGTACGGTTGGAAATGAGATCGGCCAGACCCTTGCCGAAGTCCTCGGCGGTTTCCGGTGCAACCACAGCGCCGCGGCGTGGTTCGAGGATGCTGGTGGTGCCCAGATGGGCGATGGCGAAGACCGGCAATCCGGCGGCCATCGCCTCGAGCAGGACGAGGCCCTGGGTCTCTGTTCGCGAGGCGAAGGCGAAGACGTTCGCTGCTGCGTAGCAGTCCGGCAGTTCGTGTTTACGGTCGAGATAGCCGACGAAGCGCACATGGTGGTCGAGATGCAGGTTGGCGACTCGCCGATGGAGCGATTCCAGTGCCGGCCCCTCGCCGGCAATCACCAGCAGCAGGTCCGGTCGATGCCATATTGCATGGACCATGGCTTGCAGCAGAAAGTCAATGTTCTTTTCGTGGGCGACGCGGCCGACGTAGAGGGCGATCGGCCGTTCGGCCGGGATCGCATGGCGGGCGCGAAAACGGGCGCCGTCGCCACCTGAAAACTGGTCGATCGGAATCCCCGTGGGCAGCACATGCAACGGGGCGGAGACGCCGTACTCGATCAACGTTTCCTTCATGGCCGGCGAGGGGACCACAATGGCAGCCAACGCGTTGCACTGGTGCCGGGCAAGTCGGCGTGCTGCGGCCTTCAGCCAGGCCTTGGGCAGCAATGGCAGATAGTGCTGGATATACTCCTCGAAGTGCGTGTGATAGGTGGCGATGACCGGCAGGGAAGAATCGCGGGCCAGGCGTACGCCCGCGTAATGGGCCGCGAACGGAGTCTGGATGTGAATCAGGTCGATACCTTCCTCCACCGCGTGTCGCGCAATGCCGTAGAGGTGTTTCCGGCGCATCAACCGGTCTTCCGGGTCGAAAGGCAAACGCCGTGATGGAACCCGCCAAACCTGATTGTCCGGCCATGATTCGGGATAATCGGGCGCAACCAGCTTTATCGTGACGCCTTCGTCGACAATATCGTTGCGAAAAGTCTCGATGGACGTCGAAACGCCGTTGATACGCGGGAAATAGACGTCCGTCAGCATCAGGATTCGCAGCGGGGGAGCATTCATCGGCGGCACAATGGCATGCGCGGGTTACAGTCTCGTGACGCCCCGCCCATGGTTGGCCTCGACGCCGTTCTCCCGGTGTCACGAAGCTGTCACATTGTCTTGTTAACTTGGCCACCTTCCCTCAGCCTAAGGAGACTAGTGATGCAGAAATTTTTCAGTTGGGTAGCAGCCCCTCTGGTTGCGGCGGCCTTGACCGTCGCTGCCCCCGCCGCCATGGCGACCGACATTACGGGTGCCGGCGCGACTTTCCCGTACGCCGTCTATACGGCTTGGGCGGAGGCCTACAACGCCGCTACCGGCGCTCGGGTCAACTATCAGGGCATCGGTTCGTCGGGCGGCATCAAGCAGATCAAGGCCAAGACCGTCGATTTCGGCGGCACCGACGCGCCGCTGACCGAAGCCGAACTCGATGAATCTGGTTTGGTGCAGATTCCGACGGTCATGGGCGGTGTCACCATCGTTGCCAATGTGCCTGGTTTCAAGTCTGGCGAACTCAAGCTCGACGGCCAAACTGCCGCCGACATCTTCCGCGGTGCCATCACCAAGTGGAACGATGGCGCCATCGCCAAGCTGAACCCTGGCGTCAAGTTGCCTGACACGGCCATCACCATCTCCCATCGTTCGGACGGTTCCGGCACGACGCACGTCTTCACCCACTATCTAGCCAAGCAGTCTGAAGCCTTCAAGGCGGAAGTCGGCGCCGGCAAGGTCGGCAAGTGGCCGGCCAACGCTGTCGGCGGCAAGGGCAACCCGGGTGTGGCCGCCAACGTCATGAAGATCGTCGGTGCCATCGGCTACGTGGACATCGCCGACGCCATGAAGAACGGCATGAATTTCGTCGCGCTGAAGAACAAGGCAGGCAATTATGTCCTGCCGAGCCAACAGTCGATTGCCGACGCCGCCGGCGGCGCGGACTTCAAGGTCAAGGGCATGGCCCCGGACCTGCTCGACCAGACCCACAAGAATGCCTGGCCGATCACGACCGCCACCTTTGTACTCGCCTATCCAAAGGGTGATGACGCAGCCAGGCAGAAAGGCGTGGTCGATTTCTTCACCTGGTCGCTGAACAATGGCCAGAAAAAGGCTGAGGATCTTGGTTTCGTCGCCCTGCCGGCCAATGTCGTGAAGATGGTCGAAGCGGAAATGAAAAAGATCAAGTAACAGCGGCGCCGGCGAATGTCCTCGACCGGTTCGATGTCCGGGACATTCGCCCTTCTTCGGGAGTCGTTTCGCTTTAGCGGCGAAACGACTCCCGAAGAAGGCGTTATTGCCGAATGGCAGCCATCGCTTGGTTTCGACTTCCCGGCCGAGCGGATATGATGTCGTGAATGAGGTGGATGCGTTGGTAACCGAAGCGAGCAGCGTCGAAAGTGGCTATCAGATGAGCGTTCCTGCAGGTGGTGGCCAGGTGGACGTGCACGCCGCCAAGATCAAGGTGTTCAAACGACAGGACTGGGTCTTTCACAAGATCACGCTCCTGTTTGCGTTGATTGTTCTGGCCGGCCTGTTCGGCATACTCATTTCGCTGGCCATCGAGGCGATGCCGGCCTTGAGAGCCTTCGGATTTTCGTTCTTCAGCGCCAATGTCTGGAGTGTCCCTGACGATGAGTTCGGTGCGCGCATTGCCATCTACGGCACGGTGGTCACGTCGATCATCGCGCTGCTGATTGCGGTTCCCGTCAGCTTCGGGATTGCCTTGTTCCTTACCGAAACGTGCCCGGTGTGGTTGCGCAGGCCGCTCGGCACGGCCATCGAACTGTTGGCGGGAGTACCGTCGATCATTTACGGCATTTGGGGCCTGTTCATATTTGCTCCCTTGTTTGCCGAGTACATCCAACCCCCTCTGCAAAGCACATTCGGCGACTTGCCCATCGTGGGAGGGTTGTTCTCCGGCCCACCGATCGGCGTCGGCATACTCGCCGCAGGGATCGTTCTATCGTTGATGGTCATTCCATTCATCGCTTCGGTCATGCGCGATGTGTTCGAGACGGTGCCGCCAGTGTTGAAGGAGTCGGCCTATGGCGTTGGGTGCACCACCTGGGAGGTTGTCTGGAACATTGTTCTTCCCTATACCCGGGTCGGCGTCATCGGCGGGATCATGCTCGGCCTCGGCCGCGCACTTGGAGAGACAATGGCCGTGACCTTCGTTATCGGTAATGCGAACCGCATCACGGGGAGCCTTTTTTCGCCAGGCAACTCCATTGCCTCCGTGTTGGCCAACGAATTCGGCGAGGCGGATCCAGGCCTGCATTTCTCCTCACTGTTCGCGCTCGGGCTGGTGCTGTTCGTCATCACCTTCGTCGTTCTCGCGCTGTCGCGCTGGTTGATCCATCGGGGCACTGCAAAGCAGGGTAGGTAGAAGGTTCAGGAACCCATATGGATATTTACTCCCGCCGCATTTTGATCAACCGCCTGGGCATTGGACTGTCCATGATCGCCATGGCGTTCGGTCTCGCTGCGCTAATGTGGATTCTATGGACGCTGTTTTCGAAAGGTTTCGCCGCCTTGAGCTGGGACTTTTTCACTCAGGACACACCCGCGCCTGGCTCGGAAGGCGGCGGCCTGCGCAACGCGATTGTCGGCAGTTCACTGATCATCGGGGTTACAACCTTGGTGTCCACGCCAATCGGCATCCTGGCCGGCATTTATCTGGCGGAGTTTGGTTCGACCTCGAAATTTGCCGCGGCGACACGATTCGTGACCGACATCATGTTGTCGGCTCCGTCGATCGTGATCGGCCTGTTCGTGTATGCGCTGATGGTTGCGACTCTGGGCGGATTCTCCGGTTGGGCGGGCTCAGTGGCCTTGTCGCTGATCGCTATCCCCGTGGTGGTCAGAACAACGGAGAACATGTTGCGCCTGGTACCGTCCAGTCTGCGCGAGGCGGCATTCGCGATCGGTGCGCCGCGCTGGCGGGTATCGATCAGCATCACTTTGCGCGCGGTCAAGGCCGGTGTAGTGACCGGCGTTCTGCTCGCTATTGCGCGGGTGACCGGCGAGACCGCGCCGCTGTTGTTTACTGCACTCAACAACCAATTCTTCAGCGCCGACATGTCCCAGCCCATGGGGAACCTGCCAGTAGTCATCTTCCAGTTTGCGATGAGTCCCTACGACAACTGGATTTCGCTTGCCTGGGGCGGCGCATTGCTGATTGCCCTGCTGGTGCTATCTATCAACATCGGAGCGCGATTCATGTTCCGATCGAAAGACAAAGTCTGATTGCCGGAGCTTCCCATGTCTCATGAAGATGTCCATCCCGCCGAAGACATTGCGTTGAAAATACGCAATCTGGATTTCTATTACGGCAATTTCAAGGGTCTCAACAACGTTAACCTCGATATCGCGCGTCATCGGGTAACGGCGTTCATCGGGCCATCGGGTTGTGGGAAATCGACCTTGTTGCGAACCTTCAACCGAATGTACGACCTCTACCCGGGGCAACGCGCCGAGGGCGAGATCCTCTTCAACGGAAAGAACTTGCTCGATCGGAAGCAGGATGTGAATCTGGTCCGGGCGAAGATCGGCATGGTTTTCCAGAAGCCCACGCCGTTCCCGATGACCATATACGAGAATATTGCGTTCGGCGTCCGGCTGTACGAAAACCTGTCCGGTTCCGAGATGAACGATCGTGTCGAATGGGCATTGCGCAAGGCGGCGCTGTGGGACGAGGTCAAGTCCAAGTTACAGCAAAGCGGGCTATCGTTGTCGGGAGGCCAACAACAGCGCCTTTGCATCGCCCGCGCGGTAGCGGTTAAACCAGAAATCGTCCTTCTCGATGAGCCGACTTCCGCGCTGGATCCGATTTCGACAGCGAAGGTCGAGGAGTTGATCGACGAGCTCAAGTCGGAATACACGATCGCTATCGTGACCCATAACATGCAGCAGGCGGCGCGTATTTCCGATTTCACGGCGTTCATGTATTTGGGCGACCTGGTGGAGTTCGGCGTAACCGATCAGGTGTTCATCAAACCTGAAAAGAAGCAAACCGAGGACTACATAACGGGACGATTCGGCTGATTAGTTGCTTTGATTGCCGGTAGTGGGGACAGCCGCTATAATCCGCCCCCTATTGAGAACCGCGAGTCAAGAATATGTCCCGCCCCAAGTTCGTCGCCGGCAACTGGAAAATGTATGGCAGTCTGCCGACCAACGCCTCCCTCCTTTCCGCCGTCAAGTCGGGCTCTTCTAGCCTCAAGGCGCAGATAGCCGTTTGCGTGCCGTATCCCTATCTGGCCCAGGCTCAGGCTGAGTTGGCCGGCAGCAATATCGCCTGGGGGGCGCAGGACATGTCGGAGTACGACAAAGGCGCCTATACGGGGGAAGTCAGCGGTTCGATGCTCACCGATTTCGGTTGCCGTTATGTGATCGTTGGCCATTCCGAACGTCGCTCCTACTATGGGGACACCGATGCCGTCGTAGCTTCGAAATTTGCGGCGGCGTTGAAGGTCGGCTTGACGCCAATCCTCTGTGTCGGCGAGACGTTGGCCGAGCGGGAATCCGATATCACCGACAAGGTTGTGATCCGTCAACTTGATGTAGTCATTGCCACGTCGGGCGTTGAGTCGTTGACCAAAGCGGTCGTGGCCTACGAGCCGGTTTGGGCGATTGGAACCGGGAAGACTGCTTCGCCGGCTCAGGCGCAGGAAGTGCATGCGTTGATTCGCTCCCATGTCGCGACGGCGAACGCCGGGGTGGCGGCAGGATTGCAGATTCTTTATGGCGGAAGCGTCAAGCCCGGAAACGCCAAGGAATTGTTCGGTCAGCCGGATATCGATGGCGGTCTTATCGGGGGAGCTTCGTTGGTCGCCGACGACTTTATTGGCATTTGCGCGGCCGCTTGAACGGTCAAGGATAGATCAAATGGAAATGCTGTTCCCACTGTTACTTGGGGTTCATATTCTCGTCGGACTGAGCGTCATTGGCCTGGTGTTGATCCAGCACGGCAAGGGCGCGGACATGGGAGCGGCATTTGGTGGTGGTGCTTCCGGCAGCCTCTTTGGCGCGTCGGGGTCGACGAATTTTCTTTCCCGGACGACGGCGATTTTTGCGGCCG
The DNA here is from genome assembly GCA_018819515.1 of Gammaproteobacteria bacterium. Lineage (GTDB taxonomy): Bacteria > Pseudomonadota > Gammaproteobacteria > Burkholderiales > Rhodocyclaceae > Fen-999. The sequence continues at coordinate 325,348 of JAHJPX010000006.1, forward strand.
TGTTCTTCATGACCAGTTTGGGGCTGACTTACATTGCGAGCTCCAAGCCGAAGGCTCCAGACAGCGTCATGGATACCGTGAAGACCTTGCCGGACACACCTGTGACGCCGGCCGAGACCGCGCCGAATCCGGATTCGAAAGCGAAAGATATTCCAAAGTAGTTGATGTTATTGCCGTTCTCGTAATTGGGCATGGTGCTCATGCTCTCGTTGTGGCGCAGGAAAGCGGGAATGGCGGGTAGATCGTAGCCGACGTGGTGAAATTGGTAGACACGCTATCTTGAGGGGGTAGTGGCGAAAGCCGTGCGAGTTCGAGTCTCGCCGTCGGCACCAGAGCATGATATTAATTAGGGTACCAGTGATATAAAAGGGTACCCACGGAGGAGACAGGACGAAAGTGTTGGAAAACTACTTTCCAGTGTTGGTGTTCGCGCTCGTTGGCTTGGCCTTTGGCTTTGCCCCGATTCTGCTTGGTTGGCTAATCGCGCCGAACCGTCCAGACAGCGAGAAACTCTCGGCGTTCGAATGCGGATTCGAGCCTTTCGAAGATGCGCGCATGAAGTTCGACGTGCGCTATTACCTGATCGCCATCCTCTTCATCATCTTCGATCTGGAAATCGCGTTCCTGTTTCCGTGGGCAACGATTTTCAAGGAAATCGTCGCCACTCCGGAAATACGGACTTTCGGTTTCGTCGAAATGCTCGTCTTCATTGCCATTCTGGTGGTGGGCTACGTTTACGCCTGGGTCAAGGGCGCGCTGGATTGGGAGTGACGCGAAAGTGAGCATTGAAGGCCTCTTGCCGGAAAGCGTATTTACCACCTCCTTGGACAAGCTGTTCAATTGGACGCGCACTGGCTCGATGTGGCCGATGACGTTCGGCTTGGCCTGTTGTGCGGTGGAGATGATTCACGCGGGTGTTTCGCGTTACGATCTTGATCGCTTCGGCATCGTCTTTCGGCCGAGCCCGAGACAATCCGACGTGATGATCGTCGCGGGCACGCTGACCAACAAGATGGCGCCTGCGTTACGCAAGGTCTACGACCAGATGGCGGAACCGCGCTGGGTGATTTCCATGGGTTCTTGCGCCAATGGCGGTGGCTACTATCACTATTCATACTCGGTGGTGCGTGGGTGCGATCGCATCGTGCCCGTCGATGTCTATGTTCCAGGTTGCCCGCCCACGGCTGAAGCGCTGCTCTACGGCATTATTCAGTTGCAGAACAAAATCAAGCGCACCTACACGATTGCCCGCTGATCCGGATTCCACAAGAACATGAGCGCCAAGCTGGAACGTCTTCGTCAGAAACTTCAGGAAGTCTTCGGTGACCGCATCGGCGAACCGATGATCAGCCATGGCGAGGTTACGGTGATGGCGCGGGCCGCGAACTACCGTGATGTTGCCCTGGAACTGCGTGATCACCCGGATTTGAAGTTCGAACAGTTGATCGACCTGTCGGGTATCGACTACTCCGCCGTGGCCGGGCGGGGAGCAGGGGAGCCACGTTTTGCCGCGGTCAGTCACCTGCTGTCAGTTACTCATAACTGGCGCTTGCGTTTGCGTGTTTTTGCGACTGACGATGCCTCGCCGATCCTGCCGACGCTGACGGGCGTTTGGCGCGGCGCCAACTGGTATGAGCGTGAAGCGTACGACCTCTACGGAATCGTCTTTGATGGCCATCCCGATCCACGTCGCATTCTCACCGACTACGGGTTCGTTGGACACCCCTTCCGCAAGGATTTTCCGATCTCCGGGTATGTCGAGATGCGCTACGATCCGGAGCAGCAACGGGTGGTCTATCAGCCGGTCACCATCGAACCTCGCGAGGTGACGCCCCGCATCGTCCGCGAAGAGGGCTACGGAAAGGCGGACGGGCGTGGCTGAGATCAAGAACTATCACCTGAATTTCGGTCCGCAGCATCCGGCTGCCCACGGTGTTCTGCGCCTGATTCTGGAACTCGATGGCGAAGTCGTCGTCGGTGCCGATCCGCACATCGGTCTCCTGCATCGCGGTACCGAGAAACTCGCCGAAACGCGCACCTGGCTTCAGACGGTTCCGTACCTCGATCGTCTCGACTATGTTTCGATGATGTGCAACGAGCACGCCTACTGTCTTGCGGTCGAGAAGCTGCTCGGTGTCGAGGTTCCGATCCGCGCCCAGTACATCCGGGTGATGATGGATGAGGTCACGCGCATCCTGAACCACCTGCTCAATATTGGTACTCACGCGCTCGATATCGGCGCCATGACCATGGTGCTCTACACGTTCCGTGAACGTGAAGACCTGATGGATGTGTATGAGGCCGTCTCCGGTGCTCGCCTGCACGCAGCCTACTATCGTCCCGGCGGCGTTTACCGCGACCTGCCGGACCGGATGCCGCAGTACCAGACAAATCGCTTCAAGAACGACGCGACCGTCAAGCGCCTGAATGCCGCCCGCGAAGGATCGGTGCTTGATTTCATCGAAGACTTCACCAATCGCTTCCCTGCTTATGTGGCTGAATACCACACGCTGTTGACGGATAACCGCATCTGGAAACAGCGCACTGTCGACGTCGGTGTGGTGTCGCCGGAAGATGCGTTGCAACTCTGCTTCACCGGTCCGATGTTGCGCGGCTCGGGGATTGCATGGGACTTGCGCAAGAAGCAGCCCTACGAAGTCTATGACCGGATGGATTTCGACATCCCGGTCGGTACCAACGGCGATTGCTACGACCGTTATCTGGTGCGTATGGAGGAGTTCCTTCAGTCCAACCGGATTGTCAAGCAGTGTGTCGATTGGTTGCGCAAGAACCCCGGCCCGGTCATTTCCGACGATCACAAGGTGGCGCCACCGTCGCGTGAAGCGATGAAGGGCAATATGGAGGAGTTGATCCATCACTTCAAGCTGTTCACCGAAGGCATGTATGTGCCGCCCGGCGAGGTGTACGCGGCCATCGAGCATCCCAAGGGCGAATTCGGTATATGGGCGGTTTCCGACGGCGCCAACAAGCCGTACCGGATCAAGTTGCGCTCGCCCGGTTTCCCGCATCTGGCGGCGCTGACCGAGATGTGCAAGGGTCATATGATCGCCGACGTGACGGCCATCATCGGCACCATCGACCTCGTCCTTGGCGATACGGATAGATAATGAATATGGCCCCCCACGCTCGCAGGAACCGCTCGCTGTCCCCCACAAGGGGGTGCACGCCTCCTCGGGGCGGCCCATCGGAGGCATGATGCTGAGCCAGGAATCATTGACGCGAATCGATCGCGAAGTCGCGAAGTACCCGGCGGGGCAGCGCCAGTCTGCTGTCATGGCGGCCTTGCGTATTGCCCAGGAAGAAAAAGGCTGGCTGGCCGGCGAGACGATCGAGTTCGTTGCCGGCTATCTCGATATGCCCGCAATCGCAGCCTACGAAGTGGCGAGTTTTTACAACATGTACGACCTGCAACCGGTCGGCAAGTACAAGTTGACCGTCTGCACCAATTTGCCGTGCGCGCTGTCCGGTGGCGTGCATGCGGCCGACTATCTTAAGCAGAAGCTGGGCATCGATTTCAACGAGACCACCTCCGACGGCAAGTTCACCCTGAAAGAGGGCGAATGCATGGGGGCCTGCGGTGACGCGCCGGTGATGCTGGTCAACGACGTCCGGATGAAGTGCTTCATGACGCCGGAAGAGATCGAGCGTCTCTTGGAGGAATGCAAGTAATGGCCCTCATCGAAGCGATCAATCCGCTGCTTTCCGTCGGTTGGGGCAAGGGCCCGGATCAGGACAGCAGCTGGGGCATCAAGGACTATGAGGCCCGCGGCGGCTACCAGTCGTTGCGTCGCATCCTCGCCGAGAAGATGACACCCGATAAGGTGATAGCCGAAGTGAAGACCGCGGTACTGCGTGGCCGTGGCGGTGCCGGCTTTCCGACCGGCCTCAAGTGGAGCTTCATGCCCAAGGGGGCGCCGGAAAAGTACATCGTCTGCAATACCGACGAAGGCGAGCCGGGCACCTTCAAGGACCGCGATATCCTGCGCTACGATCCGCATTCGGTGATCGAGGGCATGATCATCGCCGGCTACGCGGTTGGCGCCGGTTGCGGCTACAACTACGTTCATGGCGAGATATTCGAACTTTACGAGCGCTTCGAAGACGCCCTGGCCGAAGCGCGTGCCGCCGGCTACCTGGGCAGGAACATCCTCGGTTCCGGCCTCGACTTCGAGCTTTTTGCCCATCAAGGCTGGGGTGCCTACATTTGCGGCGAGGAATCGGCGCTGCTCGAATCGATCGAAGGCAAGAAGGGGCAGCCGCGCATGAAGCCGCCGTTCCCGGCCAGCTTCGGTCTATACGGCAAACCGACCACGATCAACAACACCGAGACCTTCGCTTCCGTGCCCTACATTTTCCGCCTCGGCGGCGAGGGCTACCTCAACCTCGGCAAGCCAAACAACGGCGGCACCAAGCTGTTCTCGGTTTCGGGTCATGTCAATAAGCCGGGCAACTACGAGGTGCCGATGGGCACGCCGTTTGCCAAGCTGCTGGAAATGGCCGGGGGCATGCGCGGCGGCCGCAAGCTCAAAGCCGTGATCCCCGGCGGTTCGTCGTCGCCAGTGCTGCCCGCAGACATCATCATGGACTGCACGCTGGACTACGACTCCATCGCCAAGGCCGGTTCCATGCTTGGCTCTGGCGCCGTTATCGTCATGGACGAGACCGTGTGCATGGTCAAGGCGCTGGAGCGCCTGTCGTACTTTTACTATGAAGAATCCTGCGGTCAATGCACGCCCTGCCGCGAAGGGACGGGCTGGCTGCACAAGATCGTCCATCGCATCGAGCATGGCCAGGGCCGGCCCGAGGATCTCGATTTGCTCGGCAACCTGACCGGCAACATCATGGGCCGTACCATCTGCCCGCTCGGCGATGCCGCCTCGATGCCGGTCAATGGTTTTCTCAAGCACTTCCGGTCGGAGTACGAGTACCACATCGAACACAAGAAGTGCCTGGTGCCGCCTGAAGTACAAAGGGCCGGCAGCACGTTTCATACCCGGATGATGGCGGGCGCACCATGCTAGAGCTCGAGATCGACGGCAAGGCCTTGCAGGTCGAAGAAGGCAGCACGGTGATCGATGCCGCCCATCAGGCAGGCATCTACATTCCGCACTTCTGCTACCACAAGAAGCTGTCCATCGCGGCGAACTGCCGCATGTGCCTCGTCCAGGTCGAGAAGGCGCCCAAGCCGCTGCCGGCCTGCGCGACGCCCGTGGCCAACGGCATGAAGGTCTTCACGCACTCGGAGATGGCTGTCAAGGCGCAGAAGGGCGTGATGGAGTTTCTGCTCATCAACCATCCGCTCGATTGTCCGATCTGTGATCAGGGCGGCGAGTGCCAATTGCAGGATCTGGCGGTCGGTTACGGCGGCGGCCAGTCCCGTTACCAGGAAGAGAAGCGGGTGGTGGTCAACAAGAACCTCGGCCCGCTGATCAATACCGACATGACCCGGTGCATCAATTGCACCCGCTGTGTGCGCTTCACGCAGGAGATTGGTGGCCGCATGGAACTCGGCCAGGCCTTCCGCGGCGACCGCGCCGAGATCATGCCTTTCCTCGGCAACACGGTCGATTCGGAACTTTCCGGCAACATCATCGATCTCTGCCCGGTTGGCGCCCTGACTTCCAAACCTTTCCGCTTCAGCGCCCGTACCTGGGAACTGGCGCGTCGCCAGTCGGTCAGCCCGCACGACGCCCTGGGCAGCAACTTGATCGCCCAGGTCAAGCACGACCGCGTCTATCGCGTGCTGCCGTTCGAGAACGAAGATATCAACGAGTGCTGGCTGTCGGACAAGGATCGCTTTTCGTACGAAGGACTCAATTCGGAAGAGCGTCTGACCCGGCCGATGATCAAGCAGGGCGGCTTCTGGAAGGAAGTCGAGTGGAATCAGGCCCTCGACTACGCGGCCCACGCGCTGCGTGATGTCGCCAAGGAACACGGTCCGGCGGCGCTGGGTTCGCTGGTGAGCCCGCACGCCACCCTCGAGGAGATGTACCTCGCGGGCAAGCTGATGCGCGGCCTGGGCGCCGAGAACATCGACTTCCGCCTGCGGCAGAGCGATTTTTCCGGAGCACGCGCCGGCGCTCCCTGGCTGGGCATGCGCATCGGCGAACTGAGCAAACTCGACCGTGTGCTGGTCGTCGGCGCATTCCTGCGCAAGGACCAGCCCTTGATCGCCCAGCGCTTGCGCCAGGCGGCGAAGCGCGGCACTCAGGTTTCGATCGTCCACGCCACGGATGACGACCAGTTGATGCCTGTTTTCGGAAAACTGATCGCCGCGCCGTCGCAGCTTCCCGAGCGTCTGGCGCAGGTCGTGAAGGCCGTTGCCGAACTCAAGGGTGCCTCGTTCGACATGAAGGTCACGGTTTCTCCGGAGGCGAAGCGTATCGCCGAAAGTTTGGTATCCGGGCAGGATGTCGGTGTGCTGCTCGGCAACTTCGCGCAACAACACGCCCGAGCGGCGACGCTCAACTGGCTGGCGCAGCAGCTGGCCGAGCTTCTTGGTTGCCGGTTCGGATTCCTTGGTGAGGCGGCGAACTCCGTCGGTGGCTACGTGGCCAACGCGATTCCCGGTGCGGGCGGACTCGATAGCGGTCGCATGCTGGCCGAGCCGCGTCGCGCTTACCTCGTATTGGGTGCCGATCCGGAACTCGACTGTGCCGATGGCCATCAGGCGCTGGCGGCGCTCAACCAGGCGGCCAGCGTCATCGTGCTGTCGCCGTTCAAGTCGGCGATGGCGCTGGAGTATGCCGACGCCATTCTGCCGATTGCTCCGTTCGCCGAAACCTCGGGCACTTTCGTCAGTACCGAAGGCCGGGTGCAGAGTTTCCAGGCGGTGAATCGTCCCCTTGGCGAGACCCGTCCGGGCTGGAAGGTGCTGCGCGCGCTGGGCAATGTGCTGCAGCTCGACGGCTTCGACCAGGAAAGCAGCGAAGTCGTTCGTGAGGAAATCCTGGGCGGAAACGGCAAGCCCGCACCGATGGACAATCTGGACAACGCCATCAGCGGCGTCGCTGTTGACCTGACTGCCGGTAGCGGTACGGAACGCGTTTCCGACGTCCCCATTTACTTTGCCGATCCGCTGGTGCGTCGTGCGCCGAGCCTGCAACGAACCCGGGATGCCGCGGTGCCGACAGCGCGCATGAATGCCGCCACGTTGGCCGCGCTGGGCATCGCCGCGGGCGGCCGCGCAAAAGTCAGCCGTGGCGATACGCCGATAGTGCTCGGCGTCGAGCTCGATGCGGCGGTCCCCGACCATTGCGTACGCATTGCCGCTGGCCACGCGACCACTGTCAACCTCGGCGCCATGACCGGCGCGCTCAAAGTGGAACCCGCCTGATGGAATCCTCGGTCCTGCAATTCTTCCAGTGGTTCTGGAATCTGTTCGGCCTGTGGGACTGGGTCTGGAGCTGGTTCGAACCGTTCTGGCCGCTGGTCTGGATCATCATCAAGATCGTCGCCATCTTCGTGCCGCTGTTGTTGGGTGTTGCGTATCTCACTTATGCAGAGCGGCGGGTGATCGGCGCCATGCAGGTGCGGATCGGTCCCAACCGGGTTGGCTGGTGGGGCCTGCTGCAACCGATAGCCGACGGCCTGAAGCTGTTCCTCAAGGAAGTGATACTGCCGACCAAGGCTGATCCCAGCCTCTTCTTTGTCGCGCCGGCGCTGGCCATGGCGCCGGCCGTTGCGGTTTGGTCGGTGGTGCCGTTTTTCGACGGTGGCGCGTTGGCCGACGTCAATGCCGGCGTACTGTTCTTGTTGGCAATCACTTCGCTCGGGGTATACGGCATCATCATTGCCGGCTGGGCCTCGAACTCGAAATACCCTTTCCTTGGCGCCATGCGCTCGGCTGCGCAGATGGTGTCCTACGAAGTCTCGATGGGACTGGCGCTGGTCTGCATTCTCATGGTGTCGAACAGTTTGAATCTTTCCGATATCGTGCGCGCGCAGGGGCAGGGCGCCATGACCGACGCCGGAGTCGGGTTCCTTTCGTGGAACTGGCTGCCGTTGCTGCCCATGTTCCTCGTCTACCTGATTTCCGGTGTAGCGGAACTCAACCGGGCGCCGTTCGATGTCGTCGAAGGCGAGTCGGAAATCGTCGCCGGCCACATGGTCGAGTATTCCGGCATGGCTTTCGCGATGTTCTTCCTCGCCGAATACGCCAACATGATCCTCGTTTCGGCGACGGTTTCGATTTTCTTCCTCGGTGGCTGGCTGTCGCCTTTCGGTTTCCTGCCAGACGGCATCTTCTGGCTGCTGGCCAAGATGTCGACCATCCTGTTCTTGTTTCTCTGGTTGCGGGCGACGTTCCCGCGCTTTCGCTACGACCAGATCATGCGCCTGGGCTGGAAAGTGTTCGTGCCTTTGTGCCTGATCTGGATTCCGGTCGTCGGCATCTGGATGATGTCGCCCTTCAATATATGGAAGTGAGCCAAATAAATGGGCGCCCGTGACCTGATCCAAACATTCTCCCTGGGCGAACTCCGCCAGGGACTGGCAGTGACCTTCCGCTACTTGTTTGCGCCGAAGATCACGATCATGTATCCGGAAGAGAAGACGCCGATGTCGCCGCGCTTCCGGGGGTTGCATGCGTTGCGTCGCTATCCGAATGGCGAAGAGCGCTGCATTGCCTGCAAACTGTGCGAAGCCGTCTGCCCGGCCATGGCGATCACCATCGAGTCCGCCGAGCGCGAAGACGGGAGTCGCCGCACCACCCGCTACGACATCGACCTGACCAAGTGCATCTTCTGCGGCTTCTGCGAAGAAGCCTGCCCGGTCGATGCCATCGTCGAAACGCACATCCTCGAATATCACGGCGAGGTGCGCGGCGATCTTTACTACACCAAGCAGATGCTGCTCGCCAACGGTGACCGCTACGAAGCCGACATTGCCAAGGCGCGCGAGCAGGATGCCAAGTTCCGGTAATACAGATATGGCCCCCCACACTCGCAAACCCGGCTCGTTGCTCCCCACAGGGGGGCGCATGCCTCCTTGGGGCGGCCCGACGGAGGCATGATGGAACTCAAGACCGTCATCTTTTACGTTTTCGCCCTGATCATGCTGGTTGCGGCGGTGCGCGTCATCACCGCGCGCAACCCGGTTCACGCGGTGCTCTTCCTGGTACTGGCGTTCTTCAATGCCGGCGGGTTGTGGCTCACGCTCGACGCCGAGTTTCTCGCCATTGCCCTGGTCATGGTCTACGTCGGCGCCGTCATGGTGCTGTTCCTGTTCGTGGTCATGATGCTCGACATCGACGCCAAGAGGCTGCGGCAGGGGTTCTGGTCCCATATGCCGCTGGCGGCGACCCTCGGCGTGCTGATGGCCGGGGAGATGGCGCTCGTGTTGTCGAGCGAGTACTTTGGTTCTGCTTCCTTCTCCGGTCAGACGATGCCCGCCGATTACAGCAATACCAAGGAATTGGGGCGGCTTCTGTTTACGGACTACGTTTATCCTTTCGAACTCGCCTCGATCATCCTGCTCGTGGCCATCATCGCTGCCGTGATGCTGACGCTGCGTCATCGCCGGGACGTCAAACACCTCGATCCGGCGAAACAGATTGCCGTCAAGCACACCGACCGTCTTCGGGTCATCCAGATGCCGGCGGAAAAGGAGGAGGCGGAATGATCGCCCTGCATCACTACCTTGTCCTCTCCGCGCTCCTGTTCGCGATCGGCGTGGTCGGCATCTTCCTCAACCGGAAGAACCTGATCGTGCTGATGATGGCGATCGAGTTGATGCTGTTGGCGGTGAACATGAACTTCGTCGCCTTCTCGCACTACCTCAACGACCTTGCCGGACAACTGTTCGTGTTCTTCATCCTGACGGTAGCGGCGGCCGAGGCCGGCATCGGGCTGGCGATCCTGGTCGTGCTGTTCCGCAATCTCTCGACCATCGATGTCGACAAACTCGACAGCCTGAAGGGATAAGAATGGCCCCCCACGCTTACATTTATTCGCTGCCCGCCACAGGGTGTTCGTCCCCATGGGGCGGCCCGGCGAGGACGACGGCATGAAGACCCTGTACCTGATCATTCCCTTTGCGCCACTTCTCGGAGCGATCGTGGCCGGACTGTTCGGCAAGGCGATCGGTCGGGCTGGCGCGCACTGGGTGACGATTCTTGGCGTTGCCGTTTCGTTCGTTTGCTCCGTGTTGGTAATGCAGGATGTGCTGGCCGGCGAGACCTTCAATGGCGTTTTGTACACCTGGATGGAAGCGGGCGGGCTGAAGCTCGAAATCGGCTTCCTGATCGATCAATTGACTGCTGTGATGATGATCGTCGTGACCTTCGTGTCGCTGATGGTGCATATCTACACCATTGGCTACATGGCCCACGACGAGGAAAACTGGCCCGCCGGCAGTCTGGCCGGCACGAACAGCTACCAGCGCTTCTTCGCCTACATCTCGCTATTCACCTTTTCGATGCTCATGCTGGTCATGAGCAACAACTTCCTGCAGCTCTTTTTCGGTTGGGAGGCCGTGGGATTAGTGTCATACCTGCTGATCGGCTTCTGGAGCAGTCGTCCGACGGCCATCTACGCTAACCTCAAGGCCTTTCTGGTCAATCGCGTCGGGGACTTCGGCTTTTTGATGGGCATCGGTCTGATCGCGGCCTACGCCGGCAGCCTTGACTACGCGACGGTGTTTGGCAAAGGCACCGAACTGGCAGCGATGACGGAGGCCGTTACCGGCTGGCCTTTGATAACCGCGGTTTGCATCGGACTCTTCATTGGCGCCATGGGCAAGTCGGCGCAATTTCCGTTGCATGTCTGGCTGCCTGACTCGATGGAAGGTCCGACGCCGATCTCCGCGCTGATCCACGCCGCCACCATGGTGACGGCCGGCATCTTCATGGTCTCGCGCATGTCGCCGTTGTTCGAGCTTTCCGACACGGCGCTGTCCTTCGTCATCATCATTGGCGCCATCACCGCGCTATTCATGGCGCTGATCGCCATCGTTCAGACGGACATCAAGCGTGTCGTCGCCTACTCGACACTCTCCCAACTCGGCTACATGACCGTGGCACTCGGTGCCTCGGCTTACTCGGCCGCGATTTTCCACCTGATGACGCATGCTTTCTTCAAGGCAGTGTTGTTCCTCGGCGCCGGTTCGGTGATCATCGCGATGCATCACGAGCAGGACATGCGTCGCATGGGTGGGCTGCGCAAGTACATGCCGATCACCTACCTGACCGTTCTGATCGGTGCGCTCGCCAATGCGGGCCTGCCGCCGTTCGCCGGCTTCTTCTCCAAGGACTCGATCATCGAGGCGGTGCAACTGGCTCATATCCCGGGCGCGACCTTCGCCTACATTGCGCTGCTGGCCGGCGTTTTCGTCGGTGGCTTCTACTCCTTTCGCCTGGTGTTCTTCGCCTTCCATGGCGAGGAGCGTTTCCGGCATGCGGGCGGCCATCACGGTGACCACGGGGCCCCTGGCCACGGCCACCACGCTGAGCCGCACGAGTCACCCAAGGTGGTCACGATCCCGCTGATCCTTCTTGCCATTCCGGCAATTGCGTCCGGCTGGGTGATCGGGCCGATGCTGTTCGGCGGCTACTTCGGCGAAGCGATATTCATCGGCGAGAACCATCATGCGCTCGCTCACATGCGGGAGGAATTCCACGGCGTGGTCCCGATGATCCTGCATGGCCTGACTGCACTTCCGTTCTGGCTGGCGATCTCGGGTGCCGCGACCGCCTGGTTCCTCTACATCAAGCGCCCGGATCTGCCGACGGTGATCAAGAGCAGGTTCGCCACCATTGCCATGATCCTGGAAGAGAAGTACGGCTTCGACCGCTTCAACGACTGGTTTTTCGCCGGCGGCGTCCGCGCGGTCGGCCGTGGTCTCTGGAAAGCCGGCGATCAGACCATTATCGATGGCTTCGCGGTGAATGGCTCGGCGCGGTCGGTTGGTCGCTTTGCGGGCGTTGTGCGCCTCTTGCAGAGCGGACATCTTTACCAGTACGCCTTTTCCATGATTCTCGGCCTTTTTGTGCTGATGACCCTCTGGTTTAACGGCGGTGTGCTGATGACTCTTTTTAAGCCCCTCTTCTAGTAGCTCGCAGCCGATAGGAATAACAGCGGATGAACTCCTCACTTCTGAGCCTTGCGATCTGGGTGCCGATCATCGGTGCAATTCCGGTGCTCGCTTTCGGCTCCGAGCGCCGCGAGTTGGTGCGCTGGCTGGCGCTGGCTGTGGCCATCGCCGGCTTTGTCGTTACCTTGCCACTCTATGTCGGTTTTGACCGCGAGTTCGTCGGCATGCAGTTTGTCGAAATGGCGCCCTGGATTCCGCGCTTCAACGTCCAGTACTTCCTGGGTGTCGATGGCATCTCGGTGTTGTTCATCCTGCTCAACGCCTTCGTGACGATCCTCGTCGTGCTCGCGGGCTGGGAGGTGATCGAGGAGAAGGTCGCCCAGTACATGGCCGCCTTCCTGGTCATGTCGGGTTTGATGAACGGCATCTTCGCCTCGCTCGACGTCGTGCTGTTCTATGTGTTCTTCGAGGCCAGCCTGATTCCGATGTACATCATCATCGGCGTCTGGGGCGGTCCGAACCGCGTCTATGCCGCCTTCAAGTTCTTCCTTTACACGCTGCTCGGCTCGCTGTTGATGCTGGTTGCGCTGTTCTACCTGTTCCTGGAGGCCGGTGGTAGTTTCAACCTGCTCGAATGGCACCAGTTGCGTCTAGGTTTGACTCCGCAGATTCTGGTCTTCATCGCCTTCCTTGTCGCCTTCGCGGTCAAGGTGCCGATGTGGCCGGTGCATACGTGGCTGCCCGATGCCCACGTCGAGGCACCGACCGGCGGTTCGGTGGTGCTGGCGGCGATCATGCTCAAACTGGGTGCCTACGGTTTCATCCGGTTTTCGCTGCCCATCCTCCCCGACGCCAGCCACGCTCTGGCGCCGATGATGATCGCGCTGTCGCTGATTGCGGTGGTCTATATCGGCTTCGTCGCCCTGGTGCAGGCCGACATGAAGAAGCTGATTGCCTATTCTTCGATCTCGCACATGGGCTTCGTCACCCTCGGATTCTTCATCTTCAATCAGATCGGCATCGAGGGCGCTCTGGTGCAGATGATCTCGCACGGTTTCATTTCGGCGGCGATGTTCCTCTGCGTCGGCGTCATGTATGACCGCATGCACTCGCGGCAGATCGCCGATTACGGTGGCGTCGTGAACACCATGCCCAAGTTCGCGGCTTTCTTCATGCTGTTCGCGATGGCCAACTCCGGCCTGCCGGCGACATCGGGTTTCGTCGGCGAGTTCATGGTCATCCTCGGCGCGATCAAGCACAACTTCTGGGTCGGTTTTGCCGCGGCGACCACCCTGATTCTGGGCGCCGCCTATACGCTCTGGATGTACAAGCGCGTTGTCTTTGGCGCGGTTGCCAACGACCATGTGGCCAAGCTGACCGACATCGGCCGTCGCGAATTCCTGGTACTTGCCCTGTTGGCGGCCGCAGTACTCGCCATGGGCATCTATCCCTATCCCTTCACCGACATCATGCACGCCTCAGTAGATAACCTGCTGAAGCATGTCGCGGTGAGCAAGCTGTAACCGGCGCGAGAGCAATGATGCTGAACAACTTCGTCATGCCCGACCTGTATCCGGCCGCGCCGGAACTTTTCCTGGCGACCATGGCCTGCGTGATACTGCTGGTTGATCTTTTCGCCGGTTCGAGGCGACGCTGGCTTGCCGGAACACTGACCCAACTGGCGCTGATCGGTTGCGCTGCGATCACCTTCCTGAACTACGGAGAGGCGGCATCGCTGACTTTCAGCAACATGTTCATCGACGACCCCGTCTCCGACCTTCTGAAGCTTCTGGTCTACGTGTCCGTATTCGGAGTGCTGATCTACGGTCGTGACTACTTGGCCGAGCGCGATCTGGACAAGGGCGAGTATTACCTGCTGGTCCTGTTCGCGACGCTGGGCATGATGGTCATGATTTCGGCCTACAACCTTCTCACCCTGTACCTGGGTCTGGAGATGCTGTCGCTTTCGCTGTATGCCTTGGTGGCCATCGACCGGGATTCGCCGCGCGCCACGGAAGCGGCAATGAAGTACTTTGTGCTGGGGGCGCTGGCATCCGGTCTGCTGCTCTACGGCATGTCGATGATCTATGGCGCCACGGGCACGCTGGAAGTGGGACTCATCGCCCAGGCGCTGCAGGACGGTATCGCCAACCGGACCATCTTGGTATTCGGACTGGTGTTCCTGGTCGCCGGCATAGCCTTCAAGCTGGGCGTCGTTCCCTTCCACATGTGGATTCCCGACGTCTATCATGGTGCCCCGACCGCGGTCACGCTGTTCATCGCCACGGCACCCAAGCTGGCCGCGTTCGCGATGGCGCTCCGCCTGCTGGTGTCCGGCCTGTTCGCGCTGGCTGACGAGTGGCAGACCATGCTGATGCTGATGGCCGTGCTGTCGATCGGTGTCGGAAATCTGGCCGCCATTGCGCAGACGAACATCAAGCGCATGCTCGCCTATTCGGGCATCTCGCATATGGGCTTCATGCTGCTGGCGCTCATGAGCGGCGTCGCTGGCCGCGACGTCGATCCGATGGCGCTGGTCAATGCCTACAGCTCTGCCATGTACTACAGCATTGCCTACGTCCTGATGTCGCTCGGTGCGTTTGGTGTGGTGCTACTGCTGTCGCGGGCGGGATACGAGGCGGAGAACCTGGAGGACTTCAAGGGGCTCAACAAGCGCAGCCCATGGTTCGCGGCGATGATGATGATCACCATGCTGTCAATGGCCGGCATTCCGTTCTTCGTCGGGTTTTTCGCCAAGTTCTCGGTGCTGCTGGCCGCCGTCGCCGCCGAGCATTTGACGGTTGTCGTGATCGCGGTGATCTTCTCCCTGATCGGCGCCTACTATTACTTGCGTGTGGTTAAGCTGATGTACTTCGATCCGCCGGCCGACAGCGCGCCCATCCGCGCCAGCATGGATATGCGCGTCTTGTTGTCGGCCAACGGCCTAGCGATTGCGTTGCTCGGACTCTTCCCAAACGCGCTGATGATGCTTTGCACTGTCGCGGTGCTGCGCTCTCTCTGAGTTAGGCGACCTTCGCGTAACGCTCCTTGGCGGCGCGGGCTTCCGCAGCTTCGGCTGGCGAGTACGCTTTGCCGGACCATAGTTGCCGATAGGCGATCTCTTCGTTGCCGTTTTCGCACAGTTCCAGTACCTGCTCGAACAGCGGCTGGAAGGTGTCACTACGATGCGATGCCTCGTGTTCTTCGAAGGATCGCCAGAACGTGATGATCAGCGCTTCGCGGTCCTTGAGCGGGCTTTCCACCGATTGGCCCACGGTGCTGCCCTCGTTCGATATCATGCCACTATTGAGAACCACCATTCCGCCGACGAAGCCGGTATCGGAGTGATAGGTCTTGACGTTTTCGCAGAGCATGGCGACGCGCTCTTCGAGATCTTCGACCGTGTAGCCGGGCTTGAGTATCACGCGATTGACGGTGACGACGCCGTCGCTGTCGAAACCTGGGATGAATCCGGTCATGGTAGCCTCCTAGAGGGTTGGGAGTTGCGGCATGGCACTTCGTGCGCCTTACGCTTGAGATATGGTTGTTTACCTGAAGTTCAATAGGAATCAAAGCCCTATGATCAGTATGGATGATTCGGAATTCCATGAGGAAACCCTGAATACGCAGGAGGTATACTCTGGCCGCTTGCTGCACGTGCATCGAGACGAAGTCCGCTTGCCGGACGGCAAAGAAAGCGTGCGTGAATGGATCGCTCATCCGGGTGCGGTCGTATTGATCGCACAGCTCGACAATGGCAAGCTGCTGTTCGAGCGCCAGTTCCGCTACCCGTTGCGTCGGATTTTCTTCGAATTGCCGGCAGGCAAGATCGATTCCGGCGAGCACATCCTCGATACGGCGCGGCGCGAGTTGCGTGAGGAAACCGGCTATAAGGCCAGATTCTGGCGCCATCTGGCCACCATGCACCCCTGCATCGGCTATTCGAACGAGCGCATCGAGATCTTCCTGGCGCGGGAACTGACATACGTTGGGCATGCGCTGGACGACGGCGAGATCCTTGAGGTGACCGAGATGAGCCTGGAAGACGCGCTATTGGCAGTGCGTGATGGTGACATAACCGACGGCAAGACCATGGCGGCATTGATGTGGGCCGAGAAGACGCTTTGCGGTGAGTGGCCACTTCCGTCGTAAAATTTGCCTTCCGATAGAGCGGAGAAACGAATGGACAGCGCGGCGATGCCACAAATGCCGCTGGGCCCCGAAGTCGAGCTCGACGAGGAAACCAAGCTTCAAGCCTTTGCGATCATCTCGGAAGTGTCGGCCAACCTTGCCGACGAAGATGATGTCGAGGAATTGCTTGGCCGCTTCCTTGGTACGATGCTGCGCCTGGCGCATGCCACGGCCGGCGTCGTGCGCGTGCTTACGACCGATGGTCGCCACTTGCGCCTGGTCGGCGCTCGCGGCCTGCCGGCGGACCTGGTCGAACGCGAGCGCGTGGTGCCGATCGATTGCGGCCACTGCGGCAGCGCGGTACGTGACAACAAGTGTCACTACGAAATAGATCTGCGCGACTGCGCCGAGCGTACCGGTAGCGCCTACTTCGGTCGCGACTGCCAGGCGATGGTCGTCGTTCCGTTGCAGCATGGCGGCCGGCTACTCGGTACGTACAACCTTTTCCTGCCGGAGCGGTTCTGTTTGCGCGAGGAAGTCGCGGTATTGTTCCGCTCCATCGGCGAACATCTCGGCATGGCGCTGGAGAATGCCCGCCTGAAGCGGGAAAATATGCGCATCGCCCTGATGAACGAGCGGGCCATGATGGCGGCGGAGGTGCATGATTCCCTGGCTCAGACCTGCGCTTATATGAAGATGCGTGTCGCGCTGCTGAGCGACGCCATACGCGATGGTGAGAACGAGCGGGCGGGAAAGTACGCCAGCGACGTCGGGCAGGCGCTCGACGTGGCTGCGGGACAATTACGCGAATTGCTGACGCAGTTCCGCAATCGCATGGACCCCATGGGTTTGCTGCACGCGCTCGAGGATCTGGCGGAAACCTTTCACGATCGCACCGGCATTCGGCTGGACTACCAGAACCGGGCCACCGATCTCAGGCTTTCGGTGGATCAGGAGGCACAAGTCTTCTTTATCCTCCAGGAAGCGCTTGCCAACGTCGCCCGGCACTCCGGGGCCACGAAGGCCAAATTGACCATTGAGGGCGCTGGCGACTATTACGTGGCCACGGTCGAGGACAACGGTCGCGGTGGCCAGGGCTTTTTTGCCATCGCGAATCGAACCGGCGGTTTCGAGGAGCATCCTCGTCTGCGAGACCACTTCGGGCTGAGCATCATGCGCGAACGTGCGTTAAAGATCGGCGGCCGCGTCGAGGTAGCCAACCTGCCGCAGGGCGGGTTCCGTGTCCGTCTCACCTTCCCCGTCATGTCGGGTCCGTCAGCATGACCGAAAAGCAGATTCGCGTTCTGTTGATCGATGACCACACGTTGTTTCGCAAGGGCCTGGCCGAACTGCTGGAGCAACGCGGCGAAGTTACAGTCTCCGGCGTGACCGGCAATCCAGAAGAGGCGATCCGGCTGTTGCACGATACGCAGCCTGACGTCGTCATCACCGATCTCAACATGCTGCCGGTTGGGGGGTTGGCGCTGCTGCGGCGCATTCGCGCAGAGAACTGGCGCGGGCCGGTCCTGGTGCTGACGGTTTCTGATGCCGAAGAGGATCTGGCCAACGCGATGCGTTCCGGCGCCCAAGGCTATTTGCTTAAAGACATGGAACCGGACGACGTCGTTGATGCCGTCCAGCGAGCGGTGCGCGGTGAAACGGTGGTGGCGCCGACCATGACCATGAAATTGGTGCATCTACTGCAGGGTGGCGTCGCAGCGGACGAGAAGACAGATGCTTTGGCGCAGCTTACTGCGCGCGAGAAGGAAATCCTCGGTTATCTGTCACAGGGGCTGTCGAACAAGGCCATCGCGCGCGAGCTGGACATCAGCCATGACACGGTCAAACTTCACGTTCGCCACATCCTCTCGAAGCTCAACATGACTTCGCGCGTCGAGGCGGCGGTGTTCGCAATCGAGCAGAAGTCGGCCAAGCGCGAGACCTGATCAGTCCGGCTGCGGATCGTCTCGTGCGCGAAAGCGCGCGTCGGGAGCGCAAAAAGTCAGTCGTCGCACCACGCCGGGTGTTCGAACCATGGCAGTTTGCCTTTCGGCGTGGCGGTTTCGCTGACGATGATTGGCGCAGGTGCCTTGGGGTGCAGGCACAAGATGTAGGCACTTCTTCTGGCATCACAACAATGGCGACGACGCATCCCTAAATTCGATTGGCATTGTCGCCGCATGTGGGTCTATAGTGCTTCAGCATCGCCGCAGCACGCTCGGCGGCAAGGACCATGAGCTGGTCCAGTCCGTAGTCAAGCGCGCCAAAGCAGCGGCATAACCCTTGGACCGACCCGCGACGCGAGGTCCGGTCACGAACTCGAAAGGAGGATGCGATGCTTTTCGGACAACTCGTCAAACCTGCCGCGGGCATAGCCGTGGCGGCTGTTCTGCTGCTGGGATGCCAGCAACCCAATTCGGCCATGCCGCCTGAGTCCGCACCGTTGCCGATACGGGATATCTCTGCGGTCGAAGTGCAGAAGCTCTTCGAACTGCGCAACGCGCAGAACTTCGTGCCGGGCGAAGTGGTCGTCAAGATGAAGACGGGAACGCGCGCAAGTGCGATGGCTGCGACCGAGATGTCGCGCATGCAGATTACCGCTGCGCCCGAGCTCACCTCGGGTGGCGAGCGCATCTATCGAGTTGCGCCAACCGCTGCCGCGACGATGGCGCCGCAGACACTCAGCGAGCGCACGCTTGAGCTTGTGCGCACGATGGCGGCGCGGGCCGATGTCGAGTACGCGCAGCCCAACTTCATCTTCCAGCTCGCTGCGCAGCCCAGTGATCCGGGCTTCGCCCAGCAGTGGCATTACTTCGACAACGGGCCGAACGGGCCCGCTACCGTTCCCGGCGGTATCAATCTGCCGCAGGTGTGGGAAACGAACAAGGGGTCGAACACTGTCGTTGTCGCGGTGATCGACACCGGCATCCTGTCAAACCATCCTGACATCACGGGATCGCCGAACCTGGCGACCGGTTTCGACATGATCAGCGACCCTTTGATCGCCAACGACGGTGATGGACGCGACAACGACCCCACCGACCCCGGCGATGCGATCGCGGCCGACGAGTGTTACCCCGGTAGCCCGGCACAACCCAATAGCTGGCACGGCACACACGTCGCCGGAACGATCGGTGTGGGCAACACCAACAACGGCATCGGCGTCGCGGGAATCAACTGGAACGTCAAGCTGCAAGCGGTGCGCGTGCTCGGCAAGTGCGGCGGTACGATGACCGACATCAACGATGCGATCCGCTGGGCTGCCGGCATCAACGTGCCGGGTGTGCCGGCCAACCCCACGCCGGCCAGGGTCATCAACATGAGTCTGGGCGCGAATCAGCCGTGCTCGGTTTCGCCGGCGACGCAATCGGCGATCAACGATGCGGTCGCCCGCGGTACGGCAGTCGTCGTGGCCGCCGGCAACGATGCGTCCGACGCGTCGGGCTCGCTGCCGGCCGGATGCAACGGTGTGATTACCGTTGCGGCAAGCGACGCGCGAGGCTATCTGGTCACGCGCTACTCCAACTATGGAACGCGCGTCGACCTTCTCGCGCCCGGCGGCGACACGCAACGCGACGATAATGGGGACGGTCAGAACGACGGCGTGCTGTCGATGGTGCAGGGCGGCTACGCGCGCTACAACGGTACCTCGATGGCTGCTCCGCATGTGGCCGGCGTTGCCGCGCTGGCACTCGCCACGCAGCCCACGCTGACACCGGCGACGTTGCTCGCCCGACTCAAGAGTACCGCGCTGCCGCGTAATGCGACGCAGTGTCCGCGCCCCTGCGGTGCCGGATTGCTTGACGCCCGCGCTGCGCTCGCCGATGGCGGTACGCCGCCTCCGGCCGCGACCATCTCGCTCCAGCCCGCCAGCGCAAATGTACCGATCGGCCAGACCGGCGCGCTGACTGCGACCGTTATCGTCAACGGCGCACCGGCTCCCGGCAGGACCGTGCAGTTCAGTTCGAGCAACCCGCTGGTGGCCACTGTCGCGCCGGCTTCGGCCGCGACGGGCGCCAGCGGTACCGTTTCGGCGGAAGTAACCGGCATCGCCCAGGGCAACGCCACGATCACCGCCAGCAGCGAGAATGTGCTGGCCAGTAGCGCCGTCACGGTACCGGCGCGCAGCAGTGCGCTGCCGTGGCCGCTGGTATTGCTCGTCGCGCTGGCCGCATCGTTCCTTGCCGTCGCACTGCGCTTGAAGCGCCGTCATGACATCGGGCGCGAATAGAAGGCGCATCCAGGCGCTGCCACTTGTCGCATGATGCTACCAAGCATCGAACATCGACCGTCCATGCACCGCGCGGCGCTGGTATTGCTGCTGGTGTACGGGGGCTTGCGTGTGCTGTTCGAACTGCCGGCGCGGCAATTGCACCTCGAGGCGCTGAACGTGCTTACTGCGGAATGGGCGCTGCAATGGCTCGTCGCGCTCGGCGTGCCGCTGGTGCGCGAAGGCCAGATACTGATGCATGCACAGGGCTTCGTCACCGAGGTGCACCAGACCTGCACTGCGCTGATCCCGTGTGTGCTGATCACTGCGGCGATCGCGCTGCATCCGTGGGCAGGGTTACCAGCCAGGCTTGCCGGCGTGCTGGTGGGTGTGCCGCTCCTGGTGATGGTCAACCAGTTGCGGCTGGTCAGTGTCGTCTGGGTGGGCGTGTGCGCGCCGGAGTACTTCGCGTTGGTGCACGGCTGGGCTGCGCCGGGTGCATTGATCGCCTTTGGCTTCGCGTACTGGTGGGCCTGGTCGCACGTCGTTGCGCCCTTGCGCGGGAGATCTGCCAGTGAACCGATACTGCCGACTGGTGTCGAAAGGGCAGGAAACAAATGACGAAGTTCGCTGTGAAGGCCATGGATCCGGCGCTACGCCATTTCCTCGCAGCGCTTTCGCTTGCCGCCGCACTTGCGAGCGCACATGCGTCGGCGCCGCGGCCGCCGGACTACATCGTGACCGGTGATCTGATCGTCAAGTTTCGCGACACGAGCGAATCAGGCAAGGCGCTGGCCGCGGTGGCCGAGGGTGCACGTGCGATGGGCACGGCGGCGTCGGTCGCCGCGGGCCTGTCTGGCGAATACGGTATTCCGCTTACGTTGGTGCGGGTGACCTCGGGGCGCGAGGCCCTGTTGTCTGTCGACCGCAGGGCGCTGTTGGCCGGGTTGGCGCAGCGGGCAAGGCGTGAGCCTATCGTCAAGGCGGCGACGCCTGAGACGCCGCCGCGCACGGTGCTGCCTTCGGAACTGGCCACGGTGCGCGTCGAACTGAAGCCGTCGGTGGCGACGGCTGCGGAGCTGGCGGCGCTGGCCAACAAATTGGCTTCGGGCGATTTGCTGCGGCCCAAGTTCCTGACCGATGCCAGCGGTGCTGCACTGCTTGGCATCGATATGGCTGGCCTGACGCTGGCGCTGATAGAGCGGCTCAATGCGCGGTCCGATGTTGAGTATGCGCAGGCCAACCGTGTGCTGCGGGCGATAGACAACGCACCCCGGAACTGAGCGCCGCTCGGCGATCCCCGACCTTGCCCGATTGGGCCGGGCGTCAAACCGTCTTCAGTCGTCGCGCCACGCCTGGTGTTCGAACCAGGACAGCTTGCTTTGCAGTGTGACGGTTTCGCCGACGATGATCAGTGTTGGTGCCTTGAGGTGCGCTGCCTCGGCGAGTCCGGGCAATGTGGCGAGCGTGCCGGTGACGGTACGCTGGTTCGGCGTCGTGCCCTGCTGGACAATCGCCGCGGGCCAGTCGGGCGGCAGCCCGTGCTCGACGAGTTTGGCACAGACGGTGGCGAGGCCGTGCAGACCCATGTAGATGACCACGGTCTGGCGGCGGCGTGCCAGCCCCGGCCAGTCGAGGTTCATGGTGCCATCCTTCAGGTGGCCGGTAACGAAGACACAGGCCTGGGCATGGTTCCGATGGGTAAGCGGAATGCCGGTATATGCCGCGACACCGGCGGCAGCAGTAATGCCGGGCACGACCTCGAAAGGGACTCCATTGGCGGCCAGCGTCTCGACTTCTTCGCCGCCACGACCGAAGGTGTAGGGGTCTCCGCCTTTGAGACGGACGACGCATTTGCCTTCCTTGGCGAGGCGCACCAGCAGGTGGTTGATGTCCTCCTGCGGGATGGTGTGATTGCCGCGTTCCTTCCCGGCGTAGATGCGCTCGGCACCCGGCTTGACCCGATCAAGGATCGGCTCCGATACCAGCGCGTCGTAGACCAGCACGTCCGCCTCGGCCAGCAGCTGTGCCGCGCGCAGGGTCAGCAGGTCGGGATCGCCGGGGCCGGCACCGACGAGATAGACGGTGCCTGGTTGGGCGGACGTATTGCTCAAGCGCAGCCTCCGCCGCAGGGACCGCAACCGCCCTGATTCGATTGTGCGGAACAATTGCCTTCCTTGGGATTGATGAACACGAACTGGAATTCGCCAGGATGCAACTCGACGAAGTCGAGTGTCGCTTCTTCCAGCAGTTCGTTGCTGCGTGGCGAGATAAGCAGCGTGATGCCTTCGCACTCGATGACGACATCGTTTTCACGTTCTTCGTCAAAGCCCATGCCGTAGACGAGTTCCCCGTCATCATCGATCTTCGCGGCCACCCTCAACGTGGAGTCCTCGTCCTGAACGTCGGCGGCGTTCCTGATGTGTTCGGCAGCAAGTGGCGTTACGCGGAACATCGCTGGGTCTCTCCTTGGGTTCGGCAATTGCGGATGAAGCGGACGAAGCGTGCAGGCCAGTCGCAGCCGGCGGTGGCGCGCAGATGAGTGTAGGAGGCGAGCAGGTTCTTGTACACGATCCCGTCGCGCTGTCCGTCGACGCCGTGACCGCGTTTGATGTCGTAGGCGAAGATGGTGTCGGCGGGAAGGTTGTCGATGGCAGAGTAGTGGAACTCGTGCGCGGCGATGACGGGCGCCGATGCATCGCCTTGGTGCCAGGGATGGTTCGCGGTCGGCTGGAGCTTGACGTAGCCGCGTCCGATGGGCTTTTCGTGCATGACGATATCGCCGGCGATGGCACCGACCATGCGCTGTGTCCGTCCCTTCCATGAGATGGAACGCGCCAGGTACATCAGGCCGCCGCATTCGGCATAGGTGGGCAGGCCGGCTTCGATGGCGTCGAGAATCTCCGTGCGCAACTGGGCGTTGGCTTCGAGGTCGTCGAGAAAACACTCGGGGAAGCCACCGCCGATGATGAGACCGTCGCAAGCGGGCAGATGGGCGTCGCGCAGCGCGTCGAAATAGACCAGTTGGGCCCCGGCGGCATTCAACGCCTCGATGTCGTCCGAGTAGTAGAAGCCGAAGGCGGCGTCGCGGGCGACGGCGATGCGTAGCGGCGTACCGCCATGGCTGACTTTTCTGAGCGACGGGCGCGGCAGGGCGACGTCGGTCGCGGACGTCTGCAGCAACCGGTCGAGGTCAACCTGCGCTGCGATGGCGCGCGCGATCTCGGCGATGTGGCGCTCGGCGGCATGGGTTTCGTTGGCCGGCATGAGACCAAGGTGGCGCTCGACCAGGGCCAGACCCTTGTCTTCGTGGATGGCGCCGAGCACCGGCAGGTCGGTGTAGTGCTCGATGATGGCGCGCAGCTTGGATTCGTGGCGGCCGCCGCCGAGGCGATTGAGGATGACGCCGGCGAAGCGGATGTTGCGGTCGAAGGCCTGATAGCCGAGCAGCAGCGGGGCGACGCCGCGCGTCATGCCGCGGGCGTCGACAACGAGCGCCACCGGCAGATCGAGTAGTTTGGCGAGCGCGGCGTTGCTGTTGCTGCCTTCGAGGTCGAGACCGTCGTAGAGGCCCATGTTGCCCTCGACCAGACAGACGTCGGCATTCCAGCCGCTGCGCGCGAACTGGGCGCGAATCTCGTCGTCGGGAGAAAGGTAGAAGTCAAGGTTGCGGCAGGCGCGCCCGGCGGCCGTGCCGAGCCAAAGCGGGTCGATGTAGTCCGGGCCCTTCTTGAAGGGCTGCACGGCGAGACCGCGCGCCTTGAGCGCGGCAGCCAGACCGATACTGACGGTGGTCTTGCCGGATGATTTGTGAGCGGCCGAGATCAGGAAGCTATGCATGGGGCGCAACCTCGGTGAGGGCCCGGCCATGCCGGGCCCGAAGGCGCTCAGTCTGCTGCGGCTTCGAGTTGGGTAAGGTCATCCTCGGGCAGAAACTTGAGCACGCGGATGCCGATCAGGGTGATCATGAAGGCGACGCCGAGACCGCCAATGCCGAGCAGGAACTCGGGCAGGCTGGGCGCATAGGTGGCAACCTGGCCGTCGAAGAAGCTGCTGGAAGCCTGCATGCCCGGGAAGATGTCCATCGGGTAGGCTTCGCCGCCGATGATGAAGACGTAGAGCTGACAGAAGGCGCCGAAAATCACCAGCAGCGAGGCGGTCAGTACCGAGCCGCGGAAGGCCAGCGCCGGAAGGTAGATCAAGGCCAGCGGCAGAACGGTACCGAGCAGGAACCAGCCGCCCCAGAAAAGCAGCGGGAAGATACCGCCGTCGACGAGGATGAAACGCTCGAAACCGGTTTCCTTGGCGAAGTAGAGGTTG
Source organism: Gammaproteobacteria bacterium (assembly GCA_018819515.1). Taxonomy (GTDB): domain Bacteria; phylum Pseudomonadota; class Gammaproteobacteria; order Burkholderiales; family Rhodocyclaceae; genus Fen-999. Next base: position 350,060 of record JAHJPX010000006.1, read on the forward strand.
GTCAGGTGATAGACCAGCACGAAATAGAAGACGGCGGCGACGAAAACGCCGAGCAGGTGCTTCATGCGCCGGCGCACCGCCGGGTGCAGGGTCATGGCATTCCAGTCGTACATGGTTCGCTGCACGACCATGAAGACTGCCAGCCCCCAGGCGAACGACATGATGATGAACATCGGCGCCAGAACCGCGGATTGATAGGCCTGGCGGGCGACCAGGAAGCCGAAGATCGAGCCGGTACCAGTGGTCAGAATCAGGCGCCAGACGAAGGCGGCTATGCCGACGGGTTTGACGAAGGCGTACATGCGCTTTTCCATCAGTACCCAGAGATAGACGGCGACGATGCCGAACATGCCCGAGTAGAGGAAGACGTTCCAGGCGAACACTGAAGTGAAGTTGTAGTACGTGGCGGCGATCATGACGCGGTCGGCGCGGCCGAGGTCGAGCATGAGCACGAACAGGCCGCCGGCAAGCATGGCGATCGACAGCAGACCCGACAGTGGCGCCCGTTTCTTGTAGGCGGCCTTCCCGAACACCGAGCCGATGGAGGCGACGTTGAGTACGCCGGAAGCGGCGATGATGAGGAAGATGGCGAAGACATGCGGAATGCCCCAGACCACCTGGTTGTTCATGCCGGTGACGACATGGCCATGGTGCTCCATATAGAGGGCGGCCCCGAAGCCGACGGCGGAGACCAGCGCGCCGATGGCGGCGATCAGCCAGAAACGGGGGGTGGAGGCACGGTAGGAAAGAAACGTCGTCGTCATGTCAGATGCCTTGATAGCGAACGCCGGGGTTGAGCTGCAGGTCGGCCCGCACCTGAGTGGTGGCTTCCTGGGCGATGCGGCGGGAAATCTCGCTGTTCGGATCACCGAGGTCGCCGAAGAGCAGGGCGCCTTCCGGGCAGGCTTCGACACAGGCCGGCAACTGGCCACGATCCACACGATGGACGCAAAGTGTGCAGGCTTCGACGCAACCGACGCCCCGCGGTACTTCCGGATTCTGCTCGGTCAGCGGTTCGTGTACGAAGGAGCGCGCCTTGTAAGGGCATGCCATCATGCAGTAGCGGCAGCCGATGCAGATGTGGCGGTCGACCAGGACGATGCCGTCGGCGCGCTTCATCGAGGCGCCGGTCGGGCAAACATCGACGCAGGGCGGCTCGGCACAGTGCTGGCACATCATCGGCAGCGAATGCTCGCGGCCGGACTGCTTGTCCTTGAGGTCGATCTTGCGGATCCAATGCGAACGCTGGGCGGGATCCTCGACTTGCTCGACGATGCCATTTTCGCTGGCGCAAGCGCTGACGCACGCATCGCAGCCGCTGGCGCACTTGGTGGTATCGATCAGCATGCCCCAACGGACGGCGCTGGAAGCGGCTTCGCCGGCAGGGCGCGCCTGGGCGATCTCGATCAGGCGGATGCCCGGGGCGATGGCGACGAAGCCGAGTCCGGCCGCCATGGTGGCGCCGGTAGCGAGGAAACCGCGGCGGCCGTTGTCGTTGTCACTCATGGGGCTTGGCTCCTGTCGCCTTGTAGCCGGCTTTCGGCTGATGGCAATCCCAGCAATCGAGCTTGACTGCGGCATAGGCATGGCAGGTCTGGCAGAAGCTGTCGTCACTGCCGATGACCGAGCCTGTTTTCTTGCCGGCGTGGCATTCGATGCAGCCATTCAGGCTGACCTTGCTGCCGCGAATACCTTCGCGAAGTGTCAGATCGCGCTGATGCTTGAGCATCTCCATATGGTTGCGCCGCATTTCTTCTGGCGGCGCCACGCACTGGCCGTCCTTGTTCTCGATGACGATGTTCGGCTTCGGCAAGCCGTCGCCGGCACATGCGGTGCCGGCCGCGGCGAACCATGCGGTCAGGATGACAAGGGGGATGGCCCAGCGCTTCATGCCGTTACTCTCCGAGACCCATCTGGATGTAGCCGGTCGGGCAGACGTCGTAGCAGATGTGGCAGCCGATGCACTTGGAGTAGTCGGTATAGACATAGCGCCCCATGGTGGCTTCCTTCTTCGGCACTTTCTTGACGGCGCCCTGCGGGCAGTACATTACGCAGTTGTCGCATTCGAAGCACATGCCGCAACTCATGCAGCGCTTGGCCTCGGCTTGCGCCTTGTCCTCGGTCAGCGCGATAAGACGCTCTTCGGCGTTGCCAAGCACGTTGTTGGCGTCGATGTCGATCATGTCGCGCTCGTTGCGCGGCGTGTAGGAGAAGTGCCCAAGGAAGAGCGACTCAGCCGGAATCACGTAACGCGGGGAACGATCATCGAAGTTATGGATGCCGGCAGCCTTGTTGCTGTCCGTGCCGCGGATAGGCTCGGCCACCGTCTCGAACTTTGCGCCGGCCTCCTGCATCTTGCCAGGCAGGCTGAACTGCTTGACGTCCACCTTGGGACGACGATCAAGCTCTATGCCGCGGACATAGTTGTCGATGCCGTCGGCAGCGATGCGGCCATGGCCGATGGCGGTGGTCAGCAGGAAAGGCTTGATCGCGTCGCCACCGACGAAAACGCCTGGCTCGGCCATCAGGTTCTTGTCGACGTTGGCCATGCCGCGGTCGTTCTTGTATTTCTCCATGCCGGCCCAGTTGATGGACTGACCGACGGCATTGACGATCAGGTCGGCGGGAATGTCATACTCGGAGCCTTCCTTCGGCACCATCTTCTTATTTACCCAGTCGACCTGTATCACGCGCAGGGCGGTGGCCATGCCGTTCTCGTCCTTGATGACGGAAACTGGTGCAACGCAGGGCTGGATTTCGACGCCTTCCTGGACCACGGCATCGATTTCATGCTTGGAAGCCGGCATCTCCTGAACGTGGCGGCGGTAGGCGATGACCACTTCGGCGCTCTGGCGCCAGAATTCCGCGCCACTCTTCTGGCCGCGGCCACCGTCGCATTCGCGGGTGGCGACAATCACCTTGGCGTGGTCATGCGACTCGGCGCCGACGTCGTAGGCGCCCAGGCGGCGCGCCACGGCGGCGCAGTCCATGGCGGTGTCGCCGCCACCGATGACGATGATGCGCTTGCCGGCGTGTTCCACCTTGCCTTCGTTGTAGTCGCGCAGGAAGGAAAGGCCGTCGACGCAGTTGGACGCGTCGGCGCCGGGGAGATCGAGCTTGTTGCCGGTCTGGGCGCCGATGCCGATGAAAATGGCGTCGAAATTCTTCTTGAGATCGGCGAAGCCGACATCCTTGCCGACGCGTGTGTTGAGACGGACTTCGACGCCCATGTCAAGGATGCGCTGCACTTCGGCGTCGACGACATCATGAGGTGTCCGGTAGCCGGGCAGGCCGAAGGTCAGCATGCCGCCGAGCTTGTGGCTGGATTCGAAGACGACTACCGAGTGACCACGGCGACGGAGGTGATAGGCGCACGACATGCCGGCGACACCGCCGCCGATGACGGCGATCTTCTTGCCGGTTTCCTTCTCAGGCTTGGGGAAGGCGAGACCATGTTCGACGGCGTAATTGCCGAGGAAATGCTCGACCGAGTTGATGCCGACGAAATCATCGACCTTGGCGCGGTTGCATCCACCTTGGCACGGCGCCGGGCAGACGCGGCCCATGATGGCCGGGAAGGGGTTGGCGTCGGTCAGGCGGCGCCAGGCATATTCCTGCCAGGGCATGGTGGGCTTGCCATCAGCGCCGACCGGGGGCTTGTCGATGCCGCGGACGACGTTGAGATAGCCGCGAATATCCTCGCCGGCCGGGCACGAGCCCTGACAAGGTGCCGTCGACTGGATGTAGGTCGGGCACTTGTAGGTCCAACTGGCCTGGAAGATGTTGTCTTGGGAGCGCTTGAACTTGTCGTCGCCTTCCTTGTAGCGGCGATACGTGAGCTTGGTGTTCTGCTGGGTCTGGGGTGTCGTTGACATGGCTTGTCTCCGTATTTACTGCTCGTTGCCGAGTTTGATGGCCGTGCTGACGAGCTGGTGCACGCCGCCGACCATGCTGCTCTTGAAACCGTAATAGGGCACGACCTTGGTGAATTGCGCTTTGCAGATGGCACAAATCAGGGCCAGGAAGTTGACGCCGTGTTCGTCGACCACACGCTGGAACGCTTCCATGCGCGGCAAGGCGCCCTTGACGCGGATATCGATCAGGTCGTCGCTAAGCACGCCACCTCCGCCTCCGCAGCAGAAGGTCTTCTCGTGGATGGTCTCCGGCGCCATATCGACGAACTTGTTGGCCACCGCCTTGATGATGTGACGCGGAATATCGAATTGGCCGCCGGGATAGTCGCCCATGCGCGAGGCGCGGGCGACGTTGCAGGAGTCGTGAAAGGTGATGACGCGGTGATCGTTCGCTTCCTTGTCGAAATGTAGCCGGCCCTGCTGGATCAGATCCCACGTGTACTCGCAGATGTGGGTTGGTTGCTTGAAGTGCGGATCGAGCTGGTTTTGCAGCTCGATCGCGAACGGATCCTTACCGCCTGCGCCGACTCCGGTCAGGGTGTTCCAGAAGGCGTAGGCGACGCGCCAGGCGTGGCCGCATTCGCCGACAACGATGCGCTTGACGCCGAGTTCAAGCGCTGCCTCGCGGATGCGCAGGGCGATCTTGCGCAGGAGGTCGTAGTTGCCGACGAACATGCCGAAGTTGCCGGCTTCGGACGCAAGCGTCGATAGCGTCCAGGACTGCCCCGCCGCATGAAACACCTTGCCGTAGCCGATCAGGCTCTCGATGTGCGGTTCTGCGAAAAAATCTGCCGAAGGGGTGACCAGCAGGACGTCGGCGCCCTTGACGTCGAGTGGATACTTGACGTCGACGCCGGTTTCATCCTTGACGTCCTCTTCCAGTCCCTGCAGCGTGTCCAGCAGGGCGGGTCCGGGCAGGCCGAGGTTGTTGCCGATCTTGGTGACCTTGCCGAGAATTTCGTTAGTGTATTTCTGGCCGTAGCCGACATGGTCGAGCACCTCGCGTGCGGCCATGGTGATTTCGGCGGTGTCGATGCCGTAGGGGCAGAATACCGAGCAGCGTCGGCATTCCGAGCACTGGTAGAAATAGGTATACCACTCGTCGAGCACTTCCTGCGTCAGGTCGCGGGCGCCGACGAGCGACGGGAACAGCTTGCCGGCTGGCGTGAAATAGCGCCGGTAGACGCTGCGCATCAGATCCTGGCGGGCGACCGGCATGTTCTTGGGATCGCCAGAACCGAGGAAGTAGTGGCACTTGTCGGTGCAGGAACCGCAATGGACGCAGGCATCCATGTAGACGCGCAGCGAGCGGTACTTTGACAACAGCGTGCCGAAGTGGCCGATGGCCTTGTCGTGGGTTTCCTGCCAATTGTCGGCCAGCTTGCCCTGGAAGCCGATGGCTTCCTGGATCTTCTCGTTGGCGACGAAGGATTTGATGCCTACGGTCGCGTCCGGCTGGAGCGCCGGAGGAACGGGGATCTCGCGGTAGGGCGGGGCTTTGATTTCGGGTCCGGCCATGTCAGTTCTTCGCCTCCATCTTGGCAGCCCAGGCGGCGAGATGACGCGTCTCGCGCGGATTATCGGCCTGGTTGCGACTCGGGCTGAAGAAGATGCCCGGGGCATGCAACAACTTGGAGAACGGGAAGACGATCATCAGCAACGCCACGCAGAGTAGATGGACATACAAGCCCGGGTGGGCGGGCAGCGGCTGGATATCGAAGCGCATCAGGCCGAGGAAAAAGGTTTTGACGGCGACGACGTCCGTATGCACCAGGAACTTCATGCCCAGGCCGGAAGTGCCGATCACCAGCAGCAGCGCCAGCATCAGGTGATCCGATACCGTGGAGATGTAGCGGACGCGATCGACCAGAAAGCGGCGCGCCCAGAGCCCGGCAAGGCCGCCGGCCATGGCAAACCCGGCGTACATGCCAAAGGGCTGCGCGAACTCGACCCAGAACCATACGGGTTCGATGAAATAGCGCAGATGGCGCACGACCACCAAGGCCAGGCCGAAATGGAACGCTGCGGCGAATATCCATATCCACAGATTGCCCTTGAACAGGCTTTCGAAGAAAACCACTTCGCGGAACATGCGCAGCACGACGCCGCCCGTTGTTGTCGGTGCCGGGGTGGTCGGAATCGACAGCGGTGCCGGGGTGCGCGCAAAGCTGGCGATCTTGTACGCCAATCCGGCGACAAATACCGCCGTGGCAACATAGAAGAGAATCGCGAAGAATAAGCTCATGGGCGTGGGAGGCTCAGATCCGTGGACGCGGAAACATCAACTCGAAGGAAAATCGGAGCGATAACCGCTCCGATCCTTTGAGCCGAATCAGATACAGCCGGTGGGCTTGGGCAGGCCGGCGATCTTGCACGCCTGCTTGGCCGGGCCGTAGGGGAACAGTTCGTACAGGTACTGGCTGTTGCCCTTTTCCGGGCCAAGCTTCTTGCCGATGGCCTTGGTCAGCACGCGGACGGCCGGGGCGATCTGGAACTCGTTGTAGTAGTCGCGCAAGAAGTTGACGACTTCCCAGTGCTGGTCGGTCATGGTCACGCCTTCGGTCTGCGCCAAGGCGGTACCGACGTCTTCGTTCCATTCAGCGAGGTTGACCAAGTAGCCTTCCTCGTCGGTTTCATAGCTCTTGCCATTGACATCGATTGCCATGTTGTTTCTCCTAAGAAAATGATCCGTCGGGAGTCGGTTGCGGCGGGATCAAAGCCACGACTGACAAGTGTTGTGTTCGGCAACCAGGTCGACGAAACCTTCGTAGTCGACCAGGGTGATGCCATCCATCATGCGATCTGCAATACCGCGGGCTTCGGCATCGGCGCCCAGTGCGTAGAGCTTGAACTTGCTGCCGGCGGCCTTGAGTTTTGCCTCGCCGGCGCTCCCTTTGGTCGCGGCGTATACGCCATCCTCGATCAGCAGGATGGCGCCGCCATCGGCAGCTTGCAAGCAGGAATCGAGCGAACCGCGATCCAGGGGGGACTTGTTGACGATGTTGAGCATGGTGTTTCCCTTAGAACGACAGGACGACGTCCTGGTCCTCGATCATCTTGCCGAGTTGCACCCGGCTCATCACTTCGACCGGTACGCAGAGGTCGTCGGTGGTCAGGCCGCGGGCGGCCAGCGACTCCTCGTCGACAAACAGCTTGGTGACGTCGTAGTCTTCGAGCGCGCCGTAGGTCTTCTCGAAGGCCTTCATCTCGATGCCCTTCGTCGAATGCCCCTTCTTCAACTGATAAACACCGTCGTCGAGGAAGGCCAGCGACACGTCCTGCTCGAAGGCGGCGGCGATCAACACCACTTCCAGCGATTCGAGCGCGTAGACCGTGCCGTAGGGAGCCTTGCGGTTGACGAACATGAATTTCTTGATGGTCATGGTGTCGTCTCCCTCAATCGCCAAACGTGACCAAGCGGTCGGATTGGATACCGGCTTCGACCAACTGGCCGAGGCCGGAGATACGGAAGCCCGGTGCCAGGTTGGTGGCGTCCTTGCCATTACGCTTGGCTTCGCCTTCATCGACGATACCGCGGCGCTGGGCGGCGGCGACGCAGACCACCATGTCCAGCTTGTGATCCTCGGCCAGCTTGGACCAGCGGTTGACGATATTGCGGTCATCCTGCGGCGGCGTGGTCAGGCGGGTCGCGTTGTTGACGCCATCGTGATAGAAGAAGATGCGGAAGATCTCGTGGCCCTTGGCCAGGACCGCCTTGGCGAACTGATATGCCGAGTCGGAGGCCTGGTGGGTGTAGGGACCTTCGTTGACCAGAATGGAATACTTCATCGCGCCATGGCCCTCAGAAACGAACGTGCGCCGAGGCGTTCAGGTTGTTGCGGCCGCCGCGCCAATCGTCGATCATGTACTTGGTGAAGGGCAGGCCAGTCTTCTCGAAGAAGGCGGGCCAGCCGATGCGCTCGATCCAGTCGATCATGCGCTCCCAGGGACGACCGTCGGCCTTGTAGGTGTCGAGGATTTTCTTGACGATGGCGTTGACTTCGGGCCAGCGCGGCGCGTTGTTGGGCAGGCCGGCAGCGACCAGCTTGTGGAAGGTGGGTTTGCCGCGGGCGTTGGAGTTCTTGCCACCGACCCAGATGGCGAGCTTGTTGTGCTCGGGGTCGTTGATCTGCATGGGTGGGCAGGGGGGATAGCAGGCACCGCAGCAGACGCACTTCTTCTCGTCGACTTCCAGCGAGGGCTTGCCATTAACCAGAGCCGGACGGATGGCCGCTACCGGGCAGCGCGCGACCACGGTCGGGCGTTCGCAGATGTTGGCAACCTGGTCGTGGTTGATCTTCGGCGGCTTGGTGTATTGCACCACCACCGCGATGTCGGCCTGGCCGCCGCAGTTGATTTCGCAGCAGGAGGTGGACAGACGCACCCGGTTGGGCATCTCTTCCTTTTTGAAGTCGTCGTAGAGCGCATCCATCATCGACTTGACGACGCCGGAGGCGTCGGTGCCGGGGATGTCGCAGTGCAGCCAGCCCTGGGTGTGCGCGACCATGGATACCGAGTTTCCGGTACCGCCGACTGGGAAGCCGTTCTTCTCGAGTTCGTCGATCAGCGGCTTTACCTTGGCTTCGGCCGAAACCATGATTTCGACGTTGGAGCGGATGGTGAAGCGCATGAAGCCTTCGCCGAACTTGTCGGCGATGTCGCACAGCTTGCGGATCGTGTAGTGGTCCATCTGGCGCTGGGTACCGGCACGCACAGACCACACCTGGTCGCCGCTATGGGAGACGTGATGCAGAACACCGGGACGCGGACGGTCGTGGGTCTTCCATTTGCCGTAGTTGGCGGCGAACTTGGGGTGCAGGAACTTCTTGTTGTCGAGGAAGCCTTCGACAGGCTTGCGGACTTGAGGTTGAGCCATTTCGTATGTCTCCGTCAGTATTCGTCTGGATCAGGCAGCCGATTTGCGGGCTTCGGCCTTCGCCACTTCCTCGTCCCAACCGCCCATATTGACGTAGGGATTCATGCGCGGGCGGTCGATCATGTTGGGATCGATCTCGACTTCGATGCCTTCGAGGAAGGCGGGCAGACCGATGCGGTCGATCATCTCGCCGGTGCGCTCGTGCTCGAGAGCGTTCTCGGCGAAGAAGTCGATGACCTTGCCGGCCAGTTCGACCAGGGCTTCATAGTCCTCGTCCTTGTCGAGCTTGAAGAACGGGATGATGACGGTGCCCATGGTGGCGCCGATCTTGAGCACGCTCTTGCCGCCGATGAGAATGGTGGCACCCTTGTCCTTGCCCGGCTGCAGGGCGCCAGTCATGACGTTGAGGCAGTGCATGCAGCGCACGCAGCTCTTGTTGTCGATCTCGAGTGCCTGCTTGTCGTCGAGCTTGACGCTGGTGATGTTCTCACCCTTGGCGACATCCTTGGCCGCCTTGATCTGCATGGCCCGGGTCGGACACATGTTGATGACGGTGTTGACCAGGGTGTTCATGCCGTTCGCGGCGAACCACTTCTTGGCCAGTTCCTCGTCGGTCTGCATGTTGTCGCGCCAGGTACCGATGGTGGCGAAGTCGGAGCGCTGGATGGAGTTCATGCAGTCGTTCGGGCAGCCGGAGAACTTGAACTTGAACTTGTAGGGCAGCGCCGGACGGTGCATTTCGTCCAGGAAGGCGTTGATGATCTTGTGGTGCGCCTTGGCTTCGTCGTAGCAGGACTGCTCGCAGCGGGCGTGGCCGACGCAGGACATCGAGGTGCGCAGGGCCGGGCCGGCGCCGCCGAGGTCGAAGCCCATTTCGTTGAATTCGTCGAAGGCCTTCTGTACGTTCTCGCTGTTGGCGCCCTGGAACATGATGTCGCCAGACTGGCCGTGCAGGGCGATCAGGCCGGAACCATGCTTGACCCAGATGTCGCACAGCTTGCGCAGCGTGCCGGTATCGTAGTGCATGCCAGCCGGCGGCATGACCCGCAGGGTGTGGAATTCAGCCGCATCGGGGAAGGTCGGCTTGCCGTCTTCGTCCTTGATCTCGGTGAAGCGGGGAATGATACCTCCGCCGTAACCGACGACGCCCAGCGTACCGCCCTTCCAGTAGCCCTTGCGGGTCTTGTAGGACTGTTCAAGGTGTCCGAGCAGGTCGACTGCGGCGTCGTTGTCCTTGGCCAGCCGCTTCAGGCCGGTAACGAAGCTAGGCCACGGGCCGCTCTCGAGTTGGTCGAGGTTCGGCGTGGGATGCATGGGCTTGGCCATGTTGGGTCTCCTCGTGTTGGGAATGATAGGCTGGGCGAATGTTAGGAGTCTGTGCGGTGCACAAACCATACCCCGGGCAGGTAGCTTATCTGCCCAAAGGGAGTAAGTGAACCTACCCGAAAGGGTTATAACACGCCAAGCCAACGCGGTGATGGTTCGCATGGCCGAAGCGGTGCCATAGTCCAAGGGGAAGCTACAATCGCCACTATGGATACCATAACCAGTCTGGACAAGTTCCGGGTGCCTATCGGCAATCAGGAAATCGAGTTGCAGCAGGTCGATTACGAGGCCGGCGGCATGCCTTTCCTGCGCATCCGTATCCGCGAGCGGAGCCGATTCACCATTTTCGACATCGACCCGGTCACGGCCGAGCACTGGGGGCGCCTGATGGCCGAGTGGGGCAAGGCACGGAAGGGCGATACGTGAGCGACGACATCGTCGATCTTGTCTTTGCGTTGCACGGCGAGGCGGTAGCGCAGGAGTACGCCGATATCCTGTGGCGTGCCCTGCAATCGAAGCTGCCCTGGCTGGCCGACGAAGCGGCTGCCGGTGTGCACCCGCTGGGCGGCGTCAGTTCGGGTGACAAGGAACTCTATCTGACACGGCGCGCAAAGCTCATCCTGCGTCTGCCGGCAGAGCGTGTCGAGGCGGCGCGGGCGCTTTCGGGCGCCAGGCTCGACCTGGGCGGCAACGTCGAAGTGGGAGCGGCCCACGAGCGGCCCCTGTCGAAGATAACGACGCTGTATTCTCCCTTCGTTACCGTCGGGACCGCGGTCGAGGATGATTTTTTCGCTATCTGTGGTGCCCGGTTGCGGGAAGTCGGCATCCCGGCGCAGTTGGTCTGTGGTAAGGCCCATACCGGCCGTGGGCAGGGCGAGGATGTCTGGCGGGGTTACAGCCTGATGCTATTTGGGCTTAGCATTGACAATTCGCTGCGCGTGCAGCGGGAAGGCCTTGGTGGCGAGCGCAAGCGGGGTTGCGGCATTTTCATCCCGCACAAGTCGATTGCCGCCGTCGGCGAAATCAGCAACTAAAACAGGAGAAAGAGATGTCCGACACCCCCGCAGTCACTATCGATCTGGCCGGCATGCCCTGCCCGGCGCCGCTGCTCGGCGCCAAGAAAATCATCGACGACCTGCAAGCCGGCCAGACCATGGTTCTGCTCTCGGACTGCCCCGGCACCGAAGACGATTTGTTCGCCTGGTGCAAATTCACCGGCAACGAACTGGTCAGCAACCTCAAGCAGGCCGATGGCAAGACCGCCTACACGCTGAAGAAAGCCGGCGGCGCCCAGACAACGCCCATCGCTCACGTTACCCTCGACATGCGCGGCGTTTCCTGCCCCGGCCCGATCCTTGAGGCAAAGAAGCTGCTCGACGGCATGAAAGCCGGCGAGATCCTGCAGCTGGTCAGCGACTGCCCAGGTTCGGTGGCCGATATCGAATCCTGGAGCCACAGTGCTCCGGTAGAACTGCTGGCGACGCTGCCCATGGCACGCGGCGCCCACGAGTTTTATCTGCGCAAGAAGTAACCTTCCTGAATATCAAACAAGAGGAGACGATTCATGAGTTACGTTATCGGTGGTGTGGAAAAAGAAGTCGATGAATATGGCTTTTTGCTGGAGCCGGATTTCAGCGACGAGGCGGTGCAGGTGATCGCCGCCGCGGAAGGCATTGAACTGACCGACAACCACATGACCATCATCAACTACTTCCGCGACCAGTATCGCGATGAAGGCCATACTCCCAACTTCCGCAACTTCATGAAGGACATGGCCGATATCCTGCCGGACGTCGATTCCAAGCAGATGTACGACCTCTTCCCGCACGACGGCCCGGCCAAGCAGGCAGTGAAGATTGCCGGTTTGCCGAAGCCTTACGGCAAGGGCGGTTACTGACCCGCATGGGATGCGGGTCAGTAACCGCCTTGAGGGCGGCGGTGATGGCCCGCCCCTCCCAGCCTCCCCTCGCGGGGAGGAGTCTTCTTCTTCGCTTCGCTCGCCGGTTACGGGGTACTTCGATCAAGCGTGAGTACGGTTGCGCCTCCGGCGCGTGCCGACTCGCCTTGGGGCGGCCCGGCGGCAAGACTACTCAGTAGGGCGGTATTCATGGCTGTTCGCATTCGATCCCGTTTCCACACCGAAGGCCAGCGTTCCGCCGCGACGCTGGCGTCGGTTGTCGCCGTGCTGGCCTGGAAGCTGGCCATCGAGTCGCTCAACCGCATGCGCAAGGCCGACTACGACATCGATATCGGTCGGCCGTATTTCGATTTCGTCTGCGATTTCATGATCTTCATGGCCATGGCGGCCGACCGGATCGCTTACATGAAACTCGACGGCGAACGTCGCGCCGAGTTTACAGCGGCGCTTGGCAAGCGCATGGCCGAAATCGTAGAGGACAACAATGAAATGCTGCTCGGCGTCGCCCAGCCGGGCGAGTGCCAGCGTCATTTCGTCGATCTCTTCAATCGCCGTAGTGCCGACTATGCCGAGTTCGACTACGGGCCCACCGGCCCCGACTTCGGCTTCAAGCGCTACTTCGCGGCCTGTCTGCGCGAGGGGCTGCCGGAAAAGGACCGTCTCTGGGTCGTCGACCAGGTGATGGAGATCGAGGTGCCCGATGCGCTCAAGGCGCTCGACAAGACGCTGGCGGGGCTTTTCGGCGGCGGCGAAAAGCCGTCCGGGCGTGTTCGGCGGGCCGTGGCCGGCGACTGAGATGTCCGCCTTCGACCTCGACGATGCCGGCGCATACGCGGAATGGCGCCAGCTCAAGCTCGATACCGCACCGCGTCGCATCGAGGATGTGGTGGTCGAACTCGGCGATCCGCGACGGCTGACTTCTGCCGAACGCGACCAACTGCTCGCCCTGAACGCGACGGCCAACATGGCCGTCTATGTCGGAAAGACCGGACATGATCCGGACAAGGAAATCCCGCGGCAACTCGGCGCGCAGCTTGGGCTGAAGACGCTCGATAGTCACTGGCTGACCGACGATGACGCCATATCGCCCATTTCCGTGCGCGGTGCCGAAGTGCGCGGCGAGCGCCGCGAGTTCATACCCTATACCGACAAGCCGATCCGCTGGCACACCGACGGCTACTACAACGCGCCGGAACGCACCGTGCGCGGCCTGATCCTCCATTGCGTCGACAGTGCTGCGGCGGGCGGCGAGAACCAGTTGCTCGACCACGACATCGCCTACATCCTGCTGCGCGACGAGAACCCCGATTTCATCCGTGCCCTGTCGGCGCCCGATGCGATGACCATCCCGGCGCGCACCGACGACCAAGGAGTCGCCCGCGCCGAACAACCCGGGCCGGTGTTTTCCGTCGATTCGCGCGGCAAGCTGCACATGCGCTATACCGCGCGCACCGTCAGCATCGCGTGGAAGGACAATGCCGCCACGCAAGCCGCCAAGGCCGCGCTGGAGCGCATCCTTGCCAATCCGACGCCCTGGACCCTGCACGGCCGCCTCGAACCCGGCATGGGTCTGGTCTGCAACAACGTTCTCCACGACCGCGCCGGCTTCACCGAAACGCCCGACCGCCGCCGCCTGCTCTACCGCGCTCGCTACTACGAACGCGTCGGCGGTTGATTTGCCGGCTTTCACCGCCTGCTCGGCGTACCGCCACGGCTGACTTTTCGCGGGGAAGCTCGCCACCAAACAAAAAGCCCGGCAGTTGCCGGGTTTTTTGTTTCCGCCGAAGGCGGCGTTAGCCGCAGGCGCCCACCGCGCCGCAGGCGGTACAGAAGTCGCAGCCGTCCTTGCGGATCACGGTCATGTTGCCGCATTCGGCGCAGCGCGAACCCTGGGTGACGGCGATGCCGCCGCTCTTGCTGTCGTGGGGCGTTTCGAGGATGCCCATCTCGCGCGTTGGATAGCCGTCCTCGTCGAGGATGCGGAGCATGGTGTAGCGATGCATGATCAGTCGGGCGATGTAGGCGACCGTCGAGGGCCAGTTCTGCTGTTTCTGGCTGCCCGGCACGCGCGCCATGAAGTCGCCTAGCGGCTCGGCGTAGTTGGTGAGCTTGCGCAACTTCATGCCGATCCAGGCCGGATCGAGGACGCGCATGTCGAGGGACAGCAGTTTGGTCAGGCCGTCGAGGGCACGCGGGTAGTTGCCGGAAAGCCAGACCGAATAGGGTCGTGTCACGCCGTCCGGCAGGGTGATTTCCTTCAGTCCGAGCACGAATTCCTCACCCGCCGCCGGGTTGACGATATCGACCGTCCAGGACAGCGTGCCGTCGGTGCCGGTCTTCGGCTCGTCGCGGCTGAACATGGCGTCGAGTACCGGTGTCGGTCCTTCGCCTTCCAGGGCGCCCAGTTGTTCGCAGCGGTAACGGATCACTTGCGCCGTCGCGGCGACCGATCCCGGCATCAGCTTCTTTTCGCCGAGCGGCGGGAAGGGCATTTCGAAGGATTCTTCGCCGACCGTGCGGGCCAGTACGTCGAGTTTGAGCTTGAGGAAGGCCTTGTCATTGGCGCGCATGTCCATCGACAAGGTTTTTGCGACGGCACCCAGACCACGCGGCTGCTCGGTACCGTTGACCCATACTTCGAACGGCAGCGGACGGTTGTGGCCATTGTCGGCCTGACCGACGAACAAGGCGAACTCCCCGTGCGGCGTCTCGATCATGTAGGTCCACGCGGTGTTGCCGTCGGTCAGGCGCGGCCGTCCCGGCCAGCGCAACGAGGCCAGCACTGGCGCGGGCAGGGAGCCAATGGACATGCGCTTGTTGGTGCCGTCCATGGTGACGTCCTGCGGCTGCTTTTGTCCGCTACTTCCCGAGTCGACGGAAAGCACTGCGCCCAGCACCTTGTTCGGGCGGTACGTCGCCAAGCCTTTGAGGCCGGCTTTCCAAGCGTCCAGATAAAGCCCTTCGAAGTCGGCGTACGGGTAGTCCTCGGGAACGTTGACGGTCTTGGAAATGGCCGTGTCGATGAAGGGTGCGACTGCGGCCACCATGTCCTTGTGCGCCTGGGCGGAAATGGCCAGCGCGGTGACGAAGTAGTCGGGCAGTTGGCTCACGTCTCCGCCCATGTGCTTGTACAGGCGCCAGGCGTAGTCTTCGACCGCATACTCCTTGAAAGTGCCGTCGACCATGCGCTTCTTGCGCGTGTAGGTCCAGGAGAAGGGGGGTTCGATTCCGTTGGACGCGTTGTCGGCAAAAGCCAGGCTGATGGTTCCGGTGGGGGCGATCGAAAGCAGGTGCGAGTTGCGCAGGCCGTGCTTGCGGATCTGGTCCTTGATCTTGGTCGGCAGGCGCGACGCGAAGTTGCCGCCGGAAAAGTAGAGGTCCGCATTGAAGAGCGGGAACGGGCCACGCTCCTTGGCCAGTTCCACGGAGGCGAGATAGGCGCGATCGCGCATGTATTCCGAGATATTTCCAGCCACGGCGCGTGCTGCATCGGTGTCGTATTTCTGGCGCAGCATGATCAGCGCATCACCGAGGCCGGTAAAGCCGAGACCGATGCGGCGCTTGGCCTGCGCCTCAGCATGCTGCTGCGTCAACGGCCAGCAGGTGACGTCGAGCACATTGTCCAGCATGCGCACGCAATCGTCGATGACGGTGCCAAAGCTCTCATAGTCGAATGCGGCATCATCCTCGAACGGGTGCTTGACGAACCGCGTCAGGTTGATCGATCCGAGGCAGCAGCAACCATAGGGAGGCAGGGGTTGCTCGGCGCACGGATTGGTCGCTTCGATCGTTTCGCAATAATTCAGGTTGTTGTCGCGATTGATGCGATCGAGGAACAGGATGCCTGGCTCGGCGTGGTCGTACGTCGAGCGCATGATTTGATCCCAGAGCTCGCGGGCCTTGAGCTTGCGGTATACCCACAGGCCATCTTCGCGCTTGTAAGCGCCGGCCTGCCTGATATCGGTGCAAGGTTCTGCCCGGTGGGTAAGTTCGATGTCGCCGTCGGCTTCGACGGCCGACATGAAAGCGTCGGTGACGCCGATCGAAATATTGAAATTGGTCAGGTCGCCGCCGTCCTTGGCGTGGATGAAGGTCTCGATGTCCGGGTGGTCGCAGCGCAATACGCCCATTTGGGCTCCGCGCCGGCTGCCGGCCGATTCCACGGTTTCGCAGGAACGGTCGAATACCCGCATGTAGGAAACCGGGCCGGAGGCGCGCGACTGCGTTCCCTTGACGTGCGCGCCGATCGGCCGGATGGTCGAAAAGTCGTAGCCGACTCCGCCCCCGCGGCGCATGGTCTCGGCTGCCTGCAGCAGGGCGGTGTAGATGCCCGGACGATCGTCGACGATTTCGGAAATCGAGTCGCCTACCGGTTGAACGAAGCAATTGATCAGCGTGGCGCACAGGTCGGTGCCTGCCGCCGAATTGATGCGGCCGGCGGGAACGAAGCCGTTCTCCTGGGCATCGAGAAAACGCTGCCGCCAGAATGCGCGTTTGTCTTCCTGCTCGATTGATGCCAGTGCCCGGGCCACGCGTTCGCGTACGTCGTGGACGCTGCGCTCGTTGCCTTTGGCGTATTTCTCCAGCAGTACTTCGCCGGAAATCTCCTGTGGAAGGGGCAAGCCCATTTGCTGGATGGGTACGATGTCTCCGCCGGAGATCGGGGTTTCTGTCGTCATCTTTTTGGTCCGATAGGGTGGAAGAGTATGTGGCGCGGAAGCGATGGAGGGCAAGCATATCCCTGTCTTTCGAAGATTGGAAGTGCCATTTTCAATGTTACGTAAAAACAATAAGTTATAGAGTTGTCTAGTGGTTGAGCAAGTGACATGCCACTATATATAGTGGGTCTCAAAATCGGGAAAATCGAGTCGATTCAGGGGGTTGGCTGCCGTACAATTCTTCCCGGCGCCGGCATAGCTCAGTTGGTAGAGCAACCGCCTTGTAAGCGGTAGGTCGTCTGTTCGAGTCAGACTGTCGGCACCAACCCGCCCCGTCACGAATGGCGGCCGCTACAATCGGTGCATGATCGAATCCATCGGTCGTTTCGAAATCCGGCGCGAACTGGGGCGTGGCTCCCAGAGCGTGGTTTATCTCGCTTGGGATCCACAACTCCAGCGTGAAGTGGCGATCAAGACGCTACATTTCCTGGATGCCGATCCCTTGCTGAACACGGTGCTCCTTGACGAAGCCCGCACCGTCAGCCAGCTCCATCATCCGAACGTCGTGCCAATCCACGACGCAGGCGAGCAAGGGGGAGACGTCTATCTGGTGTTCGAGTACGTCGACGGTGGGAGTCTTCAGGACGAACTGAAGTCCAAACACGCTTTGCCACCGGCGCGCGCGGCCGACCTGATGCGGCAAGTGACCGATGCCCTGGCCCAGGCCCACGCGCTCGGCATCATTCATCGCGACCTCAAGCCCTCGAATATTCTCCTTGACCGCACGGGAATACCGCGCGTGATGGATTTTGGCATCGCGGTCCGGACGTCCGCTGGCGGCGATGAAGAAGGGAGCGGGCTGATCGGTACGCCGGCCTATCTGGCGCCCGAGTATGTGACCGATCGGGTGGTCAGCGAAAGAATGGACGTCTTTGCCGCCGGCCTGGTGCTTCTGGAAATGCTGACCGGTTCGCGAGTATTTCAGGGAGGTGGCCCCGCGGCGCTGATTCAGCGTATCGCGCACGAGCCGGTGACGTTGCCGAAAGCCGCCGGCATCGACGATCGCCTGGGCGACATCATTCTGCGCGCCTGCGCCATGGATCCGACGCGGCGCTTTCCGACCGCTGCCGAGATGCGGCGCGCCCTGGCGGCCTACCTCGACGACAGCGTCGGTTTGCCGCCGACGGTTGCGCAGTCCAACAAGCAGAGCACGCTCGAGTTCCTACTCCGCCGTATGCGTCACCGCAGCGACTTCCCTGCGTTGTCCGACTCGGTTTCGGCCATCAACAAGCTGACCAACTCGGATCGCGAGAGTATCGACAAACTGTCCAACAGCATCCTCAAGGACTATGCGCTGACCAACAAAATCCTCCGCATCGTCAACTCGGCGCACTATCGGACGGCTGGTGGCGGCAACATCAGCACGGTTTCGCGGGCGGTGATCGTCCTTGGCTTCGACGCCATTCGCAACATCGCGATTACCGTCCTGCTGTTCGAGCACCTTCAGGACAAGGCGAACGCCCGCGAATTGAAGGAGTTTTTCCTGCGCGCAAATCTGGCCGGTCTGCTGGCGCGGGAAGCCAGTGGCACCGTGCTGCCGCGCGAGGGCGAAGAGGCCTTCATCTGTGCCCTGTTTCACGGCCTCGGCCATCTGCTCGCCCAGTTCTATTTCCCCGAGGAAGTCGAAGAGGTTCGCAAGCTGATGCAGGCAAAGAGCCTTACTGCGGAGGTTGCATCGGCCCGGATACTCGGATTGTCGTTCGAGGACCTGGGTATCGGCATTGCGCGCAGTTGGGGCTTTCCGGCATCGATCGTGAACAGCATGCGACGCCTGCCGGACGGACATCTGCGCAGGCCCGGCACGCGCGACGAAGTCTTGCGGCTGATGGCCGGTTTCTCCAACGAGATGTGCGAGGTTATCGCCGGCAGTGTTCCCGAGGAACGGCAAAAGGCAATACATGCGGTCGTCGACCGTTTCGGTGCCAGCATGCAGATGAGCGAAAGGCAGATAGAGACTGTCATCGAGTCGTCGTCGGATGCGTTGTCGGAAGTGGCGGCGATTCTTCACGTGAATCTGAAGCAAAGCCCGTTTGCCCGACAGGTGAAAGCATTCGCGACCAAACCCGCAGCCGACGAGGCGGATCAGGACGAGCGGGACGACGACGCGACCATTGCCAGTACGGTCCTGGGTTCCACCGCCGTACTGGGGGTGGGGGACGACGACGGCGGGGACGGGGATACCGAGGGTATCCCGGAGGATGCGCAGGCGATACTGGCGGCCGGCATCCAGGACATCAGCAACGCACTGGTCGACGATTTCCAGCTAAATGACGTCCTGCGCATCACCATCGAGACGATGTACAGGGCGATGGCGTTCCGATGCGTGCTGCTCTGTTTGCGTGATTCGAAAACCGAACAGATGACCGGTCGCTTCGGCTTTGGTCCGGACACGAACGAAATTGCCCGTGGCTTCCGGTTTCCACTCGGTTACGCTGCCGACGTATTCGATTTGGCTACGTCCAAGGCAGTCGATATCATCATTGCCGACATCGACGATCCAAAAATCGCCGATCGCATTCCGGCTTGGTACAGGCGACTGACGACGGCGCGTACCTTCGTGCTGTTTCCGCTCAACATCAAGGGCAAGCCCGTGGCAATGATCTATTGCGACAAGGACCGTGCCGGCGCCATCGCCATTCCGGAGAAGGAGCTGGCGCTTCTGAAGACCCTGCGCAACCAGGCTCTACTGGCGATCAAGCAGTCGATCCAGTAGGATCATGACTTCGACATTGAGGATGCCGGTCGCGTGAACAAGGCCTTCGTCAAGGAAAGCGAAGACGAGGAGGGCGATCTTCCCGACGCGATGCAACTCCCGCCGGGAACGCGCAACTACCTGACTGTGACCGGCTACGACCGCTTGCGCGATGAACTGGTGCACCTGATCAAGGTCGAGCGACCCGAACTGGTCAAGGTCGTAGCCTGGGCGGCCAGCAACGGTGACCGCTCGGAAAACGGCGACTACATCTACGGCAAGAAGCGCCTGCGCGAGATCGACCGGCGTATTCGTTACCTGACCAAGCGAGTCGAGAGCGCGGTCGTGGTCGATCCCGGTCAGCAGGAAAATGTCGATCAAGTATTCTTCGGTGCTACGGTTACCATCGTCGGCGATGATGGCGGCGAAGCCAGCTACCAGATCGTCGGTGTCGATGAAGCGGATGCGGCCAAGGGCAGGATAAGTTGGTTGTCGCCGCTGGCGCGGGCATTGATGAAGGCACGCGCGGGCGATGAAGTGCGTTTCATGAGTCCGGCTGGTCCGCGGACCCTGGAAGTTCTGGAAATCAGTTACTTATGAGTGTCTTCTGACGACATGGACGACAAGCCACCTCTTGCAACGAATCCGACTGCCGATACTGCCGACCCGGTAAAAGCCGAACAGCGGTTGCTGTTGGCTCTTCAGGCCGCCAATCAGGGGCTGTGGGACTGGGACCTGCAATCGCGCCAGGGATATTTCAGTCCGAGCTATTACGCCATGCTCGGCTATCGCCCCGGGGATTTTCCCAGCGATTTCGAGGGTTGGAAGGTGCTGGTGCACCCAGACGATCTCGATACCTTGCTGGCCGATCTCGAGGAACTTGCCGACAGCGGGCGCGATCTGTTCGAGCATACATTTCGTCTGCGACACCGTCAGGGCGGCTGGCGCCGGATTATCGGCAGGGGGCTGGTGGCCGGCCGCGACGCCGACGGCAGGCCGACCCGACTGGTCGGTATCAGTATCGATGTCACCGAGCAAACGCTTGCCGAAGATGCGCTTCATGAGAGCGAGGCGCGTTTCCGCGCCATCTTCGACAACATTCAGGAAGGAATACTGATCCACGACATCGACACCGGAGCGATTCTGGCGACCAATCAGCGCGCTTGCGCGCTATTCGCTACCACCGAGTCGAAGTTGCTGGCGTCCAGCATGCAGGATCTCAGTTCCGGCGAGCCGCCTTACTCCCAGGCCGAAGCCGTCTATTGGATGATGCTTGCTGCGGCCGGCGATCCGCAAACGTTCGAGTGGCAGGCCAAGGACAGCACCGGCCGGTTGTTCTGGGCGGAAATCACCATGCGTCGCGCAGTACTGGCGGGCCAGGAGCGGCTGCTTGCGGTCGTTCGGGACATTTCCCACCGGAAGGAACAGGAAGCGGAGTTGCGCCATAACCTGGAACAGCAAGTGCAGTTGAACAAGAAGATCGAGGAAGCGCAGAACCAGTTGCTGCAATCGGAAAAGATGGCGTCGATCGGGCAGCTTGCCGCGGGTGTTGCCCACGAACTGAACAATCCGATCGGTTTCGTGCATTCCAACGTCAACACGCTGGAGCACTATCTCCAGGATTTGTTTGCCATCGTCGATGCCGCGGCGTCCGATGGGGAAGGATCCGACGCAACCCAACGGCTTGACGCCGTACGTCGGTTGATAGAAGAAAAGGACTACGCTTTCGTCAAGACTGATGTTGCGGAACTGATGGCCGAGTCCAAGGACGGTCTGGAGCGCGTGCGCAAGATCGTGCAGGATCTGAAGGACTTTTCCCGCGTCGGCGACTCGGAGTGGCAGTTGGCCGATGTTCATGTCGGCATCGATTCGACGCTCAACATCGTCTGGAACGAGCTCAAATACAAGTGCACGGTGAACAAGGTTTACGGTGACCTGCCGAAGATCCAGTGTCTGCCCTCGCAGTTGAATCAGGTGTTCATGAACCTGCTGGTCAATGCCGGCCAGGCCATCAAGACCAAGGGCGAGATCACCATACGTACGGGTGCCGATGACGAGAGCGTATGGATCGAAGTTGCCGATAACGGTTCCGGGATATCGAAGGACAATCTGAAACGTATTTTCGATCCGTTCTTCACCACAAAGCCGGTTGGCAAGGGGACAGGCCTGGGACTGTCTCTTTCCTTCAATATCGTTCACAAGCACCATGGTCGCATCGACGTCGAAAGCGAGGAAGGTAAAGGGAGCACGTTCCGGATTACCCTGCCGATTCAGCCACCTGCACCGGCACTGGATCCCGGGGCAACTGTGGTTGCGGAGTGATTGTCCTGGGTTGGTGATGCTTGTACAGGAGGGCGGATGATGGTGTACCGAGTCATGCTGGTCGATGATGAAGAAGGGATCGGCAAGGCGCTACGGCGTTTACTGGCGACCACGCCCTGTGTTTACCACGGCGTTACCTACCAACTGCAGGTCGAGATATTCACCTCGTCGCTGAAGGCGCTGGAGCGGGCGCGGCATCAGGCATTCGAGCTGTTTCTTGTTGACTACCGGATGCCGGAGATGGATGGCGTTCGTCTCCTCACGGAAATCAAGGAAATTCAGCCCGGCGCGGCGCGCATGATCCTGTCCGGCTATGCCGACCTCAATGCCCTCGTCGGCGCCATCAATGAAGCCAAGATATATCGCTTCCTGGCCAAGCCCTGGAACGACTACGAGCTGGTATCGGCCATTGCCGAAGCGCTGGCCTATCGCGATCTGCTCGTCGAGGGGGAACGGCTGGCGGACGAGGCGCGCGTCGCCAAGGGCACGATGTCGGCGGAAGATGGAGAACGGAAGCGACTGGAACAACTGGAACCAGGCATCACGCAGGTCAAATGGGGGCCGGATGGCTCCGTGATTCTCGACGACGAATTCCAGCTTCCGGACGACTACGCCTGATGCCGGATCTTCTGGCAGATGTTGCAGGCGGCGTTTCGTCGCAATGGTGAGGAGTACGAATTGACCGCACGTCTCGGCCCCGACGAAGACATCTTCGCGCACGGCGTGCCGGGATGAACGACATCTTCGGCCGGAAGTCCTCGCTGCGCCGCCTGCTGCCGACAGCGGTGCTCGATGACATCGGTCCGGCCCTGGTCAGGCTGCTCGATGCCGAACTGGCGGTTTTGACGAAGGATGGCAATCCGTATTGGGGCGACGTGCCGGCGGATGCCGGTCGTGAGGCGCTGGTTCTGGAATCGGAACCGGTGGGATATTTAGCCTCGTCAGCGGCACCGGAACGACTGCGCGCCGCCGCCGTCGTGTTGCAACTGCTGCTGGAACGCGATCAAGCGCTGGACAGATCGGAGACGCGCTACAAGGAGCTTGCCGAGGAGTTCGACCAGCGCGTTGCAACGGAAGTCCAGGTGATCGACGAACGCCAGCGCCAGATCTACCAGGCCGAGAAGCTGGCCTCGGTCGGGCAGTTGGCGGCGGGCGTGGCGCACGAGATCAACAACCCCATTGGTTTCGTCCGCAGCAACATCGCCACCTTCGGCGCCTACCTGACGCGTTTGGCGCAACTCAAGCAACGTTTGGGCGAAGCGCCCGTCGCCTGGCGCGAACTCGATCTCGACATGGTGCTCGAGGATGGCACCGAACTGGTGGATGACAGTCTCTCGGGGATAGACCGTGTCGCGCGCATCGTGCGCGACCTCAAGGGCTTTTCCAACGTCGATCGGCCGGAGGAGGAGGTGGTGGACCTGAACGTGTCGATCAACGAAGCCTGCGACGTCGTTGCCGGCCAATCGAGGTCCGATATTGCGATCGTGCGCAGCCTGGGCGAGCTGCCCCGTCTGCTTTGTCTGCCTGGGCACTTGAAACAGGTCTTCTTCGGCATAATCAAGAATGGGGTGCAGGCGGTGAGCGACACCGGGCGTCCCGGAACCGTGACCATCACCAGTCGGGCAGTGTCGGACGGTATCGAAGTGATCGTCGCCGATACGGGCGTCGGCATGACACAAGACCAGCAAGCGCGCGCGTTCGAGCCATTCTTCACGACGCGGGAGGTCGGCCATGGTACCGGTCTCGGACTTACCGTGGCGCGCGACATCGTTCAGGCGCATGGTGGCGGTATTGCCATCGATAGTCGGCCAGGCGCCGGCACGACGGTCACCGTTTCCCTGCCTGCGTGACCGCATTCACAGCGATACCGGTACGTTGGTTGCCGGCAAGCCTGCGGAAACGCGATCAGCCGGGAAATCACATCACCGGTGCTTGAAATCCCGGCATTCGGCCCCACCTTTGGCCGGGTTTTCATTTGGAGGCAAGCATGACCGCTACGACGACCGCCAGCCGGGAAACGATGGGTTTCCAGGCCGAGGTGAAGCAACTGCTTCACCTGATGATCCACTCCCTGTATTCGAACCGCGAGATCTTCCTGCGCGAGCTGATTTCCAATGCCTCGGACGCCTGCGACAAGCTGCGCTTCGAGGCGCTGCACAACGCGGCCCTGTTCGAGAACGACAGCGACTTCGCGATAAAAGTCAGCCATGACGAGACGGCGAAAACGATCACCATTGCCGACAACGGCATCGGCATGAATCGCGACGACGTGATCGCCCATCTCGGCACCATCGCCAAGTCCGGCACCCGAGAGTTCTTTTCGGCATTGACCGGCGACCAGCAGAAGGACGCCCACCTGATCGGCCAGTTCGGCGTCGGTTTCTATTCTTCGTTCATCGTTGCCGACAAGGTGACCGTCGTTAGCCGCCGGGCCGGCGAGGCCGCCGACCAAGGCGTGCGCTGGGAATCGGACGGCGGCGGCGAGTACAGCGTCGAGATGGTCGACAAGCCCGCTCGCGGCACCGAAATCACGCTGCACCTGCGCGAAGGCCAGGACGACCTGCTGTCCTCCTGGAAGCTCAAGTCCATCATCCGCAAGTACTCCGACCACATCGTCCAGCCGATCAGGATGAAGGCCGAGAAGTGGGACGAGGAGAAGAAGGCCCAGGTCCAGACGGACGAGGAAGAGACCGTCAACCAGGCCTCGGCGCTGTGGGCGCGTCCCAAGGGCGACATCACCGAAGATCAGTACAAGGAGTTCTACAAGCACGTCGGCCATGACTTCGACGAGCCGCTGGCCTGGACGCACAGCCGCGTCGAGGGCAAAACCGAATACACGCAGCTGCTTTACATTCCCGGCCGCGCACCGTTCGACCTGTGGGACCGCCAGTCGCGCCACGGCGTCAAGCTCTACGTGCGCCGCGTCTTCATCATGGACGACGCCGAGCAACTGATGCCGCAGTACCTGCGCTTCGTGCGCGGCATCGTCGATTCCGCCGACCTGCCGCTCAACGTCTCGCGCGAGATCCTGCAGGAGTCGAAGGACATCGAGGCCATCCGCAAGGGCTGCACCGCCAAGGTGCTGGGCCTGCTCGACGACCTGGCCGAGAACAGGAAGGAAGACTACGCCAAGTTCTGGGGCGAGTTCGGTCGCGCGCTCAAGGAAGGCGTCGGCGAGGATTTCAGCAACAAGGACAAGCTCGCCAAACTGCTGCGCTTCGCCTCGACCCAGGCCGACACGCCCGAGGAAACGGTGTCACTGGCCGACTACGTGTCGCGCATGAAGGAAGGCCAGGACAAGATCTACTACGTTACTGCCGAGACCTTCAACGCGGCGAAGAACAGCCCGCACCTGGAGATCTTCCGCAAGAAGGGTATCGAGGTGATCCTGTTGTCCGACCGCGTCGACGAATGGGTCGTCTCGCACGTCACCGAGTTCGACGGCAAGCAACTGGTCTCGGTCGCCAAGGGCGGCCTGGACCTGGGTTCGCTGGAGGACGAGGCCGAGAAGAAGGAACAGGAAGCCGCGGCCGGCGAGTTCAAGGAACTGACCGACAAGATTGCCCAGTCGCTCGGCGAAAAGGTCAAGGAGGTGCGCGTCACCCATCGCCTGACCGACAGCCCGGCCTGCCTGGTCGCCGACGAGCACGACCTGAGCGGCAACCTGGCGCGCATTCTCAAGGCCGCCGGCCAGAAGGCGCCGGACATGAAGCCGATCATGGAGATCAATCCGAAGCACCCGGTTGTGCTGCGTCTGAAGTACGAGGACGGCAAGGAGGGTGGAAGATTCAGCGACTGGGCCTCGGTGCTGTTCGACCAGGCGCTGCTCGCCGAAGGCGGCCAGCTCGACGATCCCGCCACCTTCGTCAAGCGCGTCAATGAACTCATGATGGCGATGTCGGCCAAGTAGCGATGCGATGACGACACTGCGGGGCCTGCCGCCGATCCTCGACGCGCAGGCCCGCGTCCTCATCCTCGGTTCCTTTCCCTCGCCGGCCTCGCTCGCCGCCGGCCAGTACTACGCCCATAAACAGAACCAGTTCTGGCGCATCCTCGCCGCTGTGCTCGATCAACCTTTGGTCGACATGGACTACGCTGCCAGGCAGGCGGCGGTCAAGGCGGCCGGTATCGCCATCTGGGACGTCTATCGAAGCTGCGAGCGCCCCGGCGCCCTCGACTCCGCGATCCGTAACGGTGAGCCCAACGATTTCTCCGCCCTGAAAAAGTCAGCCGTGGCGATACGCCACATCTGCTTCAACGGCCAGGCCGCAGGCCGCTTTGCGCCGCAGCTACAGACGCTGGGCTACCAGACCACCGTGTTGCCATCCACCAGCCCCGCCAATGCGAGCTGGAGCTTTGAGCGCAAGCTGGCAGCGTGGCGCGCAGCTTTACAAACCTGAACATTCCCCGGGGGTAGAATCGTTGCGAAATCGAGGGCCTGGACGATGAACAAAGCCGTGAAACCCGTTGAGGAACATGATCGCCGCCTGAATCTGCCGGAGATCGTCGACGCCTTGATGGCCGAGGGGTTGGTCGCTTCGGACGTCGCCGAAAAGTTCAAGCGCGAGCGCCGCTACTTCCGTGGCGACATCCATCCGCTGATCGTCATCGCCGAGCAGCGCTGGAAGAGTCCGGTGTCGCCGCATCGCGTGCTCGACCTCGACTTCCTGGCCGAATGGCTGGCCAGGTGGTGCGGCCTGCCGTATTTCCACATCGATCCGCTGAAGATCAATTTCTCGGCCGTGACCGAGGTGATGTCGAACGCCTATGCGACGCGCTTCCGCATCCTGCCCGTGGCCGTGACGTCGAGCGAGGTCGTGATCGCGACGGCCGAACCCTACCAGCGGGCGTGGATAGCGGAACTGGAACCGATCCTGCGCAAGAGCATCCGCTGCGTGATCGCCAATCCGGACGATATCGCGCGCTATCAGGTCGAGTTCTACAACCTCGCCAAGTCGGTCAAGAAGGCGCTGGCACGCGGCGACGTGGCCGGCACCGGCATCTCCAGCTTCGAACAACTGGTCGAACTGGGCAAGTCGAAGACTTCGCTCGACGCCAACGACCAGCACGTGGTGCTCATTGTCGACTGGCTCTGGCAGTACGCCTTCGAGCAGCGCGCCTCCGACATCCACGTCGAGCCGCGGCGCGATATCGGCATCGTCCGGTTCCGCATCGACGGCGTGCTGCATCAGGTGTACCAGATTCCGATGCAGGTGCTCAACGCCATGACCAGCCGGATCAAGATCCTCGGCCGCATGGACGTGGTGGAGAAGCGCCGCCCGCAGGACGGCCGCATCAAGACGCGCATGCCGACCGGCGAAGAGGTCGAATTGCGGCTGTCGACCCTGCCGACCGCTTTCGGCGAGAAACTGGTGATGCGTATCTTCGATCCCGAGGTTCTGGTGCGCGACTTCGCCGATCTCGGCTTTTCCGAGGAGGACGGCGAGCGCTGGCGGCAGATGACCTCGCAACCGAACGGCATCATCCTGGTGACCGGCCCGACCGGTTCCGGCAAGACGACGACGCTCTATTCGACCATGCGCCTGCTGGCGACGCCGGAGGTGAACGTCTGCACGCTGGAGGACCCGATCGAAATGATCGAGCCTGCCTTCAATCAGGTGCAGGTGGTGTCCGACATCGGCATGGATTTCGCGTCCGGCATCCGCTCGCTGATGCGCCAGGATCCGGACATCATCATGGTCGGCGAAATCCGCGACCTGGAAACGGCGGAAATGGCCGTCCAGGCGGCGCTGACAGGCCATCTGGTGCTGACGACCCTGCACACCAACGACGCGCCGACCGCGGTGACGCGGCTGCTCGATCTGGGGGTGCCGCCTTACCTGCTGCAATCGACGCTGCTCGGTGTGATGGCGCAGCGGCTGGTGCGCACGCTCTGCCCGAAATGCAAGAAGGCGGGCAACATGCGCGCCGAGGACGAGGAAGCCTGGAACGCGCTGGTGTCGCCGTGGAAGGCCGGCAAGCCGCAGAGCCTGCACCATCCGGTCGGCTGCCTCGATTGCCGCATGACCGGCTATCAGGGCCGCATCGGCCTCTACGAGATCATGGTGATGTCGCCGGAAATCAGGAAACTGGTCAGCGCCACCACGGACCTCGCCCGCCTGCGCGAGCAGGCGGCGCGCGAGGGCATGATGCCGCTGCGCATCTCCGGCGCCAGGAAAGTCGCGGCTGGCCTGACGACCATCGAGGAAGTGATGAAGGTTGCGCCGCCGGTGCAGACTTGACTTTCATGATCGGGGACAGAGCCGCCGCATCATGAAAGTCAAATCTGCGACATTTTATGGCCCCCTGCCCCCACCACGGGGCGGGGGGTTGAATGTGGTCGCTGCACTCGAAATCAACAACCGCAAGTGCTGACGTACTTGCGCTAACGGCTCGCGGCGCGTTTCAGGCAGTCGAGGTAGGCGTTGCCGTCGGGCGGTGCTTTGTCCTGGTTGGCGCGCCAGATGGTTTCCCCCAGGCATTCCAGGATGTCGTGCAGTGCCGCGTGGCGGTCGCCATGGCGCGTCAGCAGTCGTTCAAAGATCGCGCGGATCCCCGGTGGCTGGTCGATAGAAAGCTGTTCCTCGATGGCCAGGTGCAGCGAGAGATGCATGAAGGGATTGGTCTCGCCCTGTTCCGGCGTCCATTCCCTGGCGAGCGACTCGTCTCCGGCAGCCAGCAGATCGTGGTACTCCGGGTGTGCTGCGGCGATGTCCGCGGCCAGGATTTCCAGCGGCTCGGCGGGCAGGCCTTCGCGGCGCTTGCGCCATGCATCGGCGAGAAAGCGGCGCACTTCGTCGCGGCTAGGGGTGAACATCGGTCGTTCTCAGCTTTCGGTCTTGTCGCGGTGGCCGCACAAGTCGCGGATCGTACAGCGCGGACAGTCCGGCTTGCGCGCCTTGCAGACATAGCGGCCGTGCAGGATCAGCCAGTGGTGGGCGTGTTGGCGGAATTCGGCCGGCACGACCTTGAGCAGTTTCCTTTCCACGGCGACCACGTCCTTGCCCGGCGCCAGTCCGGTGCGGTTGGCGAGGCGGAAGATGTGCGTGTCGACGGCGATGGTCGGCTCGCCGAAGACGATGTTGAGGATCACGTTGGCGGTCTTGCGGCCGACACCGGGCAAGGCTTCCAACGCCGCGCGATCATGCGGCACTTCGCCGCCGTGGTGCTCCAACAGCAGACGCGTCATGGCGATGACATTCTTCGCCTTGGTGCGGTACAGGCCGATGGTCTGGATGTAGTCGGCCAGCCTCTCCTCGCCCAGCGCCAGGATCGCCTCGGGCGTCGGCGCGTCCTTGAACAACGGTCCGGTGGCACGATTGACGCCCTTGTCGGTCGCCTGCGCGGACAGGATCACCGCCACCAATAGTTGATAGGGGCTGCCGTAACGCAGTTCCGTTTCGGGTGCCGGGTCGGCGGCCTGCAGACGGGAAAAAAGGTCGTGAACTTTTTGGGGTTGCATTGCTCACAGTTTATTCACAAACTATCCACCGTGTATCCACTGTGAGCGCACAGCATTTCCAGAGACTTGTCACCAGCGCGACGCAGGCGAGGCGAGTAGACTGCCGCGCTTGACGCAGAAAAACATCCGGGGAGAAGAAGACCATGGCCCAGGCCCGAATGATCAATGTGCAGCAGATGCCCGATCCCCAGATCGCCGCGCTCAAGCTGCCGCCGCATTCGATCGAGGCCGAGCAGTCGCTGATCGGCGGCCTGCTGCTCGATAACTCGGCCTGGGACCGCATCGCCGACATCGTCGCCGAGGGCGATTTCTACCGCGACGACCATCGCCGCATCTTCTCCCACATCCGCAAGCTCGTCGAGTCGGGCCGGCCGGCCGACGTGGTGACGGTGTACGAATCCATCGAAAAGAGCAACGCGGTCGACCAGACCGGCGGCATGGTCTATCTGGGCGAGATCGCCAACGCCACGCCCTCGGCCGCCAACATTCGCCGCTATGCCGAGATCGTCCGCGAGCGGGCGGTGCTGCGCAAGCTGGTCGGGGTTGGCGACGAGATCGCCGCCAGCGCGCTCAATCCCGCCGGCCGCGACGCCAAGCAACTGCTCGACGAGGCCGAGCGGAAGGTGTTCGAGATTGCCGAGGCGGGTGCGAAATCCGTGCAGGGTTTCGAAGCTGTCACGCCGCTGCTGGGGCAGGTGGTCGACCGCATCCAGGAACTCTATGACAAGGAAAATCCTTCCGACATCACGGGCGTCGCGACCGGCTTCCACGACCTCGACAAGATGACCTCGGGCCTGCAACCGGGCGACATGATCGTCGTCGCCGGGCGGCCCTCGATGGGCAAGACCGCCTTCGCCCTCAACATCGCCGAGCACGTCGGCGTCGACCAGCGCCTGCCGGTCGCCATCTTCAGCCTGGAAATGTCCGGCCCGCAGATCGCCACCCGCCTGCTGTCCTCGGTCGGCCGGCTCGACCAGACCAAGACCCGCAACGGCCGCCTCACCGACGACGACTGGGACAAGATGACCGTCGCGCTCGGCAAGCTGCACGATGCGCCGATCCACATCGACGAAACCGGTGCCATCAACGCCACCGACCTGCGCGCCCGCGCCCGCCGGCTGCATCGCCAGTGCGGCAAGCTGGGCCTGATCGTCATCGACTATATCCAGTTGATGACTTCGACCAAGGACAACGAAAACCGCGCCACCGAAATCTCGGAGATAAGCCGCTCGATCAAGGCGCTGGCCAAGGAACTGCAAGTGCCGATCATCGCCCTCTCGCAGCTCTCGCGGAAGGTGGAGGAGCGCAACGACAAGCGCCCGCTGATGTCCGACCTGCGCGAATCCGGCGCCATCGAGCAGGACGCCGACATCATCCTGATGATGTACCGCGAGGAATACTACAAGCCCGACACGACCGAAAAAGGCGTGGCGGAAGTCATCATCGGCAAGCACCGCAACGGCCCGACCGGCACCGTCAAACTCACCTTCCTCGGCGAGTACACCAAGTTCCAGAATTTCGCCGCGCCCGGAAGCTATTGAGAAAAGTCAGCCGTGGCGGGACGCCGCCTCAGGCCGCGGGCTGACGGCGGCCGTGCATCAGGATGGCCAGCAGCGCAGCGGCACAAAACGCCGCCCCGGCATAGAACGTATACGACGCGCCGAGCCGGTCCCATAGCAGTCCGGCCAGACCGCTGGCGACGAGCAAGGCGCCGCCGGAGACGAGGTTGAAGACGCCGAACGCCGTGCCGCGCAAATCGACGGGCGCCATATCGGCGACCATCGACGCCAGCAGGCCCTGGCTCATGCCCATGTGCAGGCCCCACAAGCCGATGCCCAGCCAGACGGACGCCCAGTGGCCGTCGTGGGCGAGCGCAAGGTCGGCGACGAACAGGACGAGCAGTCCCCAGGCGAGCAGCCTGTAACGGCTCATGGAATCGGAAAGGCGGCCGAAGGGAAAGGCGCTGCTCGCGTAGACGACGTTCATGCCGATCAATACGAGCGGGGCGAAGGCGATCGGCAAGCCACCCTGCTGGGCGCGGAGTATCAGGAACGCCTCCGAGAACCTGGCCAGCGTGACGATGGCGCCGATGCCGACGACCCACCAGTAGGCCGGGGAAAGTCTGCGCAGGCTGTCGCGGGAGACGGGATTGGCGCGTCGGCCGGCGCGCGAGTGCGTCGAGGGTTCCCGTACGCCGAAAAACAGCAGCGCAACGGCGAGGAACGCGGGAATCGCGGCAACCCAGAACACCGCCCGGAAATCGTTGGCCCAGAGCAGCATCAGCGTGATCGCCAGCAACGGCCCAAGGAAGGCGCCGACGGTATCGAGCGATTGGCGCAGGCCGAAGGCCGCGCCGCGCATGTCCGGCGGCGCGATATCGGCGATCAGCGCATCGCGCGGTGCGTCCCGTATGCCTTTGCCGGCGCGGTCGATCAGGCGGGCGGCGACGACCGGGCCGACCGTGGTCGCCAGCGCGAACAAGGGTTTCGCCAGCGCGGCAAGCCCGTAACCGATAACGGCCAACGGCTTGCGCTTGCCCCAGTAGTCGGACAAGGCGCCGGAAAACACCTTGATAATCAAGGCCGCGGCCTCGGCCGTTCCCTCGATCAGGCCGATGCCCAGGGCCGAAACGTCGAGCACGGTGAAAAAATACACCGGCAGCAGGCTATGGATGAGTTCGGAGGAGACGTCCATCAGCAGGCTGACGAAACCGAGTACCCAGATACTGGCTGGCATACGGGTCTGCGGTCGGGGCGTTGGGTTTTCGTTGCTCACGATGGATCGCGGGGGGGCATGTGCGTGCGTTCGGTTGGATTCATTGTATGGGCTGAACCGTTCCTCCTTCAGTGACAACCGTCAGAACGGCCGCCGTAATATGTTGACTAAAAGACTCGGGTAATGATAACGTGGCGTCACCGGTTCCGGCGGTGCCGAAATTCACGGCACGGCAATGGCGCCCAAAACAATTTTTTTGACTTTTCCCCAGGAGAGAACAATGCGCGCATGGATACAGGATGCACTGAGTCACGCGAAGACCAAGGAGCAGTTGCAAGGCGTTTTGAACGAGGTATGCGGGCCATATGGCGGCATCGTCTCGACCGACGTGTCGTGCGAGGCGGCGGAACCGCGACAGGTCATGTGCAAGATTCAGTTGGCCGAGCATCGTTCAGCAGCCTCCCTTGCCAGTTGGCTCGGGACCCCGGCGCCGGGCGACGACATCGTTTTTCTGACTTACAACGCCCCCTCCGACTTCAAGTGCTGAAGTCCTGACGGCGAATAGCCGTCCAGGATGCGATCCGCGGGGCCATCCGTTGCCGGATGGCCCCGCATTTTTTTGGTTCTTCACCGAACTCCGTGAACTGAAAGAGGCCAAGCGGCCGTCACTGTTATCTTGGTGTTGCGAGGCATCAAGGAACAGGAGGACGACCGTTGGCCCAAGGGGAGTGTATTGCCCGGCTGGGAGGCTGGGAAGGA
>JAHJPX010000007.1 GCA_018819515.1 Gammaproteobacteria bacterium
TCCAGTCGCGACGTCGCATGACCGTAGTCAGGCCGTCGTGGAAGCCTTTTCTCTCTCGGGGAATCGCTGCCTGCGTTGGCGCAGGTCTGGGGTGAGCGGAAAGATATCGGCGGGCGGACGACTTGCCAATATGGCGAACGACATATCCACCCGCGCGCCCCCCTATAACCTCCTGCATATTTCCTCGCCAGCAAACGCTGATTGCGACCCGAAAACGGTTGCCGGTCGTCATTCGGACCCTTCACTTCCAGGTGCTGGCAATTAGTCCGAACGGACTATATTGATCCGCATCTTCGGCCCATCCTGTCTGGTCGGGACGGGCCAGTGGCTCAGCCTGCCGATGATCGTCTTCGGCATCTGGCTGATGGTCCGCGGCAACCGCCGCGCTAGCTGATCAGGTTTTCCAGCGGCTCCGGCACGTGCAGGGCGTAGCCCTGCGCGTAGTCGGCGCCAAGGTCGCGCACGGTGTCCAGCACGGCGTCGCTGACGACGAACTCGGCAACGGTATGCAACTTCTTGTGGTGCGAAAGCTGCACCATCGACTTGATCACCGCCCGATCGTCGCCATCGGTGTCGGCATTGCGCACGAACATCCCGTCGATCTTCAGCGACTGGACCTTGAAGCGTTTGAGGTAGGCGAAGCTCGACAGCCCGCTGCCGAAATCGTCCAGCGCCAGGTCGCAGCCCAGTTCCTGGCAGAAGGCAATGAAGTCAAGTGCCATGTCCAGCTGGGCGATCGCACAACTCTCGGTGATCTCGAAGCCGATGCGATGCGTATCGATCTGGTAGGCGCGAAAGACCTCCCGGATGTACTCCTTGATGCCAGGATCGGCGAGCGTCAGGCCCGACAGGTTGATGGCGAGACGGGGAGCGCTGGCGCCGGCGGCCCGGGCTTCGGACAATCTCCGGGCCGCGGCGTCGATCACCCAGCGGTCGATGAGCTGCATCATGCCGTAGCGCTCGGCGGCGGGAATGAAGCGCGCCGGAGGAATGAGGCTGCCGCCGTCGTCGCCCATCATGCGCACGAGTACCTCGACACTTTCCTCCAGCCCCTCGTGCAAGGGCACGATACGCTGTCCGTACAACACCAAACGGTTGCTCGTCAGCGCACTGGCGATCTGGGAAAGCGAAAGGAAGTCGGCTTTGCGTTCGCGGAAATACTGGTCGTCGGGAATGAACACCTGCGCCCGGTTGCGGCCGCGCTCCTTGGCGGCATAGCAAGCCGTATCGGCGGCGATGAGAAGATCGCTGACGGTGTCGAGCTCGGGCGTGGCAACCGCAATGCCGATGCTGGCGCCGATACGGAAAGAGCGCCCTTCCCAGACGAACGGCATGGTGCGGATGTCGTCGATGATGTGCTGGGCGCGCCGCTCGGCTTCCGCTATTTCGACGTCGCGCAGGATCATTCCGAACTCGTCGCCGCCTAGCCGTGCCATAAAGCCGAAGGAGAAGCGCGCTTCCATGACACGCGCCAGGTGCTGGAGCAACGCATCGCCCGCAGAGTGGCCGCAGGTATCGTTGATGAGCTTGAACTGGTCCAGGTCAATATAGAAAATCACGACCGAGCCGCCGTTGCGCCGCATTCTGTCGAGTTCGAGCTGTAATTCCTCCTCGTAGGCGCGGCGGTTGTGCAGTCCGGTCAAGGCATCGTGCGCGGCGGCGAACGCAAGTTCCTCGGTGGCGATATGCTGCATCGTCGTATCGCGAATGCTCGAGCGGTAGCCCAGACTGGTACCGTCCGCACCGAAAATCGGCTGCCAGGCCATCGCCACCCAGGGATGCCGCCCGTCGCGAGTGACAATGCGGAACTCCAGGTCCTGGCCGGTATGCCCGGCAAGCGCCTGGTCGTGCTGGCGGCGCACGAGCTCGCGGTCGGCAGGATGCACCAGTTGCAAGGGGAAGTCCTCCATCGCCATGCAGTCGCGAACCGTGTATCCCGTCAGTCGTTCGACCGCCGGATTGACCCAACTCAAGCGCCCATCGGGCCCGAACCAGTTTTCCCACGCGTAGGTGAAATCGGCGATCGCCCGGAAACGCTGCTCGCTCTCGGCCAGATCGCCGACGCGAGCCTTGACCGCGGCTGCCATGGCGTTGAAGCTGCGGCTGACTGCGGTCACTTCGTCGTCGCCGTGTATCGGCACCCGCACGTCGAGGTCGCCGTCGGCGATCCTCGCGCTGGCGTCGGCCAGCGCCGCGAAATCGCGTGTCAGCCAGTAGCCCGTGGCCAGCAGAAGCAGGAAGGCGAGCGTGATCTCCAGCACGGCGATGGTCACGCTCTGTTTGAACAGGGTGCTTCTGGCGTCTTCCAGGAAGGACGATGACAGACCGTAATGCGCTCGTCCATAGGGCACCCCCTGATACTCCACCGTGAAGGCCACGTGAATGACGTCGCCGTCGGCGCCGATCCGCGTCGGAGTGGGAAGCGGAACGTCGCTATTCCATCCCACCGACACGAGAATCTGCCCCTGGTTGTCGGTGACCGCCAGGTAGCGGATATCCTCGGCGCGCTGCCAGTCCTCGATGATGTCCCGCAGAGTCGGGTAGTCGCGGGAAGCGAGCGGCACCGCGAGGGCGGTCTTGTAGGCAAGCTCGACCGCCTGAACGCGAACCTCGGCCTGACGCACCAGATGCTCGCGGATCAGGCGCACACTGTTGCCGACCAGGATTGACAACATGATCGCCTCGATCAGGACGCTGAAGAACAGCAGCTTGACGCGAAGCGAATGATGAAAAGTGATCGGCATCGAAAGCGAGGCTGGCGTTGCTATTGCGTTGCGCTCATCGCGCGGTACAAGTCGACATACGGTTTCAGGGCGCGCAGATCCTCGGGCACGATTTCTTCATAGCCCTTGTATGCCTTGCTTTCCATGAACCGCGCGCCTTGCTCGGTGCCGGGAAATGCAAGCAAGGCCATTTTCAGGCGCGCGATCTCGGCATCGCCGAGCCGACGGTGGACAAGCGTGAACAAGTGCGGCAGCTTCACGCCGGTATGGACGACCCTTATTTCGGCCTGTATATCTGCCGGCAACAGTCTCAGCGCCTCCGCGGTGATCAGCCCGGCGTCCGCCTCGCCCATCGTGGCGGCCGCCACAGACGCGCCATGGGTCGGCCGCTCGACGATCTGGTAGTCGCGGCCGCGCTGAAGTCCGTGATCGGCGAGCCACTTGACGGCGGCAATACGAATAATGGCAGTTCTGTCGGCCATCGCGATCCGCTTGCCGCGAAAGTCCCTGGCCTGGCGGAAATTGTCACCCTTCCGAACGGCCAGGATCGGCTCCAGCCGGCTGCGGTAGCGAACCAGCGGTACGTACTGGGCCTCCATCGCCAGTACCGCAAAATGCGGCGGGCTGATGGCAATATCGTAGCCGCCGGCCATCAGCGTCTCGACGTACGTCTCAAAATTCGGCGCCGTATAGAACTCCACCGGACGGCCAAGTTCTTTGGCGAGGTACTGCTGGAGCGGCTTGTGCGCGCTGACAAGCGCCAGCGTACTGGCAAAGGGATGTATACCGATGCGCAAGGGGGGCGCATCCTGCGCGAGAGCGAGCGATGTGAGGCCAGAAGCGAGCGCAACTGCCATGCACTGCCGCCACTTTGACAACACGTTCAATCTTGGAATACGCATCATTTCAAGTATATCGACGCCTTACAATATTACCAACGTGTCGGGGGATAAGCGCATGCAAAGCAGGCCATTCAGGATCCTGGGTGTTCAGCAGATCGCCATCGGCGGGACGGACAGGACGCGCATGCGTGCGCTTTGGGTCGACATGCTCGGCCTGCCGGTCACCGGCAACTTCGTGTCCGAACGCGAAAACGTGGACGAGGACATCTGCGCCATTGGCGAGGGTCCGTTCAAGGTCGAAGTCGACTTGATGCAACCGATCGATCCGGACAAGAAGCCGGCAGTACATGCCACCCCGCTCAATCACGTCGGACTGTGGGTCGACGATCTGCCGAAGGCGGTGGAATGGCTGACGGCCCATGGCGTGCGCTTCGCGCCTGGTGGAATCCGCCAGGGAGCCGCCGGCTACGACATCGCCTTTCTGCATCCCAAGGCCAGCGTTGAATTCCCTATCGCCGGCGAAGGCGTGCTGATCGAACTGGTGCAGGCGCCGCGGGAGGTGATCGCAGCGCTTGGCTGACTACAGTCGGGCCGACTGGAAGGTATTGCACTGTCCCATGTCGCCGCTTTCAATGCCGCGATTGAACCAGTGCATGCGTTGCGCCGAAGTACCGTGCGTGAAGGCATCGGGTACCACATAACCCCGGCTTTGTTTTTGTAGCCGGTCATCGCCGATCGCCGAAGCCGCGGCGAGCGCTTCCTCGACGTCTCCCGACTCCAGTATCTGCCGCGCATCGTTTGCTTGCGCCGCCCAAACGCCGGCGAGACAATCCGCCTGCAATTCCAGTTGGACCGACAACGCATTCGCCTGCGCCTCGTTGCGTGCCGCCTGCTGCGCGGCGTGCACTTTGTCGGAAATGCCGAGCAAATGCTGAACGTGGTGCCCGACTTCGTGAGCAATCACATACGCCTGGGCAAAGTCCCCCGACACCCGAAAGCGGTTTTTCATTTCCTGGAAGAACACCAGATCGATGTACACCTTGCTGTCCAAGGGACAGTAGAACGGTCCCATCGCGGATTGCCCGGTTCCGCAAGCCGTCGACGTGGCGCCCGAAAAGAGCACCAGCTTCGGATCGACGTACTGTCGGCCTGCGCGCTGGAATTGGGCCTGCCAGGTACGCTCCGTCGAACCGAGCACCTTGCTGACGAAACGTGCCGACTCATCAACCGCCGGGGGACGACCCGCCGGCATCTGCGCGACTTGCCCCCCTCCAGACATCTGTGTGGCTACACCGATTACGGTTGCCGGATCGAGACCAAAAAAATAGCTGGCCACCAAAGCCAACACGATGGTGCCAATACCCACGCTGCCGGCCCGCATCGGCCCCCGGCCGCGCCTATCCTCGACGTTGGCGCTTTCCTGTTCGTTGTCGAGACGCATAAGGGTGCTCCACCTGAAACCGAATGGCCACCAGCATATCAGGCGCCGGCACCAAAAGGACGCAACTGTTCCTGGAGCCGTTTGACGCAGAACGGATGGCTGCTCCACTCCGGTTTTGCGCAGGCTCGCGATTCGCAAATCCCGCGAGAAAAGATGTTGGTCTCGCCAGCACACAACTCACGTGGTGATGCCGGGGGTTTCGGTTGAGCGGCCTTCGCGCGCACCGCTGCGGCGGCCGTCTCCGCGGCCTTGCGTTCCGCAAGCAACCGCGCTTCTTCCGCCTGGAGCTGCTCGCGCTCACGCTTTGCCGCGGCAGCGGCGCGGGCGCGGCGCTGCCTGTCCGCCCGACGCTGCGCTTTCTCGTCAACCTCCTGGACAACCGGCTTGTCAGCAGTCTCCGCATGTACCGCGGCTGGCGCCATCGACGCCTCGCCATCCGCCCCGCCTGACGACTGCGGTACGCCGGATTGCTCGATCGGCGACGATGCCGGTATCGTCGCCGGAGTCTTCACTCCTGTCGTCCGGACGGTGGCGCCATTCGGCGTGAGGGGTGAAAACGCGAAATAAAGCCCGATCGCAAGCGCGAAAAGTAAAGCCCCGGCGCCTGCCATCAGCCAGGTCCATCGCCAGTACTGCAAGGACGTTGATTGGGACGCAGCGCCCTCGGCCGCCGTCGATTCCGCCGACGGCACGACGGTCGGATCCCAGTCGAGCGCATTAATCTTCGCCAGCAGCTCGATCGTGCTCAAGCCGTGCGCCGCCGGCCGTTTGCCGTTGCTGGCCAACGGCGGTGCCGAGCCCGGCTTGCGGCTCGCGCGACTACGCTGATCAGGGCTTGTCGGTGGCTGTTTCAAGGCCATGATGGTGGTTGTCCGGGACGCTTGCCCCAAGATTATCCACTATTTACGCAACATGACCACTACCCCGCCCCGAGTATCGGGGAGCCTACCGGAAAGCGATGATCGGCTGGTCGACTGCCAGGGACGCCCCGGAACTGGCCAACAGCTTCTCAACCACGCAGTCCCGCTCGGCCTTAAGGACGTTTTCCATTTTCATGGCCTCGATCTTGGCCAGCACCTCCCCTGCCTTGACCTCCTGTCCCGGCACGACCGCGATCTGCGTCAGCAGCCCAGGCATCGGCGAGAGCAGGAACTTCGACATGTCCGGTGGTACCTTGGCAGGCATCAGCGCCTGAAGTTCGGCGGCGCGGGCACTCATCACCATCGCATCGGCCTGCGTACCCCAGTGGAACAAGCGGAACTTGAGTCCGATGCGTTCCACCTGCATGCAAAACGGCTCGCCATCGAACGTGCCGCGGTACAGGATCTGTCCAAACTGCCAGTCGGAACGCACCGCGTGCTCCCTGCCGGCGAAGGTGATATCCCAGCCACCATCCGCCGGCACCACCCGTACCCCGTGCTGGCCTTCGCCCATCAGCACGACGAAATCCTCGCTGACCCGGTACTCGTGGCCCGGCATCTGGCCGCTGATGGTGCTGTTGCGGGCCAGATACTGCCGCTGCACGGCCGCCACCACGCAAATCAGCATCACCGGATCGTCATGCACGACATCGGCAGCGTTGAAACCCTTCGGATATTCCTCGCCGATCAGGCCGGTATCGAAGTCGCCCGAGACGAAACGCGGGTGTTTCATCAGCGCCGACTGGAAGGCGATGTTGCTGGCCACGCCGCGAATGACGAAGGCGTTCAGCGCGTCGCGCATGCGGGCGACGGCCTGCGGACGCGTCGCGCCGTGCACAATGAGCTTGGCAATCATCGAATCGTAGAACATCGATATCTCACCGCCTTCGTAGACGCCGGTATCGACACGCACGCCGCCGGCACCGGGCATCGGCCGGGCCGCCTCCATGGTGGTGGCGGGCGGGCCAAACTTGACCAGCCGACCGGTCGAGGGCAGGAAATTGCGGAAGGGGTCCTCGGCGTTGATCCGGCATTCCATCGCCCAGCCGTTGAGCTTGACGTCCTCCTGGGCGAAGGGCAGCTTCTCGCCAGCGGCAACGCGGATCATCAGTTCCACCAGATCGAGGCCGGTAATGCACTCGGTGACCGGGTGCTCGACCTGGAGCCGGGTGTTCATCTCCAGAAAGTAGAAGCTCTTGTCCTTGCCGCCGACCACGAACTCGACCGTTCCGGCCGACTGGTAGTTGACCGCCTTCGCCAGTGCCACGGCCTGTTCGCCCATGGCCTTGCGCGTCGCTGCGTCGAGGAATGGCGACGGCGCTTCTTCGATCACTTTCTGGTGGCGGCGCTGGATCGAGCACTCGCGCTCGTGGAGATAGACGCAATTGCCATGGGCGTCGCCGATCAGCTGGATTTCGATGTGCCGCGGCTGTTCGACGTATTTCTCGATGAAGATGCGGTCGTCGCCGAAGGCGTTCTTCGCCTCGGTCTTGCAGGAGGCGAAACCTTCGTGCGCCTCCTGGTCGTTGAAAGCGACGCGCAGACCTTTGCCGCCACCGCCGGCCGAAGCCTTGATCATCACCGGATAGCCGATGCCCCTGGCGATCTCGACGGCCTCTTCCGGCGTGCCGATGGCATCGTTGTAGCCTGGGATCACATTGACCCTGGCTTCGAGCGCCAGCTTCTTGGAGGCGATCTTGTCGCCCATGGCGGCTACCGAACGGTACTTCGGGCCGATGAAGACGATGCCTTGTTCTTCCAAGGTGCGCGAGAACGCTTCGTTTTCCGACAGGAAGCCGTAGCCGGGATGCACCGCTTCGGCGCCGGTCTGCTTGCAGGCGGCGATGATTTTTTCGGCAACCAGATAGGACTCCCTGGCCGGCGCCGGGCCGATGCAGACGGCTTCGTCGGCCATCTCGACATGCATGGCGTCCTTGTCGGCTTCGGAATAGACGGCGACCGTATTGATGCCCATCCTGCGGGCGGTCTTGATGACGCGACAGGCGATCTCGCCCCGGTTGGCAATCAGGATTTTCTTGAACATTTTCTATCCTCAGAGCGGGATGTTGCCGTGCTTGCGCCACGGATTCGTTATGGCCTTGTTTCTCAGCATCACTAGCGAGCGGCAGATGCGCTTGCGCGTTTCATGCGGCTGGATGACGTCGTCGATGAAGCCGCGCGCCCCGGCCACGAAGGGATTGGCGAACTTGGCCTTGTACTCGGCTTCGCGCGCAGCCACCTTTTCCGGATCGCCCTTTTCCTCGCGGAAGATGATTTCGACCGCGCCTTTCGGGCCCATCACCGCAATTTCCGCCGACGGCCAAGCGAAATTCACGTCGCCGCGCAAATGCTTGGACGCCATCACATCGTAGGCGCCGCCGTAGGCCTTGCGGGTGATGAGAGTGATCTTCGGCACGGTGCATTCGGCGTAGGCGTAGAGCAGCTTCGCGCCGTGCTTGATGATGCCGCCGTACTCCTGGGAGGTGCCGGGCATGAAGCCGGGCACATCGACGAAGGTGATGATGGGGATGTTGAAGGCATCGCAAAAGCGCACGAAGCGGCCACCCTTGATCGCCGACTTGATGTCCAGGCATCCCGCGAGCACCATCGGCTGGTTGGCGACGATGCCGACGGTCTGGCCTTCCATGCGGGCAAAGCCGACAACGATGTTCCTGGCGTGATCGGGCTGGATCTCGAAGAAGTCGCCGTCATCGACCGTCTTGAAGATCAGTTCCTTGATGTCGTAGGGCTTGTTCGCATTGTCCGGCACCAGTGTGTCCAGCGACATGTCGAGGCGATCGGCCGGGTCCTGCGTCGGCCGAATCGGCGGCTTCTCCTTGTTGTTCAACGGCAGGTAGTTGAAGAAGCGGCGCAGCATCAGCAGCGCATCGACGTCGTTCTCGAAGGCCAGGTCCGCGACGCCGGATTTGCTGGTGTGCGTCACGGCGCCGCCAAGTTCCTCGGCTGTCACCTCCTCGTGCGTCACTGTCTTCACCACCTCCGGGCCGGTGACGAACATGTACGAGCTGTCCTTGACCATGAATATGAAGTCGGTCATCGCCGGCGAATACACGGCACCTCCGGCGCAGGGCCCCATGATCATCGATATCTGCGGTACAACGCCCGAGGCCATCACGTTGCGCTGGAACACTTCGGCATACCCACCCAGCGCCGCGACGCCCTCCTGGATGCGCGCACCGCCCGAGTCGTTCAGCCCGATCACCGGCGCACCGACCTGCATCGCCTTGTCCATGATCTTGCAGATCTTCTCGGCGTGGGCTTCCGAGAGCGCGCCGCCGAACACCGTGAAATCCTGCGAGAAGACGAACACCATGCGGCCGTTGATGGTGCCGTAGCCGGTCACCACGCCATCGCCGGGCACCTTCTGCTCGGCCATGCCGAAGTCGACGCAGCGGTGTTCCTTGAACATGTCCCACTCTTCGAAGGTCCCTTCGTCGAGCAGCAGTTCGATGCGTTCGCGGGCGGTCAGCTTGCCCTTCTTGTGCTGCGCATCGATGCGCTTCTGGCCGCCGCCGAGACCTGCCGCCGCGCGCTTGTCGTCGAGTTGCTGGATGATGTCGTGCACGTTATGCCTCCTGACGGGCCGTCCCGAAGGAGGCATCGCCCCCCGTGGGGGCAGCGAACACAAGGCTGCAGGCCGAAGGACAGCCGTAGGCTGGTCCCGCGAAGCGGGATGCGGCTATGCCGCACAAAGTGAGCGTGGGGGCCATACTATGTCTCCTCAGAAATATCGGTTCAGCAGATTCAGCAGCCGGTGCGCCGCGACCGCGGGAGTCGTGGCGCCTGACTCCACCGCCTGGCTCAAGTCCGGCAGGGCGGCCGCAACGCCAGGATGCTCGCGAAAGCGATGGCGCAAACCCGAGTCGATCAGTTGCCACATCCAGGCCTGAGCCTGATGGCGGCGTTTGGCGACCAATTCACCGGATTCGGTCAAAGTGCGGCGATGTTGCTCCACCGTGGCCCAAAAGTCAGCCATGGCGGTACGCCGCGTGGCGCTGACGCTCAGCACCGGCGGCTTCCAGTTGGCCGACGCGGGCCGCAGCATGGCCAGCGCGCTGCGCATCTGCGCGGCGGCGCGTTCCGCCGCGACCGCATCGATGTCGGCCTTGTTGTAGACGACGATATCGGCCAGTTCGACGACGCCCTTCTTGATCGCCTGCAGGTCATCACCGGCATTGTGCAGTTGCAGCAGCACGAAACAATCGGTCATGCCGGCCACGGTCGTCTCGCTCTGGCCGACGCCGACGGTTTCGACGATGATCACGTCGAAGCCGGCCGCTTCGCAGAGCAGCATCGCCTCGCGCGTCTTTTCCGCGACGCCGCCCAGCGAACCCGACGAG
Source organism: Gammaproteobacteria bacterium (assembly GCA_018819515.1). Taxonomy (GTDB): domain Bacteria; phylum Pseudomonadota; class Gammaproteobacteria; order Burkholderiales; family Rhodocyclaceae; genus Fen-999. Next base: position 10,288 of record JAHJPX010000007.1, read on the forward strand.
GGCGACGGGCGGATGAAGGCTTCGTCGCGCATCGAAAGTTGCTCCATGCGCGTCTTGTCGCCCAGTATCGAGCCACCCGTCACCGACGACGAGGGGTCGATGGCCAGTACCGCAACACGGTGCCCCTGGGCGATCAGGTCGAGTCCGAGCGCCTCGATGAAGGTCGACTTGCCGACACCGGGCACGCCGGTGATGCCGAGGCGGATGGCGTTGCCGGTGTGCGGCAACAGATGATCGAGCAGCGCTGCTGCGCGCACCTGATGCTCGGGCTTGATCGACTCGACGAGTGTGATGGCCTTGGCGAGCGCGCGGCGCGCCCCGGCGCGCACGCCGTCGGCAAGCTCGCCATCTTCCGCTGTCAGCGAAAAGTGGGGGGCGGTGCCCCATCCCTCGCTTTGCTCGGGACCGTTGCTTCGCAACGTCCTGCGCCCTTCGGGCTGGTCAGTCATGGCGACACGCCACCTCAGGCCGTGCGATTGGCGTGGCGGGCGGCAATGGCGCGCAGCACCTTGTGCGCGGCGTCGGGAATCGGCGTACCCGGCCCGAAGATGCCGGCGGCACCGGCTTTTTCGAGGAACTCGTAGTCCTGCGCCGGCACCACGCCGCCGACGAAGACGACGATGTCGTTGGCACCCTGTGCCTTCAACGCCGCGATCAGTTGCGGCACCAGCGTCTTGTGACCGGCGGCGAGCGTCGAGATGCCGATGGCGTGCACGTCGTTTTCGATCGCCTGACGGGCGGCTTCTTCCGGTGTCTGGAACAGCGGGCCGACATCGACGTCGAAGCCGAGGTCGGCGAAGGCCGTCGCCACCACCTTGGCGCCTCGGTCGTGGCCGTCCTGGCCCAGCTTGGCGACCATGATGCGCGGCCGCCGGCCCTCGTGGGCGAGGAAGGTTTCGACCTGTTCCAGCAAGGACTTCATGTTCTCCCCTTCACCGAAGGCGCCGCGATAGACGCCACTGACGGTCTGATGGCTGGCGCGATGCCGGCCATATACCGCTTCCAGCGCATCCGAAATCTCGCCGACCGTGGCGCGCAGACGCGTGGCCTTGATCGCCAGGTCGAGCATGTTGCCCGTGCCCGCTTTCGCTGCCTCGGTCAGCGCCGCCAGCGCGGCAGCAACCTTGGCCTTGTCGCGGCTACCGCGAATCTTCTGCAAGCGGGCAATCTGCGAATCGCGGACCGCGTGATTATCCACTTCCAGGATATCGACGTGCGCCTCTTCCTTCAGCTTGTACTTGTTGACGCCGACGATGACGTCCTGATTCGAATCGATGCGCGCCTGCTTCTCGGCGGCGCACTTCTCGATCTGCAGCTTGGCCCAACCGGTGTCGACAGCGTGGGTCATGCCGCCCATCTTTTCGACTTCCTGGATTGTGGCCCAGGCGGCATCGGCCATGTCCTGGGTCAGCTTCTCCATCATGTAGCTGCCGGCCCAGGGATCGATGACGTTGCAGATGTGCGTTTCTTCCTGGATCAGAATCTGCGTGTTGCGGGCGATGCGCGCCGAGAATTCAGTCGGCAGCGCGATGGCTTCATCGAAGGCGTTGGTGTGCAGCGATTGTGTGCCGCCGAACACCGCCGCCATGGCTTCGATGGTGGTACGCACGACGTTGTTGTAGGGGTCCTGCTCAGTGAGCGACCAGCCGGAGGTCTGGCAGTGCGTGCGCAGCATCAGCGACTTGGGGTTCTTGGCGCCGAACTCCTTCATGATCCGCCACCACAGGAGGCGCGCGGCGCGCAGCTTGGCCACTTCCAGATAGAAATTCATGCCGATGCCGAAGAAGAACGACAGGCGGCCGGCAAAGGCATCGACGTCGAGGCCGCTCTTCATCGCCGTGCGCACGTACTCCATGCCGTCGGCCAGCGTGAAGGCCAGCTCCAGCGCCTGCGTCGCGCCGGCCTCTTGTATGTGGTAACCCGAGATCGAAATCGAGTTGAACTTCGGCATGTTCTGCGCCGTGTAACCGATGATGTCGGAGACGATGCGCATCGACGGCTCGGGCGGGTAGATGTAGGTGTTGCGGACCATGAACTCCTTGAGGATGTCGTTCTGGATGGTGCCGCTCAGCTGATCCTGCGAGACGCCCTGCTCTTCCGCCGCCACCACGTAGCCGGCCAGGATCGGCAGCACGGCGCCGTTCATGGTCATCGACACCGACACCTTGTCGAGGGGGATGCCGTCGAACAGGATCTTCATGTCCTCGACCGAGTCGATCGCCACGCCGGCCTTGCCGACATCGCCGACCACGCGCGGATGGTCCGAATCGTAGCCGCGATGGGTGGCGAGGTCGAAGGCGACCGAGACGCCCTGCGCGCCGGCGGCCAGCGCCTTGCGGTAGAAGGCGTTCGATTCTTCGGCGGTCGAAAAGCCGGCGTACTGGCGGATCGTCCACGGCCGCGCCGCGTACATGGTCGGCTGCGGGCCGCGCAGATAGGGCTCGAAGCCGGGCAGCGTGTCGGCATAGGGCAGGTTCGCCGTATCAGCCTTCGTATAGAGCGCCTTGACCGTCAGGCCCTCGGGCGTCTGCCAGTTCAGCTTCGCCACGTCGCCTTCGGGCGCTGCCTTGGCGGCAGCCTTCACCCACGCATCGACACCGGGCACATTCACGTTGGGGTACTTGCTCATCACTCCGCTCCATCCGGTCGTTGCCGGAATTATGGCTGTTGATTGGTCTTGACATCCGACCGGCAACCATAATACTGTATCCATAATTATGAATGCAAGAGAAGTAGACAACCAGCACAGCCGTCGCCAGCTTTCGGCCCCCGCCCTTTACGAGCAGGTCGCGGAACAGCTGCGCTCCCGCATCTATGCGCACGACCTCGCGCCGGGGGCATGGATAGACGAACAGGCAATTACGGCCGAGTACGGCATTTCGCGCACCCCCCTGCGTGAGGCGCTCAAGGTGCTGGCCTCCGAAGGGCTGGTCACGCTCAAACCCCGGCGCGGTTGTTATGTTACTGAATTATCGGAACAAGATCTCGACGAGATTTTCCCCGTGATGGCCCTGCTGGAGAGCCGTTGCGCCCTGGAAGCGACCGAGAAAGCGGACGCGGCCGATCTTGCCCGCCTTGGTGAAATCCACGCCGACCTCGAACGTTATGCCGCCGACAACGACGCAGATCATTTCTTCGAAGCCAACCAACGATTCCATGACGCATTGCAGGAACTTGCCGACAACAGGTGGTTGAAACAGTTGATCGAGGAAACGCGCAAATTCATCAAACTGACACGGCGCGACTCGCTTAATCTTGCTGGCCGGCTTCGCCAGTCGCTGGCCGAGCACCGCGACATCCTTGCTGCTGTGCAGCAAAAACGGCCGAATGACGCTGCCGACCTGATGCATCGTCACATTCTGTCCGGTCGCGCCGCATTGGCAAAACTTCATACTTCCCGCTGATCTGGAACCACGATTTCCAGACTCCCTTGCTTCTGGTATGGTATTTTTTCGAAATTGGTGGGAGAATCGGTTCTTTCATCAACTCTCGGGAGGAGGAGACATGTCGAAGAAACCACAGCAATGGCAGCTGCAGCGCGGCGTCAAGATCAGCGAAGATGCCGCCGCCGAGGTTGCGAAGATCGCCTGCGCGTTGAAATCGCTTTCCGTATACACTGGTTTGGTACTCGACCAGGACGACTGCCCGGAAGACTTGCAGCGAACCGTCGATGAAGGCATCGGCGCGATCGACAAGCTGTTCATCTGGTAATACATCACACAACCCCCCCCCACTCTAGGAGACAGACATGGCCCACGTCGTAGTCATGGGTGCCGGCATTGGCGGCCTTAACGCCGCTTACGATATGCGGGAGCAATTGAGCTCCGGCGACAGCGTTACCGTCATTTCGGAATATCCCTATTTCCAGTTCACGCCTTCCAACCCATGGCTTGCCGTCAATTGGCGCAGCCGCGAAGACATCTCGTTCGATATGGCGCCCTATCTTGAGAAGAAAGGGATCAAGCTGATCGCCAAGGCCGCCAAGCGCGTGCATCCGGAGAAGAACCAGGTCGAGTTGATCGATGGAAGCATTGTCGACTATGACTACCTGATCATCTCGACCGGACCGAAGCTTGCCTTCGACGAGGTTGAAGGCGCCGGCCCGGAACATCACACCAATTCAATCTGCACGGTCAATCACGCCGAAAAGGCGTCCCACGCCTGGACCGAGTTCGTCAAGGACCCGGGGCACATCGTCGTCGGCGCGGTGCAAGGCGCTTCCTGCTACGGCCCGGCCTACGAATTCGCCATGATCATGGATACCGATCTGCGCCGGCGCAAGATCCGCAGCAAGGTGCCGATGACTTTCGTCACCGCCGAGCCCTACATCGGCCATCTCGGCCTGGGCGGCGTCGGCGACTCGAAGGGCATGATGGAATCGACCCTGCGCGACAAGCACATCAAGTGGATCTGCAACGCCAAGGTGAGCAAGGTCGAAGCGGGCAAAATGTTCGTCACCGAGCTCAACGACGACGGCAGCGTGAAGAAGGAGCACGAGCTGTCCTTCAAGTACTCGATGATGCTGCCCGCCTTCAAGGGCGTCGATGCCGTGTTCGGCATCGAGGGCCTGACCAATCCGCGCGGCTTTATCCTGATCGACCAGTTCCAGCGCAATCCGAAGTACCACAATATCTATTCGATCGGCGTCTGCGTCGCCATTCCGCCCGTCGAGGCCACGCCGGTACCGACCGGCACACCCAAGACCGGCTACATGATCGAGTCCATGGTCACCGCGACAGTCCATAACATCCGCCTGGCCATCGCCGGCAAGGAACCGGACCAAAAGGCCACCTGGAACGCCGTCTGCCTCGCCGACTTCGGCGACAACGGCGCCGCCTTCGTCGCCATTCCGCAGATCCCGCCGCGCAACGTCAGCTGGTTCAAGAAGGGCAAGTGGGTGCACCTGGCGAAGGTCGGTTTCGAGAAGTACTTCATCCGCAAGATGAAGAAGGGCAACACCGAGCCGGTCTACGAGAAGTACGTGCTCAAGCTGATGGGCGTAACCCGTCTGCACTGAACACGGCAGTAACTTGTCAGGCGACGTCCTGCTTGAACGAAACGGTGGCCTGGCCACCGTTTCGCTTTTCAATCCCGGCAAACTCAACGCCATCGATGCCGCCATGTGGCGGCGCCTCGCGACGGTCATGGCCGAACTCGACCGCGACGACGGGCTTCGTGTCGTCGTCGTTCGCGGTGAAGGCAACGCTTTCGCCGCCGGTGGCGATCTCGACGAATTCCGCACCGAGCGCGCCACAGTCGACAAGGCGGTCGCCTACCACGATGCCGTCGGCGCGGCGCTCAAGGCCGTCGAAACTTGCCGGCATCCCACCGTCGCCATGATCCTCGGCCCCTGCGTCGGCGGCGGGCTGGAAATCGCGTGCGCCTGCGACCTGCGCATCGCGGGGGAGTCCGCGAAATTCGGCGCGCCGATCAACAAGCTCGGCTTCTCCATGTACCCCGGCGAGCTGGCCGGATTACTCGATCTCGCGGGGCCCGCCGTCACGAAGGAGATCCTGCTCGAAGGCCGTCTCCTGACGGCAAAGGAAGCCTATGAAAAGGGCCTGCTGACGCGCGTCGTACCGGACGAGTCGGTCGGGCACGAAGCCTTCGCCACCGCGCAGCGCATCGCCGACGGCGCACCGCTGGCGGCGCGGGCGCACAAGCGATGGATCGCGCGCCTGCGCGACGGCCGGCCGCTTTCCGACGAGGAAAAGCGCGCCTCCTTCGATTTCCTCGCCAGCGAAGACTACGCCGAAGGCCTCGACGCCTTTGCCGCCAAGCGGCGTCCCGTTTTCAAGGGTCGCTAACTCCGTTATTCTGGCGAAGACCGCACGTCAGAGGCGGCTTTACCAACCGACAGAGAGGAGATTCGCCGTGAACCTTTCCCGCCTATTGCGCCGGCTGGCGCTTTCATTGCTGTTCGTGGCCGGAACCGCCCTCGCCGACGAGCCCGTCAAGGTCGTCTACCAGTTCAGCGAAGGTTTCGCACAAGCCAGCCGCGGCCTGCGCAACATCGCCAACCATCTTGAGACCGACCCCGGCGCGAAGATCGTCGTCGTCGCACTCGGGCCGGGCATCGACTTCCTTCTCGACGGCGCCAAGGACAAGAACGGGCTGGACTATCAGATACCGATCTCCGACCTGGCATTGAGGGATGTCGAATTCCGCGTCTGCAACGTCACCCTGCGCTCGCGCAGGATCGACCCGGCCCGGCTGGACCCCGACGCCAAGGTCGTTCCATCGGGCGTCGCCGAAATCGCCAGGCTCCAGTACAGGGAACATTTTGCCTACATCAAGCCCTGACATCGACTGGCGCGCCGTCGATACCGTCCTGCTCGACATGGACGGCACGCTGCTCGATCTTCACTTCGACAATCATTTCTGGCAGACGCACGTGCCCAAGCGCTACGCCGAGATCAAGGGGATGGCGCACGACGCCGCGCGCGAAGAACTCATCGCCCGCTACCACGCCCGCGCTGGTTCCCTGGAGTGGTACTCGGTCGACTTCTGGGAGACCGAACTGGAGCTGGACATCATGCGCCTCAAGTACGAGGTCGCGAACCTGATCGCCGTCCATCCCAGCGTCGTCGAGTTTCTCGCCGCCGTGCGCCATGCCGGCAAGCGCGTGGTGCTGGTCACCAACGCCCACCACAAGAGCGTCACGCTCAAGATGGCGAAGACCGGCCTGCGGCCGCATTTCGATGCCGTCATCACCTCGCACGAACTCGGCCACGCGAAAGAAGAGCATGCCTTCTGGCATCGCCTGCAGGAATGCGAACCTTTCGACCCGCAACGCAGTCTGCTGGTCGACGACAGCCTGCCCGTGCTCGACTCCGGGCGCGACTACGGCATCCGCCATCTCGTTGCCGTGCGCCGGCCGGATACCCGGTTGCCCGAAAAGGACACCGGCGACTACCCCGCCATCGTCAGCTTCGCGGAAATCATGCCCTCCTAGTGGCGTATCGCCACGGCTGACTTTTACTATCGCGCTACCGGTTTTTTTATGCCGGTTAATTGCGCGTTATGAGTATTACCGGCATAATTGTGCGCATGGCATCGCTTGCATTCCTTACCCCTGAAGAACTCCAGCTTGCGCTAGGTGAGCGCCTGCGGCGTCTGCGCTTGTCTCGCAACCTCGATCAGCGCACGACGGCGGAAAAGGCCGGCCTTTCGGAAAAGGCCTTGCGCAACCTGGAAACCGGCCGCGGTTCGACCGTCGAATCCCTGCTGCGGGTGCTCAAGGCGCTCGACAGCCTCGACGGTCTCGACGCGCTGGCGCCGGAGGCTTCGGTCGATCCCCTCGCCCTGCTCCGCCAATCCAAAGCGCCTCGCCGCGTGCGCCGGCCGCGCTCGTCCCGGAAGCCGGACTGATGGATACGCCCGTCATCGAAGTCCGCATCTGGGACCAGCGCGTCGGCGCCGCCGCCCCCGACCCGCGCCTCGGCTGTTATGTGTTTGCCTACGATCCCGACTGGCGCCGCACCGGCATCGAACTGGCGCCGCTGCAGATGCCGCTGGGCGACACGCGCGCCAGCTTCGCCTTTCCGAACCTTCCCGAGCCCAGCTACAAGGGCTTGCCCGGACTCCTCGCCGATGCGCTGCCGGACGACTTCGGCAACGCGTTGATCGACGCCTGGATGGCCGCGCATGGTATCGAGAAGCGCGCCGTCACCGCGCTGGATCGCCTGGCCTACATGGGCAAGCGCGGCATGGGCGCGCTCGAATTCAGGCCGGCGCGCGGCGCGCACCGCGAAAGCGCGGAGCCGCTGCAAATGAAGGTGCTCGTCGAAGCGGCGCGTCAGGTTGTCCATGGCGACCTGTCGGGCGACCCGCAGGCACAGGCCGCGCTGGCCAACATCATCCGCGTCGGCACCTCCGCCGGCGGCGCGCGCGCCAAGGCCGTGATCGCCTGGAACCCGGCGACAAACGAAGTGCGCAGCGGCCAGTTCGACGCCGCGCCCGGCTTCGAGCACTGGCTGCTCAAGTTCGACGGCGTCGGCCAGGATGCGGAACTCGGCGGCGGCGCCGACTACGGGCGCATCGAATACGCCTACCATCTGATGGCCACCGCGGCCGGCATTGACATGTCGCCCTGCCGCCTGCTCGAAGAGAACGGCCGCGCCCATTTCATGACGCGCCGCTTCGACCGCGACATCACCGCCGGCCAGACCGTCAAGCATCATCTCCAGACGCTGTGCGCCATGGACCATCTCGATTACAAGCAGCGCGCCACCCACGCCTACGCGCAGCTTTTCATGGCGATCGCCCGACTCGAACTGGGCGACGACGCCATCGGCCAGGCCTTCCGGCGCATGGCCTTCAACGTCATGGCGAAGAACTGCGACGACCATTCCAAGAACTTCGCCTTCCGGCTCAGGCAAGACCAGGCATGGGAATTCGCCCCGGCCTACGACGTCACGCACGCCCACAACCCCAAAGGCGAATGGACCTACCAGCACCTGATGAGCGTGAATGGAAAATTCAGCGAAATCGGCATTGCCGACCTGTTGGTCGAGGCCAATCGTTTCGGCGTGCGGCGACCACGCGACCTTCTCGCCGACGTGCGCGCCGCCGTGGACGATTGGCCGCGGTTTGCAAAGGAAGCGGGGCTGAGTGCGAATACCGCCGATCTCGTCGCGGCGGATTTCGAACGGCTGTAGCTCCCTCGCCCCCGCCGGCCCGGCGGGAATCACGCCCTGGTGGCGTACCGCCACGGCTGACTTTCGCGTCACCATCATGGCGGCGTGAGCAGCAGATGCTGTCAACCCGGCCGTGGTCGGCCAGCACGAAATTGCCTTTGGTCGCATCGCGGATCTCGTCCGTCGGCGCCTCATCGATGTGCGCGCGGAATGGCGCGCAGCGAAACTTCACGGCAAACTCCCTGACCTTGCCAAATGGTAACGTATTGGTTACCATGAAGCCCATGATGCTCAAGCTTGAAGAGTACGTTCGTGAAGATGGCAGCAATCCATACCAGACTTGGTTCGATGGTTTGGACTCGCAGGCAGCAGCAAAGATTGCGGTCGCCAAGGCACGCATCGAACTCGGCAATACCTCGGCCGTCAAATGGTTCCGCGGGATTGGCGAGTATGTGGTCGATTGGGGGCCTGGCTACCGTATCTACCTGGCAAAGGATGGTGACGCATTGATCATCTTGTTCGGCGGAAGCACCAAGAAGGGACAGCAAAAAGCCATAGACCAGGCCGTTGCTTTGCACGATGAATACAAAGCGAGGAAGAAGGCACTTGCGGCTTCCAGGAAAGGAAAGAGAACATGACGCTTACCCGTGATTTCAAACAAACCGTTGTCGCGCGCGTTGAACGCGATCCGGATTTCGCCAAGGCGCTACTCGATGAGGCGGCGACGCTTTTCCTTAGCGGCGAAGCGGATACGGCGCGCCTGATTCTGCGTGACCTAGTCAATGCGACAGTGGGTTTCGAGAGCCTTGCCGAATTGACTAGCAAGCCCAGCAAGAGCCTGCATCGAATGCTCTCTCCGAAAGGTAATCCAAGCATGGACAACTTGGCCGCCATCTTCGGAGCGATTCGCGGCTGGCTCAATGTCAAATTCGATGTGCGCGTGGTAGCTGCATAAAACCTGCTTTCAGGCCTGGAACCGCCACCCTGCCTGCAACCAGAAGCGCGGGCGCTTGTCCGGTTCGGCGGTGCCGACTTTGCTGCCGCGCCAAGCCGCGTAAGCGCAGCCGTGGACGATTGGCCGCGGTTTGCCAAGGAAGCGGGGCTGAGTGCGAATACCGCCGATCTCGTCGCGGCGGATTTCGAACGGCTGTAGCTCCCTCGCCCCCGCCGGCCCGGCGGGAATCACGCCCTGGTGGCGTACCGCCACGGCTGACTTTTGCTGCGGACACGAACCTGACCGGGTGTTGGCAAATGGCGCGGGGGCGCTACAGTAGGGTCCATGACCACGCCCGCCATTCACGAGACAACCGCCCGCCAGGTGCTGATGCTGCGCGCTTTCGAGACCGCGGCGCCGGATTCGCCGCTGTGGACGCGCGAAGACGGCGTCTGGGCGAGCCGTCTTGCCCGCCAGACGCTGGCGGAAGGCGCGCCGGCCGAGCAGTTCGTCGCGGAACGCGCCCGCCACGCGATGGAGCGTCTGGCGCCGCGCGATCCCCATATCCGCCGCTGGATGGAGCCGGGCGCCGGCGTCGTTCGCCACTGGCCGTGGGCGGTCGCCGTCGGGCTCGTCGTCGGCATGCTGGCGGACGCCATGGGCGGCGCGCAGCACATCGATTTGTTGTCGCCGCCGTTGTGGGGCCTGCTGGCGTGGAACATCGGCATCTACCTGCTGCTGGCCTGGCGTGCCACTCGCCCGGAAACCCCGCACGACTGGCTGCGACGCCTGGTTCGCCGGCTCGGTCAGCCGCCGCGCGGGCAGCGCCATGGCGCCCTGCGCGCATTTGCCCTCGACTGGACCCGGCTGGCGGCGCCGCTGGCCGCGACCCGGACGACGCTGTTCCTGCACCTCGCCGCCGCAACGCTGGCGGCCGGCATGGTCGCCGGCATGTACCTGCGCGGCCTGGTGCTCGACTATCGCGCCGGCTGGCAAAGCACCTTTCTCGACGCATCGACCGTGCATGCGCTGCTCGCGACGCTGCTGGCGCCGGCATCGGCCGTCACCGGCATCACGATCCCCGACGCAGCCGCGCTCGAAACGCTGCGCATCAGCGCCGACACGGTCGCCACGGCCGACGCCGCGCCGTGGATACACCTCTACGCCGCCATGCTGGCGCTGTTCGTCATCGCGCCGCGCATCCTGCTGGCGCTATGGAGCGCGTGGCGCGGCTGGCGTCTGTCGCGACGCTGGCAACTGCCGTGGGACGAGCCGTATTTCCAGCAGTTGATGCGCGAGTATCGCGGCCAGCGGGCGAGCGTCCAGGTGATCCCGCACGGCACGACGATTTCCGCGCCGGCGGCGTTGCATCTGCGCACGCTGCTCCTGCCGGTGCTGGGCGAGGATCTCGACTTCAGCGTCGCCGAACCGGTGGCCTACGGAGATGAAGAAACCGCGGTCGTGCCGGCCGAGCCCGGCACCACGCTGCGCCTGGTGTTGTTCGATCTCGGCGCCACGCCGGAACCCGAAGCGCACGGACGCCTGATCGCCCGCCTGCGCGGTCCGGCGGCCATGGCGATCATCGCCGACGAAGCCGCCTTCGCCCGCCGCTTCGCCGCCTTCCCCGAACGGCTGGCCGAGCGCCGCCTCGCCTGGCAGCGCTTCGCCGATGCCGAACAACTGCCCTGCTGCGCAATGGACCTCGAACATCCCGACGCCGAACAGGCCGGCCGCGCCCTCGCTGCGGCGCTGACGTCCGGATAATCGCGACCGCGATGATCACCCTCACCCTGGTATCGCACACCAACGTCGGCAAGACGACGCTGGCGCGCACGCTGCTCGCGCAGGACGTGGGCGAAGTGCGCGACGCGCCGCACGTCACCGAATTCACCGACGAACACGTGCTGCTGCGTTCGGCCGGCGGCGCGGAACTGATCGTCGCCGACACGCCCGGCTTCGGCGACAGCGTGCGCCTGGCCAGCCGCATGCGGCAAAGCGGCAGCCCGCTCGGCTGGTTCCTGAGCGCCGTGTGGGACCGCTGGCGCGACCGCGCCTTCTGGGCCAGCCAGCAGGTGTTGCGCCACGTGCGCGACCGCGCCGACGTCGTGCTGTACCTGGTGAATGCGGCGGAAGAGCCGGTGACCGCCGGGTACGTGGCGTCGGAAATGGAACTGCTCGCCTGGGTCGAAAAGCCCGTGCTGGTGCTGCTCAACCAGATGGGGCCGCCGACGGATGCGGCGGCCGAAGCGAAGGAAGTGCAGCGCTGGCGGGACGCCCTCGCGCAATGGCCGCTGGTCCGCGCCGTGTTGCCGCTCGACGCGTTCGCGCGCTGCTGGGTTCAGGAAGGCGCGCTCTGGCGCGAGATCGAACAATCGCTGCCCGCCGACCGGCAGGCGGAAATGCGCGACTTGCGGGCGGCGTGGGGCGCGCAGCGGCTGGCCACCTTCGACGACGCCATGCGCACGCTCGCGGCGAGCATCGCGCGCATCGCCACCGCCCGCGTCGCGCTGGACGACGGCGGCGGCGCGTCCACGCTGCGCCAGCTCGGCTCGGCGATCGGCGTCGGCAAGGCCGACTCCTCGCCCCTCGACATCGCGCAGCAAGCGCTGCAGCGGGCGCTCGACGAGGAAGTGAAAAGCAGCACGGACAGCCTGCTGACGCTGCACAGCCTGCACGGCGACGCCGGCAAGACGATCGTCGAGCGCGTGACCACGGGTTTCGACTGGCGCCATCGCACCGACGAAGGCCGCGCCGCCCTCATCGGCGCAGTCGCCAGCGGCGCGCTGACCGGCCTCGCGCACGACATCGCCACCGGCGGCTTCACGCTGGGCGGCGGCGTCGTGGCCGGCACGGTGCTGGGCGCGCTCGCCGCCGCCGGCATCGCCCGCGGCCTCAACGTCGTGCGCGGCACGGACAAGAGCTGGGTGGGCTGGCACGCCGAAGCGCTGACGCCGGTGCTGCGCTCCGCGCTGCTGCGCTACCTCGCCGTCGCGCACTTCGGCCGCGGCCGCGGCAACTGGGCCGAAGGCGAATCGCCGAGCCATTGGGCGCCCGTCGTCGACGCAGCGCTGGCCGCGCGGGCGGATGCACTCGCGGAACTATGGCAGCACCGCGGCAACCGCTACGACAACCCCGGCGAAGCCGAATCGCTGGCCGCCGACTTGCAGCCGATACTCGCGGCAGCGGCGCGCGAAACGCTGGAAAGGCTCTATCCGGGACAGTGGCCGGAAAAGCCCGATCCAGCGGCGTACCGCCACGGCTGACTTTCGCGGCTCACCCAAGGCCAGCCTGAGACTCGCCTTCGGACAAGGCTGGATTGCCGACGAAGCGCTGTGGCTCGAAATGCTGGAAGCCCGCAACCGCATGTCCCACACCTACGATGCCGCCGATGCCCTGCGCATTCATGCCCGCCTGGGAGACTTCCTGCCACCGCTTGCCGCCTTGCTCGCCGCGCTGCGTGCCGCCTGACCGCCGTCCAGTGGCGTACCGCCATGGCTGACTTTTATGCCGGGGGTCTCAGTTCGACCCTGAGCCGCCTTTGAGATATTCAGGAAGCAGACGTACCAGGGGAACTTGAGCCTGGCACCATTTCACTCACTCAGTGGCGTACCGCCATGGCTGACTTTTCTCAGACGGGCCAGGAAAACGTGGTCCGTCCCTGAATATCCTTTGAGATATTCAGGAAGCAGACGTAGCAGGGGAATTTGAGCCTGGCACCATTTCACTTGTATCAGCGTATGTATCACTCCGCTCTTAACAATGTGGTAATAATAGGTATTGATGTGAGTTGAAATTTGATTGCCATATTCAAGAATAGAGCACGGAGGTGAAGCTTGTACGTCGCGCGCGTAAGGGTGGTCAACTTTCGTTCATTGGCTGATGCCGACGTCAACTTGGCCAGCTATACAGCGCTTGTGGGGTTGAATGACTCCGGGAAGAGCAATTTATTGAGGGCACTGAACCTGTTCTTCAATGGCCAGACTGATCTGGGACAGCATCTAGTATTCGAGAAGGACTTCAGCCAACAGGCCAAAATCATATCGAAGAAGGCAAAGGAGATTCAGATCGAAGTGGAATTCTCGCCTCCAAGCAATTATGCCGACAGAGATCCAATAATTTGGAGGAAGACGTATAGAAGTGATGCCGAAACGCCGCGTACAGATGAAGTGTATAGAAAGGACGGCGGCGAGTTTGCAAAAGGTTCGCGAGTTGAATACTGGGTTCGACATCTTGCATTCGAATACGTCCCCGCGATCCGAGGCAAGCACTTTTTTGCAATTTTGAAACGACGCCTCTATACAACGTTGGCTGAGACCGTCGCTCCGAAACTGACTAGCGCATCCGCTTCTTTCCTTTCGGACTTGAGGAAAGAGGTAAAAAAGATTGAATCTGAATCTCAGCGCTTGTTGCAACTCAAGACGGAGTTTTCGTTGCCGGGTGACTTGGGGGAGCTATTCGAGGTACTGGATTTCGACGCAGCCGACAGCCACGCCAAAACCGCGCTTCAGTATCGTGGTGACGGTATTCAAGGACGGCATATCCCTCTCATCCTGAAATTTCTGGCGGACCAACGCAAGAGCACGTCCGCGAAAGGCAAGCCGTCGTCGGAGACAATTTGGGGGTTCGAAGAACCTGAAAACAATTTGGAACTCGCGAAGCAAATCGAAGTGGCGGAAGAATTCAACGACTACTCGGGATCAATTCAAATACTCGTTAGTACGCACTCACCCGCGTTCTACGGTGTTGCAAAGCAAGCCGACGGGATACGAGTCGCGGTAAGAAACGCTGGTCGCACCGAGTTTCAGGAGACACTTTCGCCTGGCTCTATTGATGAACATCTCGGGCTCATGCCCTTTGTTCAGCCGTATCTTGAGCGGGCAGTGTCAGAACGACAAGCCCTCGTCGATGAGCTGAAAGCTCTGAAAGCTGATTCACTGGTTAGCAACAGGCCGGCTTTGTACGTTGAAGGAAGCAGCGACAGGACGGTTTTGGCGGCTGTTCTTGGGAAACTCTACCCTGAGTACCAATTCGAGATTCTTGCCAAGGAGGGGCTGGGGGGTGGTGTGAATTGGGTGGTTGGTTGCTGTATTTCCCGAGCCGCAATGACCGATCTGTCAGAGAGGACGGCAGCGCTATTTGACGATGATGTCGCAGGCCAAGACGCTACGAAGAGGATCGCAGACTATTCGAAAGCCATAAGTAGACCAGATCGAACAAAGTGCTTCATCGTGGCGAAACAGTCCGCCGACGATGAGGTACGCATAATCAAGAAATCGGGGATCACGCTTTCCTTCAATCTCGAGGAGCTTTACGGGTGCGCGGCATGGAACCACGCAGAGAAGAAGGGGTGGCTGATAGCGCGTGGTAACGAACTGATACGAGACAATGCGTCGTTGCTGACATTTAGCAAGAACCTGTCTGACATTCTAGACGAACGGGTTAAGGACGGCCATGCCAAACGACTAATTACCCACAAGGTCAAGAACGAAAAGAAAGGGGTATTTGCAAAACATGTGGCTGATTCAATTCAGTCAGGCGCACAGGTGCCGGGGTCTCTTGCCGTATTGGCTAAGGAAATCAACGACTATTTCCGGTAGTCGCTAGCGTGCTCACCCTTCTCGGCGTACCGCCACGGCTGACTTTTCTCAGGGAAGAATGGGGAACACTCTGACCCCTTTGGCCGAAAATGACCAACCAGAGGCCGCCTATCCGAAAATAAAGTCGCGGGCCTCAGCACGCTGCTGGCCTCGTGCTGAGCAGAGCTGTCGTAGATTCATCTCCCCGTTAACTCCGATTTCATTGAGAGGGCGAACATGTTTAAGGCATTGGCTTCAATAATATGTACTTTAGGACTGATCGCTCTTTCGTTTCCCGCGTTCACTGACACTGGTGGGGGGGAGCCTGGCCACATTCAGGTTACCGAAAGCAGCTCCGTCAATTTATTTGAAGATGCAGATAATTCATTCGGAGCTTTGCTCGACATATTAAAACGCGTAACCGGATCGCTTCTTGCGCTTGTTGTCGGAGTTATGCCTTCTCTATTTTTTTATATCAGATCTTTGAAATTCAAAGCACCAGTATTTATTTACGATGGTGATTTGCTTCAGGTTCGCTCTCATCCGGCCGTGCGAATATTTTTTCATGAAGACAAAATTGAGAATCTGTTTCGCTATCGAGTACTGTTCTTTAATAAGGGAAAAAAGGAGATTCGGAAACAAGATATTCCTAGTGCCGGTTTCCCAAGAGTTGTTTTCGGAGATGGTGTTCGAGTTCTATCGTGCAGCGTTCTAGGCAAGTCCAACGACAATATTGGTTTTTGTGTCAAAAAAAACAAAGAGGACTCTGTGGAACTTGGATTTGAATACTTAAACCAAGAAGACGGCGGTGTAATTGAGGTGTTGTTTGAAAGAACTGATAGAGCTGAAGCGCCTGTGCAATTCGTGGCACCAATTATTGGCGCCAAGACCGCGCGATCCTACGAATATGATGCTCGCCAAAGCAAAGAGAAAATTAGGCGTGCTTGGATCAGGTGGGGCATGCACGGTTTGATAGTTGTTTCCGCGTATTATTTTCTCGTTTTTGGCCCCCTTGGCGCACCCGCGGATAGCACTGATTGGCTTGTACTGGGCATACTACATCTACCTGTCTGGGTGCTAGTGGTTGATTTGATAAAAGGTTTCTCGAACAATATTGTGAAACCATACCGAAAGTCATTTCCAGCATGGGCTGGAGAGTATTTCGAGGTTTGAGTTTATAAACCACAGAAAAGAAGCTCTTGACACTGCAAAGCGATTCTGAGGGGGGTCGGCATCGAAATGGATCGGGAATAGCTAAGACCAGTTGCGTTATTGATATTACTCTGGAATGCTGAACGTCGGCTTCGCGACGATACCCGCACCTTCCGGCCAAAGGGGTCAGAGACATTTGCCCTTTTCCAAGCCAAAGGGGTCAGAGACATTTGCCCTTTTCAGGAAACCAAATGACTCCGACCCCTTCAGAATTCCTTCGACCCACTACATGTAGTGGTCAATCCACACCATCCCACTATCCACACACTTAACCACATGATTTCCACAGAGTTATCACTTGAAAACCATACACGGTGTAGGAGTAAAATTGGCGGCGTTGAGTACGGATGCGTGCTCAACCGAAGAGAAACGCCCCGGACAGATTATCTGCCACGGGGCGGAAAGAAGCCGGTTCCCCGACTAGCGAGCCGCTAATCTAGCAAAGGCGAAAGACCTTGAGCAAGGGCGGATAGATGTGGTAACGGGCTGTTTCTCGTCGCAAGGCAATGCCAGAAAGGACGAATACCATGGCTGCCAACAAGAAACAGACTAGCCAGAAGGTTGCGAAGATCGCGTCGAAGTTATTACGTGACCCTTCGACACCCGCCTCGGTGAAAAAGGTCGCTGGTTCGGACCTCGCCCAAGCGCGGTTCCGCAAGTCGACCAAGAAGTAACCAGTAAATGAAGTACTCCGGGGCTTCGGCCCCGGAATCTTGCAGACACTCGTACGCCTCGTTAGGTCCGGGGAAGGTCCTAGGGCATGGCAAGACTACGGATCCACTATCAAGCGATAAGAAAACCGGCCGCTCCTGACTGGATACCGCCCTTCTCGGCGTACCGCCACGGCTGACTTTTCTCGGCGGGGCTACACGCCCCACATCACCGGCTTTTCGGCCTTCAGCGAATACTCGAACATCTCGGCCAGCGGCACGGCGCGCGGGGCGAGGCCGACGTAGGCGCGCTGGCTGTCGCCGGGCGCCTCTTCGAGTTCCGGCCGGTCGTACTCGCCGGCATGGGCGGCGCGGTCGGCGGCGATGGCCTGGCGCAGTTTCGCGATGGCCTCGGGCAACTGCTCGACGGTGATGATGCCGCGCGTCGAGAATTCGCGGCCGATGATTTCCATCATGCGCTTGGCGACGTCGTCGAACATCATGACGTCGGCGGCGGCATCGGAACGGAAAATGATCATTTCAACTCCTCCAGCCAATCGAGAATGCGTTGCGCGACTTTACGCCAGTCGCGTTCGAGCATGAGGCCGTGGCCCATGCCGGGAAATATTTCCGCCTCGACACCGTAGGCGCGCGCGGTCATTTCCGCCGTCGACGGCGGCATCAGGTGATCGCGTTCCGCGCCCAGGACCAGCATGGGCTGCTTGCCGACGCGCGAGGGATGCGGCAGGTCGAAGAGGCTCATGTCCCAGATGGCGCGGTGCGATTCGGGTTGCGAAGCGCGGTAGAAGCGCGTCAGGTCGTCGACCGAAATCGGCTGCGCGAACAGCGCTTCGCGCAGGCTGTCGAGCGCGACCTGGCCGCCGGACATCAGCGTGTTGAGGTCGCGGAACAGGCCGGGGTGGGAAAACATGACGCCGAAGGCGGCCGACATCAGGCCCTGCGGCGGCACCGAGCACATCAGCACGGCGGCCGGCGCGGCGTGCTTTTCCAGGTACTTCTGCACGACGAAACCGCCCATCGAATGGCCGATCAGCACCGGCGGCACGGGCAGCCGTTCGACGACTTCGGCAAGGTCGGCCACGTAGTCGGCGATGGAGAGATGGTCGAGCCGTTCGCGGCCGCGGCTGCCGCCGTGGCCGGAGAGGCTCACGGCGTAACTCGCATAGCCCGCGTCGGCGAAGAAGGGCAGGAAATGTTCATCCCAGCACCAGGCGCCGGCGAAGGCGCCATGGACGAACAGCAGCGGCACGGGCTTCGACGGGCCGGAGGGCGTGCGCGCCAGCACTTCGAGATCATGGAAACGGTTCTGGGACATCAATGGTTCAATACCTCGGTGACTGCGGAAACGCGCGCCTCATGGACGCGCTCGGGAATACGGACGGGATCGGCGCAGGCGCGCGCGACCGCGCCGGCATCGACCGCGCGGGCGGCGGCGGCGGCGTGCCGCCACGACTGACTTTGCGGAAACGGGCGCGACTCGAAGCCGAGCCGGCCGCGGTAATCCGCCTCGCAGGCGCCGAGCAGTTCCTCGAAGCGCTCGGGCCGGCGGAAAACGTCGCAGCGTTCGAGGATGGTCGCCACCGTCTTCGGCCGCAACTGGTCGATCTTGTAGACGTCGCCGTGAAAGCGCGCCACCAGCAGCGCCAGGTCGCGGCAGTCGGCCGGCACGCGCAGCCGCTCGCAGAGCGGCCCGAGCAGCTTGACGCTGCGCATCTCGTGGCCGGCATGGCGCGGCAGCACGTCGGCCGGCGTCGTGCCCTTGCCGAGATCGTGGGTCAGCGCGGCGAAGCGCGCCGGCAGCGACAATCCAAGTTGCGCCGCCATGTCGACCACCATCATCACATGCACGCCGGTATCGACTTCGGGATGGTAGTCGGCGCGTTGCGCCACGCCCCAGAGGCGGTCGACTTCGGGGAGGATCTTTTTCAGCGCGCCGCAGGCGCGCAGGGTCTCGAACATGCGCGAGGGCTTCGCCTCCATCAGGCCGCGCGCCAGCTCCTGCCAGACGCGCTCGGGCACGAGGTGGTCGACTTCGCCGTTGGCCACCATCCCGGCCATCAGCGCCATCGTCTCGTCGGCGACAGTGAAATCGGCAAAGCGGGCGGCGAAGCGCGCCACGCGCAACACGCGCACGGGGTCTTCGGCGAAGGCCGGCGAAACATGGCGCAGCACCTTCGCGGCGATGTCGTCGCGGCCGCGATGAGGATCGACGTAGCTGCCGTCCTCGGCTTTCGCAATCGCATTGATGGTGAGATCGCGCCGCGCCAGATCGTCCTCGATGCTCACCTCGGCGTCGGCGTGGAAGACGAAGCCCTTGTAGCCCGGCGCGGTCTTGCGTTCGGTGCGGGCCAGCGCGTATTCCTCGCGCGACTCGGGATGCAGAAAGACCGGGAAGTCCTTGCCGACCGGCTTGAAGCCTTGCGCCGCCATCTGCTCCGGCGTTGCGCCGACGACGACCCAGTCGCGGTCCTGCACCGGCAGGCCGAGCAGTTCGTCCCGCACGGCGCCGCCGACGGCGAAGATTTTCACTTGCGCTCCGGATCGCGGCCGATGAAGGAGATCGGGAACACGGCCTCGGGACCGGCGCCGACGGTCGGCGCGCTGGCGTAGTCGGGCATTTCGGGCGGCAGGTCGCCGTTGGCCTGCATCAGCTTCTGGATCAGCAACTGCACCTGGCCGTCGAGCCAATCCTCGTCGAAGCGCGACGGCAGGAAGCGCAATTCCCTGACGCGGTCGGGCACCTCCGCCGGCGCCATGATTTCGTTGGCGCCGTAGACGTTGGAGAAGAAGGGCCCGGCGACGAAGCGCACGCGCCAGCTACCGGCGCCGTCGGCCTCGACGATGAAGACGCGGGCGCCTTCGGCGTGCTGCTGCTCGTCGTCGGTGCGTTCGCCGAACACCGGCGCGGCGGCGAAAGCGGCACGGTCCGGTTGCTGCTGCACGTAATGCACGGCCTCGTCGAAGCTCATGCGGCCATCGCTTGCGTTGTCTGTGGTTTCACTCATGTCGGTCTCCGGGGTCACAACAGGGGGGCGAGCCATTTTTCGGCTTCGGATAGTTTCATATTGTTGCGCCGCGCCCAGTCTTCAAGCTGGTCGCGGCCGATTCTGTTGATCGCGAAGTAGCGCGCCTCGGGATGCGCGAGGTAGAAACCGGACACCGAGGCGGCCGGCGTCATGGCCATGCTCTCGGTCAGGTCCATGCCGCAGTGCTTGGGCGCGTCGAGCAGGCGGAACAGGTCGCGCTTGGCGACGTGGTCGGGGCAGGCCGGATAGCCGGGCGCGGGGCGGATGCCCTGATACTTCTCGGCGATCAGGTCTTCGTTGCTCAACTGCTCGTTTGCGGCGTAGCCCCAGTATTCCTTGCGCACGCGCTCGTGCAGCCACTCGGTCGCGGCCTCGGCGAGGCGGTCGGCCAGCGCCTTGAGCATGATGGCGCTGTAGTCGTCGTGCTGCGCGGCGAATTCGGCGAGCTTCTTCTCGATGCCGAGGCCGGCGGTGACCGCGAATGCGCCTGCGTAGTCCGCAGGTGGCGTACCGCCACGGCTGACTTTTCCGGGCGCGACGAAATCGGCGAGGCACTGGTTCGGCTTGCCGTCGGCGCGCGTGATCTGCTGGCGCAGGCCGCGCCAGGTCATCAGCACCGTTTCGCCATCGCGAAATTCGATGTCGTCGCCGTTCGAGTTGGCGGCGAACAGGCCGAACACCGCGCGCGCGGTGAGCCACTTTTCGCTCACGATCTTCGCCAGCATCGCCTGCGCGTCGGCAAAGACATTGCGGGCCTGCTCGCCGATACGCGCGTCGTCGAAGATGCGCGGGTACTTGCCGGCGAGATCCCAGGTCTGGAAGAAGGGGCTCCAGTCGATGTACTTCGCGATGGTCGCCAGGTCGAGATCGCCCAGCGCCGTGACGCCGAGTTTCGCTGGCTTCACCGGCGCGTAGGCGAACTTGGGCGCATTCTTGCGCGCAGCATCGAGCGACAGCAGCGGCGTGACCTTCTTGCCGGCATGCGCCTGGCGCGCTTCCTCGTGCGCGGCGGCGATTTCATTGCGATAGCCCGCGGCCATGTCCTTCGAAAGCAGCTTGGTGACAACACCGACGGCGCGCGAGGCATCGGGCACATAGACAACCGTGCCTTCGTAGTGCGGCGCAATCTTGATCGCGGTGTGCGCGCGGCTGGTGGTGGCGCCGCCGATCAACAGGGGCACATCGAAGCCCTGCCGCTGCATTTCGGCGGCGATGTGGCTCATCTCCTCCAGCGAAGGCGTGATCAGACCCGACAAGCCGATCGCCTGTGCGCCGTGTTCCTTCGCGGCGTGCAGGATCTTGTCGGCCGGCACCATCACGCCGAGGTCGACCACTTCATAGCCGTTGCAGGAGAGCACCACGCCGACGATGTTCTTGCCGATGTCGTGCACATCGCCCTTGACGGTGGCGATGACGATCTTGCCCTTGGCTGCCGCGCCGGTCTTCTTCTTGTCTTCCTCGATGTAGGGGACGAGATGGGCGACCGCCTGCTTCATGACGCGCGCCGACTTCACCACCTGCGGCAGGAACATCTTGCCGGCGCCAAACAGGTCGCCAACCGCGTTCATGCCAGCCATCAGCGGGCCTTCGATCACCGCCAGCGGCGGCTTGCCGGCGGCTTCCAGCGCGGCGCGGCATTCCTCGGTGTCGGCCACCACGTATTCGGTGATGCCGCGAATCATCGCGTGTTCGAGCCGCTTGTCGACCGACCATTCGCGCCACGCCAGATCGACGACTTGCTCCTTCGCCTGCCCCTTCACCGACTGCGCGAACTCGACCAACGCTTCCCCAGCGTTGGCTTTCCGGTTCAGCACCACGTCCTCGACCTTCTCGCGCAACACCGGGTCGAGCTGGTCGTACACGCCGAGCTGACCGGCATTGACGATGCCCATGGTCAGGCCGGCCTTGATGGCGTGATAGAGGAAGACGGTGTGGATCGCCTCGCGCACCGGCTCGTTGCCGCGGAAGGAGAACGAGACGTTGGAGATGCCGCCCGAGACATGCGCATGCGGCAAGTTTTGCTTGATCCAGCGCGTCGCCTCGATGAAATCGACCGCGTAGTTGTCGTGCTCGGGAATGCCGGTGGCGATGGCGAACACGTTCGGGTCGAAGATGATGTCCTCGGCCGGGAAGCCGTCGGCGACCAGCAGGTCGTAGGCGCGCTTGCAGATTTCGGTCTTGCGCTGGTAGGTGTCCGCCTGGCCCTTTTCATCGAAGGCCATGACGATGGCCGCCGCGCCGTAGCGCCGTGCCAGCCGCGCTTGGGCAAGGAACTTCGCCTCGCCCTCCTTCATCGAGATCGAGTTGACGATGCCCTTGCCCTGGATGCACTTGAGGCCCGCTTCGATCACCTCCCACTTCGAGGAGTCGAGCATCAGCGGCACCTTGGAGATATCCGGCTCCGAGCCGACCAGATTCAGGAAGCGCACCATGGCCGCCTGCGAGTCGAGCATCGCTTCGTCCATGTTCACGTCGACGACCTGGGCACCGTTCTCGACCTGCTGGCGCGCGACGCGCAGCGCGTCGTCGTAGCGCTCTTCGATGATCATCTTGGCGAAGGCGCGCGAGCCGGTGACGTTGGTGCGCTCGCCGACGTTCACGAACAGCGAATCGGCGCCGATGTTGCAGGGCTCCAACCCACTCAAGCGCAACTGAAAGTCAGCCATGGTGGGACGGGTCCTGGGCGCAATGCCTTCGACCGCCTGCGCAATCGCACGAATATGGTCGGGCGAGGTGCCGCAGCAGCCACCGACGATGTTCACGATTCCACTCTTCGCCCAGTCGCCGATTTCGCTCGCCAGCATCACCGGTGTTTCGTCGTAGCCGCCGAAGGCATTGGGCAGACCGGCGTTAGGGTGCGCGGAAACGAAGCAGTCGCAGACGCGCGACAGTTCTTCGACGTACTGGCGCAACTCCTTCGCGCCCAGCGCGCAGTTGAGGCCGAACGAAAGCGGCTTGACGTGGCGCAGCGAATTCCAGAACGCCTCGGCCGTCTGGCCCGAAAGCGTGCGACCGGAGGCATCGGTAATGGTGCCGGAGACCATCACCGGCCAACGCCGGCCGGCCTTCTCGAAGAAAGCTTCGATGGCGAACAGCGCCGCCTTGGCGTTGAGCGTGTCGAAAATGGTCTCCACCAGCAGGATGTCGGCACCGCCATCGACAAGGCCACGAATCGCTTCGGTGTAGTCGGTGACCAGCGCGTCGAAAGTGACGTTGCGGTAGCCCGGGTCGTTCACGTCCGGCGAGATCGAGCAGGTGCGCGAGGTCGGTCCGAGCACGCCGGCGACGAAGCGCGGCTTGGCGGGGTTCTTCGCGGTGGCCGCATCGCACAGGCCGCGCGCTAGCTTCGCGCCTTCAAAGTTCAGTTCATAGACCAGCGCTTCGAGCTTGTAGTCGGCCTGGGAAACAGCGGTCGAGTTGAAGGTACAGGTCTCGAGGATGTCTGCGCCGGTCTCCAGGTACTCGGCATGGATGCCGCCGATCACGTCCGGCCGCGTCAGCACCAGCAGGTCGTTGTTGCCCTTGAGGTCGTGCGGATGATCGGCGAAGCGAGTGCCGCGATAGTCGGCCTCGACCAGGCCGTGGCGCTGCACCATGGTGCCCATGGCGCCGTCGAGAATGAGAAGGCGCTGCGCCAGGAGGTTGCGCAGTTCGTCGCTGCGGTCGGGTTGCATGGTCGGAAAGTGGCCGGAAAGTGTTGAATTGCCTTCGATTTTAGCATGTGGCTATAATTGACTTGCCCACTCAACAACTAGAATCGGGAGTGACCTCATGGAACACCTGACCCCGAAAGAAACCGCCCAGTTTCTCGACGACAATCCCAAGGCGCTGTTCATCGACTGCCGCAGCGAAATGGAATTCCTCTTCGTCGGCCACCCGGCCGGCTGCCTGCATGTCTCGTGGAACGACGGCCCCGACTGGGACGTGAATCCGCATTTCGTCGGCGAAGTGAGGAAGCTCGCCGGCCACGTGCACGACCGCCCGGTAGTGCTGATCTGCCGTTCCGGCAACCGCTCGGTCGACGCCGGCAACGCGCTCGAAGCCGCCGGCTTCACCCGCGTCTACAACGTGCTGCACGGCTTCGAGGGCGAACTCGACGACACCCACCATCGCGGCAGCAGCAACGGCTGGCGCTTCGAAGGGTTGCCCTGGGAGCAGTGCTGACCCGTACGGCCGTCAGGCGGACGCGACCAATCGACCTTCGCGGTAATCGGCGAGCGCCTGGTTGATCTCCTCCTGCGTGTTCATGACGAACGGACCGTACTGCGCGATCGGCTCCTCCAGCGGTTTGCCGGCGATCAGCAGCAGCCGCGTTTCGCCGTCCGCTGCAGCCGATACCACCACGCCATCGGCACCATCGTTCGACAGGATGGCCAGGCGCTGCGCCGGCACCCCGGTTTCGCCGATCGTCGCGCGGCCCTGATAGACATAGACGAAAGCGTTGCGGTCGGCCGGCAGAGGTTGCGCGAAGCGCGTGCCCGCCGGCAGATGCAGGTCGAGATACAGTGGCGACGTCGCTTCGCGCGTCACCGCGCCGGTTACGCCGTGGCTCTCGCCAGCGATCAACGTCGCCGTCACACCGGCCTCGGTGATGAAGCGCGGCAGTTCGGCGGCGGCAAAATCGCGATACCAGGGCGTGCACAATTTGTCGCGCGCGGGGAGATTCAGCCAGAGCTGGAAGCCGGCCATCAAGCCCTCATGCTGCTGCGGAATTTCGGAGTGGATGACCCCGGCGCCGGCAGTCATCCATTGCATGCCGCCGCTTTCCAGCAGGCCTTCGTGACCCGCGCTGTCGCGGTGGCGCATGCGCCCGGCCATCATGTAGGTGATGGTCTCGAAGCCGCGATGCGGATGATCGGGAAACCCGGCGATGTAATCGTCGGGGTCGTCGCTGCCGAAGGCGTCGAGCATCAGGAACGGGTCCAGCCGCCGCTGCAGGTCGTGGGTCAGCACCCGCGTCAAACGCACCCCCGCACCATCGGATGTCTCCTTGCCGATCACCAGCCGCTCCACGTCGCGCGGGCGATTGACCACTTCGTCGGGTCTTGTTTTGGTATCCATGTCGCTCTCCATCCTGTCGGGTCTATCTATTGACCCACTTTCTCCCGAAAAAGTCCATCGGACGGCTCGCGTCGCCAGCCGGCGCAAAAAGTCAGCCGTGGCGACACGCCGCGTTCGGCTAACATTCGCTGGATGTCCTTGTCCCGATTCCTTGCCGCAATTCGCGACCCTGTCCGCTGGAGACGCTGGATGCTCGAAGCCCTGCTGATCATCGGCATCGTCGTCGTCGTCCAACTCTGGCAGACGCGCGGGCTGCCCGCCGGGCCGGCACCGGCGCTGGCGGGTACGGCGATCGACGGCAGGCCCGTCTCGCTGGACGAGACGGTGCGCGCCGCGAACGGCAAGCCGGTGCTGGTGGTCTTCTGGGGAACCTGGTGCCCGGTGTGCAAGGCCGAGGACGGCAACATCCAGTCGATTTCCGCCGACCATCCCGTGCTCTCGGTCGCCATGCGCTCGGAAAACGTGGCCAGGCACATGCAGGAGCGCGGATTGACCTTCCCGGCCATCGACGATCCCGACGGCGCACTAGCGAAGACGTGGAACGTAAGTGGCGTGCCCAGCCATTTCATCGTGGATGGCACCGGCAATGTGCGCTTCCGCGTCGTCGGCTACGCGACGACCTGGGGATTGCGCATCCGTTTATGGTTTGCTGGGTTATGACCCCCCACCCCCCGACCCCCGCCCCGGGGCGGTGGCGCCCGCTTCCTCGCTGCGCTCGCCAATTTCGGGATGCGTCATGCGAAGGTCGCTGCGGGTGTTCGCTCCGCGAACGCGCCGTCCCGCCTTGGAACGGTCCGGCGGCGGGACTGCCTTTGCCTTCCGACCCCCCGACCCCCGCCCCGGGGCGGGGGCGCCCGCTTCCTCGCTGCGCTCGCCAATTTTGGGGTGCATCGCGCCGAGGGCATGGCGGATGTTCGCTCCGCGAACGCGCCATCTCGCCTTGGAACGGTCCGGCGGCGAGACTGCCATGACATATCCTCCGGCACGACTGGCGTGGGCGATCTGGGGTCTCGGCTCGCTGGTCTATCTCGCCGCCTTTTTCCAGCGTGTCGCGCCGGCGGTGATGACCGAGCAGTTGATGGCCGACTTCGCGCTCGGCGGCGCCGCGCTCGGCAACCTTTCCGCGTTCTACTTCTACGCCTACGTGGCGATGCAGATCCCGACGGGATTGCTCGCCGACCGCTGGGGGCCGCGCAGGCTGCTGACCGCCGGCATCGCGGTGGCGTCACTGGGCGGCGCGCTGTTCGCACTGGCGCCGACCTTCGCGCTGGCGGCGACGGGCCGGCTGCTGATCGGCGCTTCGGTCGGCGTCGGCTTCGTCTCCATGCTCAAGCTCTCGTCGCACTGGATCGAGCCGCGGCGCTTCGCGCTGGTTTCGGGGCTGCTGCTGATGATGGGCCTGATCGGCGCGGTGTTCGCCGGCGTGCCGCTGCGCATCGCGGTCGACGGGTTCGGCTGGCGCGGCGTAATGCTGGCCTTCGCCGGACTGACCGCGCTGCTCGCCGTCGCCATCTGGCTGTTCGTCCGCGACGATCCCGCGGAGCGCGGCTACGAGAGTCATTTTCACGGGGCCGATTCAAAAGTTGGCCATGGCCATACGCCGATACTCGCCAGCCTCGCCGAGGTCCTTGCCTACCGGAACATCTGGTTGATGATGCTGGTGCCGATCGGCTTCTCCGGCGCGGTGCTGGCCTTCGCCGGTTTATGGGGCGTGCCCTGGCTGCGCCAGGTGCACGGCGTCGATGCCAGGACGGCCGCCGCGATCACCTCGGCGATGCTGGTCGCCTGGGGCGTCGGCGGTCCGCTGCTGGGCAACTGGAGCACGCGCCTCGGCAAGCGCAAGCCGCTCTACCTCGCCACCGGCGGCGTCGCGCTGCTCGGCTGGATCGCGGTGGTCTGGCTGCCCTTGCCATTGCCGCTGCTGGTCGTCGTGCTGGCGGTCACCGGCTTCGTCTCCGGCAACATCATCATCGGCTTCGCCTGGACGAAGGAATCGGTGCCGCTGCGCCTGATGGGCACCGCCACCGGTGTCGCCAACATGGGGCCGCTGATGGGCGGCATGATCCTGCAGCCGGCGATCGGCTTGATGCTCGACCGCCGCTGGGCCGGCGCCATGAGCGGCGGCGCGCGAATCTACGACGAGGCCGCCTGGACGGGCGGGTTCACGCTGCTGGCCGTAGCCGTGGCCATCAGCCTGATCCTGCTTGCCTTCGCCCGCGAGAGCCATTGCCGCCAAACCGCCTGAACGAGAACGCCGCCAGCCCGACCGCCAGGAACAGCACCATCGACGTCGCCAGCGAAAGCGTGGTGTCCCAGAACATCGGCGCCAGCACCGCGGCGGTGATGGCGTTCATGCCGGTTTGCGTCGCGCCCTGGCAACTGGAGATGAGACCGCGCCGATCGGGAAAGAGATCGAGAATCCGTAACGTGAGCACCGGCATCGCCACGGCGACACCGAACAGGTAGACGGCCTGTGGCAGCACGGCCCAGGGCAGCGTCGGTGGCAGCCAGAGGTTGAGCGCCAGGTTGACGATGGCGGCGGCGATCATGATCGCGAAGCCGAGGCCGATGGTCCGCCGCGAACTGACCTGCCCCGCCAGGTGCGCCGAGAGCCAGTTGCCGCCCATCAGGCCGAGCATCGCCGGCCCGAACAGCCACAGGAAACCGCGCTCCGACACGCCCACATGTTCAAGCAGGAACTTGGGTGCCGAGACGACGTAAATGAAGAAACCGTTGAAGGATAGCGCCACCGTCAAGGCAAGGGCGAGAAAAGGCGGATGCGTGAAGACTTCGAAATAGGCGCGCGCCAGCGGCCCGGGATGCAGACTCTGCCTTCGTTCCGGCGGCAGCGTCTCGGGCAGCAGGAAGTGCACCGCGGCGAACAGCGCGACGCCGTAGCAGGCGAGAAAGATGAAGATCGCGTGCCAGCCGAAGAACGCGTGAATCCAGCCGCCGATCACCGGCGCGATGGCCGGGGCGATGGCGAAGATCATTCCGGTGTGGGCGATCATGCGCTGCGCCGCCGGGCCTTCGAGCAGATCGCGGATGATGGCGCGCGACAGCACCATGCCGGCGCCGGCCGACATGCCCTGCAACATGCGCCCGAACCAGAGCACTTCGATGCTGGCGGCGAAAACGCAGACCAGCGAGGCGGCGACGTAGATCGCGAAGGCGACCAGCAGCACGCGCTTGCGGCCAAGCGCGTCGGCCAGCGCGCCGTGCCAGAGCATCATGAAGGCGAACGCCGCCATGTAGATGGCGAGCGTCTGCTGGACTTCGATCGGCGTCGCCCCGAGGCTGGTTCCCATTTCGGGGAACGCCGGCAGGTAGGTGTCGATCGAGAACGGCGCGATCGCCGTCATGGCGGCCAGCAGGAACGCCAGGCCGCGGGGAGCCTTGTCCGTCATCGGCCGCGGCGCGCGGCCGGGAAGGCAAACATTCGTGGAATCATTCGCAGCCATTCTACTGGGCGGGTGCCCGGTAGTATGCTGTTGTAAACCGCTCGACCGATTCCCGGAGACTCGATATGGATATTCGACCTCGCGCCCTTGTGCTGTCTTTGTCCGCCGCCGCCCTGCTCGCGGGCTGCGGCACCGCCGTCGTCAACCCCGTCACCGGCCAGACCGAACGCACGGTGATGAGCGAGCAGGACGAGATCGAGGAAGGCCGCGAGGCGCACGCGGAAATCGTCAAGGAATTCGGCGTGGTCGAGAACCCGCGCCTGCAGGCATATGTGGATGGTGTGGGCCAGAAGCTGGCGAAGCAGTCGCACCGCGCCAACCTCAAATGGACCTTCACCGTGCTCGACACCCCCGACGTCAACGCCTTCGCGCTTCCGGGCGGCTACGTCTATGTCACGCGCGGCATCATGGCCTACCTCGACAGCGAGGCCGAGCTCGCCGGCGTCGTCGGCCACGAGATCGGCCACGTCACCGCCCGCCACGGCGCGCAACGCGCGACGCGCCAGCAGCGGGCGGGGATAGGCGTGCTGGCCGCGACCGTGCTCGGCGCGGTGCTCGAATCGCAGGGCTACTCGGGCGCCGGCCGCTTCGCCAGCGATGTCTCGCAGAGCGTCGCCGCCGGTTACATCGCCTCCTACAGCCGCGAACAGGAACTGCAGGCCGACGAACTCGGCGCCGAATACCTGGCGCGCAACCAGTACAACCCGCAGAACATGGTCGACGTCATCGGCGCGCTCAAGGCGCAGGAGCGCTACGCCGCCGACGCCGCCAAGGCCGAAGGCAAGGAGGCGCCGAGCGGCGCCAACTGGCTCTCCTCGCACCCGAGCAACGACCAGCGGCTGGCCGAGATCAGGCAGATCGCGGCCAAGTACAAGGGCGACTACAGCGAGGATGGCCGCAAACGCTACCAGCAGGCCATCGATGGCATGGCCTTCGGCGAGAGCGCCGAGCAGGGACTGACGCGCGGCCGCAATTTCTACCACGAGGGCCTTGGCATCGCGCTCACGGCCCCGCAAGGCTGGAAGATCGACAATTCGCCCAGCGCGATCCTGCTGGTCAACGGCGCGGGCGACGCCGGCCTGGTCGTCAAGCTGTTGTCGCCGCAAGCCGGCAAGACGCACGAGGAGATCATCAGGAACGCGGTGAAGCCAACCGGCGGCCAGACGCAGCAACGCAATCTCAACGGACTCGCCGCCACGCACTTCACCGGCGTAGTGCGCAATTCGCAGGGCCAGCAGAGCAATGCCCGCCTCACGCTGGTCACCGGACCGGGCAACCGCAACTATGTGCTCCAGTACGCGGCGCGCGACGCCGCCACCCTGCAACGCAACCTCGCCGGGATCGTCGAGGCCGAAAATTCCTTCCGCGCGCTCGGCGCCGCCGAGCGCAAGGCCGCGCAGCCGTGGAAGATCGACATCGTGCCCCTCCCGGCCGGCGGCTTTGCCGAACTGGCAAAACGGTCGCCGCTGACGACGATGGCCGAACAGCAGTTGCGCCTGATCAATGGTGTCTACAACGGCGGCACCGAGCCGAAGGTCGGGCAGCCGGTGAAGGTGGTGCGTTAGGCGCCCGGCAAAAGTCAGCCGTGGCGGGACGCCACCGCGCCGCAGCTTTCTACTGGAAACCGCGGCGGTAGTGGATCGCCTCGGCGATGTGCGGGCCGCCGATGGGCTGCGATCCGGCGAGGTCGGCGATGGTGCGGGCGACCTTCAATATGCGGTGATAGGCGCGCGCCGACAGGTCGAGCCGCGCCATGGCCTGCTTGAGCAGTTGCGCGCCCGCATCGTCGGGCAGGCAGTGCCGGTCAATTTCGTCCGGCGCGAGCAGCGCGTTCGGTTTGCCTTGCCGCGCAAGCTGCGCTTCGCGCGCCCCGACGACGCGCTCGCGAACGGACGCTGAAGGCTCGCCGTTGCCGCGTGCAGCCAGGTCGGCCTCGGGCACGGTCGGCACTTCGATCATCAGGTCGATGCGATCAAGGAAAGGGCCGGAGAGTTTGGTGCGATAGCGGGCGATCTGGTCGGGCGTACAGCGGCAGCGCGCTTCGCCGAGGTAGCCGCAGGGACACGGATTCATCGCCGCCACCAACTGGAAGCGGGCGGGGAATTCGGCGCGGCGCGCAGCGCGGGCGACGCGGATGTGCCCGGTCTCCAGCGGTTCACGCAGGGATTCGAGCACGCCGCGCGAAAACTCCGGCAGTTCGTCGAGGAACAGGACGCCGTTGTGTGCCAACGAGATTTCGCCGGGTTTCGGCACGGCACCGCCGCCGACCAGCGCCGGCGCGGAAGCCGAATGGTGGGGCGCGACGTAAGGACGCCGGCCGAACTGCTCCGTATCGAAGCGGCCGGCGACGGAGAGCACCGCCGCGCTTTCCAGCGCCTCCGCCTCGGTCATGGGCGGCAGGATGCCGGGCAGGCGCTGGGCGAGCATGGACTTGCCGGTGCCGGGTGGCCCGGACATCAACAGACTGTGGCCGCCGGCGGCGGCGAGTTCCAGCGCGCGCTTGGCCGGCGTCTGGCCCTTGACGTCGGCGAGGTCGGGCGCGTCGGAAAAAGTGTGGGGCTGCGCCCCATCCCTTGCTTCGCTCGGGACCGCCACTCCGTGCCGTCCTGCGCCCTGCGGGCTGGTCAGTCGTGGCGATACGCCACTGGTGTCGAAGGGGGCGATCGGCTCGGCGCCCGCGAGGTGGGCACAGACTTCCAGCAGCGACCGCGCGGGCATGATGGCGGCCGAGCGCACCAGCGCCGCCTCGGCGGCGTTGGCGGCGGGCAGGAAGAAACCGCGGCCCGTGCCGGAAGCCGCGGCGCACATCGCCAGCGCGCCACGGATCGGCCGCAACTCGCCGGAAAGCGAAAGCTCGCCGGCGAACTCGAAGTCGTTCAGCCCGTCGGCCTTCACCTGCCCCGAGGCGACGAGGATGCCGAGCGCGATGGCGAGGTCGAAACGGCCGGATTCCTTGGGCAGGTCGGCGGGTGCGAGGTTCACCGTTATGCGGCGGCTTGGAAATTCAAATTTGCTGTTCTGGATGGCGGCGCGCACGCGATCCCGCGCTTCCTTCACTTCGGTCTCCGGAAGGCCCACCAATGTAAACGAGGGCAGGCCGGCGGCGAGGTGAACTTCGACGGTGACTTCCGGTGCCGACATGCCGGCCAGCGCGCGGCTCCTCAGGACCGCCAGCGACATCTACTTGTGGCCCCGCTCCAGTTCCAGGATCTTCGCTTCCAGTTCGACAAGGCGGTCGCGCGCCTTGGCCAGCGCCTCGCGCTGCACGTCGAATTCCTCCCGCGTGACGAGGTCGAGTCGCCCCAATGCGGAGGCCAGCAGCGCGCGCAGGTTCTTCTCAACATCCTTGGCCGGTGTGGCTGCTACGAGCGCCGACAGGCGGCGAGCGAGTTCATCGAAAAACCTGGGGTCGAGCATGGCCGAAAATCCCTTTATTTACTTGATGATATTAGCATGGGCCGCGGCTATCGAGCGTCCGCACCGAAATAGTGCCAAGACGCTGTTGCGCGGCTCCGGATAGTGCGCGCATGCTGCACGAGCTTTGCGTCGAATATGCAACACGTTGTTTTGTTGGTATTTTTTCGCTGGCACGCTCCCTGCATTAACGGTTCTGCAATCTTTCATAAAGGAGCCTCAAATGCGCAAGACCATCATCGCTTCCGCCCTCATCGGCACCCTGGTCGCCCCCGCCATCGCCATGGCCGAGGACGCCTCTCCCTTCACCGGCAACATGACCATCGCTTCGGAATATATCTATCGCGGCATCGGCCAGACCAACCGCAAGCCAGCCCTGCAAGGTGGCTTCGACTATGCCCATTCGAGCGGCGCCTATGTCGGTATCTGGGGTTCGAACGTTTCTTGGCTGGCAGACGTCGGCGGCACAAGTTCCAGCATCGAGTTCGATGTGTACGGCGGCTACCGGAGCACTTTCGCCGATGACTTCAGCTACGACGTCGGCGTACTGACCTACAACTATCCTGGCACCTATCCGTCCGGCGCAACCGATCCCGACACCACCGAAGTTTACGGCTCGATTGGCTGGAAGTGGGTTTCGGTCAAGTACTCCCATGTCATCTCCGACAACATCTTCGGCTGGGCCGGTCCCAACGGCGAGAAGACTGACGGCAGCGGCTATCTGGAAGTCAACGCCGGACTCGATCTCGGTAACGGCCTGGGCGTGAATGGTCACGTCGGCCACCAGAAGATCAAGAACTACGGCGATGCCTCGTACACCGACTGGAAGATCGGCGGCACCTACGACATCGGTTACGGCGTGGTCGGTCTGGCCTATGTCGGCACCAACGCCAAGGGCGACGCCGGCGAGCCGTACCGCAACGCCTTCGGCAAGGATCTCGGCAGCAACCGCCTCGTCGCCACCTTCAGCAAGACTTTCTAACCATCCGCTTCGGAATAGGGAGGCAACATGAAACTCGTCACCGCCATCATCAAGCCGTTCAAGCTTGACGAGGTGCGTGAAGCCCTCGCCGCCGTCGGCGTGCAGGGCATCACGGTCACCGAAGTCAAGGGTTTCGGCCGGCAAAAGGGCCATACCGAGCTGTATCGCGGCGCGGAATACGTGGTCGATTTCCTGCCGAAAGTGAAGGTTGAAGCCGCCATCAAGTCGGAACTGCTGGATCAGACGATCGAAGCGATCGAGAAGGCCGCCAGCACCGGCAAGATCGGCGACGGCAAGATCTTCATCTTCGACCTTGAACAAGTCGTTCGCATCCGTACCGGCGAGACCGGTCCGGAAGCACTGTAAGGGAGAACTGAAATGAAAAAACTGCTCGCGATCATGCTGACGGCGCTGAGCCTTGGCATCTCGGGCCTGGCTACGGCAGCAGACGAACCGGCCGACGCTGCCGCCATGACGGCTGTCGAAGCGCCGGCGGCGGTTGCTGCCGCGCCCGAGGCTGCCGCGCCGACGGTCGAAGTCAATAAGGGCGACGTCGCCTGGATGATGACTTCCACCCTGCTGGTCATCCTGATGACCGTGCCGGGTCTGGCCCTGTTCTACGGCGGCCTCGTTCGCGCCAAAAACATGCTTTCGGTGCTCATGCAGGTGTTGATGGTGTTCTCGCTGATCTGCGTGCTGTGGGCCATCTATGGCTACAGCCTCGCCTTCGGCGGTGAGGGCCTGATCATCGGTCCCCTGGACAAGCTGTTCCTGTCGGGCGTCACCATCGACAGTCTGGCCGACACCTTCACCGAAACGGTCAAGCTGCCAGAGTTCGTGTTCATCGCCTTCCAGGCCACCTTCGCCGGCATCACCTGCGCCCTCATCGTCGGCTCCTTCGCCGAACGCATGAAGTTCAGCGCAGTGCTGCTGTTCTCGGTGCTCTGGTTCACCTTCAGCTATCTGCCGATCGCCCACATGGTCTGGGGCTCCGGCGGCTACCTGCTCGGCAAGGGCGCACTGGACTTCGCCGGCGGCACGGTCGTGCATATCAACGCCGGTGTGGCCGGTCTGGTCGGCGCCTATCTGGTCGGCAAGCGTACCGGCTACGGCAAGGAATCGATGACGCCGCACAGCCTGACGATGACCATGGTCGGCGCCTCGCTGCTGTGGGTGGGCTGGTTCGGCTTCAACGCCGGTTCCAACCTCGAAGCCACGGCTGGCGCAGCACTCGCCTTCGTCAATACGCTGGTCGCAACGGCCGCCGCGGTAGTGGCATGGACCTTCGCCGAATGGATGTTCAAGGGCAAGCCCTCGATGCTGGGCGGCGCCTCCGGCGCGGTTGCCGGTCTGGTCGCCATCACCCCGGCTTGCGGTTCGGTCGGCCCGATGGGCGCCATCATCATCGGCCTGCTGGCCGGCGTCATCTGTCTGTGGGGCGTCAATGGCCTCAAGCGGATGCTCGGCGCGGACGACTCGCTCGACGTGTTCGGTGTCCACGGAGTCGGCGGCATGCTCGGCGCCATCCTGACGGGCGTCTTCACGGCCCCGTCGCTGGGCGGCACGGGTGCGGCAGACTTCTCGATCGCCCATCAGGTGGTCGTACAAGCCGAAGCCGTAGGCATCACCATCGTCTGGTCCGGCGTGGTTGCCTTCATCGCCTACAAGATCGTCGATGTGCTGCTCGGACTGCGCGCGCCGGAAGACGAGGAACGCGAAGGCCTGGACATCACGGCCCACGGCGAAACGGCCTACCACTACTAGGATTTCTGCATCTCCTCCGAGACAAGAACTCGGTTACGGGCACCCCAAAAGGGTGCCCGTTTTTTATTGGAGAAGTGAGGGGCTTCGCGCCATCCCCCGCATTGCTCGGGACCGCCACTTCGAGGCGCGGGCCGGTCAGCCGTGGCGGTACGCCACTTGAGAGGGGAGCGAGGCTACGTCACGAACTCTATTTTTTGCCGCCGGGAAGCTCGCAGGAGAGGGGCTCGTTCCTGTAGCCGAGCCTGCTCCAGAAGATCAGCCCCGGGCAGATGCCGGTAACAGCGGCGAAGGTCAGAAAAGCCACCGGTACGTACAGAAGCCAGTGCGCCTTGTCGAAGCCCGTCAACCAGATGCCCAGCGCGATCACGCCGGCGATGGACAGGAACAACATCCTCAACGCATTCATGTTCGCTGCTCCCCGATATGCCAAATGCAGGGTAAATCCTACTACCGAATACCGGAAAGCAAAAATTCGCCTCAAGTTCGCGGGCGGACCGCCGATATCGAATATGCATGGCGGCAGCGATGCGGCCCCGGTGGCACGGGGACCCCCGGATCGTCTGCCCAATGGAGTCTCCTCTTCCGAGCCAGTCTCGGTTCCGGGCGCCCCTCACAAAGGGACGCCCGCTTCTATTTGGGAGACCAAAAGTCAGCCGTGGCGGTACGCCACTCGCGCAGCGGAATCTGGCGGAAAGCGATGGTCTTGCTGCGGTGGACAAGCATGAGGTTCTCGACTAACCGGGTGCAGATTGAACAAGTCTGCCGGCTTGTCCACGCGGGGAACGGTGTTCTTCGAATGTCCGTTCAGCTATTCGCCGTTGCGGAAGCGCGTCAACAGCTCGTCGCGCTTTCTCATCATTCTTTTACCTTCACTCCCTTTGCCTTGTGCAAAATAGGCTTGGGCAAGCGCCTCGATGGTGTAGAGATCCCACTCGTCATTTTCGCGAAGATTCCTTTCCAGAGCTACTGCGGCCTTGTCGTGTTTTCCCTGGGCCGAATACATTGCAGCGACGTTCTTCAAGGCGTAGCTGTCCGGAAAATACGAGATCGCGGTTTCATATTCCTTGGTTGCTTCGGCGTAATCCCGATAGCCGAACTGCTGCTCCAGGCCACGCCGGAAATAGAACATTGCGTTTAGGCGCTGCACGATTTTCTCGGTTCCATTCAGCGTTTCCATGTGACGGATGAACGCATTCATTTCTTCCTCGGATCCTCCCCACTGCGGATATAGGGACATGAAATGGGCCGCAACCGGCTGCCAAAGCGTCGGATCGATGAGAAACGCCATCTCGACAAGTTCGTCGTCCCGGCGCCCCAAATACAGGTTGGCGAAGATTTCCCCGCCGATGCACATTGCACAGCGCGAGTCCTTGTCTAGTGCCTGATGCAGGTCATCAACGCCCAGTTGCGCCAGTTCGCGAACCTTGGCGTACCTTGCCGGTGGAATCCCGCTTGCGGGTCCATCGCCACGAATCCTGCTGGCCTGCTCCAGTCGGAACAAACCCCGGGCGAGATAGGCGTGTGATGATCCCTGGCGAGCAACCCAGTTATCGAACCGGACTGTAAAAGCGGGAGCGACATTTTGCAGTTGCCAGAATCGGGTGCGCAACCGGTTGCTGCTGAGCTTGCCTTTTTCTCTCTCCCGATACGCCTGCGCGATCGCCTGATCCAGCTCGGCATAGCGCTCCTCCCACAACAACTTCACCAAAGCGTGTCGCTGATGCAATTCGTCGGAGTATCCACAACCGCTGACGACAAGTGCCACCAGGACCATCGTTAGATATCTTGCCCGCCACGGAAACGGAAACGACATGATGCCTTCTTCCTGAAAAGTCAGCCGTGGCGGTACGCCACTCGCGCAGCGGAATCTAGCGGAAAACGACCGTCTTGTTGCCGTGGACCAGCACGCGGTCTTCGAGGTGGTAGCGCAGGCCGCGCGCCAGCACGGTCTTCTCGATGTCCTTGCCGTAGCGGACCATGTCGTCGGGCGAATCGGAGTGGTCGATGCGAATCACGTCCTGCTCGATGATCGGCCCCTGGTCGAGCTCAGCCGTCACGTAATGGCAGGTGGCGCCGATGAGCTTGACGCCGCGCTGGTACGCCTGGTGGTAGGGCTTGGCGCCGACGAAGCTGGGCAGGAAGCTGTGGTGGATATTGAGGATCTGCCCGGGGTAGGCGTCGCAAAGATCGGACGGGAGGATCTGCATGTAACGCGCCAGAACGATGGTGTCGGCGCGAACGTCGTCGATCAGCCGCCGCAACTCGGCATGGGCCTGGGGTTTGTTCTGCGGCGTGACCGGCACGTGGTGGAAGGGGATGCCGTGCCATTCGACGAAGCCCTTGAAAGCATCGTGATTGGAGATCACGCAGGGAATCTCGACATCGAGTTCCTTCGACTGCCAGCGCGCCAGAAGGTCGTAAAGGCAATGCTCCTGCTTCGAGACGAGCACGACGACACGTTTCTTCACCGCGCTGTCGGTGATCTTCCAGTCCATTTCCAGTTCTTCGGCGACTGGCCGGAAACGCTCGCGCAACTCGGCCAGCATGAAGGGCAGCGAATCGGCCTTGACCTCGATGCGCATGAAATAGCGTGCCGGCCTGCTGTCGTCGCCTTCGTCCGAATGGAAGCTCGACTCGAGGATCCAGCCCTCGTGTTCGGCGAAGAAAGCGGTGACGCGGGCAATGATGCCGGTGCGGTCCGGGCAGGAGGCGGCCAGCGTGTAGTAGCGATCTCGGTGCATGGTTTGTCAGGTTTTCCTGGGTGATCTGATACGGGCCAGAGTCTCGCTGTCTTCGCCACGCATGACCTTGAACAGCTCGGCCCGCGCAACGGCGTCATCCAGGCCTGCGTCGGCCAGATAGGCGAGGAGTTCGGCAAAGCACCGGCGCCTCGCGGCACCCGACTCGTCACGCCGGTCGCGGAACAAATCCATCAGGGTCGAACCGCAGGCGCAAGTCCGGAACAACTCCATAATGGTGCGGACGTCATCGTCGCCGGATTGCTTGAGGCCACTATGGATCGACGAAACCGCCGCCGTGCGTTGCACATAGTCCTGCACATCTTCGTAAACGGCGCCGCAGCGGATGCAACGCTTGGGAAACGAGGCTTCGGCCAGTGCCCTGAGGCCGGCGACCAGTTTCGGATCCCAATCGGCGCCAGTCATGTCACCCGCCGAAGCCGATGAGGTTCGGGCAGGAAACGGCCAGCGTGTCGTGGCGATCTCGGTGCACGATCTGTCAGGCTTTCTTCGGTGGCCTGACGCGGGCCAGAATCTCGCTGGTTCCGCCATGCATGACGGTGAGCAGTTCTGTCCGCGCGACGACACCGGTCAGGCCCGTGCTAACCAGATAGGTGAGAAGTTCGGCAAAACGCTGGCGCCTCCTGGCGCCGGCTTCCGACGGGTCGCGCCTGTCGCCGAAGAAATCCATCAGGGTCGAACCGCAGGCGCAGTTCCGGAACATTTCGACAATGGTGCGTCCGTCATCGTCGCTTGATTGCTTGAGGCCGCTGCGCGTTTCCGAAATCGGAACCGTGCGCCGCACATAGTCATGCACGTCTTCGTATACGGCACCGCAACTGGCGCAACGCTTGGGAAACGAGGCTTCGGCCAGCGCCCTGAGGCCGGCGACCAGTTCCGGATCCCAGTGGGCGTTGGTCATGTCACCCTGCGATGCTCGCGCTCGCGGCGTCGATGGCGGTGCGCAGTTCCGGGTAGGTGTCGGTTACCGCGAATTGCGGGAACTCGCGGATTACATTCTCGGGTGCGTGGAACAGGATGCCGGCGTGGGCTTCCGCCAGCATTGCGGTGTCGTTGTAGGAATCGCCGGCGGCGATCACCTTGAAGTTGAGTTCCTTGAAGCGCTTGACCGATTCCTTCTTCTGGTTCGGCATGCGCAGGTGGTAGTTGACCAGGAAGCCCTCGGCGTTCGCTTCCAGCTTGTGGCAGAACAGCGTCGGCATGCCGAGCTGGCGCATCATCGGCATGGCGAATTCGTAGTAGGTGTCGGACAGGATGATGACCTGGAAGTCCTCGCGCAGCGCGTCGAGGAAGGCCTTGGCGCCGGGCATCGGGCCCATGTCGGCGATCACCTTCTGGATGTCGGGCAGGCCGAGCTTGTGCTGCGTCAGCAGTCCGAGCCGATACTTCATCAGCTTGTCGTAGTCGGGTTCGTCACGCGTGGTGCGGCGCAGTTCGGGAATGCCCGTGCGCTCGGCAAATTCGATCCAGATTTCCGGAATCAAGACGCCTTCGAGATCGAGACAGACGAGTTGCACGACGGGGCTCCCCAATTGGAAAGCGGGGATTTTACTCGCCCCCCCGGGTCTGTCGACAACCGTCCTGCGGGCTTCCGGCCTAGCCTTCCAGCGCCTCGTGTATTTCCAGCCAGCGCGTTTCGGCCGGCTCGATGAGTCCCGTCAATTCGGCTTGCCGCTTGAGGAGCGCGGCGAGCTTGTCGCGACCGGCGTCGGCGTAAAGCGCCGGGTCGGCCAGTTGTTCATCGAGGCCTACCTTTTCCGATTGCCAGTCGGCAAGCTGCTTCTCCAGTTTGTCGGCTTCTTTGGCCATGGCTCGGCGTGTCGCCACGGCTGACTTTTTCGCAGCCTCGTCGGCAAGCCGCGCCGCCTTCTCCGACGCCTTGTCGGCGCCCTTTCCGGATTCTGGCGCGCGATCGGCACTACGCTGTTTCGCCAGCCACGCGGCGTAGTCGTCGAGATCGCCGTCGAACGGCACCGCCTTGCCGTCGGCGACCAGCCAGAGCTCGTCGCAGGTGGTGCGCAGCAGGTGGCGATCATGCGAGACGACGACGACGGCCGCTTCGGTTTCCTGCAAGGCCAGCGTCAGCGCCTCGCGCATTTCGAGGTCGAGGTGGTTGGTCGGCTCGTCGAGCAGCAGCAGGTTGGGCCGCTGGCGGATCAGCAGCGCCAGCACCAGGCGCGCCTTCTCACCGCCCGAGAAGCGGCCGCAAGCCGAGCCGACCATGTCGCCGCGGAAATCGAAGCCGCCGAGGTAGTCGCGCAATTCCTGCTCGCGGGTCATCGGTTCTGCACGAACGAGGTGTTGCAGCGGCGATTCGTCGGGCCGCAACTGCTCGACCTGATGCTGCGCGAAATAGCCGACGACCAGGTTGCGGCCTGCGCGTCGCTCGCCGGTGAGCGGCTTGAGTTCGCCGGCCAGCAGCTTCACCAGCGTCGACTTGCCGGCGCCGTTGCGCCCGAGCAAGCCGACGCGGCCGCCGGGCCGCAGCGTCAGCGCCAGGCGGTCGAGGATCGGCGTGTCGCCGTAGCCGACCGAGGCGAGATCGAGTTGCAGCAACGGATCGGACATACCCGCAGGTTCGGCGAAGCGGAAGGAGAAGGGCGTGTCGACATGGGCCGGCGCGATTTCCTCCATGCGCGCCAGCGCCTTCAGGCGGCTTTGCGCCTGGCGCGCCTTGGTCGCCTTGGCGCGGAAACGGTCGATGAAGCTGTGCAACGCGGCGACTTCGCGCTGCTGCTTTTCGTACATCGATTGCTGCCCGGCCAGCCGCGCCGCGCGGGCGCGCTCGCAGGCCGAGTAGTTGCCGCTGTAGAGCCGCATCTGGCGGCTTTCGATGTGCAGGATGCTGCCGACCACGGCGTCGAGAAAGTCGCGGTCGTGCGAGATCATCAAGAGCGTACCGGGATAGCTCTTCAGCCAACTTTCCAGCCACAGCACGGCGTCGAGGTCGAGGTGGTTGGTGGGCTCGTCGAGCAACAGCAGGTCGGAACGCGCCATCAGCGCCTTGGCCAGGTTCAGGCGCACGCGCCAGCCGCCGGAGAAATCGGCCACCGGCCGCGCGAAGTCGGCATCCGAGAAACCCAGCCCATGCAGCAGTTCCGCCGCCCGCGCCTTCGCCGCGTAGCCGCCGATGTCCTGCAGGCGGCCGTGCAGCAGCGCGATCTGCTCACCGTCGTGGTTCTCCTCGGCCAAAGTCAGCCGTCGCTCCACGCCGCGCAGCTCCTCGTCGCCGTCCAGCGTGAATTCAAGCGCCGCATCGGGCAGGGCCGGCGTTTCCTGGCTGACATGAGCGATGGCCCAGCCGGGCGGCATTTCCAGATCGCCGGCCTCGGCGTGCAGCTCGCCACGGATCAGCGCGAAGAACGAGGACTTGCCGCTGCCATTGGCGCCGGTCAGGCCGACTTTCCAGCCGGGGTGGATCTGCAGGGAGGCGTTTTCGACCAGCGGCTGGGCGCCGCGGGCGAGCGTGAGGTTGCGTAACTGGATCATGCGATAACATTTGAACATGAAAAGAATTGCCACACTCGCCATCTTGCTTGCGCTGGCGTCGTTCGCTTACGCTGAAGACCCCGAGCCTCCCCTCACCGACCTGGACGAGACGACCCTGCAGGAGCGTGCCCGCGCGCTACACCGTCAGGCCGACGAGTTGCGGCAGGCCGGCGAAACGGAATTCACCGCAGCGCAGAAGTCTTGCTGGGAGCGCTTCCTCGTCTCGAGCTGCCTCGACGCCGCCGCCCAGGCCCAGCGCGACAGGAAGCTCGCCGCGGCGAGGCTCGACAGCCAGGCCCGCGCCATGGAACGCGAACTGAAACGGCGCGAGATCGCCGCGAAGGACGCCAAGCGCGCAAAGGAAAAAGCCGCCCCGGCCAAGCCATGACCGCCAACACGCAAAGAGACGTCGCGACGCGCGGTCAGGTATTCACGCCGGCAACCATCGTCGAACGCATGATCGGCCTGATCCGCAACAAGGGCCGCGTCCTCGAACCGGCCTGCGGCGACGGCGCTTTCGTGGCGCGGATTCCACCGCATTACCCGGACGTGGTGGCGATCGAAATCGATCCCGCCCACTGCCCGGAAGGCGCGCTCAACGCCGACTTCTTCACCTATCCGGAAGTGGAGAAGTTCGACACCGTCATCGGCAATCCGCCGTACGTGAAGGCGCGCGACATTCCGGCGACGACGCGCAGGCACTTCTCGACGCAACTGCTCGACGGCCACGCCAACCTCTACCTGCATTTCATCGAGAAGTGCGTGCGCCACCTGAAGCCCGGCGGCGAACTGATCTTCATCACGCCGCGCGATTTCCTCAAGGCCACCGGCGCGGCGCGACTCAACACC
Source organism: Gammaproteobacteria bacterium (assembly GCA_018819515.1). GTDB lineage: Bacteria > Pseudomonadota > Gammaproteobacteria > Burkholderiales > Rhodocyclaceae > Fen-999. The sequence continues at coordinate 52,125 of JAHJPX010000007.1, forward strand.
TGGCTGTTCGACCAGGGCACCATCACCGACTATGAAGAGCTCGGCGACGCGCGCATCTTCGACGGCGTGGTGCCCAACTGCGCGATCTGGCGCTTCGAGAAGGGCAACATGAGCCGCCGCCTCGCCGACCGCCGCCGCTCGGTCTGCGCGGCGGGGCAGATCATGTTCACCCATGGCATCTACAGCGTGCCGCTGAAGAGTGTGTTCTCGGTGAAAGTGGGCGCTGTTTCCGGCGCCGACGAGATCTTCGCCAACGACCAACTCGGCAACGCCGATTTCGTCTGCTCGAAGACCGCGCAGACGGGCGAACTGCGGCGCATGATCTTCGACGCACCGCTACCGTATCTGGAGCAGTTCAAGGACCGCCTGCTGGCGCGGCGCGTAGCCCGCTTCGACGAAAACAACTGGTGGAAGTGGGGCCGCCGCCACCACGTTTCCGACGCGCCGCGTATCTACGTGAACCAGAAGACGCGCAATCCAAAACCGTTCTTTCTCAACGAGTGCACTAACTACGACGGCTCCATCCTGGCACTGTTTCCGCATCGGACAGATCTCGACATCGGCGTGTTGCCACAACTGACTTTCATGCTCAACGAGGTCGACTGGCACGAGCTGGGCTTCGTTTGCGACGGTCGCTTCCTGTTTTCACAGCGCAGCCTGGAGAACACCCTGCTGCCCGAGGAATTCGCCGCCTACGAAGTCGACGGACTGGGGTAGCATCCACCTCCATGGTTCCGCACCTCACCACCGCCCTCACCGGCCCCTTACTCGAACTGGAGCGCCGCTTCCTCGAAGCCGAGACGACCATCGAGCGCTGGCTGCGCGGCCAGTGGCTGGAGCATTCACCGCCGTTCTACGCGTCGGTCGACCTGCGCAACGCCGGCTTCAAGCTGGCGCCGGTCGATACCAACCTGTTTCCCGGCGGCTTCAACAACCTCAATCCCGCTTTCCTGCCGCTTTCGGTGCAGGCGGCGCAGAGCGCCATCGAGAAGATCTGCCCCGAAGCGAAGAACCTGCTGCTGATTCCCGAGAACCACACGCGCAACCAGTTTTACCTGATGAACGTGGCGCGCCTGGCCGCCCTTTTGCGCCACACCGGCCTCAACGTACGCATCGGCTCGCTGCTGCCCGAAGTGACGATGCCGACCACGCTGACGCTTTCCGACGGCCAGACGCTGACGCTGGAACCGCTCAAGCGCCTCGGCCCCGGCGGCCGCCGGCTCGGCCTGCATGACTTCGATCCCTGCGCCATCCTGCTCAACAACGATCTTTCGGCCGGCGTGCCGGACATCATCAAGGACCTGCACGAACAGTTCCTGATTCCGCCGTTGCACGCGGGCTGGCACGTGCGCCGCAAGTCGCGCCACTTCACCGCGTATAACGAAGTCGCGCTCGCCTTCGCGCAGGAGATCGGCATCGATACCTGGCTGATCAATCCCGAGTTCGAGGTCTGCGGCCAGATCAACTTCCACGAGCGCGCCGGCGAGGAGTGCCTGGAAGCGCAGGTGGACACCCTGCTCTACCGCATCCGCGCCAAGTACCGCGACCACGGCATCGACGCCGAGCCCTTCGTCATCGTCAAGGCCGACGCCGGCACCTACGGCATGGGCATCATGACAGTGAAGGACGCCAGTGAGGTGAAGGACCTCAACCGCAAGCAGCGCAACAAGATGGCGGTGGTCAAGGAAGGCCTGCAGGTCACCGAGGTAATGATCCAGGAGGGCGTGCCGACCGTCGAAACCGTCGCCGCCGGCACCGCAGAGCCAGTGGTGTACATGATCGACCGCTACGTCGTCGGCGGCTTCTACCGCGTCAACACCCAGCGCGGCATCGACGAAAATCTCAACGCCCCCGGCATGCGTTTCGAGCCGCTCGCCTTCGAAACCGGCTGCACGCTGCCGGACAACACCCAGGCGCCCGACGCGCCGCCCAACCGCTTCTACGCCTACGGCGTCGTCGCCCGGCTGGCGCTGCTTGCCGCTGCGCTCGAGCTGGAGCGCAGCGAGACGACTTGAACCCAAGGGACTTCGTTTGCGCCGCTCCGGGCGGGCCCGGATAAGCGATGCTGCTGCGCATCCTCGGCATCGTCTTCCCGGTTTTCGCCATCATTGCGGCGGGCTGGTTCTACGCCCGCTACAAAAGGCGGCATGGCGGCATCGATATGGCTTTCGCCAACCAGCTCAACATGGACGTGTTCGTGCCGGCGCTGATCTTCGCGGCGCTGGCCACGAAGCACCTCGATCTGGCGGCCTACGACGAACTCGCGCTCGCCGCGCTGGCGGTCCTGCTCGGCTCGGGGCTGGCCGGCTGGGGCATCGCTCGCCTGCTCGGCGAACAGCCGAAAACGCTGGCGCCGCCGATGATGTTCGTCAACTCCGGCAACATGGGCCTGCCGCTGCTGGTGCTGGCCTTCGGCGAGGCCGCGCTGCCCGCCGCAGTCGTGCTCTTCCTGATCGAGAACACGCTGCATTACACGCTGGGCGTCTGGCTGCTCGACCATCGCGCGCGGCTGGCGACCTTGTGGCGCGTACCGGTAACGCTGGCGGCGATCGCGGCGCTGGCGGTCAACCTCGCCGGCATCGAGATCTGGCCGCCGCTTTACCTCGCCATCAAGCTGCTCGGCGACATCGCCGTGCCGCTGCTGCTTTTCTCGCTCGGGGTACGGCTGGCGCTGTCGAAGCTTTCCGATTTGCGCATCGGCCTCATTGCCATGGTGGCCCGACCGGTCGTCGGCATGCTGCTGGCGGTCGCCGTCGGCTGGGCAATGGGACTGACGGAGCGCGACGCGGCCATGCTGCTGGTGTTCGGCGCCCTGCCCGCCGCCGTCCTCAACTACGTCTTCGCCGAGCGCTACCATCAGGAGCCGGGCAAGGTCGCCTCCATCGTCATGATCGGCAACCTCGGCGCCTTGATCTTCATCCCCATCGCCCTGTCGCTGACGCTCAAGTAGGCGGCGTCCCGCCACGGCTGACTTTTCAAGATCCTGGGCTATATTAGCGACCCCTGATTTTCACCGAGGACGCCGCCATGGCCCCGCGCTTCACCGCCGACGCAATCGCCGACCTGCACGAACCGCTCAACCACCACCCCCTGTACCCGCAGGTGCAGTCGCTCGACGACCTGCGCCTGTTCATGGAGCACCACGTCTATTCCGTGTGGGACTTCATGTCGCTGCTGAAGACGCTACAAAACCAGATCGCGCCGACCAGCGTGCCGTGGAAGCCGCGCGGCAGCCCCGAAGTGCGATTCTTCATCAACCAGATCGTCGTCGGCGAGGAATGCGACGACGCGCTGCCCGACGTCGACGGCAACCCGACCCACGCCAGTCATTTCGAGCTGTACTGCACGGCCATGCGCGAAGTGGGCGCCAACCCCGACCCCGCGATCCACTTCGCCGAAGTCGCCGCCGACCAGGGTTTCGAAGCCGCGCTGGCGCTGAACATCGCGCCGCCCGCCGCGCGCGATTTCATGCGCTCCACCTTCGGCTTCATCGCCACCGGCAAGCCGCATCTGGCCGGCGCCGCGTTCGCGCTCGGCCGCGAGCACATCATTCCCGAGATGTTCCGCGCCCTCATCGCCAAGATGAACATCACCCCGCAACAGGCTCCGGCCTTCCACTTCTACCTCGAACGCCACATCCACCTCGACGAAGACTTCCATGCCCCGCTGGCGCTGCGCATGGTGAACGAGCTGGTCGGTGACGACGCGGCCAAGCTCGCCGAGGCCGAAGCCGCCGCCGTCGCCGCGGTCAAGGCACGCATCGGCTTCTGGGACGGCGTGCTGGCGGCCCTGAACGCGAGCCGCGCGAAGGCCGCCTGAGCAAACCGGTATCATGGGTGGGCAAACCGCCACGAAAGGGAACGACCATGGGCTTCGAAGAGCTTTCGAAGGAGCAGCGCATCCTGCGCCTGCTGCGCAAGACGCTCGGCAACATCGTCAAGGACACCGCGCCGCGGCCGGGCGTCCCCAACCCGCTGGGCGACGACACGGTCGTGCAGATCAAGGAGTTGTTCGCACTGATCTCGGAACGCGAGCGGGAACTGGCCGACGAAGCCGGATTCGACGCCAAGGAACGGCCCTACTTCAGCGACGAGCCGCCAGCGACGCGCACGGTCGACTTCCACAAGCCGCCGAAGAAGCCGAACTGAGCCGGCCGGATTGCCGCCGATGAGGCACTTTGTCCTCGCGATCCTGTCACTGCTCGTCGCCGCCTGCGGCGGCCCGGCCCTGCACTCCCAGGAATCCTACGTCTTCGGCACCCGCGTCGAAGTGCTGGTCTGGGGCGCACCGGAAGACGTGGCGCGCGCGGCAACGGCCGAGGTGCTGCGCGAGTTCGACCGCCTGCACCGCGTTTACCATGCGTGGCAGCCGTCGGAAATGACGGCGCTGAACGAGGCGCTGGCCACCGGCCGGCCGCACGACGTGACCCCCGAGTTCGCCAATTTCATCCGCGAGGCGCAGGAAGTCGCGGCGAGGGGCGAATATCTGTTCGACCCCGGCATCGGTCGGCTGGTCGAACTATGGGGTTTCCACGACGACACTTTCAAGCCGCAGTTGCCGGATCAGGCGAAGCTCGCCGAGCTGATTGCGTCCCGGCCGTCGATCGCGAAACTTCAGGTCGAAAGAGCAAAAGTCAGCCTTCGCGGCACGCCGGGCAGCGCGGTCGCGCTGGATTTCGGCGGCTATCTGAAGGGCGTGGCACTCGACCGCGCGGTGGTGATCCTGAAGCGGCGCGGCATCGCCAACGCGCTGATCAACATTGGCGGCAACGTGATGGCAATGGGCAGCAAGGGCGACACACCCTGGCGCGTCGGCATCCAGCACCCGCGCGCAGCGACGCCGCTGGCGACGCTGGAACTGAAGGACGGCGAGGCGATCGGCACTTCGGGCGACTACCAGCGCTATTTCGAGCTCGAAGACAAACGCTACTGCCACCTGATCGATCCGCGCACCGGCTGGCCGAGCGAGGGAACGCAGGCGGTGACGGTCTTGATCCCGCCCCGGCCGAAAGCAGGCATGTGGTCGGACGTCGCCAGCAAGCCGATCTTCATCGCCGGCAAGGACTGGCGGCGGCTGGCCGACAAACTTGGCATGAAGCAGGTGCTGCGGGTCGATGCCGACGGCCGCGTCGAAACGACCGACGCCATGCGGGCGCGCGTCAAGCTAGAATCTTCAAAATGATCGGTCTCTTCCTCATCACCCACGGCAGCTACGGCGAATCGCTGATCCAGTGCGCCTGCCACGTGCTCAATTCGCGGCCGCAACAAATCGCCCAGCTTGGCGTCTCGGCGCAGGACGACCCGCTCGACGCGCTGCCGCTGGCCGAGAAGATGCTGACGCTGGTCGACGACGGCGACGGCGTGCTGATCCTGACCGACATCTTCGGCGCCACGCCGGCCAACGTCGCGATGAAACTGCTCAAGCGCGGCAAAGTCGAAGGGGTCGCCGGCGTCAACCTGCCGATGCTGCTGCGCGCACTCACCTATCGCGACAAGGACATGGAAACGCTGGTCACCAGGGCCATCGCGGGCGGGCGCGACGGTGTCGTCGGAATGCAATAAGCGCCCATGCCGAAAATGGAAGTCGAAATCGTGAACAAGCTCGGTCTGCATGCGCGCGCCTCCGCCAAACTGACGCAATTGGCCGGCAGCTATCCGTGTGAAGTCTGGATGGAACGCAACAGTCGCCGCATCAACGCCAAGAGCATCATGGGCGTGATGATGCTGGCGGCCGGCAAGGGCGCCAGAGTGACGGTCGATTGCGAGGGCGAGAGCGCCGACGAGGCGCTTTCCGCCATCGCTTCGTTAATTGCCGGGAAATTCGGAGAGGACGAATGAATCCACGCAGCTTTTCCGCAGGGCCGTCCCAAGGAAAAGCGGCGCGCGCGCGGAGCGCGCATCCGCGCGTTGTGCGAGGCGAAGTGGCCCGTGATAGTCGAGCGCAGCGAGCAAGCAGGCTCCTCCCCGTGAGGGGAGGTTGGGAGGGGCGGGCAAAATGAGCTTCACCCTCCATGGCCTCGCGGTCTCGTCCGGCATCGCCATCGGCCGCGCGCATCTCGTCTCGCATGCCACGCTGGAAGTCGCGCATTACCGAATCAAGGAAAAATCGATCCCCACCGAAATCGCGCGCTTCGAAAATGCGGTCGCCACGGTGCGGTCCGAGCTGGGTTCGTTGCGTGGCGAGGCTTCGGGACCCGGTTCGCCATCCGAACTGGCCGCCTTCGTCGACATCCACTCGATGATCCTCGACGATCCGCTTATCTCCGAACTGCCCATGGATCTGATCCGCGAACGGCGCTGCAACGCCGAGTGGGCGCTGGTGCAGCAGATGGAACAACTCGTCCAGCAGTTCGACGAGATCGAGGACAGCTATCTGCGCGAACGCAAGCAGGACGTCGTTCAGGTGGTCGAGCGCGTGCTGAAGGCGCTGATGGGCAAGGCGCGCAAGGTTTCCAAGCGCGGCAAGGAAGAAGACCTGATCATCGTCGCGCACGACTTGTCGCCCGCGGATACGATCCAGTTCAAGAACCTGAAGATCGGCGGTTTCGTCACCGACCTCGGCGGCGCCACCTCGCACACCGCCATCGTCGCCCGCAGCCTGGCCATCCCGGCTGTGGTCGGCCTGCACCACGCCCGGCCGCTGGTGCGCGAAGACGACCTGGTGATCGTCGACGGCACGCGCGGCGTGCTGATCGTCGACCCCGATCCGCGCGTCCTGGAGGAATACCGGCTCCGCAAGAGCGAGCTGGAACTGGAGCGCCACAAGCTCCGGCGGCTGAAGACGGCACGATCGGCGACGCTGGACGGCGAGGAGGTCGCGCTTTACGCCAACATCGAGTTGCCGCAGGACATCAGCCAGGTGAAGGACGTCGGCGCCGACGGCATCGGCCTGTTCCGCACCGAGTTCCTGTTCATGAACCGCGACGGGCTGCCCGACGAACAGGAACAGTACGAAGCCTACAAGGCTGTCGCCAAGGCCATGGGCGGCAAGCCCGTGACCATCCGCACACTCGACAGCGGTGGCGATAAAAGCATCGGCGCGTCGGTCGGCGCCGGGCGCCAGGCGCTTAACCCCGCGCTCGGCCTGCGCGCGATCCGTTACTGCCTGACCGAACCGCAGATTTTCCTCACGCAGTTGCGCGCCATCCTGCGCGCCGCACACTACGGCAACATCCGCATCCTCGTGCCCATGCTCGCCCACGCGGCCGAAATCGAGCAGACGTTGGCGATGATCGAGCAGGCGAAGGCGCAACTGCGCGAAACGCGCCACAAGTTCGCCGAGGACGTCAAAGTCGGTGGCATGATCGAAATACCCGCCGCCGCGCTGGCGCTCGGCCCCTTCGTCAAGCACCTGCAATTCCTTTCGCTCGGCACCAACGACCTGATCCAGTACACGCTGGCCATCGACCGCACCGACGAGGCCGTCGCCCATCTCTACGACCCGCTGCACCCGGCCATCCTGCGCCTGATTTCGCAAACCATCGCCGCCGGCGCGCGCATGGATGTCCCGGTTGCCGTCTGCGGCGAAATGGCGGGCGACCCGACGCTCACCCGCCTTCTGATCGGCATGGGCCTCAGGCAGTTCTCCATGCACCCCTCGCTGATCCTCGAAGTGAAGCAGCAAGTGGTCATGGCCGACGCCGACCAGCTTGCCCTCAAGGTCGGCCGCCTGCTGCGGCTCGACGACCCGGAGAAGCTGCGCGAACAGGTCGAACGGCTGAACGCCTGAAAAGTCAGCCGTGGCGCTACGCCGCCGCCTGCGACCTACGTGCGACGAAAATAGGCAACGAAGCGCCAGACCCACACTACGACACCGGCGAGAAAGACCACCGTGCCGATGAAGAGCGGCGTCTCGGAAAGGCGTGGCGGCTCCTGCGTGTTGGCCAGCACGACCAGACCGTGAATAAGGAAGAGGTAGAGCGCGAGCATGATGCCCAGGCGATTTCCATGTTTGCGCAGAGTGTCCAGCGTGTCGGCCCGACGCTCCGGCGCCAGCCAGTAGTCGCGGTTGGGCAGGTTGACGAAGCGAACCGGAAGAATGTTGATCAGGCTCGCCAACGAACCGATCAACAGCGGCGCGACGACCAGCACGGCCACCGTCAGCAGCAGGTATTCTCCGCGCGGCATGAAACCGTCGGCGACGCCCCCGGTGGCGAAGTGCGACGCCACAACAGGCGGCAACGAGGCGCCGGAAGCGAGCGCGAGGCCGACGACGAACAGCAGAACGACAACGAGCGTGCGCATGATTGAATTGTCGGCAGAGGAAGTGCCGACGATCCTTCTTTCGATTGCCGCATTCTGTAGCCAATCCGCCGCGATGACAACGCCGCAAGAAAGTCAGCCGTGGCGGCACGCCACTGAATGTCAAACTTGGCCCCTTTAGGCCCTCCGCTGCTCGCATCGCTGCGAATCGCCCGCCTGCCGGTCGTCGCTACGGCGCTCGGCATTCGCTCGATGCCGCCGGCTCGGCGTCCGCCATGACAACCGATTGACTTCGGAAGCCCCAATCCTACAATCCCCATAGCCATCGCCCTCGCGGCGGTTCAGTCCAACGAGGTTTATCCGCTGTCATGACGCCGCGCGTCCCTCCACCTCTCCCGCTCCGGCGGATAGACGCTTTTCGTTGGGTCTCACAATAAGGAATCTCCATGTTCGCCAATTCGCTGTCCCCCTGCATCACCACAACGAAGGTCGAGGAGTCCCGCGATTTCTACGTCAAGAACTTTGGCGCGAAGATCACCTTCGACTGTGGCTGGTACGTCAACCTCGAATTTGGGAAAGGCGCATCCCTTCAATTCATGGCGCCACAGACAGATCAACCCGTTTGCAACCCTGCTGGCCTGACATACAACTTCAGCGTGTCCGATGTGGATGCTGAGTTCCAGTTGCTCACCGCCGCGGGGCTGGTGCCGATCATGCCGCTCGAAGACCATCCTTGGGGTGATCGTAGCTTTGCCATCCAAGACCCAAATGGCGTCGTCCTTTACCTCTATTCGGAGCGGGAACCCAGCCCTGAGTTCAAGCAATACTACAAGTCCTGACGCCATGCCCGCTGACCGTATCTCCAGACTTCTCGAAGACATACGCCTTCTCGATCAATCCCGATTCGAGCTTGTTCAGTCGCTTCGAGAAATTATTCTGGGTTTGGCTCCCTCCATCACCGAGGAAGTGAAGTATGGCGGTATCTTGTTTTCTGCCGGGCAGCCTTTCTGTGGCGTTTTCTCCTACGCAAGGCACGTTTCGTTGGAGTTTGGCGTGGGTGCATCCTTACCGGACAAATACAAGGTGCTTGAGGGCGAAGGCAAGTTGCGCCGCCACATCAAACTTTCGTCGGCCCAGGAGATTTCTGGAAAGCATGTCCGTGAGTATCTGGCTCTGGCGCTTAAGGCATCCTCCAAGCCGTGAGACCCAATTCAAACGTTGAACGACTGCTTTACCTGAGTCGAACGGCAGCTCAGGACACATAGCGGCGGCCGAGAATAGTCAGCCGTGGCGATACGCCTCGTCCCGGTCGCGGCTGGCGGCCAGAACACCAGACGGCGTTGACGGAATCCCGGCGGCAAGGTAAGTTTGCGTCTGTGGCGCCAATTTGAACTCAGCTTGCGGGCGCTTGATAAATTCGGCTAAAGCGAGGAACCCGGAACCCGGTCCCGCTTTTTCAGCCGACCGGGTTTTTTATTGCACATATGAACAGTCGGGACGACGGCATCGGTATCGTGAAAGCGCAGCGCGCGCGCTTCGACGCGCCGTTTCCGCTTGCCTCGGGCGGCAGCCTGCCCGGATTCGAGCTGGTCTATGAAACCTACGGCAAGCTGAACGCGGCGGGGAACAACGCGATCCTGGTTTGCCACGCGCTGTCGGGCCACCACCACGTGGCCGGCTACTATGCCGACGATCCGAAGAGCGTCGGCTGGTGGGACAACATGATCGGGCCGGGCCGCGCGATCGACACCGATCGCTTCTTCGTCGTCGGGCTGAACAACCTCGGCGGCTGCCACGGCTCGACCGGGCCGGCATCAATCGACCCCGCGACCGGCAAGCCCTGGGGTGCCGATTTTCCGGTGGTGACGGTGACCGACTGGGTCAATTCGCAGGCGCTGCTGGCCGATCATCTGGGCATTTCGCAATGGGCCGCCACGGTCGGCGGCAGCCTGGGCGGCATGCAGGCAATGCAGTGGACGATGCAGTTTCCCGAGCGCGTTCGGCACGCGCTGGTGATCGCCGCGGCGCCCAATCTCACGGCCGAGAACATCGCCTTCAACGAGGTCGCGCGGCAGGCCATCCTGACCGATCCGGAATACAAGGCGGGGCGGCGGCCGACGATCGGCCTGCGGCTGGCGCGCATGCTCGGCCACATCACGTATCTTTCGGACGACCAGATGGCCGAGAAATTCGGCCGCAAGCGACGGCCCGGCTCGGGCAGCTACGGCTTCGGTGTCGAGTTCGAGATCGAGTCCTACCTCAACTACCAGGGCGACAAGTTCGCCGAGTGGTTCGATGCCGACACCTACCTGCGCATGACCAAGGCGCTCGATTATTTCGACCCGGCCGCCGAAACGGGGGGCGACCTGCAAGCCGCGCTGGCGCGCGCGAAGGCGAAGTTCCTGGTGGTTTCTTTCTCGACCGACTGGCGCTTTTCGCCGGAACGCTCGCGCGAGATCGTCGATGCGCTGGTGCATAACGGCCAGGACGTCGCCTATGCCGAGATCAAGAGTGTGCACGGCCACGATTCGTTCCTGATGCAGGACGCGCACTACCACGCGATCGTGCGCGCCTATCTCGACGGAGTGACGCTATGACCGACGCCGAACTGGCCCACGTGGCGCTGGGACGCGCCGATTTCGACGTCATCGCCGGCTGGGTGCAGCCGGGCGAGCGGGTGCTCGATTTGGGCTGCGGCGACGGCGCCATGCTCAAGGGCCTGATCCAGACGCGCGGCGTGCTCGGCTGGGGCGTCGAGCTGGACGACGCCAAGGTGCTGGCGGCGATCAGGAACGGCGTGAACGTGATCCAGGGCGATCTCGAAGGCGGCTTGGCCGACTTCGAGGACGGCGCCTTCCATCACGTCATCCTGTCGTTGACGCTGCAGGCGATGCGCCACACCGAGACGATCATCAACGAGATGCTGCGCGTCGGCCGCGAGGCGGTGGTGAGCTTTCCGAACTTCGGCTACTGGAAGCATCGCCAGGCGATTCTCAACGGCCACATGCCGGTTTCCGAGAGCCTGCCGCACCAGTGGTACAACACGCCCAACGTGCGCTTCTTCACGATTGCCGACTTCGACGCCTTTTGCGCCCAGCGCGGCATTCTGGTGCGGGAGCGCAAGGTGTTCGACGACGGCCGCGAGATCACCGAGGAGCACAACTTCCTCGGCAGCATCGGCGTCTATCGGCTCGGCCGGCGCAGGAACCCTTGAACAAGCATTGCCACCACGCGGGGCTTGTTCAGCGGTTCCTTAGATAGCGCGGCGCGACATCCTCCAGCGCCGCCGCCGCGAGGTTGAACGGCAGGGTGCGACCCTCCGCGCAAACGTTCGGCACGCTCATCGAGCGCAGGTTGTCGCGGGTCATCGGCCCGCCCACCACTTCCAGGAGGTACGCCTGCAGCCACGAAAACAGCGGCGACAAGCCGAGCACGGCGCGGCGGCGCCCGGTCACGCGGGCAGTGAGCTTGACCAGCTCGCGCAGGGTGTACTGGCGCGGCCCGCACAACTCGAAGGTCTTGCCGTCCGCCTCCGGCCGCAACAGCGCCTCGACGATCGCGTCGGCGACATTGCCGACCCAGACCGGCTGAAAGCGGGCGTCCGGCGACGCCAGCGGCATGATCGGCAGGTACTTGAGCAGGCGGGAAAACATGGTCAGGAAGGAATCGCCATCGCCGAATACCACAGACGGACGAAATATCGTCGCGTTCGGGAACGCCTTTCGCACCGCGTTTTCGCCGGCCGCTTTGGAGCGCAGGTAGCCGGACGGCGCGTCGGCCGCGGCCTTCAGCGCCGACAGGTGGGCAAGCTGGGGAATGCCCGCCGCCCAGGCGGCCCGGGCCAGGCGGTCGGGCAGAGCAACATGGGCGCCGGCAAAACCGGGGCCATAAGGTTCGCCGTTGCCGCCCCTGAGCACGCCGACCAGATTCACGAGCGCGTCCTGCCCCGCGCACAAACGCGCCAGCGCCGCATCATCGTCGAGGTCGATCTCCACCACGTCGACGGTCGGCAGCAGGATCAGGTGTTTGGCGCGTTCGCGGCGGCGCGTCGCCACGGTGACGCGCAAGCCGCGCGCCGCGAGCCGGCGGGCAACATGGCTGCCTATGAAGCCCGAGCCGCCGACAAGCAGAACACTCTCGATCATGGCAACTTGAGGGCCGCCGTATCGCTGTCGTCTGCCGGGCCGATGGTGCCGAGGCGTGCCTTGAGCGATCGTGGTTCGCTGTTGAGCAGGATGGAATAGTAGACCGCGTTGCTCATCACTTTCTTGACGTAGTCGCGCGTCTCGTTGAACGGGATGGTCTCGACATAGATGGCGCCTTCCAGCGCCTGTTCGCTTCGCCACTGGCGGGCGCGTCGCGGTCCCGCGTTGTACCCTGCGGAAGCGAGCACCGGCTGGTCGTCGAGCGAGTCCAGCACCATTTTCAGGTAGCTGGTGCCCAGTGAAATGTTGGTATCCAGATCGTGCATGCGCGACGGATGATAGTCGGCCAGCCCGATCTTGCGTGCCACCCAGCGAGCGGTGGTCGGCATCAGTTGCATCAGGCCGCGGGCACCGGCGGCCGAGCGCGCATCGGCGACAAAGCGGCTCTCCTGGCGCATCAGACCGTAGACCCAGGCGCTATCGAGCGTCGCCTCGCTCACCTTGGCGCCGATCTCGTCGCGGAACGGTATCGGGTAGCGCAAGCGGAAATCGTGCTGCCCCTGCGTCCGCTCCGCCGCCGAGATGCCGCGGTCGATGGCCCCTTGGCGACCGGCAAACTCCGCTGCCGCCAGCAAGTGGCGATCGTCCATGCCGCGCAGGTACCAGGCCCATTCGCGCACGGCTTCGAGTCGCATGTCGGGCTCCGGATCGGTACGTAGCACGGCCAGCGCGCGACGCAGCCCCGGGTTGGCCTCGACCTCGGCCAGTTCGGCCGCCGTCGGCGGCTCTGCGGGTTCCGGCAACGCAACCGGCCAACCGAGTTCCTCATTGGCCAGATGGCCATAGAAGTCGTGCCGTTCGGCAATCCCGAGGAACAGCGTTCTTGCTTCTTCCTTGCGACCCTGTGCCGCGTGAGCGCGCCCCAGCCAGTAGATCCACTCCGGTTGCGCAGCCAGTTTCTGCGGCATGCGCCCGACGGCCCGGTCAAGTGCCGCCCAGTCCTGCGCGCGCAATGCGGCTCGTGCATGCCAGGCATGCTGTTCCTCGGAGAGATTGGCGTCGTCCGCCAGCGCGTACCAGCCAAGCGCTTCTGGCAAATGGTCGAGCGCGGCCCGCCAGGCAATCTGCCCCCAAGTGTAGGCGCGGTCGTCGGCCGCGTAGTACGCCTCAAGGGCGCGCCAGCGACGCGACGCTTCGATCGGATCCTTGCGGCTCAAGCGTACGACGGCGTACAGCGCCAGCTCGCGCCCACCGCGCGTCGCGGCGAAATTGGCCGGCAGCCGATCAAGGTAGCGGGCGGGGTTGTCCGTCGCGGCGTCCAGCTTGCGCGAATCGATCGCTTGTTCGGTCGGCAGCTTGCCCGCAACCGCCCGCGCCGCGCTGAATCTGCGCTGCTCGACCAGAAGGCGCAGGCGTGTCCAGACATCGTCGGTGCGCAGGCGCTTGTCGGCAAGCAGGCGATCCATCAGAGGATCGCAGACGTCGGGAAGATCGATGACGGCAAACCAAAGCTGTCGCGCATCGTCGAGCGCCGTCGCGTCCTGCCGGCGTTCCAGACGCGCCCGCAAGGCATAACAACTCAGCTCCCGGTCGGCTTCGAGCAGCGTCGGATATTCCTGCTGGAAGGTCTTCCAGTCCTCGCGCATACCCAGTCGCCGCAGCCACGCGGCGCGCAGCTTCTCGGCCTGATACGAACCCGCCTCGCGCTCGAGGAACGCGCCGACCCCCTCGTCGGAATCCTCCTCGATGCGCAACCGCAATTGCCAGTACTCGACCCACGGCGCAAACTCGCTGCTCCGCAGCGACTCGGCCGCGTGCGCCAGATGCACGCGTTCCTCGGCCTTGAATGCCTCCCGCGCTTCGGCAAAGCGCGACGCGTCATCGCGGGTCGCGGTGGCGACCGGCGTCGCGGCCGCCATCAGCACTACAGCCGTAGCGGTCTTGATGATCGTATATAGTCGCGAAGACATGTTTCGAGCTTAGCACATGGCCATGTCCGAATTATCCTGCAATCAGGGGCCCGATCCCGCCGCCTTTCGTTCCATAGTGCGGCGGGAGAGGATCGCCGCCCGCCTCGCGCTGCCGCGAGCGGAACATGCGCGTGCTTCCGCATTGATCGAGGCCGGTCTGGAATCAATGCTGTCATCGTGGCCGGCGCAGGTGATCGCCTTTTGCTGGCCGCTGCGCGGGGAATTCGATTGCCGGCCGCTGGTCGAGCGCCTGCTGCACCGCGGCTGGCGCGCCGCGCAACCCGTGGTGATCGCCCCTGCAACGCCGATGGTATTTCGCCCGTGGACGCCCGCCGCCGCGATGACCACGGATCATTACGGCATCCCGATTCCCGCCGGCAGCGATACGCTCGCTCCCGACGTCGTGCTGCTGCCGCTGGTGGCGTTCGACGCGATGGGCTATCGTATCGGCTATGGGGGCGGATATTTCGATCGAACGCTCGCGACGCTGTCGCCGAGGCCATATGCCATTGGCGTCGGGTTCGAGTTGGCACGCATGGACTCCGTGTTTCCCGCGGATCATGACATTCGTCTGGATGCGATCGTCACCGAATCAGGCGCCTCCCTGCTGTCATAGCGCTTGATTTTGCACGGCTTCCGGACCATGATTCCGCCATGACCAACCCGCCCGTCGCCGACCTGCCGTTGATAGTATTGCAGCCCGTGGTCGACGGCCATCATGCCTGGGTGGCCATGTTGCTGCGTGCCAACCCGCTGCCGGACGAAGGCGCTCAGAAACGCCTGTTCGACGCCGCCGGCCTGGCCGAAGCGCTCGACGGCCTGCCATGTGTGGTGCCGGCACTTGGCACTGCTGCCGAAACGACCGACGGTTACATTCGCCATATTCCGGCCGAAACCGCAAGCGACCCGGCGTCCGCGGCCAGCGAGGTTCCGGTGAAGCATGGTGGCGGGCCCTTCATGGCGCTCGGCGTCGACAGCTTCTCCGCTTTCGAACGCTGCCGCAAGAGCGGCTTTAGCTGGTTTGCCGGCAACTACGCGCTACAGCCGATCCCCGGCATGTCCGCGCGCAATGCCGCCCGCCATACGCGGGTATTGCAGTTGCTGACGCTGATTGGCCGTGAAGCCGAGTCGCGCGAGCTGGAAGAGGTCGTCAAGCAGGATCCGCAACTCTCCTATCAGTTGTTGCGCCTCGTCAATTCGGTGGCCTTTTCGCCCGGGCGCACCATCACCAGCTTCACCCACGCAATCACCATGCTCGGTCGCAAGCCGATGCAGCGCTGGCTGCAATTGCTGCTGTACGCCCGGCCGGACGAAGGCGGCCACAGCCCCTTGCTGCCGCGCGCCGCATTGCGTGCCGCACTGATGGAACAGCTTTTTTCGTCCGGCACCGAGGCGATGCGCGAACTGGCCTTCATGGCCGGCATGTTCTCGCTGCTGGACGTCATGATGAACGAGAGCATGACCAAACTGCTCGCCCCCCTGCAACTGGCCGTCGAGGTTAACCGCGCGCTGCTGGGACGCCGCGGCGCGCTCGGGCCGGCGCTGCATGCCGTGGAAACCAGCGAAAAGAACGCCGCCGCGTTGGGGGTCGCGCTTGACGATGCGCATATTCCCCACGGCGTCTGGACGGGGGCGCTGATCCGCGCCTGCCATTGGGCGGTTCGCGTCAGCCGCGAAGCGTGATTGCGCGTTAAGATTGCGCATCCGCCAGACAATTCTTTAGGAATCGGGCCGTGATCCGGAATCTGTTTTTAGTCGTCTCCATGCTTGCCGCCGCCGGCGTCGCGGCGGCGCCGCCAAAAGTCAGCAATGGCGATACGCCGCCAGCGCGCAACGCGACACCCGCCGGTGGCGACCGCGCGGCCGCCGACGCCGAAGCCGAGCGTCGCGCCAAGGCGCGGGAGGCCCTGCGCGCCCTGAAGGGCCAGAAATCTGACGACAAGGGCAAGGACCGCAAGTCCGACGGGCGCTGAACGTCTTGGCGGGCCGGCCGGCGGCCGACACGCCCGCCTTATCCCAGAAACAACTTGTAGGCGGGGTTGCCGGACTCGTCCCAGTGGCGGTAGCCGAGTTCCTTGAGGAAGACCCTGAAGGCCTTCATCTCCCGCTTAGGCACCTGCATGCCGACCAGCACCCGGCCATAGTCGGCACCGTGGTTGCGGTAGTGGAACAGCGAAATGTTCCAGCCCTTGCTCATGTGGTCGAGGAAATTGAGCAGCGCGCCCGGCCGTTCGGGAAACTCGAAGCGGTAGAGCAGTTCGTCGGCAAGCCCGGGGGCACGCCCGCCGACCATGTGCCGCACGTGCACCTTGGCCATCTCGTCGTCGGTGAGGTCGAGCGTCGGCAAACCGTGCTTCTTCAGCGACTCGACCAGCCGGCGCGACTCGTCGCGGTCGGCGACTTGCACACCGGCAAACACGTGCGCCTCCTTGGCGTCTGAATAGCGGTAGTTGAATTCGGTGACGGCACGCCTGCCAATGAGGCTGCAGAACTTGCGGAAGGAGCCGGGCTTCTCGGGAATCGTCACCGCCAGTACGGCCTCCCGCTGCTCGCCGATTTCGGCGCGTTCGGCTACGAAGCGCAGACGGTCGAAATTCATGTTGGCGCCGGAAGCCACCGCCACCAGTGTCTTGTCTTGCGCCCCGGTTGCCTTTACCCAGGCCTTGGCGCCGGCCACAGCCAGTGCACCGGCGGGTTCGAGAATCGAGCGGGTGTCCTCGAAGACGTCCTTGATCGCGGCGCAGATCGCGTCTGTGTCGACCAGCACGACCTCGTCGACATACTGCCGGCAGAGCCGGAACGTTTCCGCGCCGACGTACTTGACCGCCGCGCCGTCGGCAAACAGGCCCACCGAATCGAGCCGCACCCGCCGGCCGGCCGCGAGCGACCTCGCCATCGCGTCGGCATCCGCGGCTTCGACGCCAATCACCTTGGTCCGCGGCCGCAAGCGCTTGATATAGGCGGCGACGCCCGAGATCAGGCCGCCGCCGCCGATGCAGCAGAACACCGCGTCGATTTCGTCCGGGTGCTGGCGCAGGATTTCCACCGCAATGGTGCCCTGGCCGGCGATCACGTCCGGGTCGTCGTAGGGGTGGACGAAGGTCAGCTTCTGTTTCCTCTCCAGCACCAGCGCATGTGCGTAAGCCTCGTCGTAGGAATCACCGGCCAGCACCACCTCGACGTTGGAGTTCCCGTGTTTTCTGACGGCGTCGATCTTGATCTGCGGCGTCGTCGTCGGCATCACGATCACCGCCCGGCAGCCGAGTTCGCGGGCCGCCAGCGCAACACCCTGCGCGTGATTGCCGGCCGAAGCGGCAATCACGCCGCGCTTCCGCTGCGCCGGCGTCATGTGCGCCATCTTGTTGTAGGCTCCGCGCAGCTTGAACGAGAACACCGGCTGCATGTCCTCGCGCTTGAGCAGCACACGATTGCCTATACGGGCTGAGATGTTCGGCGCCAGCTCGAGCGGCGTTTCGATGGCCACGTCGTAGACGCGGGCGTTAAGGATCTTTTCCAGATAGTCGGGATGCATCGCCGCTGAGATGTTCTACAAAGTAGCGGAGCGTAGCAGGTAACATCCCGCCATGGAATTCCTCGCCTCGCCGGAAGCCGGTCTTACCGGCCTGTTTCTCTCCAGCTTTCTCGCGGCGACGTTGCTGCCCGGCGGCTCGGAGGCGGTCCTGTTCGCGCTGCTGAAACTGCATCCGGATCAGGCCGTGCCGGCGCTCGTGCTGGCGACCATCGGCAACACGCTCGGCGGCATGACGACCTACGGCATGGCGCGCCTGCTACCGGAAAGGAAGCTTCCCGAAAAGTCAGCCGTGGTGGCACGCCACGGCGCGCCGATTCTCGTCCTCGCCTGGGCGCCGATCATTGGCGACGCGCTGTGCGCCGCCGCCGGCTGGCTGCGCCTGCCCTGGCTGCGATGCGCACTGTGGATGGCGCTGGGCAAGGCGCTGCGCTATGGCGTGGTGATGGCCGGCGCCACCCTCTGAACGCTTACAGCCGGAAGCGATTGACGTTGGTCTTCAACGCTGTCGCCAGGTTCCGCAACTCCTTGGCGGCCTGCGATACCGCCTCGACGGCGGCGTTGTTTTCCTCGGTCATCTGGGCGATGCTCTCGACGCCATGCGATATCTGATTGCTGGCAGCGGCCTGCTCCTGCAAGGCGGTGGAAATTTCGTCGACCGCCAGCAGAACCTTGCCGGCACCGTTCTCGATGCTGCTCATCGCCTCGCCGGTCGCGTTGGCCACCGTCACCCCCGTCTCGACCTGCGCGGAGCCGGCTTCCATCTGCCTGACCGCGGTCTGGGTGCCGCTCTGGATTTCGCTGATCATGTCGGAGATTTCCTGCGTCGAACTGGCGGTCTTTTCGGCCAGCTTGCGCACCTCGTCGGCGACGACGGCGAAGCCGCGGCCCTGCTCGCCGGCACGCGCCGCTTCGATCGCCGCATTCAATGCCAACAGATTCGTCTGATCGGCAATCTCGCGAATCACGCCGACGATGCCGGAGATCTTCAGCGACTGTTCGCCGAGAACCCGGACTACCTGAGTCGAGCTATCGACGGAGCCGGCGATCGTATTCATTTCGCCGACGGTTTCCTTGACGTGCTTCGCCCCGTCGATCGAGAGCTGGCGCGCCTCGTCGGCGAGGCTGTGGGCGGTCTTGGCACTGTCGTTGACCATGTTGATGCTGACGGTCATTTCTTCGACCGAGGCGGCGATGGACGACGCGGAATCACTCTGCTGGCTGGAGCCGTCGGCCACCTGTTGTGCCGTCGTGGCGAGCGACTCCGAGGCGTCACCCAATTTGACGGCCGCCTCGTTGATCTGCGCGATCACGTCGTGCAGCGCGTTTTGCATCTGCTTCATGCCGGCCAGCAGGCTGGTCGTATCGTCCGGCGCCGTCCGAATAACCGTCGCCAGATCGCCCTGTGCGATGCCCTTGACCATTTCCGCGGCATAGGCCGGATCACCGCCGAGTTGACGCATCACGTCGCGCAAGATCCACAGCGACACGCCGATGCCAAGCGCAAGAAAGACTGCGGCGAGCACGATCGAGATTGTGGATTCGCTTCCGACCGTTGCGGCCGCGTCGGTTTCACGCGACGCAGCATTGGCCACCGCCACCTTGACCAGATCGTCGATAGCCGCGCGATGCTCGGCGTATTTTGCAGCGATCTGCTCCAGAACCGGTTCCGCTTTTTGCGCATCACCACTCCTCAAGGCCGGAACAAGTTCGCGCATTTGCAGGTCGAGCATTTCCTTGCCCGCCTTGTAGGCCTTGTCCACCAGCAGGGTTTTCGCCGGTCCGTCCGGCAGTTCCTTCTGCCAGTACTGGTGGCGATCCTCAAAGTCCTTTGCCAGCGAGTTTGCCTTGTCGACGAGCGCCGGCAATTCGGACTTGCGGGAATTCGCCATTTGCAGGGTGACGAGATATGACTCGACCAGATACTCCGGTGGCGGCAGGATGTCGGCGAGGAGATCTTTCTGCTGAACGATGCCCTGGTATATCGGCCCGTTGACCTTGAGGTGGTTCAGCGTGCTGGACGAATATAGAACTGAAGCGAGGAAGCCAGCAGAGAATACGCCGACCAACAACCAAAGTTTGTTCTTGAATGACATGAACTGCTCCCCTTTCCGGCTTTTCCAGCCGCACCCTAAAATATATCTAACGGTATATTACCTTTGTAGAATTGCATACTAGCTTCTCGCTATGCGCATGTCAAAATACCACTATGACGACGGGGTCTTGAGCTGATTCTGCCGGATAGTCGTCTGCGCGACAATCAGAAAGTAAACAAGAACCAGCAGGCCGGCGAGCAGCAGGCTCGCTGTTGCGGCTAGCCAGAAGCCCGCTGCACCGCGAGCCCGGCCGAGCAGGTCGGTAAGTCCAAGCACATAGCCGCCACCGAGACCGATGCCCCAGAGCGACACGACGTACACCGCCATCGGCACGACGGTGCGCTTGTAGCCACGCAGGATGTTCACCACCACGGTCTGCAAGGCGTCGATGAGGTGGTAGGCGGCAATGATGGCTATCAGCCCGGCGGCAACGGCGCGTACCTCCACATCGGGCGTATAGAGCGCGGCGATCTGTTCGGCGCCGAGCCAAAGACCACAGGCAACCAGCGACGAGACCGCCAGCCCGAACGCGATGCCGATCAGCCCGGTGTGGCGGGCCGTGGCCGGATCGCCGGCGCCGAGCGCATGGCCGACCAGCACCAGCGATGCATGGCCGATCGAGAGCGGAATCATGAAGACCAGGATGGTCAGGTTGGCCGCGACCTGGTGCGCCGCCGACATGGTCGGGCCGAGCCGGGCGATGAACAGCGCCATGAAGGTGAAGGCGGTCACGTCGACCAGCAGCGTCAGGCCGATCGGCAGCCCGAGCCGCGCCAGTTCGAACATGGCGCGCGGCTTGGGAAAAGTCAGCCGTGACAACACGCCATAGGCGGCGCAATCCGCCTGCCGCGCGCACCACGACCAGGCAAGGATCGCCGATAGCCAGGAGATCGTTGCGGTCGAGGCGCCGCAGCCGGTCGCGCCCATGCCCAACTCGACCATATAGAGCGCGTTGAGCGGCACCTTGGCGGCAAGACCGATCAGGTTGAAGGCCATGATCGCGCGCGGCCGCCCGATGCCCGACATGAAGCCGTAGAAGATGCGGAAGGCCAGGCCGGGCGCGATCCCCCAGGAGATGGCGGCGAGGTAGGCGCGTACTTTCGCCTCCATCGCGGGCGTGAGTTGGGCCAGCGCGATGAAGGGCTCGGGATGGCGCAGCAGCAGGGTGCCGGCGATAGCCAGCAGCAGCGCCAGCCAGGCGCACTGGCGCACGTCCTCGCCGATCTCCTTGTAGCGACCGGCGCCGTAGTGTTGTGCGACCGTCGGCGTCAGCGCCATCAACACGCCCATCGCCGTCATGAACACCGTGATGTAGATGGCCGCGCCGACGCCCACCGCGGCGAGGTCCAGCGCCGACAAGCGACCGGCCATCACGGTGTCGATGACGCCGCTGCCGACCACGGCCAACTGCGCCACCAGCACGGGCCAGGCGAGGTGCACGACGCGGCGAAAGATCGATGGGGTCAAGGTCGTAGGGTTTTTGCAGTGCAGCGGATGCCCTAGAATATCAACCTTTGCCTGCCGCCCCGCCGCATGAGCGCTCGACTCCGGGAAATCCCCTACAACTACACCTCGTTCTCGGACCGCGAGATCGTCATCCGCCTGCTTGGCGACGACGCCTGGCGCGTGCTGGACGAACTGCGCAGCCAGCGCGTCACCGGCCGCTCGGCGCGCATGCTCTACGAGGTGCTGGGCGATATCTGGGTGGTGCGCCGTAACCCCTACCTCGAAGACGACCTGCTCGCCAACAGCGAGCGGCGCGGCGCACTCATCGGCGCGCTGCGCCACCGGCTGACCGAGATCGAGAAGCGCCGTTCCGGCAACGACGCGGTCGCCAAACTGCTGGTCGCCGCCCATGAAGCCGTCGCCGACTTCGAGCGCTGGTTCGACGAAACCGAGGCACTGCGCAAGCAGGTCAAGAAGCTGCTGTGCCGCCACACGCGCTGCGACAACATCGCCTTCGACGGCCTCGCCCGCGTCTCGCACGTCACCGATGCCACCGACTGGCGCGTCGAGTATCCCTTCGTGGTGCTCAACCCCGACACCGAGGCCGAGATTGCGCCGCTGGTGCGCGGCCTGATCGAACTCGGCCTGACCATCATCCCGCGCGGCGGCGGCACCGGCTACACGGGCGGCGCCGTACCTTTGACGCCGAAGTCGGCGGTGATCAACACCGAGAAACTGCTCGACATGAGTGCGGTCGAGGATCGGACGCTGCCGGGCGTCGACCATTCCTATGCGACCATCCGCACCGGCGTCGGCGTCGTAACCAGGCGGGTCATGGACCGCGCCGACGAGGCCGGGCTGGTGTTCGCCTGCGACCCGACCTCGGCCGACGCTTCCTGCATCGGCGGCAACATCGCCATGAACGCCGGCGGCAAGAAGGCCGTGCTCTGGGGCACGGCACTCGACAACCTCGCCTCGTGGAAGATGGTCACCCCCGACGGCAAGTGGCTGGAAGTCGAGCGCATCGGCCACAATCTGGGCAAGATCCACGATCAGGAAACCGCCACCTTCCGCCTCAAGCATCTGGACGATGCCGGCCATCAGGTCTCGGAGGAATTCCTCAGCATCCCGGGCAAGACCTTCCGCAAGGCCGGCCTCGGCAAGGACGTTACCGACAAGTTCCTCGCCGGCCTGCCCGGCGTGCAGAAGGAAGGTTGCGACGGCATCATCACCTCGGCGGTGTGGATCCTGCACAAGCTGCCGCCGGTCGTGCGCACGGTCTGCCTCGAATTCTTCGGCCAGGTGCGCGATGCCGTGCCGGCCATCGTCGAGATCACCGACTATCTGAAGAACAAGCCCGGCGGCGCGATCCTCGCCGGCCTCGAACACCTCGACGAACGCTATGTGAAGGCGGTCGGCTATGCCACCAAGGCCAAGCGCCACGGCCGACCGAAGATGGTACTTATCGGCGACATCGTCGGCAACGACGAGGCCGCCGTGATGCGCGCCACCTCGGAGGTCGTGCGCATGGCCAACGCGCGCTCGGGCGAGGGC
The DNA here is from genome assembly GCA_018819515.1 of Gammaproteobacteria bacterium. Taxonomy (GTDB): domain Bacteria; phylum Pseudomonadota; class Gammaproteobacteria; order Burkholderiales; family Rhodocyclaceae; genus Fen-999. The sequence goes on from JAHJPX010000007.1 coordinate 75,066, forward strand.
TTCATCGCCGTCAGCGCCGAGGCGCGCAAGAAGTTCTGGCTCGACCGCGCCCGCACCGCCGCCATCTCCAAGCACACCAACGCCTTCAAGGTGAACGAGGACGTGGTGATCCCGCTGCCGCGCATGGGCGACTACTGCGACGGCATCGAGCGCATCAACATCGAACTCTCCATCGCCAACAAGCTGGCGCTGTGCGATGCGCTCACCGAGTTCCTGCAGGGTGACCTGCCGCTGCATCGGGGCGATGCCACGCTCGACAAGGAAGAGCTGCTCGGCGACCGCCGCAACCAGGCGCTGGCCACCGTCGCCGAAGTGCGCGCCCGCTGGCAGACGCAGCTCGATTACCTCGACGCGCCCTGGCCGCCGCCCGAACCGGCGCCGCTGCCGCGCCACTGGCACCCGCTGCCGGTGCCACCGCGCAAGCGGCCGGTGAAGGCCTGGCACCCGATAGCCAACAGCGTCTTCCACAAGCTGCAGGACTACTCGGCGCGTGTTTCGTGGAAGACGGAACTCAAGCCGCTGCTGGAAACGATCTTCGACGGCACGGTCTATCGGCCGGTGCTGGAACGCATCGACGCGCTGCACGCCGAAGTGCTGCGCGGTCGCATCTTCGTCGCGCTGCACATGCACGCTGGCGACGGCAACGTGCACACCAACATCCCGGTGAACTCCGATCGCTACGACATGCTGCAGACTGCCTACCAGGCGGTCGAGCGCATCATGCACCTGGCGCGTTCGCTGGGCGGCGTGATCTCGGGCGAGCACGGCATCGGCATCACCAAGCTGGAGTTCCTGCGCGAGGACGAGATCAAGCCGTTCCGCGACTACAAGCGGAGGATCGACCCCGAGGGCCGCTTCAACAAGGGCAAGCTGATGGCGGGCAGCGATTTACGTGACGCCTACACGCCCTCGTTCGCGTTGCTCGGCGTCGAGTCCCTGATCATGGAGCAGTCGGCCATCGGCTCGATCTCGACGCTGATCAAGGACTGCCTGCGCTGCGGAAAGTGCAAGCCGGTCTGCTCGACGCACGTGCCGCGCGCGAACCTGCTTTACAGCCCGCGCAACAAGATCCTCGGCACTGGCTTGCTGATCGAGGCCTTCCTCTACGAGGAACAGACCCGGCGTGGCGTCTCGCTGCAGCACTTCGACGAGTTCTCGGACATCGGCGACCATTGCACGATCTGCCACCGCTGCGTGAAGCCCTGCCCGGTCGACATCGACTTCGGCGACGTCTCGATCGCCATGCGCAACTTCCTGCGCGTGCAGGGCAAGAAGAAGGTCGCCATCGGCACCAAGGCCGCGATGATGTTCCTCAACGCCAAGGACCCCGCGACCATCAAGCTGATCCGCGCCGGCATGATCGGCCTCGGCTACAAGGCGCAGCAGCTCGGCCACAAGTTCGCCAAGTCCTTCGGTCTGATCCAGGACAGCACACGCCACCCGCCGGCCACGCTGGGCCGGCCGGGCGTCAAGGCGCAGGTGATCCACTTCCTCAACAAGCCGATGCCGGCCACGGTGCCCAGCCGCACCTCGCGCGCGCTGCTCGACATCGAGGACAACACGCTGATCCCGGTGATCCGCAATCCGCAGAAGACCCGCGACGATTCCGACGCCGTGTTCTATTTCCCAGGCTGCGGTTCGGAGCGGCTCTTCTCGCAGGTCGGCATCGCCACGCAGGCGATGCTCTGGCATGTCGGCGCCACCACGGTGCTGCCGCCGGGCTACCTGTGCTGTGGCTATCCGCAGACCTCGGGCGGCAACGAGGACGTCGGCCAGGCGATCACCATGCAGAACCGCGTGCTGTTCCACCGCGTCGCCAACACGCTCAACTACCTCGACATCCGCACCGTCATCGTCTCCTGCGGCACCTGCCTGGACCAGCTCGAAAAGTACCAGTTCGAGAAGATCTTCCCCGGCTGCCGGCTGCTCGACATCCACGAATACCTCATGGAACGCGGCATCAAACTCGACGGTTTGCAGGACACGCAGTATCTCTACCACGACCCCTGCCATACGCCGATGAAGGTGCACAACGGCACCAAGGTCGCGAGTGCGCTGATGGGCAAGCCGGCCCTGCTTTCAGACCGCTGCTGCGGCGAGTCCGGCACGCTGGCCGTGACCCGGCCGGACGTGTCGACCCAAGTGCGCTTCCGCAAGCAGCAGGAGATCGAGGCCGGCGTCGCGGCGCTGGAAAAAGTCAGCCGTGGCGACACGCCACCTGCACCGACGAAGATCCTCACCAGCTGCCCGTCCTGCCTGCAGGGGCTGGCCCGCTACCGTGAGGATGCCAATGTGGAAGCCGAGTACATCGTCGTCGAACTGGCGAAGCGCATCCTCGGCGAGGACTGGCAGCGCCAGTACGTCAGCGCCGCCAGCGCGGGCGGCATCGAGCGCGTACTGCTCTGATGCGTCAGGCCAGTCTCCTCGTCACCCTCGCCGGTCACGGCCGCGGGCTGACCGAGTTCACCGCCGAAGCAAGACGCTTCTTGACCGACACCGGCATCCATGACGGCCTGCTGACGGTCTTTTGCCGACATACCTCGGCTTCGCTGGTGGTCCAGGAAAACGCCGACCCGGACGTTCGCCATGATCTCGATGCCTTCTTCGAGCGGCTGGTGCCTGACGGCGATCCGCGCTGGCACCACGCCAACGAGGGCCCGGACGACATGTCCGCGCACGTCCGCAGCGCCCTGACGCAAACCTCGCTCGGCATCCCGGTGATCGACGGGCGGTTGGCGCTGGGGACCTGGCAGGGCCTCTACCTCTGGGAGCACCGCACCGGCAGCCACCGGCGCGAAGTCCTGCTGCACCTGATCGGCGACTAATCGTCGAGGCTCACCGTAGCAGCCGCCGTGGCCCGATCAATGGACACAAGCAATTCGCAGTACTCGCTCTGCGACTCGACAGGCGTCGGGTCGTCGGCGCAACTGCAGCCGGCAATGATCCCCGAAAAGAAGATGCCCACCCGCGCGTGGATATGTACGGGCTCGGCTTCGGCAGCGATGACCATGACCTCGATCCTGTCGCCGCTGACGACGCTGCCGCTCGACAGTTCCTGCTGCAGGGGCAGCAGTGTCGCCTGCGCCTCCAGTTCCCGCTTGAGCGTAGCGGGAAACGCGGGCGACTCCCACGCGGCAACGGAATCGGGCAGGCGCAGGGTCATCGAAAAGTCAGCCGTGGCGGTACGCCGCCTCAGTAGGCAATGTAGGGGCCATCGCCGCCAGGCGTGCTGCGGCCTTCGATGGCGATGGACACGCGACGGCCGTAGAAGAACGGCATGCCCCAGTCGAAGAACGCTCCCAGCGGCGCGCCGATGTTGTCGTAGGCCAGATTACCGGGGTTGGCTACGACCAGCGATTCCGCGCTGGCGATCTCGAAATCGACCGCCGCCTGAGTGCCGTTGGTCGCCCCGCGCATCGTTGCGCTGAGCGACAGCGTGGACATCGGACAATAGAATCCCGGCGCATGACTGGCGCTGTCGCAGGTCGTTATGCTGCCGTCCGGGAAGTACAGTGCGTTGGAGCCGGTATCGACGAAAGCCGTCAGCGTACTGCCCCCGTATTCGGTTTGCAGTTCGCCGGACGCGTCGAGGTCAAATACCTGCGGACTGCCAAGCGCGTTGTTGGTTCGCGTGCCGATGCCCAGGTAGAGCTTGCCGGAAACCGTGCGGGCGCCGCTGGCCGGCACAGCGTTCATTTCCACTATCACGCCGTTGTTGTCACTATCGAACGCGGCTACGGGATTGCGCACCTGCCGCGCAAGGCTGGCAACGGCTGATGAGCAGGTGCCGCTGGGGCAACCGTAGTACCAACCTGGAATCGCGGCCAACGCGCAAGCCTGGCCGCAATCTTCCGTAAACCAGCCGACGCCGAGGATGCCGTTGGCGAACATGTCCTGGGGGGTGGTTATCGCATCAGCGCCGCGGTTGGCGCATGAACTGGGCACCACACCCACTGCAGGGTCGGCGATGATCTGAATCGGCAGCGACGTCGCTTTCATGGCCGACAGTTTTACATCGGCCAGCCGGACCGCTCCCCATGTATAGCCGGTGATGAAAGCGGCGCACGCCGCCATATCGTCGCCGCCGCTCGTCTGCTGGCGCGGCAGGTCGGCCAGCCTCGAATCGAGCACCGACGCCAGCACCCGGAAACCGGTGGACGCCGTGTCGAGCAGCACATGATCGATGGTCTGGCAAACCGAACTGCCCGGCCGGCAGATGGTCACGCTGACATAAGGAATGTTCACGTTGGTCGCCGCGCTGGTAGGTCCGCTGCCGACGGTCACGGTCAGTTCGTTCGTGGCGGCGGAATCTCCGCCGCCACCCCCGCCGCCACAGCCCGCAATCGCCAGCACCAGCGCCAGAGCGCCCGCCAAGTACCTTCCCGCCATCGCGGCCCTCACTTGATTTCGTCGCCGGAGACGCCGGCGGGCAGGAGTTGCGGCAGCCAGGCGCGGCCGCGGAAGGCGCGCATGTGTCCACCCGACTGCACCACCAGATTCGGCCGGGCGATGCTGACTGGCCCCCGGGCGTTCCGCCGGGCGCGGACACCCTCCCGAAACTCCTCGAATTGCTCGCCGAACAACTCACGAAGGTCCGGCATTGTCGGCCCGGCCCAGGCGACGCCGAACACCTTGCCCTCGGCGGACACGTACTCGCGGATCGTCCCGCCGTCCCCGGTCCGGATGTCGCGAACCGTATACGGCCGCGCCGGTACCAGCCGCTGTGCGACGCTTGCGCCCGGCCCGCCGACGGCGACAGGCGCCGGGTTTCCGCCCAGTCCGGCGAACGCCGGGGACGACAATGCCAGCAGCAGCGGTACGACGTGGTTTCTCATGACTTGGAAGATCAGGTTCCCGTGCATCAATGGCGACATTTTTGCACACTGCGGAAAGTCTCGCCAAACGGCGACAGGGGGCCCTTAAGGCGCTCCGTTGGGTTATCCTTCGGTCATGCAGAACTGTCCGCTTTGCTCGTCGTCAGGCGGCGATGTCGTCTGGGAAGATTCGCGCTGCCGCGTTGTCCGCGTCGGCCAAGCCGAGGGTGAAGCGTTCCCGGGCTACTGCCGGGTGGTCTGGCAGGCGCATGTCGCGGAAATGACTGACCTCGACCCTAATGGCCGCCGCCATTTCATGAACGTCGTTTTCGCCGTCGAGGCGGCGCTACGCTCGCTGGTGGCGCCCGACAAGATCAATCTCGCCGAGCTCGGCAACCAGGTGCCGCATCTACACTGGCACGTGATTCCGCGTTGGCGCGACGATAGTCATTTCCCGGCGGCTATTTGGGCCAGCCCGAAAAAGTCAGCCGTGGCGACACGCCATGCACCGACCAACGTGGCGCTATCGGCGGCCATCGCCGCGACCTTGTCTGAAGCGGAGGGCGGCGCATGACCGGCGAAGCGCAACTTGCCTTCGTAACGGCCGACGAGTGCCGTCAATGGCTGATGACGACGCCACTCAGCAACGCGGTGCAGGCACTCGCCCTCATGTTGCGGCAACTGAACCTGCTCAACCACAGCAACATCGACGCGGCGGAGCGCTTCGCAATTCTGGAGTTGCTGCGCAAGCGGCTGACGCAGGCGCAGGAGGAAAGCGCCAAGCGCTTCATCGGCAAACCGCTGCCGCTGGTGCCGCCCGAGCAGGCCGCGTTCGATTCCGCCCAGGCTGTATGGCAGGCGCTGCTGAAGAGCTATGGTCGCTGCATCGAGGCCGAGCTCGGCGCGGGCACGGAGCCCGGCGAGCAATTGGCGCTGCCGTTTCAGCGCGCGCTGGCCACGCTCGCCGCAGCGCAAGTCGACATCTATCGCGCAGGGCATGAGCCGAGCGCCAAACACTGGCACGCCGTGCACGAACTGTACGGCGCAGCCGAGAAGTCGCGCGTTGCCGACATCGAAGTCCCGGACACGCTCCGGCAGGGGAAGACACCTTCGTCGCCGCGGGCAGTTTGGGCGGAAATCCAGCTGATCCACGCCGCCAGCCCCTACGAGCTGCCCTCCCGCCATCTGGCCTGGGTTTTCCGCTGGTCGCGGCGCTGGTCGCACAAGGTGACGATACACTCGGTCATCCCGGTGCTGGAAAGCGAAAACGTGCCGCTGAGTGTCGACCTGGCCGATAACCGTCCTGCCGGCTACCAGGCGGTCGAGGGACCGGATGCACGCTGGCTGGACACCAGCCTCGTCAGGCGGAGCATCAAGAAGCGCCTGAACATGCTCGAGAAGGGGGCTTCTCCCGCCGAACTCCAGCTCGGCGAAGACTGCACCCAGCCGTCCACCGGGCAGGTGCTCAAGCATGTGTACCAGCGCTGGTGCCGCGGCGGCATTACCCGCAAGCACGAGCGGACCGCGACCGGTGCCGTTTGCTCGATCGCCACCAACATCGAGGCGATCTATTTTCACGTGGCCGGCGGGTTGCCCTTCCGGCAACCCGGGTCGAGCAACGATGAGACGCTACGGCGTGAGCGCGACGAAATGGCCACCTTCGGCCGTCTCGCCCCAGTCAATCTGGGTGGGCAACGCGCATCCGGTGGCCGCACGGAAGAGTGGGCGGTCATGGAAGAATGGCAGATGATCAATGAGTCGGCGACCGGTTTCCATGCGGCTCACGCGGTTGACGAATTTCTCGATCGCGTCAATCAACGCCAACTGGTCGGCGTGCGCCCCCCAGCCGCCAGCGCATTCCTGATCGGCAGCCTGCGCTGGGGCATGATGGCCGAGGATCACCGCCTGCACGTCGGCGTCATGATCCTGCCCGGTAAACCTGAAGCCGTCGCGCTCAGGCCGGTAGACCCCTCGGGCGTTCGCGAGCCCTTCAAGCCGGGATTCCTGCTGCCCGAGGTTGCGGCCGTCGGCTCAACGGCCAGCATAGTTACTCCGCCGGGAATATTTCGGGTCGGCCGCGTTCTCGAACTCGTTGCCGGCAAGACGACGCGGGTTCGTCTGACCCGGCTCATCGACCGCGGCATCGACTTCGACCGCGTCGGATTCGAACCGCTAGCCTAGCCACGATCCTCGACAATGAACCACCCTCACAGCGTTCCGGCCCCCCTGTCCCCCGAGGCGGCGCACTACCGGGAAGTCCTCGCCGGCGTGCCGGTCACCAACGTTCCCCTGGCCTGCGACACGCTAGAGCAACTGCTGCGCACCATGCAGCACGCGCCACCCTCCGCCGGCGAATACCTGGCATTGCTGGAATCCGCACGCGAGTCGCTGGCCTTTCTGCTCGACACCCTCTCTTCCCGCTACGCCGGCAAGCCCTTGCCGGCGACGGAAGCCGAAGCGGCGGCGTTCACGCGGACGACGTCGCTCTGGCGCCTGATGGCCGACAGTTACGCGCGCGTCGCACAACTCGGTTCGGGCGTCCCCGAGATCCAGGGGGAGCTTGCCCTGATCTGCCAGCGCTGCATTTACTACACCGGCCAGGTACTGGTCGAGTACTACCGCGCCCGGCGCGAAATCGCCTCGGGGCTGTGGCTGGAACTCCACGGCTATTTCGATACGGCCGACGAATGGGGCCTCGCCACTGAATCCGTCGCCGATTCGACCAGCGTCACACAGACGACAACCTGCGCCCACACCTACGCGGCCGTGCTGCTGGTCAGCCTGGGCAATCCCGCGGCGCGCACGCCGCGCGAACTCGCCTGGATCATCCGCTGGGCGCAACTGATGGCGAACTACACGCTGGTGGTGCGGCCGGACGAAGAGGCCGGCGGGCGGGGTTACGGTGTCGATCTCATGCGCGACGACGGCCCGCTGCCGGTCGACCATCTCTCGGCCACGCATTCGGCGCGGCTGTTCGATACCACCGCGCTGGGGGAAACGGTCAAGCAGCTATTCACCCGCCTCAAGGCCGGAGAGAGTCCGGCCGCCATCGGCCTCGGCGATGACTGCTCGCCGGCAGGCGCTTCGCGGCTGCTGTTGCGGCTCTATCGTCCCTGGTGCCTGGCCGCAATGCCACGACGGTTCGAGCGCAATCGCGCGTCCGGCATTTTGCCGGTCGCCTACAGCATGGATTGCATCTACTTCCACGTGACGGGTGGCGACTTCACGCAGCCGCAGCACACGCGCACCTATTCGCGCATGGATGCCGACATGCTGTGGACCTACCGCAACCAGATGGACCCCACTCAGCCCCTGCACGTGCGCGCCACCGAACTCGGCTACGCGCTCGATACTTGGAATATTGTCGACCAGTCGTTGAACGGCTTCCGGGTGGTTCGCAATGCCGCCGGCCCGCGCGTCGAATACGGCCAGCTGGTTGCCCTCAAGTTCCCCGGCACGGACCAGTTCCTGCTCGGCCACATTACTTGGCTGGTCGCGCAAAACAACGGGGAACTGGAGGCTGGCATCCAGGTTATGCCGGGGCCGGCCAAGGGTGTCGGCGTCCGCCCGACCGGTCTCGGTGTATCGCAAAATGAACAGTACACGCGCGGCTTTTTCGTTCCGCCGGTCACCGCGCTCAAGGAACCGATTTCGATCATCGTTCCCAACGGCTGGCACCAAACCGGTCGCACCATCGAGGTATTCACCGACCGACCCGTACTGGCGCGACTCGGCGAACTGATTTCCCGCGGGCCGAATTTCGATCGCTGCGCGTTCAGCCTGGCGACCTGACCGGCTCCGGCACGATGCATCGCGCCGGCAGGTGGGCGGTAAAGCAACTGCCCTCGCCCGGCCGGCTCTCGACTTGCAGGCGGCCGCCATGCCTTTCGAGGACATGCTTGACGATGGCCAGGCCCAGGCCGGTACCCCCGGTTTCACGCGAACGACCCCGGTCGACCCGATAGAAGCGCTCGGTCAGCCGGGAAATGTGCTGCGGCTCGACGCCGATGCCATTGTCCGCGACGGCGAACGTGGCTCCACCGCTGCTGTCCCCTTGCCAGAGTAGTTCGATGCGGCCTCCGGCAGGCGTGTAGCGTACTGCGTTGGACGCCAGGTTGCCGAACGCGCTGCGCAGTTCGCGCGGGTTGCCGAGCAACAGCGACGGCCCGTGGTCGACCAGCACGATCTCATGGCGTCCCGCCGAAAGCACTTCCGCCTCTTCCCGCACGTCGGCCAGCACCGCCGCCATCGTCATCTGTTCCTCCTGCGGCGGCGCATCGGTTTCCAGCGCCGACAGCGTCAACAGGTCTTCGATCAAATGCCGCATGCGCGTCGCCTGTTCGCCGGCCAGCGTCAGCATGTGTCTGGCCTCGTCCGGAGCGAGGTCCTCCCAGCCGTCGACCAGCGTGTCGATGAAGCCGGAAACCACTGTCAGCGGCGTCTTCAGTTCGTGCGAAACATTGGCCACGAAATCCCGCCGCATGGTTTCCAGGCGTTCAAACTGCGTGATGTCGCGCACCAGCAGCATCAGCCGGCCCTGGCCAAAAGGCACCGCCCGCACCTGGAGACTCTGCCCGGGCGAGCGAACCGAACGTAACAGCCGCGGCATCGCGTATTGCCCACCTTGCAAGTAGGCGACGAACTGCGGTTCGCGGACGATGTTGATGATCGGCGCACCGGTGTCGTGGGCGGTGTCGATGCCGAGCAATTGTTCCGCCTTGGCGTTGGCCCATTCGACCGCCAACTGCCCGCCAAGGATGACGACGCCGTCGGGCATGGCTTGCGCCGCCTGCTGGAAGCGGTCCAGCGCCTCGTGCAGTTGCTCGCGCTGCTCCGCCGTCTTCCGGGCGCGCTTGTGCAGGGCAAGGAAGGCTTCACCCCAGCGGCCCGTCGCATCGGGAACGGGGGTACCGACCGGCTGTCGCGCCCAGCGAACCAGGCGTCGCAACAGGATGCCGTCGCGGGCGAACTTCGCGGCCGCGATCGCCGCGGCCAGCCCGACCAGGACCCAGAGCCAGGCGTCGCTCAATTCGCGTCCGCCGATAGGCGATAGCCGCTGCCGCGGACCGTCTGGATCAGCCTGTCGAGCCCGCTCGGTTCCAGCGCACCGCGCAGACGGCGGATATGCACGTCCACGGTTCGTTCTTCGACGAACACATGGTCGCCCCAGACCTGATCCAGCAACTGGCTGCGGCTATGCACCCGCTCCGGGTGGGTGATCAGGAAATGCAGCAAACGAAACTCGGTGGGGCCGATGCTCACCGGCTGGCCGGTTGCCGTCACCCGGTGACTGACCGGATCGACGCGCAAGCCGCCGATTTCAACGGCGTCTTCGGTGGTCTCGGGGGCGCGCCGCCGCAACACCGCCTGAATGCGCGCGAGCAGTTCGCGCGGGCTGAACGGCTTGGTGATGTAGTCGTCGGCACCGGTTTCCAGACCCTGCACCTTGTCGCGCTCGTCGCCACGCGCGGTCAGCATGATGATCGGCACGCCACGGGTGCGCGCTTCACCGCGCAAACGGCGCGCCAGCTCCAGGCCGCTCATGCCTGGCAGCATCCAGTCGAGCAGCACCAGATCCGGCAGTGCATCGTTGATCCGGCGCTGCGCCGACTCGGCATCCAGCGCGCCGACCACTTCGTGGCCCGCGCGCTTCAGGTTGACCGCGATCAGGGTCTGGATCGCGGGTTCATCTTCGACAACGAGTATCGTGGCAGCCATAAGCGTAGTAAGGGATTGGAACCTTGTTAGAACGCCTGTAGTCTATTGCCGCTGAATGACGGAATTGTGACAGCAACTCCGCCGCCACCGGCTGAATCCGGGTGGCGGCTGCGCTATGATAGGCGCCCCGAGCGGATTTTTCCGCAACTGAAACATAAACATCATGGCTGGCCTGGACAAACACACGCCGATTCCGACTGAAATCAAATTGCACCAGCAATCGAAGTTGATGGAAGTCAGCTTTGCTGATGGCGCCAATTTCAAGCTGCCGTATGAGTATTTGCGCGTCTATTCCCCCTCGGCCGAGGTACGCGGCCATGGACCGGGCGAGGAAACGCTGCAAACCGGCAAACGCAACGTCGACATCACCAATCTGGCGGCAGTCGGCAACTACGCCGTGCAGCCGACGTTCTCCGACGGCCACGACAGCGGCATCTACTCGTGGGACCTGCTCTACGACCTGGGGATCAACTACGAGTCGTACTGGCAGACCTACCTGATCCGCCTCGACGCGGCCGGCGAAAGCCGCGACGTCGATTCATCGATCCGGCCACCGAAATCGCCCGGCGGCGGCGGTTCCTGCGGCAGCCACTGAGCATGAGCGACACCCATTTCGGCTACGAGACCGTCAAGGAGACGGAGAAGGCGAAGCGCGTCGAAGGTGTGTTTTCATCGGTCGCGCAGAAGTACGACATCATGAACGATGTAATGTCGGCGGGTCTGCACCGCCTCTGGAAGGCCTTCACCATTCAGGTCTCGGGCGTCCGTACGGGTGACCGCGTGCTCGACGTCGCCGGCGGCACGGCCGATCTTTCCTTGGCTTTTGCCAGGCGCGTTGGCGAGACGGGTGAAGTCTGGCTGACCGACATCAACAACGCCATGCTGACGCGCGGCCGCGACCGCTTGCTGGACGAAGGCGTGCTGGGACCGGTCGCCCAGTGCGATGCCGAGAAGCTGCCTTTCCCGGACAACCACTTCGACATCGTTACGGTCGCTTTCGGTTTGCGCAACATGACGCACAAGGAACTGGCGCTGGCCGAGATGGCTCGCGTGCTCCGCCCCGGCGGGCGACTGCTGGTGCTGGAATTTTCCAAGGTCTGGGAACCGCTGACGCCGTTCTACGACCTCTACTCCTTCAAGGTGCTGCCCTGGCTGGGCAGCAAGATTGCCGGCGATGCCGACAGCTACCGCTATCTCGCCGAATCGATTCGCGTGCATCCCGATCAGGAGACGTTGAAAGGGATGATGGAGCAGGCGGGTCTGGAGAAGGTGGAGTATTTTAATCTGACCGCCGGCGTCGTCGCCCTGCACCGAGGCTACAAGCTCTAACGGCTGATGAATCCGGCAGGTCGCCAATGATCGAGAGTTTTGTTGTCGGCGCGCTCAACCACCTGCTCGGGCAGGCGACGTGGGCGCGCAAGCAGTTGCAGCCCTTTGCCGGACGACGGGCCCGATTCGACATGCCGCCCTGGCAACTGTCATTCGCAGTCACCGCGGATGGCCTGTTCGAGCCTGTCGGCGAAGGCGATGTCGATGTGACCGTCACGTTGCCCGCCGAAACGCCGCTGGTCGCCCTGCAAGGCGTCGACCACGCCATGGCCGACGCGCACGTGACCGGCAATGCCGAATTCGCGACCGCCCTGTCCTTCGTACTGAAGCACCTGCGCTGGGACGCCGAGGAGGATTTGTCGAAGCTGGTCGGCGACGTCGCGGCCCACCGCATTGCCGGCGTGTCGTCACGGCTGACTTTTTGGCAGAAGGAGGCGGGGCGCAATCTCGCCGAAAACCTGGCCGAGTATCTGGGCGAGGAGTCGCGGCTGCTGGTGCCGGCGCGCGAACTTGCCAACTTCCGCGAAGAACTGGCAGACTTCGCCCAGCGAATCGAAAGACTCGAAGCCCGCGCCAAGACGCTGGCCTGATTTCGGCTTCGCACCGCCCACAACCAAGGAGGAAACACCCATGCTGCGCAAGACAGCTCTTACGCTCGCCCTCGCTTGCGCGTTGCCCGCGCTGGCCGCCGAAGACACCCTGCTCGCCGAGGCCCGCTCGGTCGCCACGGCCATCCCGCCCAAGCTGCTGGAGGTACTTGCGGACGAGATCGCCAAGGGCGGCCCGGAAAGTGCCATCGGCGTCTGCCGCGAGAAGGCGCCGGCCATGGCCAAGGCGGCTTCCGAAAAGTCAGGCTGGGCGATACGCCGCGTCAGCCTGAAGAACCGCAACCCGAAGGCGGTGCCGGATGCCTGGGAACAGGGTGTGCTGGAGGAATTCGACCGCCGGGTGGCGGCGGGTGAAAAACCTGCCAGCCTTGAGAAAGGCGAATCCGTGACGGTCGACGGCAAGCCGATGTATCGCTACATGAAGGCGCTACCGACGCAGGAACTCTGCGTGCAGTGCCACGGCCCGGCAGACAAGATATCGCCGGCCGTCCAGGCCAGGCTCAAGGAACTCTACCCGGACGACAAGGCGACCGGCTTCAATATCGGTGCGATCCGGGGCGCCATCACGATCAAGAAGCCGTTGTAATCGCCGAGGTGGCGTGTCGCCACGGCTGACTTTTCAGGCCCCGCCGCCCAGCGCCTTGTAGAGCTGGGCGGCGGTGGTCAGCCCGGCGCGGCGCGTGGCGACCACCGACTGCTGCGCATTGAACAGTTCGCGCTGGGCATCGAGCACTTCCAGATAGCTGCTGATCCCCGCCTCGTAGCGGGCGTCGGCGATGCGCTTGCGTGCCGACTGCGCCTGCTCGGCTGCTTCGAGCGCGGCAAGTTGTGTCGCCAGCTTGTCGCGTGCGGCAAGCAGGTCGGCCACTTCGCGGAAAGCGGCCTGGACCGTCTTTTCATAGTCGGCGACGGCCACGACCTTGCGTGCTTCGGCGACGTCGACATTCGCCGCGACGCGGCCGAAGTCGAACAGTGGCAGGCGCAGCGCGGGCTGGTAGTTCCAGGCTTCGCTGTCGGACTCGAACAGGCCCGACAGCGTACGGCTGGCGGTACCGAAAGCACCGGTCAGGGAGATGCGCGGCAGGAAAGCCGCCCGGGCGGCGCCGATGTTGGCATTGGCGGCAATCAGTTTCTGTTCCGCCGCCAGTACATCGGGACGCTGCACCAGCACGTCGGAAGGCAGGCCGGCGGCGAGGTCGGCGACAACGCCCTGCTCGGCCAGCTTCGTTTCCGTCGCCAGTTTTTCGAGCGGCTTGCCGACCAGCAGCGTGAGCGCGTTGTTGGCAGCCGTCTGCTGGCGTTCGAGGTTGGCGAGCTCCGCTTTCGACGCCTGCCAGGCGCCGTCCGCGGCCAGGTAGTCGAGGTCGCCGGCGATGCCGACGTCGCGGCGGCGCGAAATGAGCTTGCGCGTTTCCTCGCGCGTCGCCACCGTCTCGCGGGCGAGCGCCGTGCGCTCATTCATTTCCAGCAGCACGAACCAGGCGTTGGCGACATCGGAAATCAGCGACAGCTTGAACGCCCGCTGCGCTTCTTCGGTGGCCAGATAGCTGCGCCTGGCGGCCTCGGCCAGGTTGGCGACGCGCCCCCAGAAATCCAGCTCGAAGCTGACCATCGAGACGTTGACGTCGTAGCGGTGGCTGGTGATCCCGCTACCGGTGGCAGACAGATCGGCCGGCGTGTGGGCGTGCGTGCCGCTGGCAGCGAGGTCGATATTCGGCAGGCGGTCGGCACGCGTCACGCCGTACAAGCCGCGCGCCTCCTCGACGCGCGCGACGGCGATACGCAGGTCGCGATTGTGTTCGAGCGCATCGGCAATCAGCGCCTGCAGTTGCGCGTCGGGAAAGTAGGCGCGCCAGTCGAGGCCGGCGACGACCCGGGTGCCGGACGCATCCGTTTCCGCCCAGTTGGCGGCCACCGGCGCGGTCGGCCGTTCGTAGTTAGGCGCCAGCGAGCAACCGGCTATGAGGATGGTGCCGATGAGCGCGATGGACTTACGCATGGTGGTCGCCCTCCTGATGTAGCGGTTTGCCGGGAAAGATGCGGCGGACCACGAGGAAGAAGACCGGCACGAGGAAGACGGCAAGCAGCGTCGCGGTGACCATGCCGCCGATGACGCCGGTGCCGATGGCGTGGCGGCTCTGCGCGCCGGCGCCGGTGGAGATCGCCAGCGGCAGCACGCCGAGGATGAAGGCCAGCGAGGTCATGACGATGGGTCGGATCCGCAGGCGGCAGGCTTCCAAGATCGCCTCAGCCAACCCCATGCCCTTCTCGTGCAAGGTGCGCGCGAACTCGATGATCAGGATCGCGTTCTTCGACGACAGGCCGATGATGGCGATCAGGCCGACCTTGAAGAAAACGTCGTTGGGCAGTCCGCGCAGCGTCACGGCCAGCACCGCGCCGAGAATGCCGAGCGGAACGACCAGGATCACGGCGAAGGGAATCGACCAGCTTTCGTACAGCGCGGCCAACGCCAGGAACACCACCAGCAGGGAGACGGCGAACAGGAAAGGTGCCTGCGCACCGGACAGCCTTTCCTCATAGGAGGTGCCGGACCACTCGAAGCCGATGCCCGGCGGCAGCTTGGCGGCGATTTCCTCCATCGCGGCCATCGCCTCGCCGGTGCTGCGGCCCTGCGCCGCGCTGCCGGAGATCTTCATCGACGGGTTGCCGTTGTAGCGATCCAGCTTGGGCAGGCCGACGGTCCATTTCGCTGTGGCAATTTCGGAGAGCGGAATCATTTCGCCGCGAGTATTCCTGACCGGAAGCCGCAGGATATCTTCGGGGCGACTGCGCAACTCCGGCTCGGCCTGCATCTGCACGCGCAGGATGCGGCCCTGGCGGACGAAGTCGTTGATGTAGGCGACGCCCAGCACGGATTGCATGGTGTCGTTGAGGTCGGTGAGGTCGACCGACAGCGCCCGCGCCTTGGCCCGGTCGATGTCGATCATGAGTTGCGGGCTGGGTTCCTGGCCTTCCGGTCGGACGCCGGTCAGCACCGGGTTCTGCGCCGCCATGCCGAGCGCCATGTTGCGCGCTTCCATCAGCTTGTCGCGGCCAAGTCCGGCGCGATCCTGCAGGCGGAAGTCGAAGCCGCCGACCGCACCGAGTTCCGGAATCGGCGGCACGTTCACAGCCATGATGAAGGCCTGCTTGATGCGCATCAGCGTTGCGTTGGCCTTGCCGATCAGTGTCTTCGACGACGCTTCGCGCTCGTCCCAGTCCGTCAGGCGGGTGAACACCAGGGCCGCGTTCTGGCCGCGGCCGAAGAAGGAGAAGCCGACGACGCCGATGGTGTGGGCCACTTCGGGCTGGGCGAGGTAGAAGTCCTCGGCCTGCTTGACGATCTCGACAGTGCGCTCCTGGGTGGCACCGGCCGGCAACTGGATCATGCTGATGAAGTAGCCCTGGTCTTCCTCGGGCAGGAAGCTGCCGGGCAGGCGCATGAACAGCCAGGCGACGCCGAGCAGGATCGCACCATAGACGGCCAGCCAGCGACGCGGCCTGGAGATCATGCGTGCGACGCCCGCCTGGTAGCCGCTAACGCTGGCGCCAAAGACGCGGTTGAACCAGCCGAAGAAGCCGGTGGTCGGCAGCAGGTCTTGTTTGCCGGGCGTGTGCTTGAGCAGCGTCGCGCACATGGCCGGCGTCAGGGTCAGTGCCATCAGCGCCGAGAAGACCATCGTCAGCACCAGCGTCACGGCGAACTGGCGGTAGATCGCCCCCACCGAACCGCCAAAGAAGACCATGGGCAGGAACACGGCGCAGAGGACCAGGGTAATGCCGATCACGGCCGAGTAGATCTGGCCCATGGCCTTGATGGTCGCCTCGCGCGGCGGCAGGTCTTCCTCGGTCATGATGCGCTCGACGTTCTCGACGACGACGATGGCATCGTCCACGACGATGCCGATCGCCAGCACCATGGCGAACAGGGTCAACACGTTGATGGAGAAGCCGAAGGCGTACAGGCCGGCCAGCGCGCCCATCAGCGCCACCGGCACGACGACCGCCGGAATCACGGTGACCCGGATGTTCTCCAGGAACAGATACATCACCAGAAAGACCAGGATCATCGCCTCGGCCAGCGTCTTGACGACCTCGGTAATCGAGATTTCGACGAAGCGGCTGGTGTCGTAGGGAATCTCCCAGGCTACGCCCTCCGGGAAGTACTTCTGCAACTCCGCCATCCTGGCCTTGACCGCCCTGGCCACCTCCAGCGCGTTGCCGTTCGGCGCGACGCGCACCGCGATGGCGGCCGTCGGCTGGCCGTCGATGCGGGCGAAGATGTTGTAGCTTTCGGCACCGAGTTCGACGCGGGCGACGTCCTTGACGCGCAGGGTCGAGCCATCCGGCTGCGCGCGGACGATGACGTCGCCGAACTCCTCCGGCGTCTGCAAGCGGCCGCGCGTAACGATCACGGCGTTGAGCTGCTGGCCGGCGGCGGCCGGTGCCTGGCCGAGTTCACCGGTGGCGAGCTGGGCGTTCTGCGCGCGCACGGCCTTGATGACGTCACCCGGAGCCAGATGGTAGGCGTGCAACTTTTCCGGCTTGAGCCAGATGCGCATCGAGTATTCGGTGCCGAACAGGATGGCCTCGCCAACGCCGGGCACGCGCCGGATCGGGTCGAGCACGTTGGCGGCCGCGTAGCTGCCGAGTGCGACGTTGGACTGGCTCTTGTCCGGTGAGTAGATGGCGATGAACAACAGGTAGTTGCGTTGCGGCTTGGTGACAGGCACGCCGAGCCGGCGCACCTCCTCGGGCAGGCGTGCCTCGATGCGCTTGTAGCGGTTCTGGGCTTCCACCGAGGCGGTGTCGATGTTGGTGCCCGGCTTGAAGGTCAGCGTCAGGTTGCCGGTGCTGAGCTCGGACGAGGCCTCCATATAGAGGAGGTTCTCGATGCCGTTCATTTCCTGCTCGATCAGCGCCGTCACCGTATTCTCGATGACCTGCGCCGAGGCGCCGGGATAGGTGATGTTGAAGGCGATCGAAGGCGGCGCGACGGTCGGGTACTGCGTAACCGGCAGGCTGCGCAATGCGAGCGCGCCGGCCAGCAGGATGATGATGGCGATGACCCAGGCGAAGATGGGCCGGTCGATGAAGAAACGGGGCAGCACGGCGCGCTCCTACGACTTGGGAGCCGGCGCTGGCATAGAGGTTTCAGCCGGTGGCCATGGCACCGGCTTGACGACGCTGCCGGGTCGGGCCTTTTGCAGGCCGTTGACGATCACTTTGTCGCCGGCTTTCAGCCCATCCTGAACAATCCAGTCACCGCCCGCCATTCCACCGAGCTTCACCGGGCGCGGAACGACCTTGCTTTCGGCATCGACAGTCATGACCGATTCTCCCTGGGGACTCATCGTCACGGCACGCTGCGGCAATGTGATCGCACCGTCGATCACTGCTTCCGGAAAGCGCACGCGCACGAAAGTACCCGGCAGCAACTCCCGTTTCGGATTCGGAAATTCGGCGCGCATTTGTATGGAGCCGGTGTTGGGATCCACGGCGAGGTCGGAAAAAGTCAGCCGTCCCGGCACGCCGTAGACGCTGCCGTCTTCGAGCAACAGTTCGACTTTGGCGCCGGCCGCCTTCTTCAGGCGCCCGCCCTTGATCGCCTGCTGCAGGCGCAGCAGGTCCGCGTTCGATTGCGTGAAGTTGGCGTAGATCGGATCCAGTTGCTCGATCGTCGCCAGCAAGGTCGCGTCGCCCCGCCCGACCAGTGCGCCCTCGGTCACCAGGGCACGGCCGATGCGACCGGAGATCGGCGCCGGGACCGTCGAGTTCTCCAGATCAAGGCGTGCCTTGGCCAGTGCGGCTTCTGCCTGTTTCTGCTTCGCCTCCGCAAGATCGAACTCCTGTTGGCTGACCGCCTTCATTTCCAGCAACGGACGAAAGCGTTCAACGGTCTGCCTTGCCACCGCAAGATCGGCTTCCGCGGCGGCGGCAGCGGCCTGATAGGTTCGTGCATCCAGCCGGAACAGAGACGTGCCGGCCTTCACGTCCGAACCTTCGGCGAACAACCGCTTTTCGACAACGCCTTCGACGCGGGCGCGGACTTGCGCGGTACGTACCGCCTGCAGCCGACCCGGCAATTCGCGCGTCAGCACAGCCGAGCCGGGGGCGACAGTCAGCACATCGACCTCCGCAGGCGGCATGGCTCCCGGACCACCGGCGCCTTGCGCCCCTTCCTGGCCTTGGCCACAAGCGACCAGCATCAAAGTCAGGGCGGCAGGCGCAATGAGCTTGGGGAGTTTCATGGCTATCCTTATTCGGGCCGGAAGGCCCGCAAAAAGCAATCGAGAATCCGCTCGACCCTGGCTGGTTCGGTCAGCACAACAGTGTCGTCAGCGAACAGACCGCGGGTGCGATCCGAGTTTAGCAACATGCCATTGAGCATTTCGGCTGCGAATATGGGATCGTCCCGACGGAGTTCACCGGAATCCATCCTGGCCGCGAGAAAGGCGGCAAGATGCCGTTGCGTCTCCATGGGACCCTCGCGCAAAACGATCCGCCCAAGTTGGGGCAGCCGCGGCAGATCGGCGACAAGCGTGCGAAACCAGGCCAGCCCCTCCGGACTCAGAAGTTTGGCCCGCAGAGCTTGACCATACGCAACGAGGCGTTCGCGGACGTCGCCCGAGCCGTCGTCGAGCTTGACGACGACCGCGCGCGTGCCCGCGCGGACGGTTTCGGCAAACAAGGCCTCCTTGCTCGGGAAGTTGTTGTACAGCGTCTGTTTCGCCACCCCGGCCGAGGCTGCAATGCGATCGACGCTGGCACCTCGAAAGCCGTCGCGCAGGAATTCCTCGTGTGCGGCCTGGATCAGGCGCACTCGACAATCGGTTTCACCGGCAAAGGAGGGAACGTAGCTGCTCTCGGGCATGGACTGGACAGTCTAGTCTACTTATGCGCAAGAAGAAAGCGGCCGCAACCGCTTTCTTCTTGCGCTTGTCTCAGTGCCGCTTGCGGAGCTTCTGGATCGCCGCCAGTTGCGCCACCGCCTCGGCGAGTTCGGCTTGGGCACGGGCATAGTCGAACTCGGACTCGCGGTTGGCCATAGATTCCTCGGCCTTCTTCTTGGCATCCAAGGCCTTGGCTTCGTCAAGATCGTTGCCGCGGATCGCGGTGTCGGCCAGTACGGTAACCAGACCGGGCTGAACCTCCAGAATGCCACCGGCGACAAATATGACTTCTTCCTGCTCCTGACCCTGGATTTTCAGACGTACGGCGCCCGGCTTGATTCTCGTCATCAGCGGCATGTGGCCGGGCAGAATGCCCAGTTCACCGACCTCTCCGGGCAGAACGACGAATTCTGCCAGACCCGAGAAGATCGACTCTTCGGCACTTACCACGTCGACGTGGATGGACATTGCCATGGCGGCTTCCTTTCTCGATTACTGCAGCGTCTTGGCTTTCTCGAACACTTCCTCGATGCCGCCGACCATGTAGAACGCCTGTTCCGGCAGGCTGTCGCATTCACCATCGACGATCATCTTGAAGCCCTTGATGGTCTCCTTGAGCGGCACGATCTTGCCCGGGGTGCCGGTGAACACCTCGGCGACGTTGAACGGCTGCGACAGGAAGCGCTGGATCTTGCGCGCCCGGGACACGGCCAGCTTGTCGTCGGGCGACAATTCGTCCATGCCGAGAATGGCGATGATGTCGCGCAGTTCCTTGTAACGCTGGAGCGTAGATTGAACGCGGCGGGCCACCGAGTAGTGCTCTTCGCCCACGACCAGCGGATCGAGCTGGCGCGAAGTGGAGTCGAGCGGATCGACCGCGGGGTAGATGCCAAGCGAGGCGATGTCACGCGACAACACGACGGTGGAGTCCAGGTGCAGGAAGGTGGTAGCCGGCGACGGGTCGGTCAAGTCGTCAGCCGGAACGTATACCGCCTGGATCGAAGTGATCGACCCGACCTTGGTCGAGGTGATGCGCTCTTGCAGACGGCCCATCTCTTCGGCAAGCGTCGGCTGATAGCCCACGGCGGAAGGCATGCGGCCCAGCAGCGCCGAGACTTCGGTACCAGCCAGGGTGTAGCGGTAGATGTTATCGATGAAGAGCAGAATGTCGCGGCCTTCGTCGCGGAACTTCTCGGCCATGGTCAGACCGGTCAAGGCTACGCGCAGGCGGTTGCCCGGCGGCTCGTTCATCTGGCCGAACACCATCGCCACCTTGTCGAGAACCTTGGATTCTTCCATTTCATGGTAGAAGTCGTTGCCCTCGCGAGTGCGCTCGCCGACGCCGGCGAACACCGAGTAACCGCCGTAGGACTTGGCGATGTTGTTGATCAGTTCCATCATGTTGACGGTTTTGCCGACACCGGCGCCGCCGAACAGACCAACCTTGCCGCCCTTCGCGAACGGGCAGATCAGATCGATGACCTTGATGCCGGTCGGCAACAGCTCCACGGAAGGCGACAACTCGTCGAACTTTGGCGCGTCGGCGTGGATGGGGCGCCTTTCATCGCCGGCGATGGCGCCGGCCTCGTCGATCGGGCGACCCAGTACGTCCATGATCCGACCCAGCGTACCTGTGCCGACCGGCACGGAGATGGCTGCGCCGGTACCCCTGACTTTCATGCCACGACGCAAGCCGTCGGAAGAGCCCATGGCGATGGTGCGAACGACGCCGTCGCCGAGTTGTTGCTCTACCTCGAAGGTCAGGCCTTCTTCGGCCATGCCACCGCCCGGTTCGTCGAGGACAAGGGCGTCGTAGACTTTTGGCATGCCTTCGCGCGGAAACTTGATATCCACCACGGCGCCGATGCACTGAACGATGTGTCCGTTACTCATAGTCTTTTCCTTAATGCGTTAAACCTGTGTCAACCTGCAATGGCTGCCGCGCCGCCAACAATCTCGGAAAGCTCTTTCGTGATCGCGGCCTGGCGGGCCTTGTTGTAGACCAACTGCAATTCCTTAATGACCGTGCCGGCGTTGTCGGTGGCGGATTTCATGGCAACCATGCGCGCCGACTGCTCGGAAGCCATGTTTTCGGCCACCGCCTGATAGATCAGCGCCTCAACGTAGCGTACCAATAGATCATCGATCACGACGCTCGCTTCGGGTTCGTAGAGGTAGTCCCAGGAACCTTGTGGCGTACCAAGGCGTTCGCCGGTCAGCGGCAGCAACTGCTCGATCACCGGCTCCTGTTTCATCGTGTTGATGAACCGGGTATAGGCAATATAGACACGGTCCAGGTCGCCATTCTGCACCGCATCGATCATGACCTTCACCGGGCCGATCAGTTTTTCCAAGTGCGGCGTGTCGCCCAAATGAACCACGCTGGAAACGATGTTGGCACCCACGCGTTGCATGAAGCCCAGACCCTTGTTGCCGATACAGGTCGTACGGATCTCGGTCGCGCCATCGAGCTCCCACTCGCGCATGGAGCCGACCAGCATTCGCAGGATATTGGTATTGAGGCCACCACACAGCCCCTTGTCGGTCGTCACGACGATCAGACCGACACGCGTCGGCTTGGCCTGAACGCCCTTGGCCAGGAAAGGGTGCCGGTAGTCGCTGAGGCTAGCCGCCGCGAGATTCGCCGCCAGATGACGAATCTTCTCAGAGTACGGACGAGCAGCGCGCATCCGGTCCTGCGCCTTGCGCATTTTGGAAGCGGCCACCATTTCCATGGCCTTGGTGATCTTGCGGGTGTTCTGGACCGACTTGATCTTGGTCCGAATCTCTTTACCGCCAGCCATAATCTGTCCGCCTATGCCCAGTTCTTCTTGAACTCGGCGATCGCCGCGTCCAGTAGCGCCTCACCGTCCTTGTCGAGATCCTTGGTGGACTCGATCTTGTCCACGAGGGCGCCATGCTGAGCCTTCATGTATTTGTGCAGCTCGGCTTCGAAGGCAAGCAGCTTGGGTACTTCGATGTCATCCAGGTAACCCTGGTTGATCGCAAACAGGGATATACCCATTTCGGCGACCGATAACGGCGAGTATTGCTGTTGCTTCATCAGCTCGGTTACGCGACGACCACGCTCAAGCTGCTTGCGGGTGGCCTCGTCGAGGTCGGAGGCGAACTGTGCGAAGGCTGCAAGTTCGCGATACTGGGCTAGCGCCAGGCGAACACCGCCACCCAGCCTCTTGATGGCCTTGGTCTGGGCGGCGCCACCGACGCGCGACACCGATACGCCGGCGTTGATGGCTGGACGAATACCGGCGTTGAACAAGTCGGTTTCCAGGAAGATCTGGCCGTCGGTAATGGAGATGACGTTGGTCGGGACGAAAGCGGAAACGTCACCCGCCTGCGTCTCGATCACGGGTAACGCGGTCAGCGAACCGGTCTTGCCCTTGACAGAGCCGTTGGTCAGTTTTTCTACCCAAGCTTCGGAAACGCGCGCCGCACGCTCCAGCAAACGCGAGTGCAAGTAGAAGACGTCGCCGGGGTAAGCTTCGCGACCCGGTGGACGGCGCAGCAGCAGGGAGATTTGGCGATACGCCCATGCCTGCTTGGTCAAGTCATCGTAAATGATCAGTGCGTCCTGACCACGGTCACGGAAGTACTCGCCCATGGTGCAACCAGAGTAGGGTGCAATGAACTGGAGTGCGGCAGACTCGGCGGCAGTTGCGGCGACGACGATGGTGTATGACATGGCGCCGTACTCTTCCAGCTTGCGCACCACGTTCATGACCGACGACGCTTTCTGGCCAATCGCGACGTAAATGCAAATCAGGTCCTTGCCCTTCTGGTTGATGATGGTGTCGATCGCAACCGCGGTCTTGCCGGTCTGACGGTCACCAATAATCAGTTCACGCTGGCCCCGACCGATCGGCACCATCGAGTCAACCGACTTCAGGCCCGTTTGCACCGGTTGAGAAACCGATTTGCGCCAGATGACCCCGGGGGCGACCTTTTCGATCTTGTCGGTTTCTTTGGCGTTCAGCGGACCTTTTCCGTCGATCGGCTGACCGAGCGCGTTGAGTACGCGGCCGATCAGTTCCGTTCCAACCGGCACTTCAAGAATGCGGCCCGTGGTCTTGACCGTGTCGCCTTCGGTAATGTGCTCGTACTCACCCAGAACGACAGCGCCGACCGAATCGCGCTCCAGGTTCAGTGCCATGCCGAACGTGTTGCCCGGAAACTCGAGCATCTCGCCCTGCATGACGTCAGCCAATCCGTGCACGCGGCAGATGCCGTCGGTGACCGATACGACCGTGCCCTGTGTGCGCACTTCTGTGGCGCCGTCCAGGTTCTGGATCTTGCTCTTGATCAGCTCGCTGATCTCTGACGGGTTCAACTGCATTGAATTTCTCCTAACTATTCAAGGCCACGCGCATGGCTTCGAGCTTGCCGCTGACCGAAGTATCGAGCACCTGATCGCCCACGACCGCTTTGATGCCGCCGATCAACTCCGGACTAACGACAACGGACAACTGAAGGCGGCCGAAACGTCTTTCCAAGAGTTCCTTGACCTGCCCGACTTGTTTTTCGTCCAGCGGAAAGGCCGAATGGACGACGGCTTCCTTCACCCCCTCGTCACCGCGCTTCATGGCGTCGAATTGCGCCGAAATCTCGGGCAAACAGGCCAGGCGGCGGTTTTCGCTCAGCAGATGGACAAAGCTTCCCAACTGTGCATCGCCCCCACCGGCTGCGCGGAACAGGTCTTCAATCTGCGCCCGGGCTATGTTGGGATTGCCGATCAGGGCGCCGACTTGAGGGTCCTCGGCGACGCCGGCAAGACGCTCCAGCGCGTCAGCCCAGGCGGGAAGCGCCTGCTGCTGCTTGGCCAACTGGAATGCGGCCTCCGCATAGGGACGGGCCACCGTGGCAACTTCGGCCATGTCTCAGAACTCCTGCTTAAGGGCAGCCAGCATGTCGTTATGAGCGGCGACATTGACTTCACGGCGCAATATCTTTTCTGCCCCGGCAACCGCTAGCTCAGCTACCCGCTCGCGCAGTGCCTGCTTGGCTCGCTCCGCCTCCTGGTCGATTTCCGCCTTCGCCGAAGCGACAACCTTGTCAGCTTCGACGCGTGCTGCCGCCTTGGCTTCCTCGATGATCTGCTGGCCACGGCGTTCTGCCTGTGCAAGGATGTCCGTGGACTTTTCCTTCGTTTCGCGCAGCACTTCCGCCGAACGACGCGACGCCAGTTCGAGGTCATGCTTGCCGCGCTCGGCGGCCTCCAGGCCCTCGGCGATCGTCTTCTGCCGATTGTCGATGGCAGTCCGCAACGGCGGCCAGACGAATTTCACTGTAAACCAGATGAAAAGGGCAAATGCGACCGCTTGAGAAATAAGGGTCAGATTGATGTTCATGGTTCCACCGCGGGGTCAGTTGGGGTCGATGGCGATGATCAGCTGATGGCGGCGAGCAGCGGATTGCCGAACGCAAACAGCATGGCGAGACCGACACCGATAATGAAGGAGGCGTCAATCAGACCGAGCAGCAGGAAGACCTTTGCCTGCAGCGTGGGCATCATTTCCGGCTGGCGGGCGGCCGCCTCAAGGAATCGGCTCGCCATGATGCCGATGCCAATACAGGCGCCGGCGGCGCCAAGACCGATGATGAGACCGATGCCAATGCCGGTGTAGGCCTGGATCATCGCCAGATATTGAACGTTTTCCATATTTGCGTTCCTTTCTATTGCGTATCGGAGGGGGTGAATTGAAGGGTTAGTGACTTTCGTGCGCCATCGACAAATAGACGACAGTCAACATCATGAAGATGAAGGCTTGCAGCACCACGATCAGGATGTGGAAAATTGCCCAGCCCACACCGAGCAGTGCACCAAACACGGTGCCGGCAATGCCGGTCGCGGCCCAGAGGCCGAGCAGCATAAAGATGATTTCGCCCGCGTACATGTTGCCGAAGAGACGCAAGGAGTGCGATAGCGGCTTGGACACGTATTCAACGATGTTCAGCAGCAGGTTGGCCGGCCAAAGCAGTGGGTGGCTGCCGAAAGGCGCGCAGAAAAGCTCGTGAATCCAGCCACCAAGACCCTTGATCTTGATGTTGTAGAAGATCATCAGGAACCATACCGCCAACGCCAGCGCGAAAGTCGTATTTACGTCGGCTGTCGGCACGCCACGGAAATGGCTTACACCAAACGTGTGCTCGTAGAAGGCGGTCATCCAGTCGATCGGCAGAAAGTCCATGGCATTCATCATCAAGACCCAGACGAACACCGTCAGCGCCGCTGGAGCGACGAAGGAATGACGCTCGCCATGGAAGATGCCCTTGACCTGATCATCGACGAACTCAATCAGCAATTCGACCAGTGCCTGGCGACGTCCCGGTACTCCGGCAGTCGCCCCTCTAACCACCCACCAGAGGAAGCCGAAGGAAATCACGCCGAGGAAAATCGAGACGGCAAGGGTATCAACGTTCAGAACCCAGAAGTCACCCGTCCCGAAAGGCTTCTGGAGGAACGATAGATGGTGGCCGATATAGGAAGTCGGAGTCAGCGTTGTTTCTGCGGCGGACATGTCACTCAAATCCTAGAAGAATTCACTCGATTACCAGATGCTGCAAAAGCCAGTCCAGACAGCAGGACAGAAACCATAAAGGCGCCCAAGAACGCCAAAACCACCATGTCGTGGTAGACCGCGAAGGCCAGCCACAACATCACAACGATTACCAGTATCTTGGCTGCTTCGGCGCGCAATGCAACGCCGATCACGTTACTCGGCGCACCACCCAACCAAGGCCGGGAAAACAGCGCAAAGACCAAAACGCCAACCAATCCGATACTACCGCCAAGCAACGCCGACAGAGCCCCGTGGCGACCAGCCACAGCTCCCGCCACCAACGCCAGCGCAACAGTCGCAATCAACTGCCAAACCATCGTGACGAGAAATGGCCGAAACCGCCATGCGACCACGCGCCCGAAGCCTTCAAGATGGCTGGCCATTAATTCAAACTTTATGATTTTAACTGAATCTTATGGACAAGACAAATGCTGCGTCGCAAAAAATGTGCTGCTCCCCGCGCCAAATTCAGGTGCCCGCGAACGCTGCTTCAATCTCGGCAAAAGTCCGAGCCACTTCGTGGGTGGTGAGCTCGATACCTAGCTGCCGTGCGATCTGAGAGGCTGAAAATATCCCGCGCAAGGTTTGCTTCTGGGCTTCGCTATCTTCATCGATGACCAGGGTGTGCTGCCGGCCGCAGGCGACGAGCGTTGCAACAATATGGCCGACTTCGGCCCGCTCGACGTCGCTCATTTTGAGCGCTTCCATGTTCTCGAGGCTCGTCATGACGTCCCGCACTTCAAGTTCCTCTCGCCGCACGCCACGTCCCTGGGCAACCTGCACCGGTTTTTCGCCGAGCAAGTCGCGCGCCGTTACGACACCCGAGATGCGGCCGTTGGGCTCGACGACCAGCAGCAGGCGCACGCCGCGCAGCAGCATGTGCTGATTAGCCTGGTGCAGCGTTTCCTGCGGCGCGACGGTTGCCGGAGGCATCTTCGTCAGGTCGGTCATGACCTCGATTGCCGGCGAACTCGCCTTCACGAACGTCGGGTTGAGCGCGCCGCCGACATAACAGCCGCCAGAGCAAACCGACACCTGGGCCAGCGGCTTGTAACGATCCTGAATCATGTTGATCTCCTGCCTCCTGAGTGTATCGGCTTCACATTCTATGCAATTGGCTGTTGAATGCTCGCTTTGCCTCAGCGTTCGTCGGTGGCTCCGTTTCCACCTTGCAGCCGAGCCAGCAACCCATCCAACTGGTCGAGGCTGGCAAAACGGATAGTCAGGCTACCGGCACCCTTGCGATTGGCGACAATCTTCACCGACGCCCCAAGGTTGTCGGCAAGATCTTCTTCGAGCCGCTCGAGATCCCGGTCTGGTACCTTGACGGCGGTTTTATGAGCAGGCGGATTTAGTTCCCGGGCGACTGCGCGTTCGGTTTCACGCACCGACCAGCCCTTGTCGACAACGACACTGGCCAGTCGGGCCTGCTCACCCTTGGGCAATGGCAACAGCGCGCGCGCATGGCCCATTTCGATGTCGCCCGCCATCAACATGTCTTGAGCCGGTTTCGCCAATTGCAGCAGGCGCAACAGGTTGCTTGCGGCAGAACGTGAGCGGCCGACGGCGTCGGCTGCCTGTTGATGGGTCATGTTGAATTCGTCGATCAAACGTTGCAGACCGGCGGCTTCCTCGAGTGGATTCAGGTCCTCACGCTGAATGTTTTCGATCAGCGACATGGCCAGTACGGCCTCGTCGGGAATATCGCGTATCAGCACCGGAACCTCGTTAAGACCGGCAATCTGCGCCGCCCGCCAGCGTCTTTCACCGGCGATGATCTCGTAGCGCCCCTCTGCAACCGGCCGCACGGATATTGGCTGGATCAATCCCTGAGCCTTGATGGAGGCAGCCAGCTCTTCCAGCGATCCCGGGTCCATGCGCGTGCGCGGCTGGTACTTGCCCGGCCGCAAGACGCCGACCGTCAGCGTTTCCTGCCGGCTGGACTCAGGCGTGCTATTGGCGGCAAGCAGGGCATCGAGGCCACGGCCAAGGCCTTTCATCTTGGGTGGAGTCATTCCGATTGGTCCTTCCACGATTGAACGCGCTCGATCATCTCGGCCGCGAAGTTGAGATAGGCCTGGGCGCCCCGCGAATTCTTGTCGAAGAGCACCCCGGGTATTCCGTAGCTTGGCGCTTCGGCCAGGCGAACGTTTCTCGGCACGACTGTCCCGAACACCTTTTCGCCAAAGTGCTCTTCAAGCTGCGCCGACACCTGATTCGACAAGGTCGAACGCGGATCGAACATGACGCGCAGGAGGCCGATGATCTTCAGGTCGCGGTTCAGATTGGCGTGCACCTTTTTGATTGTGTTCACCAGGTCGGACAGTCCCTCGAGGGCGAAGTACTCGCATTGCATCGGAATGATGACGCCGTGCGCGGCGCACAGTCCGTTGAGGGTCAGTAGCGACAGCGACGGCGGGCTGTCGATGAGTACGAAATCGTAAGCGCCGGCATGTTCGGTCAGCGCTTCCTTGAGGCGGATCTCACGTCTTTCCAGGCCGACCATTTCGATCTCGGCGCCCGCGAGATCGCGATTCGCCGGCAACACATCATAGCCACCGGCTTCGGCGTGTGTTTTCACGTCGGGCAGCGTCGCCAGTCCCACCAGCAAGTGATAGACGGAGCGCTGAAGGGCGCGTTTGTCGACCCCGCTGCCCATGGTGGCGTTGCCTTGTGGATCCAGGTCGATCAGCAAGGTACGCTGCCCCTTGAGGGCCAGCGCAGCGGCAAGATTGACCGAGGTGGTCGTCTTGCCGACTCCGCCCTTCTGATTGGCGATGGCAAATATGTGCATCAGATCTTCTCCAGGATAATCAGGTGTCGCTCCGCGCCAAGCCCCGGAACGGTCAGCTTGAAAGCGTCGGCAAGTCGCCAGTTGTGCGGCAGGCAATCCAGTTCCTGCTTCGGATAGACGCCCTTCATCGCAAGCAGGCGACCGGTCAGGTGCCCGGCAAGCCGGACGAAGTCGGCAAGTTCTGCAAACGCCCGCGAAATCCCCGCATCAAAGACGCCCACAAAATCCTCCACTCGGCCGCAGTGAATACTCACATTCGATAGTCCCAGTTCTATTTTGGCTTGTTGCTGGAAAGCGGCTTTCTTTTGGCTGGCCTCGATGGAAACCACTTCAAGGTCGGGACGACAGATCGCCAAAGTCAGCCCCGGCAACCCGCCGCCGCTGCCGACATCAGCCAGCGTCTTGACCGTCTTTAGATAGGGCAGTACCGCCAGCGAATCGAGGAGATGATGCGTCACCATTTCGTCGGCGTTACGGATTGCGGTTAGGTTGTAGACGCGGTTCCACTTTGCCAGCAACGCGAAGTAGTGCTTGATCTTGTCCTCTGCGCCCGGCGCAACGGGGATGTTCAAAGCCTGTAGCCCGTCGTGCAGGTTCATGCCGCTGCCTTGCGTAGCTTCTTCAGATGCACCAGTAGCAGGGAAATTGCTGCTGGTGTCGCGCCCGGAATGCGTGACGCCTGGCCAAGCGTTTCGGGTCTATGCTGGTTGAGCTTCTGTTGCACCTCGATCGACAGGCCATACACGGTCCGGTAGTCAAGGTCGGTCGGTAAAGCTAGCGTTTCGTTCGCTTCGGCTTTCGCAACCTCTTCGCCTTGCCGCTCGATATATCCCTGATACTTGGCCTGGATTTCGACCTGCTCGATGACATCCACTGCGGCAACCCCCGGCCCGGCTTGTGGCAGCGTCATCAGCCGTGCGTAGCTCGTCTCGGGGCGACGCAACAAATCGAACGCGCGATACTCGCGCTCGAGCGACTTGCCGACCGCGCTGGCCATGTCGGCATCGGTGGTCAGACGTGGGTTGATCCAGGTGTCGCGCAGGCGTTGTACTTCGCGTTCAATCGCTTCGCGCTTGGCGTTGAACGCCGCCCAGCGGTCGTCATCCACCAAACCGAGACGACGTCCGGTCTCGGTCAAACGCAGATCGGCGTTGTCCTCGCGCAGGCTCAGGCGGTATTCGGCCCGGCTGGTGAACATGCGGTACGGCTCGGAAACTCCGCGCGTGACCAGATCGTCGATCATCACGCCCAAATAGGCCTCGTTTCGTGCCGGCGACCAGGCTTCCTGTTCGCGCGCCTGGCGGGCGGCATTCACTCCCGCCAGCAGGCCTTGCGCTGCCGCTTCCTCGTAGCCCGTTGTGCCGTTGATCTGCCCG
Organism: Gammaproteobacteria bacterium; assembly: GCA_018819515.1. GTDB lineage: Bacteria > Pseudomonadota > Gammaproteobacteria > Burkholderiales > Rhodocyclaceae > Fen-999. Next base: position 105,176 of record JAHJPX010000007.1, read on the forward strand.
GCGAAGAACAGCCCTCGAATGGACTTGGTTTCCAGGGAGGCCTTCAAGCTGCGGGGATCAAAGTAGTCATACTCGATAGCGTAGCCCGGACGCGTGATGTGTACGTTTTCCAGGCCCCGAATCGATCGGACCAAGGCGATCTGGACATCGAAAGGCAGACTGGTCGACACACCCTGCGGATAGTACTCATGTGTCGTCAGACCCTCCGGCTCAAGGAAAACTTGATGTTCGTCCTTGCCGGCAAATCGATGGATCTTGTCCTCGATAGACGGACAGTAGCGTGGGCCAACACCTTCTATCACGCCCGTAAACATTGGCGACCGATCGAGGCCCGCCCGAATGATTTCATGGGTCCGCGTGTTGGTATGGGTGATCCAGCACGGCACTTGCCGGGGATGTTGGTCTGCCTGACCCATAAACGAGAACACCGGCGCCGGATCGTCACCCGGCTGTCGTCGTGTTGCCGTGAAATCTATGGTTCTGCCATCCAGACGCGGCGGCGTTCCTGTTTTCAGGCGGCCAACGGGCAGTTGCAACTCACGCAGGCGGTCGGCCAAAGTCAGTGATGGCGGGTCGCCGAATCGGCCGGCGCGATAGTTGTCCAGACCAACGTGAACTCGCCCATTCAGAAAAGTTCCTGCCGTCAAGACAACCGCGGATGCTTCAAAGCGGATACCAAGCTGGGTCACTACGCCGGCAACTCTTTCCCCCTGCACCAGCAGATCATCCACCGCTTGCTGGAACAGGGTCAAGTTGGGCTGGTTCTCAAGGCGCCCGCGAATCGCCTGCTTGTAGAGAAGACGGTCGGCCTGCGCACGGGTGGCTCGTACGGCCGGGCCTTTGGAGGCGTTCAGGACCCGGAACTGGATTCCCGCCTCGTCCGTGGCCGCAGCCATGGCGCCACCAAGCGCATCGACCTCCTTGACCAGATGTCCCTTGCCAATGCCCCCGATCGAAGGATTGCAGGACATCGCGCCAAGCGTTTCGATGTTGTGCGTCAGCAGCAGAGTCTGCGCGCCAGCGCGCGCGGCGGCGAGCGCCGCCTCCGCACCAGCGTGTCCGCCGCCGATCACGATCACATCAAAACGGGTCGGGAATAACATCGGAAAGTTGCACAAAACGCCGCCAAAAATCGAGGCGCAATGATACGCCGGACACGATCCATTTTTGCGTTTCACGTGAAACTGAATCCTTTTTGATGGCAAACAAAGCCGCTGGCGACCCAACCAGAGTTTCACGTGAAACTATTGTTGGTGCTTGCCACCCAATCCCAGATAACTTTCGACCACACGCGGATTGTCGCGCAATTCGCCGCTGGAACCCGCCAGCGCGATCTCACCCGTCTCAAGCACATAACCTCGGTCGGCCAATTGAAGAGCGGCCTTGGCATTTTGCTCCACCAACAGCGTCGCCACGCCGGTCTGGCGAAGCCGCCCAATAACCCGGAAAATTTCGCGCACGATCAGTGGCGCCAAACCGAGACTTGGTTCGTCAAGCATCAGCAACTTGGGCTTGGCCATCAATGCTCGACCAATGGCCAGCATCTGCCGCTCGCCTCCGGACAGCGTTCCAGCCAACTGGTCGCGTCGCTCTTTAAGCCGGGGGAAAGTTCCAAATACCTCGTCCATGGTAGCCCGCTCGTCGCGGTGCCCAAGCCGTCGCCGCATGAAGGCCCCAAGCAGAAGGTTGTCTTCGACGCTCATTTCTCCAAACAACTCCCGCTTTTCCGGAACCAGCGTCATGCCCATCGCGACCATGCGCTCAACTTCGATTTCCCGTGCAGCGGAATGGAGGAAGCGTACGTTGCCCGAACTACGGGGCAGCAGCCCCATGATCGCCGACAGAAGTGTCGTCTTGCCGGCGCCATTGGGTCCGATGACCGTGACGATTTCCCCCGCCCGCACATTCAGCGATACGCGATGCAAGGCTTCGACCCTGCCGTAGCCGACACAGAGATCCTCCACGTCGAGAATCACCGGCTGCTCCATTAGTCGACCCCGCCCAGATAAGCCTCGATCACGTCGGGATTGCCCTGAACTTCCTCTGGCAGCCCCTCCGCGATCTTCTCGCCGAACTCCATGACCACCACGCTGTCCGCAAGGCCCATCACGAAATCCATATCATGCTCGACCAGCAGAATGCCCAAGCCATTATCGCGAAGCTTCCGTAGCAAATCTGCCAGCGCCGCCTTCTCGAGATAGCGCAACCCGGCAGCCGGCTCGTCCAGCAACAGAAGCGATGGATCGGCGGCCAGGGCCCGGGCAATCTCGACCGTGCGCTGTTGTCCGAGGGCGAGGCTGCCCACCGGATCCATCAAATGCTCGGTAAGTCCGACCAACTCCACCTGCCGCGCCGCCTCGGCAAGCAGCCGCTCTTCCTCGGCGCGCTCCAGATGAAACGCTGCAGCGAACACCCCCTGTCTGCCCCGGAGGTGCGCCCCGATCGCCACGTTCTCCAGAACCGACATCGTCGCCAGCAAACGCACATGCTGAAAAGTCCGGCTCATTCCCAGCCTGGCGATCTCGCGCGACGCTTTGCCATCGACGCGCCCGCCGAGAAAATGAACCTCGCCCGAAGTCAAAGGTTCCACTCCGGTGACCAGATTGAACAAGGTACTTTTTCCGGCACCGTTCGGACCGATCAGCGCCAGTATCTCCCCCGCCTTTACAGAAAGGCTCATCTGATTGTTGGCCGTCAGGCCACCGAACTTCTTCACGGCATCCCTGACGTCCAACAACACCGTTCCCGCCACCGGCTTCTCGCGGATGGGCAAAGGCGCCGCCGCAACAACCCCCGCAGCAGCGGCTTGCGCAGGGAACAACCTGCGAACTACCGGCCACAAGCCATCGCGGGCGCGGTGCAGAACGAAGATCATCAGCAGACCGAAGAAGATGATCTCAAAATTTCCCGAGGCGCCGAATATCCGCGGCAGCAAGTCCTGCAACCACTGCTTGAGGACGGTAATCAGGCCGGCCCCTACCAGCGCGCCCCAAACGTTCCCGGCGCCACCGACGACGGCCATGAACAAGTACTCGATGCCGATATGCAGCCCGAACGGCGTCGGATTGACAAAGCGCTGGAGGTGGGCGTAAAGCCATCCTGACAAGGCCGCGTAGCCCGCCGCAACCAGGAAAACGACCATCTTCGATCGCGCCGTGTCGACCCCCATCGCTTCGGCCATCACCGTTCCGCCCTTGAGGGCGCGAATCGCACGTCCTTCACGAGAATCGAGGAGGTTTTGTGACAGCCATAACGCGCCGAGCACCAACACCCAAATCAGGTAGTAAAAGTGCCGCCCATCCTTCAGATCCATTCCGAACAGATTGAGCGAAGGAATTCCGGTCAGGCCGGTATGACCGCCGAGAAAAGACAAATTGCCAAACAGGAAATAAAGCGACATACCCCAGGCGATGGTGCCAAGCGGCAGGTAGTGCCCCGACAGCCGCAGCGTAATCAACCCGAGCATGGCGGCGACGACAACGGTCAGCAGCACAGCCGCCGGCAAAGTCAGCCATGGCGACACGCCGACCCAAGCAACGAAACCCGGCAATCCCTCGGCGGTCGTCAAATAAGCCGTTGTGTAGGCCCCCACCCCAACAAACGCAGCCTGCCCAAAGGAAGTGAGCCCCCCCACACCAGTCAGCAATACCAAGCCGAGCGTGACCAGCGCGTACAGCCCAATATAGTTGAGCAACGTAATATGGAATTCAGGAAGAATCAGCGGTCCCAGCGCCAGCGCGATCACAAGGACAATAACGCGACTGCGAGCGCTCACTCCTCTTCCTCCACATGTCGCGTGGTAAGCGAGCGCCAAACCAGCACCGGGATGATCACCGTAAAGACGATCACTTCCTTGAACGCCGAGGCCCAGAACGACGAATATGACTCCAGTAGTCCAACCAGGACCGCCCCGCCAGCCGCGACGGGATAACTGGCCAGCCCGCCGACGATCGCACCGACGAATCCTTTAAGGCCGATCATGAAACCCGTGTCGTAATACACCGTGGTAATCGGCGCGATAAGGATTCCCGATGCAGCGCCGATCGCCGCAGCCAGCGCAAATGACAGCTTGCCCGCCTGCGTCGTCGAAATACCCATCAGCCGCGCCCCGGTCCGGTTGATCGCGGTCGCGCGCAACGCCTTGCCCCACAGGCTGCGTTCAAAGAACACGTACAGCACCACGATCAACACCGCACTGGCACCAACCACCCAAAGCGCCTGCCCGGTAACGACCACACCGCCAACGTCCAGGCGCGCATCTGAAAACGGCGTTGTACGGGAGCCCTCCGCCCCGAAAAACAGCAGGCCCAACCCGACCAGCGCAAGATGCACGGCCACCGAAACGATCAGCAGCACCAGCACGGAGGCCGACTGCAATGGTTGATACACCAGCCGATAGACCATCGGCCCCAACGGCACGACCAACGCCAACGCGGCTGCCACTTGTACGACCAGCGGCCAGGTCCCCGGCTCGCCAAGCAGGATGATGATTGCGGCGACCGCGGGATAAGCGACGTTCCAAGTCAGCGCCGACACCAGCCGCCGCAATGTTCCATTACGCGTTGCGATGCCGATTTCGACGACCGCCACCAGCACGCCAAGACCGACCAACAACCAAAGCGTCCCAGGAACCCGGCCGACTTGAAAACTCGCCAGCGTCAGCGCTCCAAAAGCGACGAATTCACCCTGCGGAATGAAGATGATGCGCGTGACAGCGAAAACCAGAACCAACGCCAACGCCAACAACGCGTAGATGGCACCGTTGACGATGCCGTCCTGACCTAGCAACAGGGCGATCTGCAAGTCCATAGAAATCCGGAAACGACCGGGGCGCCCCTGCTCTCACACGGGCGCCCCGATGAACAGCGAAGCAGTATACCGCCTACTATTGAAGCTTCCAGGCTCCGCTTTCGATCTTCACCATCACTCGCGAGCGCTGATCGAAGCCAAGATGGTCTGTGGGCGACATGTTCACGATACCATGAGCATTGGTCACGTCCTTCAGGCCCTCGATGGCATCGCGCAAGGCCGCTCGGAACTCCTTAGTACCGGGTTTCGCAGTCTTGAGCGCCACCGGAATTGCGTGCGCCAAAAGGTTGACTGCGTCGGCGGCGTGCGCACCGAAAGTCGACGTGGTTCCTTTGCCATAGGTCGCCTCATACTTATTCGTGTAATCCATGGCCACCTTCTTGATGGGATTACTATCGGGCAACTGCGCGGCCACCAGCACAGGGCCGGCCGGAAGAAGCGTGCCTTCGCAATCCGCTCCGCAAACACGTATAAAATCCTTGTTCGCGACGCCGTGTGTCTGGTAATAAAGACCACTGTAACCGCGTTCCTTGAGCGTCTTTTGCGGCAGCGCCGCCGGCGTGCCAGCACCCGCAACCAGCACCGCATCCGGCCTGGCGGCCATGATTTTCAACACCTGCCCCGTCACCGAGGTATCACCGCGGTTGTATCGCTCACTGGCGACAATCTTCAAATTGCGCGCCTCCGCAATCTTGCTGAATTCGTTGTACCAGCCTTCACCATAAGCATCCGCGAAACCGATGAAACCCACCGTTTGAACCTTGTTGGCAAGCATGCTCTCGACGATGGCGGACGACATTTGAACGTCGTTCTGCGGCGTCTTGAACACCCACTTCACCTTCGGATTAGACGTATCGACGATGCGCGACGACGCGGCCATCGAAATCATCGGCGTTTCCGCCTCCGCCGCAACGTCGATCATCGCCAGCGAGTTCGGCGTGATCGTCGAACCAACGACCACATCGACCTTATCCTCCGTCACGAACTTGCGAATATTCTTTACCGCGGATGTCGTGTCCGAAGCGTCGTCAAGGATGATGTAGTTGATCTTCTGACCGGCGATGGTCGTCGGCATCAGTGCAAAAGTGTTCTTTTCGGGAATGCCCAGCGACGCCGCCGGCCCGGTGGCCGAGACGGTGACACCGACGTTGATGTCGGCATAGGCGAACGAGACGGCAAACGCGGCGATCAGGCCCGCGGCAACTGGTTTCAGCTTCATGGCAAAACTCCTCCTCTTATTGGAACAGACTGAATAGCGTATCGTAGCCGAATTTGCCGATCAGGACAGTACTTACGGCCAGGAACACCCAGCGGACGAAGCCGCTGCCGTGCCTAAGAGCCAGCCTGGCGCCGACGAACGCCCCGGCGATGTTGAACACCGCCATGGTCAGCGCTATCAGCCAGAGTACATGTCCGGCGGGAACGAAGTAGCTCAGCGCGGCGGCGTTGGTGGACAGGTTGACGATCTTTGCCGCACTGGACGCCCGCAGGAAATCGAGGCCGAAAATGCCGACGAACGCGAAGATCATGAAACTGCCGGCGCCTGGCCCGAAGAACCCGTCATAAAAACCCAGCGCCGCGCCCACCGCCAGCGCCCACGCTCGCACCCGTTCCGGCGCCAATGCCTTTCCCTGCAATTGGCCGAAATCGGGCTTCAGCAGCGTATAGACCACAACCACGATCATCAGCATCAACACCAGCGGCCGAACGACATCCTTGGGCAACCAGGCAACGGTAGCGGCACCGATAAACGAAAACACGAATGCCGAAGCAGCAGCCGGCAACGCGATGTCCCACGGAATTTGAATACGTCGCGCGAAGCGCCAGGCGGCGTTGCCGGTACCAAAAATGCTGGCGCCCTTATTGGTACCAAACACGGTCGCCGCCGACTCCGCCGGCAGCGCGTTAAACAATGCCGGAACCTGAATCAGACCACCACCGCCCGCGACCGCATCGATGAAGCCCGCCAGAAGCGCGAACAACGCCAGAAGCGGCAAATCGGTCATTTGCCGATGCAAAAGCGGCTGAAGATCGTTCCCAGCAAATCGTCCGCTGAGAACTCCCCGGTAATCGAGGCCAACGCAGCCTGCGCCAGCCGCAACTCCTCCGCAACGAACTCCAGTTGCCGCGTGCTGTCGGCCGCGACGTCCAGCCGTGCCCCTGCCTCGGAGAGCGCCGCCAGATGCCGCTCCCGCGCCAGCACGACATCCTCGCCATGTCCCACCCAGCCCGCGACTCGCAACAGTTCGTCGTGTAGCAGCGATATCCCCGCCCCGGTCGTCGCCGACAGGCGCAGATGAACCTGCCCCTGCGCCTCATAGCGACCGGCCGGCTGACGCCCCAGATCGCATTTGTTCTCGATGACGATCCGCTCAATCCCTGCCGGCAGCTGCGTCGCGATGCCATGGTCTGCAGGCGTAACGCCACCGCGGGCGTCAACGACCTGCAACACGATATCCGCCTTGGCAATCTCCCGCCAACTGCGCTCGATGCCAAGCCGTTCGACCTCCTCCGCGGCATCGCGCAAGCCCGCCGTGTCGATGATGTGCAGCGGAATACCCTCGATCTGGATCGTTTCCCGCAGCGCATCGCGCGTCGTTCCCGCGACCTCGGTAACGATGGCCCGCTCCTCGCCGGCAAGCCTGTTCAACAATGACGACTTGCCAACATTGGGCAGGCCCGCCAACACCACTGTCAAACCCGTGCGAAGCAGACTGCCTTGGCGTGCCCGTGCGCGCAGCGCGCCCAGGTCGCTGCGCAGTCGATCCAGGCGCGGAACCATGTCCGTGTCGCGCAATGGATCGATTTCTTCTTCGGGAAAGTCCAGCGTCGCCTCGACCAGCATGCGCAATTCGATCAATTGATCCACGAGCGCGTGCACCTGCCCTGAAAACTCACCCGACAGCGAACGCAACGCCGAACGCGCGGCCTGCGCAGTACTGGCGTCGATCAGGTCGGCGACCGCTTCCGCTTGGGCCAGATCCAGCTTGTCGTTCAGAAAAGCCCGACGAGTGAACTCGCCCGGTTCGGCGAGCCGCGCACCCAGCTCGCGACAGCGCTCAAGCAATGCCTGCAGCACCACCGGGCTTCCATGGCCCTGAAGTTCAAGCACATCCTCGCCGGTGAAGGAGTGCGGCGCCGGAAAGTACAGTTGGATGCCCCGGTCGATCGCACTGCCGTCGGCTGCACAAAAGTCAGCCATGGCGACACGCCGAGCGGAGGGCAATTTGCCCGTCAGGCGCTCGGCGAAATTACCCAGATTGGCGCCGGAAACCCGGACAATGCCGATGCCACCACGGCCGGGCGCCGTGGCGATGGCGGCGATGGTGTCCGCCGGCCTATTTTGCCTTGAGGCCACTGGCCTCGATCATCCGGTTGACCTGCCACTGCTGGGCGATGGACAACAAGTTGTTGACCGTCCAGTAAAGCACCAGACCCGCCGGGAAAAACAGGAACATCGCGGTGAAGACGATGGGCATCATCATCATGATCTTCGCCTGCATTGGATCGGGCGGCGCCGGATTAAGCTTGGTCTGGATCAGCATGGTCGCGCCCATGATCAACGGCATGACGAAGTAGGGATCCTTGGTCGAAAGGTCGGTAATCCAACCGACCCACGGCGCTCCGCGCATTTCGACGGTACCCATCAGCACCCAGTACAGCGCGATGAACACGGGTATCTGGACCAGAATCGGCAGGCATCCGCCCAGCGGGTTCACCTTCTCCTTCTTGTACAACTCCATCATTTCCTGATTCATTCGCTGCTTGTCGTCGCCGTACGCTTCCTTCAGTTTTTGCAACTTCGGTGTCAGCAGGCGCATCTTCGCCATCGACTTGTACGATGCCGCCGACAGCGGGAAGAATGCCGCCTTGATGAGCACCGTCAGCAGGATGATGGACCAGCCCCAGTTGCCGACGAACGAATGGACCCACTCCAGCACCCAGAAAATCGGCGCCGCAATCACCGTCAGCCATCCATAGTCAACCACCAGATCAAAGCCCGGCGCAATCTTCGAAAGCTTGTCCTGCTCCTGCGGACCAGCGTAAAGCGGCATGCTCACCCTGCCCGTCGCTTGCGGTGCAATGGAAGCCATCGGCACAATCACGCCCGCTGCAAACAGATCCTTGCCGACTTCCCGCAAGAAGAACTCGCGCTCGCCTTGCCCAGGCAACCAGGCCGAAACGAAGTAATGCTGGACCATCGCCACCCAGCCATTGTCGGTCTTGCCGGGAACCTTGCCCTTGCCCTTCGCGGCATCCTCGAACGACACCTTCTGGAACTTGTCGGCGTCGGTGTAGAACGCGGGGCCGGTAAAGGTCATCATCATGCTGTTGGCGCCTTCGGGGGGCTGGCCGTCGCGAATCAGCTGAAAGTAGGCGAAAGGCGCGATCGCTTCGGTTCCACCATTGGTAACGTCGTACTCGACGTCGATCAGGTAGTTGTCGCGCTTGAATACATAGGCCTTGACCACGGTTGCGCCGTCCGCCAAGGACGCCGTCAGCCGTACCCGCAGCTCCTGCTCCCCATCCTTCATCTCCACACCACTGGCAGGCAACTGCCAGATGGTCTTGTGGTTCGGCAGCCCCGGACCAATCAGTCCGCCTTGGGCTGCATAGGAATGCTTGGTTTCAAACAAGACGAAATTATTTTCCCTGTCGCCCGTCGCCTTGTGGCGCTTGAGCTCCAGGCGGGTAAGATCGCCGCCTTGGGCGGAAATCTCCGCCACGAACAGGTCGGTAGTGACGACCATCCTGGCGGCCGTATCGACAGGGGCTGCCGTACCGGCGACTGCGGGAATGGTGTCGACAGATGGCACCGGCACAGGTGCCGCAGCATCCCCGGTAGACTTCGTCAAAGCCGTGGTTGCCGGGGCATTCGCCACCGGCACGGGTGTTCCCTGCTTCTGCCATGCTTGCCAAAGCATGAAAAGCGAAAACGAAAAAACCAGAAACAGGATCAGACGTTGGTTATCCATGGTGGCTCAACAAATTTCTCAAGGAACAGGATCATAACCGCCGGGATGCCAAGGATGACAGCGCCCAACCCTACGAACGGCCAACCAGAGACCCCGGATGATCCCGTGACGCTCCAGGGATTCGACCGCGTACTCCGAACAACTTGGCTGAAAACGGCAGCTACGGCCAAGAAACGGGCTGATGCCGTACTGATAGGCCCTGATAAGCCAAACCAACGGCTTTACCCTCCACCCACCGTTCATCGGCTCACCTTCCGCAACAACCCGTCAACATCCTGTCGCCAGGAACGACGCCGGGCCGCATCCACCCTTTGCCCCGCAGGCAATGGAACTGCGACAAGCCGCAATACGATATCGACCTGAGGTAGAGTCCGGATTGCGTTGCGAAACGACTCACGCGCCAAACGTTTCAGCAGATTGCGCAATACAGCATGTTTGGCGAAGCGCTTCGGAACAATCAAACCAAAACGCGCCCCAACGGTCCCACTTCCAAGAATGACCGACTGGCGGGTCCGCCAGCGTACTTCAAAACAGCCTCCGCGAGCCCTCCCGCGACCATCCATAACGGCAGCAAATTCATCGGGCCGGTGAAGGCGGTCAAGGGCACCAAACCCTTGCTCACGCCGGCACACCATCGCTGCGCCGTCCTGCTTGCTCTTAGCTTGGGAGCACTTAAACGCCGAGGCGTTGACGCCCCTTGGCCCGGCGGGCGCGAATAACGGCGCGACCACCACGAGTGCGCATCCGCACCAGGAATCCGTGCGTGCGCTTGCGCCGCACTACCGAAGGTTGATAAGTCCGTTTCATGATCTTGTTCTCTTAAGAGAAACGCGCGATTACATCTTCGCGGCCGATCTTTGTCAAGGCCAATTTTCCGCTATCCTTGTGGATAACTCCTATCGAACCCGCTAGAATCCCCTACGAAAATTCATCCTGCCATACTGAACATCGCAACAAAAAATATAGTTTTTTATATTAATCAATAATATACACAAATAACACGTGGTTTCACCCGGCGACGATACGACAATGGACGACTTCTGGTCGCGCTGCTTGACCGACTTGCAGGAAGAACTGCCTTCACAGCAGTTCAATTCCTGGATTCGATCCCTCAGGGTTGAATTGGCCGGTCCCGGCCAGGTTCGTCTGCTCGCGCCCAACCGGTTCGTACTTCAATGGGTCAGGGAACGTTACCTGCATCGTATCGAAAACCTCTTCAAGGAATACCATCCCTCGGGAGAGGGTATTACTCTCTCTCTCGACGAGAACGTTCATATTTACGAACCAACTTCAGAAGAGCGCTCTACTGATTCCGGCGAAAAGGCCGCGACAAGTGCGCCGATAGCGAAGATTGGCGATCCCGTATACGAGAAGACGCGGCTGAATGTCGATTTCACCTTCGACACATTAGTCACCGGTCGCTCCAACGATCTCGCTCGCGCTGCAGCGCAGCAAGTTGGCATGAACCCGGGAATTTCCTACAACCCTCTTTTCGTTTATGGTGGCGTAGGGTTGGGTAAGACGCACTTGGTACACGCGCTCGGAAATGAAGTCTGGGCACATCACCCCGGAAAAATCATCCGCTACGTTCATGCCCATGACTACATCGCTGACGTCGTACGCGCGTACCAACAAAAAGCCTTCGAAACCTTTAAGCGTTACTACTGTTCGCTCGACCTGTTGATCATCGACGACATCCAGTTCCTGAATGGCAAGGATCGCACGCAGGAAGAGTTCTTCTTCGCCTTCAATGCACTGATTGAAGCGAAGAAACAGATTGTCATCACTTGCGACACCTATCCGAAAGACATTCACGGTCTCGAAAACAGGCTCATCTCCCGTTTCGACTGCGGGCTGACAGTACAGGTTGAGCCGCCGGAACTGGAAATGCGTGTCGCGATATTGAAGAAAAAGGCTGAAATGATGGAAGCCTCCCTGGGTGACGACGTTGCCTTTCTGATTGCCAAGAATCTTCGTTCCAACGTTCGCGAACTTGAAGGCGCCCTCAACCGTGTTATTGCCTTCGCTCGCTTCCATAACAAGGAACTGAATATCGAAGTTGCCAAGGAAGCGCTGAAAGACGTTATTGGCGCCCACAATCGTCAGGTCACCCTGGAATTGATCCAGAAGTACGTATCGGACTACTACAAAATAAAAGTCGCCGACATGTATTCACAGAAAAGAACCCGCGCCATCGCCAGGCCCCGCCAGATCGCCATGTGGCTATCACGTGAACTGACGCCGCACAGCCTGCCGGAAATTGGTGACGCCTTCGGTGGCCGCGACCATACCACTGTCCTCCACGCTTGCCGAACCATCAACGACCTGCGCGGCAAGGATGGCCAACTGAACAACGACCTGCACGTCCTCCTTCAATCGATCAAGGGATAACGTCTAATAGTGCTATCAATAATTGTGAGTAACTCGCGATCAATAGGTCGCCGCAAAAACAATCCACATTCATCCACAATCCTTCAACAGCAATTCAGCTAGGGTTGTGTCACTTGCATCCTTATAATTATTAATCCTATTTTGCTGTTATCCACATCAATAACCACTATTCATCATCATTATCAAAGGGAGATATAAAGAATGCTCCTGTATAAGGGTTCACGCGATCAAATTCTGGCGCCTCTGCAATCGGTTTGCGGAATCGTCGAAAAACGTCATACCTTGCCTATCCTTTCGAACGTCTTGTTGGAAAAGGCCGCCGAACGGCTAACGCTACTCGCTACGGATATCGAGATCCAGATTACGACCCGGACCAACGCTGTAGGCAAGGAAAGCATCGCCTTGACCGTTGCGGCAAGGAAGCTGCAGGACATTCTTCGCTCGTTGCCTGAATCCAGTGAAGTGACCCTGACGCTCGATGACAAGCGGCTACAGGTCAAAGCGAGCAAGAGCCGCTTCAATCTTCAGACCCTGCCGGCGGAGGACTTCCCGCGGATGTCGATGGCCGACGGTCAAACGACCCGGATCGTCATGACTCAAAAGCAGTTCAGGCATCTGCTCGCACTCGTCCAGTATTCGATGGCACAGCAGGACATTCGCTACTACCTTAATGGTTTGCTATTGGTCGTCAGCGGTTCGGAAATGCGCGTCGTCGCTACCGACGGCCATCGGCTTGCCTACGCCACTGAAGCACTAACTGAGAGCCAACAAAATTGCGAAGTCATCGTGCCACGCAAGACCGTGCTGGAATTGTCGCGACAATTGGCGGATAACGACGAACCGCTCGAGATTATTCTTACGCCGACACAGGCGCAATTCCGCTTTGGTGACATTGAACTGGTCACCAAACTCATCGACGGCAAGTTTCCTGACTATGAACGAGTCATACCGAAACAGCACACAAAACTGCTGACGTTGAAGCGGGACCAGTTGCTGCAATCGCTTCAGCGTGCTGCGATTCTCACCAACGAAAAGTTCCGCGGTGTCCGCCTGGTGCTTGACGACGGAAGCCTGAAGATCATGTCAACCAATGCGGAGCAGGAGGAAGCGCAAGAGGAAATCGAAGTCGACTATCACGGCGAAAATCTCGATGTCGGTTTCAACGTCACCTATCTACTTGACGTGCTCAACAACATTTCTACCGAAACCATTCAATGTCATCTTGCCGACGCAAGCTCCAGTGCCTTGTTCACACTTCCGGACAATGAGCGCTTCAAGTACGTCGTCATGCCGATGCGCATCTAACCGGAAAATTTAATGACGCAAGACATGAAGACCATCGTCAACGACGGTGGTTACGACGAAGACTCGATTCAGCAACTGGAAGGACTGGAAGCTGTCCGCAAGCGTCCCGGCATGTACATCGGTGATACCTCCGATGGCACCGGCCTGCACCACATGGTATTCGAGGTCGTTGATAACGCCATCGACGAAGCGCTGGCGGGTCACTGTGACGACATCGTTATTACCATTCATACCGACAACTCTATTTCCGTAACCGATAACGGCCGCGGCATCCCGACGGGCATCAAGTTCGATGACAAGCACGAACCAAAGCGTTCTGCGGCCGAGATCGTTATGTGCGTCCTCCATGCCGGCGGTAAATTCAACCAGAATTCCTACAAGGTTTCGGGTGGTCTCCATGGCGTCGGTGTTTCCTGCGTCAACGCCCTGTCAAAATGGCTACAGCTCACCATCCGCCGTGACGGAAAAAAGCACGTCATGGAGTTCCACCGCGGCCACGCCGTGGACCGCGCGATCGAAACAGTAAATGGCGTCGAGGTCAGTCCGCTGAAAGTCGTCGGCGATGCCCAGAGTACCGGCACCGAGGTACACTTTCTTGCTGACGAGGAGATATTCGGCGCCATCGAGTTCCACTACGACATCCTCGCCAAGCGATTGCGTGAACTCTCATTCCTCAACAACGGCGTCAAGATCAAGCTGGTCGACCAGCGGACCGGCAAGGAAGAGGATTTCGCGTTCTCCGGCGGCGTCAAGGGTTTTGTTGATTACATCAATCGCGCCAAGACAGTACTGCATCCAAACGTCTTCTTCTCGACCGGTGAATCCAAGGTGGGAGATACGGGTGTCGTCATCTCTGTCGAAGTGGCGATGCAATGGAACGACTCCTACGCCGAGCAGGTGTTGTGCTTCACCAACAACATCCCTCAAAGCGATGGCGGTACGCATTTGACCGGACTACGGGCGGCGATGACACGCGTCATCAATAAATACATCGACGAAAACGAAATTGCCAGGAAAGCAAAGGTGGATATATCGGGCGACGATATGCGGGAAGGCCTTGCTTGCGTGCTGTCGGTCAAGATGCCTGATCCCAAGTTCGCCTCGCAGACGAAGATGAAGCTTGTCTCGTCCGAAGCGCGACCCGCGGTCGAGGAAGTGGTAGCAGCCAAGCTGGCCGAGTTCCTGCTCGAAAAGCCCGTCGACGCGAAGATCATCACCGGCAAGATCGTAGAGGCGGCGCGCGCGCGCGAAGCCGCCCGCAAGGCGCGCGAGATGACCCGCCGCAAGGGCGTGCTCGACAATATCGGCCTGCCCGGCAAGCTTGCTGACTGCCAGGAAAAAGACCCCGCCTTGTGCGAGCTATATATCGTGGAGGGCGATTCGGCGGGAGGTTCCGCCAAGCAAGGACGCGACCGCAAGTTCCAGGCCATTCTGCCGCTACGGGGAAAGGTGCTCAACGTAGAGAAGGCGCGCCTTGACAAGGTGATTTCCTCGGAGCAGATCGTAACTCTGCTGATGGCCCTCGGCTGTGGAATCGGCGACGACTACAAGCAGGAAAAGCTCCGCTATCACCGCATCATCATCATGACCGACGCGGACGTAGACGGTGCCCACATCCGCACCCTGCTACTCACCTTCTTCTATCGCCAGATGCCCCAACTAGTGGAAGGCGGCCACGTCTATATCGCGCAGCCGCCGCTATACAAGATCAAGCACGGTCGCAGTGAGCTCTACATCAAGGACGACCAGGCGCTCAACCAGCATCTGCTTACTCTCGCACTGACCGATGCCGCGCTGATTCCCGCGCCCGGAGCAGCGGCCATCGAAGGCGATGCATTGGGTGAACTGGCGCGCGCCTACCTGCTTTCGGAAGCTGTCATCAAACGCTTGTCCGATTTCATCGAGTCCGGCGTGCTGCATGCCATGCTGGCGCAAAACATTCGCATCGATCTCGCAGACGAACAAGCCGCGCAGGCAAGCGCGGCGGCGCTGGCCGCTCACGCGCCCAGGGATGTGCGTATCACTTCCGAATTCCACGAGAAATCGGAAGCGTGGCGTCTGCGCGTCGAGCGCATGCGCCACGGCAACCTGCGCGTCGGGCACATCGACAGTGAATTCCTGCATTCCGGGGACTACACGCAGATCCGGACGACCGCGGAATTGATCGCCGGCCTCGGAGAGTCAGGCGCGGTGATACGCCGCGGGGAAAAGTCGCAAGCGGCCGGAAGCTTCGCCGAAGCCATGCAATGGCTGCTCGCCGAAGTCGAACGCGGGCTTTCGAAGCAGCGCTACAAAGGCCTTGGCGAAATGAACCCGGAGCAACTATGGGAAACCACCATGGATCCCGCCGTCCGGCGCCTGCTCAGAGTTCAGATCGAGGATGCCATCGCAGCCGACGAAATCTTCACTACCCTCATGGGTGATGACGTTGAGCCGAGGCGCGCATTCATCGAAACGAATGCCCTTTACGCCCGCAATATCGATGTATAGGCAAGTGCTGGATGAGTCATTGCGATGAATGATGAACTGGAGATAGTTCGGGAATTCCTGAAGGAACGCCTCAGTATCGATCCAGCGAGGATTGTCTCTGAGGCGAAGCTGGAAGAACTTGATATCGATTCGTTGATGTTGCTCGAGTTGTTCTTCGAGCTTGAGGAAAAGCTCGACGTCAACCTCTCTCAGGATCTGCCGACGCCCAAGACCATTGGTCAGATGATCGAGATCGTCAGGGGATTGAAGAACGCGCCGCGCGCTGGATGAGTGAGAGTGAAGCGACGCGTAGCCATTACTGGGGTAGGTCTGGTCAGCCCGTTCGGCGGCGACCGTGAGGACTTTTTTGCCCATATGCTGGCCGGCGAGTCCTGTGTCCGTCACTACACGACCGACGACAAGCCCAGGCCGCTATCCATGCCGGCCGTCCGTTGCGACCGCTTCGATGCCGATGCCGTACTCGGCAAGGCGCTGTCGTCCACCATGGATCGCTATGCACAGCTCGGCTTTGCCGCTGCCCGTGAAGCCTGGGGCGATGCCGGTTTTAACGCCACCGACCGCAGCGAGAAGAACGACTGCGGTGTTTCCTGGGGTACCGCGCTGGGCGGCACGCTAGCCTACGAGCGCGGCTACCGCGACCTTTGGCAGAACGGCCGCGAACGCGTCTCGCCGCTTTCAGTCGTGCTGGGCATGAACAACGCGGCTTCGGCGCACATGGCCATCCAGTTCGGGCTTGGTAATTCCTGCCTCAGCTACACCGTTGCCTGTTCTTCGGCCTCGGCGGCGATCGGCGAAGCCTATCGGCGCATAGCCGCCGGCGATGCCGAGATGATGCTGACCGGCGGCTCCGATGACCCGCTCTGCTACGGCGTCGCCCGCGCCTGGGAGGCGCTGCGCGTCATCGCGCCAGGTGACGCCGACAACTCAGTGCGCGCCTGCCGGCCGTTTTCCGCCGATCGTGCCGGGCTGGTTCTCGGCGAGGGTGCCGCGGCGCTGGTACTCGAAGAATGGGAGCATGCTGTCAAGCGCGGCGCCACCATCCTCGCCGAACTGGCTGGCTACGGCGCCACCTCGGATCACAGTCATCTGGTGAAGCCGGACGTGCGCGGTCAGGTGCGCGCCATCGAAATGGCGCTGGCCGACGCCAGCCTGGCGCCGGGCGACATCGACTACGTCAATGCGCATGGCACGGCGACCGCCGAGGGCGACCCCGCCGAGATCGCCGCCTTGCGACACGTCTTCGGCGCTGCCGCTGCCGGGCTTCCCGTCAGCGGCACCAAATCCATGCACGGTCACATGATGGGGGCGACCGGCGCTGTCGAAGCCGTCATTACGGTAATGGCGTTGCAGCAGGACGCGCTGCCGCCCACGGCGCACGTGGAAACCATCGATCCTGCATGCACCGGCGTCCGCCACATCCTCGGCGGCGCCTTGCGCGGTACCGGCGCGCGCGTCGCCCTTTCGAATTCCTTTGCCTTCGGCGGCAGCAACGCCGTGCTGGCGATCCGCAACGACAGGCTTCCTGCCTGACCCGAGTTTCCAACCTCTAGCCAAAGAGTCGACCATGACCCAGACCACGCCCGGCGACCTGACTGCCCTGATGCACGAAGTGGCGGCAATGATTGTCACCTCCCTGAACCTCGAGATGAGCCCCGCCGAAATCACGCCGGACACACAACTCTTTGGCGACGGCCTTGGCCTCGACTCGATCGACATTCTTGAAGTCGCGCTGGCCGTGTCGAAACACTACGGCTTCCAGTTGCGCGCCGACGACGAGCAGAACACCAAGATCTTCACGTCGTTGCGCACCCTGGTCGAGCACATCGCCGCCAACCGGACCAAATGAACGCAGGGCCGACGGACAGAGAGCCGGAAGCGACTGACCCGATGAACGCCTGGATCATCGCCGCTTTGGCTGCCATCGCCTATGCGGCGCTCGCCCACTACATGAGCGGCCGGGCGGAAATAGGCGAGTGGACGATCCTGTTCGTCGGCCTGCCGCTGTTGTTCGTCGTCGTCAGCTTTGCGCGGAACATCCGCTGGATGATCCTGGCTTGCGTTGCGGCCTTCGCTGCCTTCGGCACGCTGGCCTGGCTATGGCCGACGCTGCACAACCCGGCCGGCTGGCTCTACTTTTTCCAGCATGTCGGCATCAACCTTACGCTCGCCCTGTTCTTCGGACGCACGCTCGTCGCTGGCCGCCGTCCGCTGGTCACAGCGTTGGCCAGCATCGTGCACGAGGAAATGACGCCCCAACTGATCCGCTATACCCGCCAGGTCACCATTGCCTGGGCGACCTTCTTCGTCGTTTGCGCCGCGCTTTCCGCCGTGCTTTTCTTTTTCGCCTCCGTGGAGACGTGGTCGCTGTTCGCGAACGTCCTCGCGCTGCCGCTGATCGGCGCGATGTTCCTCATCGAAAACGAAGTGCGCAAGCGCGTACTGCCCAAGCGCGACCAGCTCGGCCTTATGGCGACGTTTCGCGCCGTCCGCGCCGCCTTCAAGTCGTGAGCGCCGACCGATACCCTCTGCTGGCGCACGACGGTCCGGAGCGCATCGTCGCCTGGCGGCCCACCGGACCGGTGAGCGCGCATCGCTTCCTGTCCGATGTCCAGCGTCTGGCGGAATTGTTCCCCGCCGGCGGCAACGTGCTCAACGTCTGCCAGGACCGCTATCGTTTCATGGTCGGCTTCGCCGCCTGCATCGTCGCCGGCAAGGTCAGCCTGCTGCCGGCGTCGCAGACGCCCGAGGCGATACGACGGCTCAAAGAGTACGCCGCAGACGTCTTTTGCCTGCACGACGGCGGCAGCGAGAACCTCGATTTGCCGAAACTCGCGTTTCCCGAACTGCCCGACGGCGCCATCGAATCCTCGCCCGGGATCGACGCCGACCGCGTCGTCGCGGTGCTGTTTACTTCCGGCTCGACCGGCACGCCGACGGCGCACATCAAGAAGTGGGGCGCCCTGGCGGCCAGCTCCCGCGGGGAGGCCGAGCGCCTGGACGCAGCGGGCGCCGGCTATTCGCTGGTTGGCACCGTTCCCGTGCAGCACAGCTACGGCCTTGAGTCGATCATCATGCTGACTTTGCAGGGTCGCGGCTCGCTCTGGAGCGGCTGGCCCTTCTATCCGGCCGACATCGCTGCGGCGCTGGCGGCCGTGCCGCGTCCACGCCTGCTTGTCACCACTCCCGTGCACCTGCGCACGCTGCTCGATGCCGGCATCGATCTTCCCGCCGTCGACAAACTGCTCTCGGCGACCGCACCGCTATCCGAACTCCTTGCCCGCGAGGCCGAGGACCGCTTGCGCGCGCCGGTGCACGAAATCTACGGCTGCACCGAAACCGGCCAGTTGGCCAGCCGGCGCACCGTCGAAGGACCGCGCTGGTCGCCGCTGCCCGGCGTTAGGCTTGAGCAGGAGGGCGACGCCACCTTCGCCCTGGGCGGCAACTGTGGCGTGCGGCACGCGCTGGCGGATGTCATCGAACTCCACGACGACGACACGTTCTCGCTGCACGGCCGCAACGCCGACATGGTGAACATCGCCGGCAAGCGTACCTCGCTCGCCTACCTGAATCACCTACTGACCGACATTCCCGGCGTCGCCGACGGCTGTTTCCTGATACCCGACGAGGCGAACGGGAGCAGCGTCACCCGGCTGTGCGCCTTCGTCGTCGCGCCGACGCTGTCGCCGACGCAGTTGCGCGACGCGCTGCGCCAGCGCATCGATCCGATCTTTTTGCCGCGGCCGACGATCTTCGTCGACCGCCTGCCGCGCAACGCCACCGGCAAGCTGCCACGCAACGATCTCGTGGCCCTGCTCGATCGCCACAACCGGGGCGCCGAATGAACGCCGTGCGCTGGACGGTTCCCGCCGACCTTCCCGCCTTCGCCGGCCACTTCCCGGGCCACCCTGTCGTTCCCGGCGTCGTGCTGCTCGATCGCCTGCTCCAGGGCGTGGCCGCGGCGGGCGAAACCGTCGTCGGCATCGGCAGCGCCAAGTTCCTGAGCCCCGCAGGCCCCGGAGCGACGCTCGACTTTTCCTGGCGACCCGGCGCCGGAAAGTCGTTGCGCTTCGACATCGCCAACGCCGGCGCTGCGGTCGCCACCGGCACGCTGACCGTGGCAGACCGATGACCGTTGCCGGGGACCGCAACGAAGCGAGCTGGACGCAGCGCCCCGAGCGCAGCAACATGCCGATCCTGCGGCTGATGGTGTGGATCTCGCTGCGCCTCGGCCGGCCCATCGGCCGCCTCGTCCTCTACGGCATCGCCGCCTACTTCGTCGCCTTCGCCCCGGCTGCGCGGCGCGCCAGCCGCGCCTACCTCGCGCGCGCCCTCGGTCGCGCGCCGACCGTGGTGGACGGGTTCCGTCACGTGCTCGCCTTCGCCAGCACCATCCACGACCGCGTCTACCTGCTCAACGGGCGCTTCGACCTTTTCGACATCGAGATCGTCGGCCGTGACCTCGTCGAGAAGGCCACCGCCGACGGCAACGGCACCCTGCTGATGGGCGCGCACCTCGGCAGTTTCGAAGTCATACGTTCTCTTGGCCGCTACCATGCCGGGCAGGTCGTCACCATGCTCATGTACGAGGAAAATGCGCGCATGGTGAATGCCACCCTGGCGGCGATCAATCCGGCGGCGGCGCAGGATGTCATCGCCCTCGGCCGCGTCGACTCCATGCTGCAGGCGCAGGAGAAACTTTCCGCCGGCCATCTGGTCGGCATGCTCGCCGATCGCGCGCTGGACAAAAATGCGGGCAACGACGCGACGCGCGCCGTCGATTTCTTCGGCGCGCCGGCGCAATTTCCGCTCGGACCCTTCCGCGTCGCCGCCATGTTGCGGCGACCGGTGTTGTTCATGGCCGGCCTCTACCTCGGCGGCAACCGTTACCGCATCCACTTCGAGCCGCTCGCGGATTTCAGCAACGTGGCTCGTGCGGATCGCGACGAGGCGATCGCCGCCGCGCAGTCGCGCTACGTCGAACGGCTGGAACATTGCTGTCGCGAAGCGCCGTACAACTGGTTCAACTTTTTCGATTTCTGGAAGGGCGTGGAATCATGAAAACGGGGCAATGGCTCGGCGTGTTGCCATGGCTGACTTTTCTGGCGCTGCCGGCCTGGGCGGGCGAGTGGAACATCGACGCGCTGATGCAAGGCCTGGCGAAGCACGAGGGCGGCCGCGCCCGCTTCGTCGAAACCAAGACCATCGCCCTGCTCGACAAGCCGGTCGTCTCATCGGGCGAACTGAACTACGTGCCGCCGAACCGCCTCGAAAAGCGAACCACCAGGCCGCGCCAGGAACTCATGGTGCTCGATGGCGACCAGTTGCGCCTCGAACGCGGCAAGCAGGTTTTCAGCATTCGCCTGTCCGACCAGCCGGAAGCGCTGGCCTTCGTCGACAGCCTGCGCGGCACCCTGGCCGGCGACAAGGCGGCACTGGAAAAGAACTACAAGCTGACCCTGTCGGGCACGCCCGACCGCTGGATGCTGGACCTGCTTCCCGACGACCAGCGCATCGCCGCCTACGTCCTGCGCATCACCTTCGGCGGCAGCCATGGCCGCGTCGAATGGATCCGCTACCTGCAGGCCGACGGCGACAGCGCCGTCATGACCATCGAGCCGCTCGACGACCGATGACGCGTTCCGGACGGTTCGTCGTCGCGTTGTGGCTGCTCGGGCTGGCCGCCTTTGCGCTGGTCGCCTGGCGCGGCCAGTTCACCACCGACATGTCGGCCTTCCTGCCGCAGCGCCCGTCGGACACGCAGCGCCTGCTGGTCGAACAACTCCGCGAAGGCAGCCTGTCGCGCCTGGTGTTGATCGGCATCGAGGGCGCGGATGCGCCGACGCGGGCGCGCCTGTCGAAGGCGCTGGCGGCGCGGCTGGCGGCCAGCGGCCTGTTTACCGGCGTGCAGAACGGCGATGCGACCGAACTGGCGCGCGACCGCGACCTCCTGTTCAACAATCGCTACCTCCTCAGCCCCGCGGTTAACGCCGGGCGCTTCACCGTCGCCGGCCTGCGCGAAGCGATCGGCGAAAGCATCGACATGCTCGCGTCGCCGGCCGGCATGATGATCAAGAATCTGCTGCCGCGCGATCCCACCGGCGAAATGATGGAGCTGATCGGCGCCTTCGCGGGGCAACAGGGGCCCGCCAGCCGGGATGGCGTCTGGGCGTCGCAAGACGGCAAGCGCGCACTGCTGATGGCGCAGACCGTCGCCCGCGGTTCCGACACCGACGGTCAGGGCGAAGCCGTCGCCCGCGTGCGCGCCGAGTTCACCGCTGTCGCCGACGACAGCGGCGCGCAACTGCGGGTTTCCGGCGCGCCGGTGTTTTCGCTCGAAGCGCGGGCGACCATCAGGAGCGAAGTCGAACGCCTCGCCATCATCAGCGCCATCGGCATCATCACCGTCCTGCTGCTCGCCTACCGCTCCTTCACCGCGCTGACGCTCGGCCTGCTGCCGGTGCTGTCGGGCGCGCTGGCCGGCGTCGCCGCCGTCATCCTCGGCTTCGGCTCCATCCACGGCATCACCATCGGTTTCGGCGCCACCCTGATCGGCGAGTCCGTCGACTACAGCATCTACTATTTCGTCCAGTCGCGACAAGGGTACGACGGCGAATGGCGGGCGCGCTTCTGGCCCACCATCCGGCTCGGCGTGCTGACCTCGCTGTGCGGCTTCGCCTCGCTGCTCTTCTCCGGCTTTCCCGGCCTCGCGCAACTCGGCCTGTTCTCCATGTCGGGGCTGGTCGTTGCCGCGTTGATAACGCGCTTCGTGCTGCCGCAGCTGCGGCCCGCCCGCTTCGTCATCCGCGACACCACGAACCTCGGCCGCGCCGTCGCGCCGGCGATCGGCAAGCTCGGCCGCCGCCGCTGGGTGATCGCCGTGCTGGCCGTGGCGGCCGTGGGCGTGCTCGTTGCGCACCAGGATCGGCTCTGGAATACGCGCCTGTCCGAACTCAGCCCCATGTCGCCGGAGCTGCTGGCGCTCGATGCCTCGCTGCGCGCCGATCTCGGCAACTCCGACCAGGGCTACCTGGCGGTGGTCAATGCACCGACCCGCGAGGCCGCGCTGCTCGCGGCCGAGCGTGTCGCGACGCGCCTGCAATCGCTGGTCGACACCGGCGCCATCGGCAGCTTCGAATCGCCGAGCCGCTTCCTGCCGAGCCAGCCGACGCAGCAAGCGCGCCGCGCCGCGCTGCCCGAGCGCACGGATCTGGCGAAACGCCTACAAGCCGCGCTCGCCGAGCTGCCGCTGCGCGCCGACAAGCTGCAAGGTTTTCTCGACGACGTCGAAGTCGCCAAAGGTCAGCCGTCGCTGGACGCCGAGGCGCTGCGGGGTACCAGCCTCGGCGTGGCGGTGGACGCCATGCTGCAACAACGATCCACGGGCTGGGTGGCGCTGCTGCCCCTGCACACCAACGCCGCCGGCAGCGTAGACGCGGCGGCGGTCCGCGCCGCCCTCGCCAGCGAACCGGGCGCCCTGTTCCTCGACCTTGGCGAGGAATCGACGCGCCTGTACGCGGAATACCTCGACGAAGCGATCTGGCTGTCGCTGGCCGGCTTCGTCGCCATCACCCTGCTGCTCGCCGGCGCGCTGCGTTCGGGCCGGCGGCTGCTGCGCGTGCTGACGCCGCTGGTGCTGGCAGTGCTGCTGGTGATGGCCGCGCTGGCCCTGGTCGGCGAACGCCTGACGCTGCTGCATCTGGTCGGCTTGCTGCTGGCCGTCGCCGTCGGCTCCAACTACGCGCTCTTTTTCGACGACGACAACGCCGCCGGCGATCCGCGCACCCTCGCCTCGCTGCTGGTCGCCAACGCCACGACGGTGATCGGCTTCGGCGCGCTGGCCACTTCCACCGTGCCGGTGCTGCACGCCATCGGCATCACCGTCGGTCCCGGCGCCGTGCTGGCGCTGATTCTCTCGGCCATGCTGGCCGGTCGCAAGGAGGTTTTCTGATATGGCGGACTGGCATCCGACCCCGCTCATCAACGGCAGCATCGCGCTGCATGGCGCCGCACTCGCCTCGCTGACCATCGTGCCCCAGCACTGGCCGCTGGCGGTCGGCGCCATCGCCGCCAACCAGGCCGTGCTGATCGCCGCCGGCCTCTGGCCGCGCTCCTCGCTGCTCGGTCCCAACCTCACGCGCCTGCCGTCCGTCGCCCGGTCGCACCGCGAAGTCGCGCTGACCATCGACGACGGCCCCGATCCTGAAGTCACGCCGCGCGTGCTCGACCTGCTCGACGCTGCCGGCGCCAAGGCCACCTTCTTCTGCATCGGCGAGGAAGTGACGCGCCACGCCGCGCTGGCGCGCGAGATGGTCGCCCGCGGCCACGCCATCGAAAACCACAGCCAGCATCATCTCAAGCTGTTCGCCGCGCTCGGCCCGTGGCGCATGCGCCGCGAGATCGTCGCCGCGCAGGAGAGCATCGCCGCCGCCGTCGGCCGCGCGCCGCGCTTCTTCCGCCCCACCGCCGGCCTGCGCAATCCCTTCCTCGCCCCGATCCTCGCCAAGCTCGACCTGCAACTGGCAAGCTGGACGCGGCGGCCCTTCGACACCCGCTGCGGCGACGTCGACCGCGTCGTCGCGCGACTCGTGCGCGGCCTGGCCGCCGGCGACATCCTGCTCATGCACGAAGGCAACGCCGCGCCGACCGCCGGCGGCGGCCCCGTCATCCTCGAAGCGCTGCCGCGCGTGCTCAGCGCCCTGCAGGCCACCCGCCTGCAATCCGTCACCCTCACCCAGGCGCTCGACCCCAAGCCACGATGACCGAAAAGTTCCTCGCCCGCCTGCTCGACGAAGCCAGCCGCCCCTATCGCGCCGCCGGCCACTTCGCCTACGGCTTCTCGCGCGGCAAGCTCTCCAGCGACTGCATCTTCCGTGAGCTGTTGCGGCGCGGCGTTTTCCCGGCCGCCGGCGGACGCTTCCTCGACCTCGGCTGCGGCCAGGCCGGCCTTGCCTCCTGGCTGCTCGCCGCGCGCAAGCTTTTTGAAAGCGGCGACTGGCCGGCCGACTGGCCCGAGCCGCCGAGGGTCGCCGAACTGCGCGGCTTCGAACTGATGGCCAAGGACGTCGCACGCGGCCGCGCCGCGCTGGCCGACCGCGAACCGCAAGTCGTCATCCGCCAGGGCGACATCTGCAAGACCGACTTCGGCCGGGCCGACATCGTCACCATCCTCGACGTGCTGCACTACATCGACCACCCGAACCAGGAAGACATCCTGCGCCGCGTCCGCGCCGCGCTGCCACCGGGCGGCGTCTTCCTCACCCGCGTCGGCGACGCCGAAGCCGGCCTCTACTTCCACGTCTGCGACTGGGTCGACCGCGCCGTCACCTTCGTGCGCGGCCACCGCCTGCCGACGCTCTACTACCGCAGCCTCGCCGACTGGGCGGAACTGCTGCGCAAACTCGGCTTCGAAGTCGAGACCGTACCGATGAGCGAAGGCAAGCCCTTCGCCAACGTCATGCTCGTCGCGCGCGTCCCGGTCTGAGGGGTGTAGTGGCGCCGGGCGGCGTATCGCCACAGCTGACTTTTTCCGAAAGGCGCTGGACGCCACGCAATCCCGAGCAAAGCGAGGGACGGGGCAACGCCCTTTCGCTTCGGCCTGCCCACCGCGCCAGCCGTCGGCCTCGCCCTCACGCCCGATCGATACCTATAATGAACGCATACCACGTATAGCAGAAGGGAGAATGGCCGTGACAACCGTGAACCATGTAGCTCGATTGCTGACCGGCGTGTGGCTGGGCTTCTTTGCCATGACAGCCCTGGCGGACGATCCGAACAAACTGCTGGCCGAGGAAGACGTCACCCTGGCGAAGATCAAGACCTTCTTCGATGCCGCTTTCCTCAAAACCGAGATGGACGAAAACAAGCTGAAGATCACCGACGGCGGCTTCAAGGCCTTCATCAAGATCGACGAGAAGAAAAAGCTCATCACCTACTTCAGCGGCTGGAAGATGAAGGAGAGCGTGTCGGAAACCAAGAAGCTTCAGCTCGTCAACAAACTGAACGACGACCTCATCGTCGTCAGGTTCTCCATGCCGCGCCCGACCGTGCTGTGGTGCGACTACCAGGTGCTGTACGAAGGCGGCGTCACGCCTTACTCGATCGTCAACAACTACCGAATCTTCGCCAAGGTGACCAGGGGCGCGGCCTCCACCCGCGATCCGGACGACATCATCGGCTCGGACTGACAGGCGGGAGAATCGCACGGATCGCGTCGGGCTCGGCTCGGAGCCGCTCCTGAAAAGTCAGCCGTGGTGGTACGCCGCTCAGGTGGCGTATCGCCATGGCTGACTTTTCGACAGGGCGAGATCGGCTAGGAGCGGACCGCTGCGGTTGTCATCCAATTTGAGTAGTGGCACGATGTCGATCTTTGATCTGTGCACTCCGGGCAAAATCGATTCTGATATGCCCTCTAGCATGCCAGCGAGAACGCCATGAAGTTCAAAGCTACCTGCCACAACTGCAAACGCACGATTCTTGGTGTCTTCTCTGCGCGGACTGCGAACGGCAAGTACGTCTGTCCTGACTGTATGCCAGACTCGGCAGTCTTGACCTACTTCTCAGGCACTCTTTTCGGCCGTCTGATTGCGTACTTTGCTGCGAACAATTCGAAGCGGCTTCAGCAAAATGTTCTTGGAGCACTTCGGGCTCAGTCGTCGGAAAATCGTAACTTGGAAGAAGAGACGGTGGGCCGCAGGCACGCCTTCGACCCCGTTCGTGTAGCGATGGATGCATTGGATGCATCCGATGATCCGAAGGAAAAGATGAAGGAGATCTACACGCTCCATGGTGAGCAAGCCATGCGAGACTTTGATGCTGCATATCGATACGCGCTGGCAAGGAAAGCAGCTACTTTCAGACGAACAAAGTTGCTTTCGAGAGCAGCAGATATGCTGTTCTTTGTCGTTGGGCCAATTGTGATCGTTACCAATTATCTGGATCACGGCGATCACTTTCATCACCCTGACGCGCGTTTCTACGTTGGAGTCGGGGTTGGTCTAGTGGCCCTTGGGATCCTCCGCAAGTATTGGTCTAAGACGAAAGATGACAAGTGATTGTTGCAACCGTGTCGCGTTATTCTCTAGCTGAGATCTACCGCAGAAGCGTCGAGTACCGTAGCGCTTCGCTGTGTTTGGCCGGCTTGGAAGCTGCGCGCAACGCAATCGAAGAGCAACTTGATCACTTAAAGGGGCAGCGCGGTGTTCGGCTTTTCGCACGTCTCATGCAATGAACGCTTGGAACGGCGACCTATGGAGAGGCGATGAAAGACGATGACTTCTTACTGCCGCCGGGATGCAAGTCGAGCATCTTGCCTCACCCGTCAGGCGATCATGAAGCCGTGGAAGTCGCAGTCTTCCAGGAGCATCGATACGCGTTCTTCTTCTGGGCCAAGTGGACTCGCGAGCTCAAGCTGGCCGCTGAGCCACCAGCACTAATAACCCTTGACTGGCACGAAGATCTTGGTCCTGTTGATGATCGCGAGAAGAGGACTCTGAGGGACCTTGACTTGGACGACGCTCGTCAGGTCGCCCTCCATTGCTGGGAGGGACTGTGCGAACTCAACGACGGTCAGATTTCAGCGGCAGCCTATCTCAACCTGGTAGGTGACATCTACGTTTTAAGGAAGCAGACCGATACGGTCGAGGACGAGTTTGTCGACGCTGGCGGTCAAACGCATCGCGTTCGATGCTTTGACTCTGCCGGAGAACTCATGAAATTCCTTGCCGACAGCAATATCAGTCGCGTCTATTTCGACGTCGATCTCGACTACTTTACGGAGAGCCCCGACATGTGCGGTGGTGGACCGGACGTAAAGCTTGTCACTGACAAGGTCGTGCGTGAGATTCTCGACCCGGAAGGTAATTTGCTCCGGTGGGTTTTCAATCGTCTCGCCGGCGTGACTATTGCCACCGAGCCAGAGTTCTGTGGCGGTGTAGTGGCCTCGAATCGGCTGATGACCTTGCTTAGTGAATCACTGTTCGATCCGCAGCTATTGTCCGATGCGCCGACGTGGCGGCACCTATCAAGTGCACCCCACCAGAAATGAGGCTTAGCAAAGCGGCCGGTTTCGAGAAAGCCGGACTACGGCAACGGGCACAACCGAGACATTCCGGAGAAAAGTCAGCCGTGTCGGTACGCCGCCAGCGGTACGCGCAGGCGTCTCGACAAATGACCGTGGGCCGTCCCCCCGGCGCGCCCGGCGGCGGACCGTTCGCGTCGAAGGGCACCGCGCGGAGAGCCGACGAACGAGGGCGGCGCGGGCCATGACTCTCGAATAGAATTCGCCCGCGTCGTCATCCCGGGGCATGCATCGATGAAGCGGTTCCTGTTCGCGATTGTCGCTTCGCTGTGGCTGCCCGCCGGACAGGCAGCCTGCCGGCAGCATGAACTCACTCCTCCGTCGAAAGTGAAGATCGACGGCGACGCGGTGATGATCGTCGTCCATCAATCCTCCACCTACGACGCCCGCTTTTCGACCAAGCGCGGCGGCGACGAAGCCGTCCGGTTTGCGAAGGCCGAGAAGATCCCCGTCATCTACCTCCAGGACGACTCCCGGGAAGAGGACTACTTCATGGAGGACTGCTCGCCCGACTACTGGGTCTACTCGGAGGGCGGCGAGATCCGCTTCCCCGTCACGGCCAGCCACGTGTATATCGTCGGCGGACACCTCGAAGTGTGCATGTCGGCCGCCCTGCACGACATCATCTACCAGTGGGCGAAGCAGCCGCCGCGAAACCGCACCGTCACCTACCTGATGGACGCCATTTACTCCAACGGCAGGATGATCGACCCGGCGGATCCGTTCTACCACGACTTCGACCGCTTCCTCGGCATCGTCACCTACGGCCGTCCCGGGGGCGAACACTGGCCGAAGCTGAGCCTGCTGGAAACCATGGGCATCATCCGGGATCAGGAACACCAGCTCAACTACATCAGGCAGATCCTGCCGCGCTGGGACACCACGTTCCCCGCCAGCTACCGGATCGAGGTTCAACTGAACATGTCGGCGAAAAAGGTGCTGCGGGCGGCCGAGGGCTGGTATCCGCCCACCGTGTTGTTCCACTTCGTCGACTCCGCCCTGCTGCTTTCGGATTTGAAGTTTCCCTGAAAGTCAGCCGTGGCGGTACGCCACCTACGGCGTGCGCCGGCGCCTCGCCGTTTCGAGTTGTTCGCATAGCCGCGCGGTACCTTCGACGAGGCGCGGGGTGTGGCGCTGGATGATGTCGGGCGGGATGAAGAAGAGGTTGTCGCGCTTCAC
Organism: Gammaproteobacteria bacterium; assembly: GCA_018819515.1. Taxonomy (GTDB): domain Bacteria; phylum Pseudomonadota; class Gammaproteobacteria; order Burkholderiales; family Rhodocyclaceae; genus Fen-999. The sequence goes on from JAHJPX010000007.1 coordinate 134,402, forward strand.
AGCGGTCATCCCGCGCCAGTGCCGCCAGTCGTCCAGCCATTCGGGGCGCGATTCGTCCATGCCGCTGGCGACGATGACTTCGGGGTCGGCGGCGAGAACGGCTTCGACCGAGACGGTGGGCGCGAGCGACTTCAGTCCGGCGAAGACGTTCTCGCCGCCGCAGAGGCGGATGGCGTCGCCGATCACCTGCCCGCGGCCGACGGTCATCAGCGGCTGTTTCCAGATTTCGTAGAAGGTGCGTACCTTCGGCCGCGAGCCGTAGCGGGCGCGCAGCTCGGCCAGACGGTTGCGGAAGCTGGCGGCGGCGGCGCGTGCGACGGGCTGCGTGCCGGCCAGATCGCCGTAGCGTTCGAGGCTGGTCGCCACGTCGTCGATGCGCTCGGGCTGCGCGAGATAGACGGGAATGCCGAGCGCGCGCAGCTTCTCGATGTGCGCCGGGCTGTTGCCGCTGGCCCAGCCGATGGCGAGGTCGGGCTTCAGCGCGGCGATGGCTTCGAGGTCGAGCCGCGAATAGCCGCCGATGCGCGGCAGCGTCTTCGCCGTCTCCGGGAAGTTGCTGTATTCGACGACGCCGACGATGCGGTCGCCCGCGCCGGCGGCGTACAGCGTTTCGGTGATGTGCGGCGCGAGGCTGACGATGCGCCGCGCCGGCTGCGCCAGCCGCAACGTCGCGCCCGTGTCGTCCTGCACCACGATTTCCGCGTGGGCGAGGCCGATGCCGAGCGCCAGCAGGACGACGAAGCGGAGGAAGTGATGGAGCATGTCAGAATCGCGGAATGAAGGCGCTCATGATACAAGGCTGTACCTCCGACGCCGGCAAGAGCGTGCTGGTCGCGGCGCTGTGCCGCGTATTGCACCGGCGCGGCGTGAAGGTGGCGCCGTTCAAGCCGCAGAACATGGCGCTGAACTCGGCGGTCACGGTCGACGGCGGCGAGATCGGGCGGGCGCAGGCCTTGCAGGCGCAGGCCGCCGGCCTGTCGCCGCGCATCGACTTCAATCCCGTGCTGCTGAAGCCGAACACCGACAGGCGCGCGCAGGTGATCATCCACGGCAAGGCGATCGCCGACGAAGGCGGCAACATGAGCGCGAAGGCCTACCACGACTACAAGCGCGTGGCGATGGACGCGGTGCTCGAATCGTGGCGGCGGCTCGGCGAGGAATTCGACTGCGTGATCGTCGAAGGCGCGGGCAGCCCGGCGGAGGTGAACCTGCGCGACCGCGACATCGCCAACATGGGCTTCGCCGAGGCTGTCGACATTCCGGTGATCATCGTCGGCGACATCGACCGTGGCGGCATCCTCGCGCATTTCGTCGGCACGCTGGATTGCCTTTCCGAGAGCGAACGCGCGCGCGTGCAGGGGTTGGTGGTCAACCGTTTCCGCGGCGACATTGCGCTGCTCGAACCGGGGCTGGAGTGGCTGGAGGAGCGCACCGGCAAACCGGTGCTCGGCGTACTGCCGTATCTGCACGGCCTCTTCCTCGATGCCGAGGATGCCTTGGAGCACCACAAGGAACACAGCGGCGACACGAAGCTGACCGTCGCCGTCCCTGTGTTCCCGCGCATTTCCAACGCCAACGACCTCGACCCGCTGCGCCTGCATCCGCAGATCGACTTCCGCTGGGTCGGGCCGGGGCAGCCGATTCCGCCCTGCGACCTGATCGTGCTGCCGGGTTCGAAGTCCGTGCAGGCAGACCTCGTCTGGCTGCGCGTGCAGGGGCATGAGACCACGATCAAGCGCCACCTGCGCTACGGCGGAAAACTGATCGGCCTGTGCGGCGGCTACCAGATGCTCGGTACGCGCTTGCAAGACCCGGCCGGCATGGAAGGAAAACCGGGCAGCGTCGCCGGCCTCGGCCTGCTCGACTGCGAGACCACGCTGGAAACCGAGAAGCAGTTGCAGAACGTCAGCGGAACGCTCAATCAAAAAGTCAGCCGTGGCGATACGCCACCTGCGCCACCGGCAGCGATGCGCGGCTACGAAATCCACATGGGCGTCACACGCGGCCCGGCGCTCGACACGCCGGCGGTGACGTTCGACGACGGAAGAACCGACGGCGTGTTCAGCGACAACATCATCGGCACCTACTGCCACGGCCTGTTCGACCGCCCCGAGGCGCTCACCGCACTGCTCGCCTGGGCCGGCGCAGGGGACATCGCCCTGGTCGACCTCGCCGCCCGCCGTGAAGCCGACCTCGACCGGCTGGCCGACGCGGTGGAGGACGCACTCGACTGGAACGTTCTCAGCCGATGGATTTGACGCTTCTATTTCAACTGTAGCGGCAGACCCGCAGCGACCAGCGTCACCTGGTCGGCGATGGCGGCAATGCGCTGGTTCAGCCGGCCCTGCTCGTCGCGGAAGCGCCGCGCCAGCGCGTTCTCGGGGACGATGCCCCAGCCGACTTCGTTGCTGACGAGGATGACGCGGCCGGGCAATGTCGGCAGCGTTGCGAGCAGCTTGTCGATTTCTTCTTCGTGCCCGGGTGAATTTGCGAGCAGCGCGTTGCTCAGCCATAGCGTCAGGCAGTCGACCAGCACGCAGGTGTCGGCTGCCGCTTCGCGGCGCAGTGCATCGGCGAGCAGCAGCGGCTCTTCGACGGTGCGCCATTCGGCTGGGCGGCGGTCGCGATGGTGGGCGATGCGCTCGCCCATTTCGTCGTCGCGCGCCTCGCAGGTGGCGATGTAGGTGACGCGCAGGCCGGACTCCAGCGCTAGCCGTTCCGCGTAGCTGCTCTTGCCCGAACGGGCGCCGCCGATGACGAGTTCGATCATGGCGAGACTATAATCGTCCGCGATTCGGTCAAGGGAATGCCGTAAGAGCCTGTTTCAGCAGTCCCCGCGAACTGCTGAAACAGGCTCTGAATCGGCAGCGGGCCCGCCGCTGTAACCGGGGACGACCGTCGCAAGTCATCAGACAGCCACTGCGTGGGAACACCCGCGCGGGAAGGCGCGACAGGGCGGACGATCCGGAAGCCAGAAGACCTGCCGGGTTCTTTCCGCGCGGCCCGTGGCATGGGACGCAAACGACGAAAGGATGAATCGGATGCATTCCCCCGCTCTTGCGGTGGCGCCTGCCACGCGCGAACTGGACGCGGCCCTGCGGCACAAGATCGACCAGAAGACCAAACCGCTCGGCGCGCTTGGCCGGCTCGAAGCACTCGCGCTGCAAATCGGCCGCGTGCAGGGCACGCTGACACCGACGCTGACCAAGCCGCACATCGTCGTGCTGGCCGGCGACCACGGCGCGGCGAAGGCGGGCATCTCGGCCTATCCGCAGGAGGTGACCTGGCAGATGGTGGAGAACTTCCTCGCCGGCGGTGCGGCGATCAATGTCTTCGCCCGCACCAACGGCATCGGCCTCACCATCGTCGATGCCGGCGTGGCGCACGACTTCGGTGTCCGCGAAGGTCTGGTCGACGCAAAAGTGCCGCCTGCGGCGTCCAACCAGTCAGGCTGCGCAAGTGACGAAGCCGACTACCGTCGGCGCGTTGTCAGCCGTGGCGGTACGGCGAGCTACCTGGAAGGCGCGGCGATGACGGCGGCGCAACGCGACACCGCGATGGCGAAGGGCGCCGGGATCGTGCGCAAGCTCGCGGCGGACGGCTGCACGGCGATCGGCTTCGGCGAGATGGGCATCGGCAATACCGCGTCGGCCTCGCTGATCACGCACTGCCTGACCGAGCTGCCGCTGGCGGCCTGCATCGGCCGCGGCACCGGGCTCGACGACGCCGGCCTCGTGCGCAAGCAGGCACTGCTGGAGCAGGCGCTGGCCGCCTGGCCCGGGCGCAACGACCGGCCGCTCGATGTGCTGGCGCGCTACGGTGGTTTCGAGATCGCGATGATGGCGGGCGCGATGCTGGCCGCCGCGCAGGCGAAGATGCTGGTGCTGGTCGACGGCTTCATCTGCGGCGCGGCGGCGCTGGTGGCGGCGCGCATTGCGCCCGATTTCCTCGACTACGCCGTGTTCTGCCACGCCTCGGCCGAAGCCGGCCACCGCGCGCAACTCGCGGCGCTCGACGCGTCGCCGCTGGTTTCGCTCGACTTGCGACTCGGGGAGGGCACCGGCGCGGCGCTGGCCTGGCCGCTGGTGCGCGCGGCTTGCGCCTTCCTCAACGAGATGGCCAGCTTCGAGTCGGCCGGCGTCAGCGAAAAGATCTGATGCGCCGCGAACTCGAATACTTCTTCGCCGCGCTGCGCTTCTTTACGCGGTTGCCCGCGCCGGCCTGGGTCGGCCACTCGGCCGAGCAGTTGAACCACGCGGCGCGCTACTTCCCGGCCGTCGGCATTATCGTCGGCGTCATCGGCGCGGCAGTGACGCTGGTCGCGGCGCTGGCTTTGCCGACGGGCATTGCGGTATTGCTCGGAATGGTGGCGACGCTGCTGGCGACCGGCGCCTTCCACGAGGACGGGCTGGCCGACAGCATCGATGGCTTCGGCGGCGCTGAGACGCGTGAAGACGTGCTGCGCATCATGAAGGACTCCCGCATCGGCAGCTACGGCGCGATCGCCATCGGCCTCGCGCTGCTGATCAAATTCGAGGCGCTGAGCAATCTGGGCGGCGTGTCGCCACGGCTGACTTTTCTCGCGGCGCTGGTCGCCGGCCACAGCGTGTCGCGCTTCGCGTCCACCACCCTGATCTACGCGCTCGACTACGCGCGTGAAGATGCGAGCTCGAAATCGAAGCCGCTGGCGACGCGTATGGGCAAGGGTGAACTGGCAATCGCTGCATTGTTTGGTCTGGCGCCCTGCGTGCTGCTGCCGGTGGGACAGGTGAGCATCGCGCTGGTCGCGGTCTTCTTCGTCACGCTGGCTGCCGCACGCTATTTCGTCAAACGCATTGGCGGCTATACGGGCGACTGCCTGGGGGCGACGCAGCAGCTCACCGAAATCGCCTTCTATCTGGGACTGCTTTGCGCACGCTTCTGATCCGCCATCCGAAGCCGGACATCGATACCGGCATCTGCTACGGCCGCAGCGACCTCGGCCTGGCCGAGAACGCGGTCGAACGGGCCAACGCGCTGCGGGCACTACTGCCCGCCGGCGCCGCCTTCTACAGCAGCCCGTTGCGCCGTTGTCTGGAACTGGCGCGGGCGCTGCATGACGCGCCGATGATCGACGCACGACTGGTCGAGATGGATTTCGGCGACTGGGAAATGCGGCGCTGGGACGACATTCCGCGCGCCGAGATCGACGCCTGGGCGGCCGATCCGGTCGGCTACTCGCCGCCGGGCGGCGAATCGCCGCTGGCGATGCGCGCGCGCGTTGCGACGCTGCTGCGCGAACTGCCCGGGACTGCGGTGCTGGTTGCGCATGGCGGCGTGCTGCGGGCCTGCGCGGCGGAACTGGCGGGCGTCGCAAACTGGCACGAACTGCATTTCGAATTCGGCTCGGCGAGCCTGATCGAGGATGGGCGCCTGGTCTGGACGAACCGGATCTGACCACCGCAAGAAAGCGGCGCTTCAGTCGAGTTTGAAGCTTTGCCCGGGCAGCGGCGCTTCCGCCTGCCAGCCCAGCTTCTCCTGAATCGTCGTGGCGAAACCCTGCGCCGTTTCGTCTTCGCCGTGCACGACGAAGGTCCGCGGCGGCGCGCGGAAGTTGCCGAGCCAGCCCAGCAGCGCGTCGCGGTCGGCGTGGGCGGAGAGGCCGCCGATGGTGTAGATGTCGGCCTTCACCGGGATGTCCTCCTGGTAAATGCGTACGCGCCTGGCGCCGTCGACCAGCTTGCGGCCGAGCGTGCCCGCCGCCTGGAAGCCGGTGATGAGCACGGTGGACTCGCGGCGCGGCAGGTTGGCGCGCAGGTGGAACTTGACCCGCCCGGCGTCGCACATGCCGCTCGACGAGATGATGACCGCGCCGCCCGAGATGCGGTCGAGCGCTTTCGAGTCCTCGACGGATTCGGTGAAGTCGAGCTTGCGGAAATAGTCCATGCCGCCGTTGTGGTGCAGCAGCGCGCGCGTTTCGTCATCGAGCACCGCCGCATGGCGCCCGGTGACCTGGGTCGCGGCCGTGGCCATCGGCGAGTCGACATACACGGTCAGCTTGGGGATGCGCTGGCGGCGGGTCAGGTCCGCCAGCAGGAAGAGCATGTCCTGCGTGCGCCCGACCGCGAAGGCGGGCACGATCAGGTTGCCGCCCTTGCGCCCGATGGTGTCGTTGACGGCGTGCACCAGTTCGTCCTCGGTCTCCGCCATGCCCTTGTGCAGCCGGTTGCCGTAGGTCGACTCGACCAGCAGCCAGTCCGCGTCCGCGATCGGCGTCGGATCGCGCACGATGGGCCGCGCCGGCTGGCCGAGGTCGCCGGAGAAAACGATCTTGCGTTGCCGGCCGGCGACTTCCGTCCACAACTCGATGATCGCCGAACCGAGGATGTGGCCGGCGTCGCGGAATTTGCAGCGCACCGCCGGATGCGGCGTGACCTCCGTGTCGTAGTCCACGGGTTGCAGGCGGCGGAGGCATTCGTTGGCCTGCGTTACGGTGTAGAGCGGCGCCACTTCGGCGGCCGACCGCCTGTTCGAACGGAAGCGCCGCCGGTTTTCGTATTCCGCGTCCTTCTCCTGGATGTGGGCGGCGTCGGGCAACATCACTTCGAGCAGGTCGCAGGTGGCGCGCGTGGTGTAGATCGGCCCGCGGAACCCGAGCGCCGTCAGGCGCGGCAACAGGCCGGAATGGTCGATGTGGGCATGGGTGAGCAGGACGAAATCGATGTCGCGCGGATCGAAGGCAAAGGCGACGCGGTTCCTTTGGCGCGCCTCGCGTCCGCCCTGGAACAGGCCGCAATCGACGAGAAAGCGGATACCGGCGGTTTCGACGAGGTAGCACGAGCCGGTGACGTTTCGCGCGGCGCCGAGGAAAGTGAGTTTCATGGCGATACTCCCGTTCGCTGACAGTGAATCCGAAATCGGGTCTCGGCCCGAGAGTACCACGGCGGCATCGGCACGCAGAGGGGCTTGGCGACGCGATCGATGGCAGAATGCACCCCATGTCGTCGGACTTACTGCTTTCGCTGCCGCAGCTTTCCGCCTTTCTCGCCGTCGCCGTGCTGATCACGCTGGCGCCCGGGCCGGACAACCTGATGGTCCTCGGCCTCGGCATGGCGCGCGGACGCAGGGCGGGCGTGGCTTTCGGCCTCGGCTGCGCGCTCGGTTGCCTGAACCACACGCTGCTCGCCGCGCTCGGCGTCAGCGCGCTGATCGCCGCGACGCCGGCCGCATTTGCGGCGCTGAGGATCGGCGGTGGCCTGTACCTCGTCTGGCTTGGCGTGCAGGCGATTCGCAATGCGCGCCCGGCGGCTGCGACGTCCGCAGTGGCCGGCGAGACGCCCGGCAAGCTGTTCGTGAAGGGACTGATCGCCAACGCCATCAACCCGAAGGTGATCCTGTTCTTCCTCGCCTTCCTGCCGCAGTTCGTGGAAGCCGCGCGCGGCCACGCCGGCTGGCAGATCGCGCAACTCGGCGTCGTGTTCACCTTCCAGGCGGCCATCATCTTCGCTGCCATCGGTGGTTTCGCCGGCAGCCTGGGCGAGCGGCTGGCGCGCCATCCTGCCGTTGGCGTCTGGCTCGACCGGATTGCCGGCAGCATTTTCACCGCACTGGGGCTGCGCCTGATCCTCGCCCGTTAGGACGGTAATGCGGCTGGCGTAGAATCAACAGGTCCCCGTTCGCCTGTCGGTCATCAACATGAAACGCCCGTCGCCCCGCCTGATCATCATTCTCGCCGCCGCCTTCGTCGTCATCGGCGTGGTGCGGTGGCTGACTTTGCCCAAGCCCGTCGCGGTCGTGGTGCAGGAGGTCGCGCGCGGTCGCGTGGAATCGACCATCGCCAATACGCGGGCCGGTTCCGTCGAAGCCTGCCAGCGCACCAAGCTGTCGACCATCCTCGGCGGCCGCATCGAAGTCCTCGCCGTCAAGGAGGGCGACAAGGTGAAGAAGGGCCAGTTGCTGATGAAGCTCTGGAACGACGACCAGAAGGCGCAGCAGACACTGGCCGACACCCAGGTCGTCCAGGCAAGCAGGCAGGTCGACGAGGCCTGCACCGTGGCCGCCAACGCCATACGCGATGCCGACCGCACGACCAAGCTCTACCGCGACGGCTTCGTCTCCATTTCCGCTGAACAAGCCGCCCGCGCCGGCGCCGAAGCCAAGCAGGCTGCCTGTGAAACGGCCAAGGCGGCCGTGAACCAGGCGAAAGCGCGGCTGGCCGCGACCCGCGTCGAGCAGGGCCGCACCGTGCTCTATGCGCCGTTTGCCGGCACCGTGGCGAAGATCGTCGGCGAGGTCGGCGAGTACTCGACGCCGTCGCCACCCGGCGTGCCGACGCCGCCGGCGATCGACCTGATCGACGAATCATGCCTGTATGTGACGGCGCCGATGGACGAGATCGATGCGCCGAAGATCGCGGTCGGCCAGCCGGTCAGGATCAAGATGGATGCCTTCGGCAAGCGAGAGTTTCCGGGCAAGGTGCGTCGCATCGCGCCTTATGTGACGGCCGTCGAGAAGCAGGCCCGCACGGTCGAGGTCGAGGTCGATTTCGACAAGCCGGGCGACATCGATGGCTTGCTGGTCGGCTACAGCGCGGACGTGGAGATTGTGCTGGCGGTCAAGGACGATGCGCTGCGCGTGCCGACGGCGGCGATCCAGGAGGGCGGCAAGGTGCTGCTGCTGAACCCGGACAGCGGCGAGCTGGAAGAACGCATGATCAAGACGGGAATCGCCAACTGGGAGTACACGGAGGTTCTGGACGGCTTGCAGGCCGGCGAGCGCATCGTCACCTCGCTGGAGCGGGAAGGCGTCAAGGCCGGCGCGCAGGCGAAGGCCGATACGGCGGCGGCGAATTAGTCGCGAGGCCGCCATGTCGCTGATCGAACTCACCGGCATCGAGCGCGTATTCACGCTCGGCGACAGCGAGGTGCATGCGTTGCGAGCGCTCGATCTGTCGATCGGTACCGGCGAGTACGTCGCGATCATGGGGCCGTCCGGTTCCGGCAAATCGACGCTGCTCAATCTGCTCGGCCTGCTCGATCGGCCCAACGCCGGTACTTATCGGCTCGAAGGTCGCGACGTGACCACGCTTTCGGGTGAAGAGCAGGCGCAGGTTCGCCGCGAGCGCATCGGTTTCGTCTTCCAGAGCTTCCACCTGGTACCGCGTCTTACCGCCGCCGAGAACATCACCCTGCCGATGATGCTGGCCGGCATCGTCGCCGCCGAGCGCAACGAGCGCGCGGCCCGGGCGCTCGCCGATTACGGGCTGACGGACCGCGCCGACCACCGTCCCGACCAGCTTTCCGGCGGCCAGCGGCAGCGCGTCGCCATCGCCCGCGCCACCATCATGCGGCCGGCCATGATCCTCGCCGACGAGCCGACCGGCAACCTCGACCGTGCCACCGGCGAGGACGTCATGGAGTTGCTGGAAGGGCTCAACGCCGGAGGCGTAACGCTGATCGTCGTCACCCACGATCCGGTTCTCGGCAGCCGTGCGCGGCGGCGGGTGATGATGGAGGACGGTCGCAAGGTGGAAGATACGGGGGCCGCCTGATGAGGCCCGCCGATGTCCTCCGCTTCGCCGCCGGTTCCGCTACCGGCTCCCCGCTGCGTACCTTCCTGATGGTGCTGGCGATGAGCATCGGCGTCGCGGCCGTGGTGGTGCTGACGGCGCTCGGCGATGGGGCGCGCCGTTATGTCGTCAACGAATTTTCGTCGCTGGGCAGCAACCTCGTCATCGTCCTGCCCGGCCGTTCCGAAACCGGCGGTTTCAATCCGGCCAACGCGATCACCGGCACGACGCGCGACCTCACCGTCGAGGACGCTGCCGCCGTCGCCCGCGCACCCTCGGTGCTGCGCACGGCGCCGCTCACGATCGGTACCTCGGAAGCGACCTACGGCGGCAAGCTGATGGATGTCACCATCGTCGGCACCACGGCTGACTACCTGGCCATCCGCCGGATGGAGGTGGCGCAGGGCCGCTTCCTGCCGGCCGCCAACCTGGGACAGAGCATGTCGGTTGCCGTGCTCGGTGCGAAGATTCGCGACGAGCTGTTCGGCGCCGAACCGGCGCTGGGCCGCATGTTTCGCGTCGGCGACCGGCGCTACCGGGTGATCGGCGTCATGGCCGCTTCCGGCCAGGGGCTGGGCATGAACGCCGACGAGGTCGTGGTGTTGCCGGTGGAGGCGGCGCAGGCGATGTTCAACACCAACACCCTGTTCCGTATCATGGTCGAAGCCAAGGGGCGGGAATCCATTCAGCGTGCCCGCAAGGAGACGCTGGAGATCCTGATGGCGCGCCATGATGGCGAGGAGGACGTGACGGTGATCACCCAGGACGCCGTGCTTGCCACCTTCGACCGCATTTTGGGCGTGCTCACTTACGGTGTCGCCGGCATCGCCGGCATCAGCCTGGCGGTGGCCGGCATCCTGGTGATGAACGTCATGCTGGTGTCGGTGACGCAGCGCACCGGCGAGATCGGCCTGATGAAGGCACTCGGCGCGCCCGGCCACACCATCCGTAACGCCTTCCTGACCGAAGCGGCGCTACTCTCGGCAACCGGCGCCATCGTCGGCTACCTGATCGGGCAGGCCGGCGCGTTCGCGCTGCGTTTGGCTCTTCCGACACTCCCGGCCTATGCTCCGGGCTGGGCGGTGATCGCTGCGCTGGGCACGGCGCTGGCCACCGGCCTTTTGTTCGGCGTGATGCCGGCCAACCGCGCAGCCCGGCTCGACGCCGTGCAGGCACTCTCGAAGCGATAGGCGTCATGTCCTGGACCGACGCCGTCCATCTTGCCTTGCGCGCGCTGACGGCACATCGCCTGCGCAGCTTCCTGACGCTGCTCGGCATCGCGGTCGGCATTGCCGCGGTGATCCTGCTGACCAGCATCGGCGAGGGGGTGCATCGTTTCGTGCTCGCCGAATTCAGCCAGTTCGGCACCAACATCATCGAGATCGCGCCGGGCAAAACGGCGGCCAGCGGCGGTCCCGGCGGCTTGCAGACGACGGTACGCCTGCTGACCATCGAGGATGTCGAAGCGCTGGCGCGCCTACCCGACATCACGCTCAGCACACCGGTCGTCTGGGGCAACTCGGAAGTGAACGCCAACGGACGGTTGCGGCGCACGACCATCTACGGCGTCGGCCCGGAAATGGCCGAGCTGTTCACGATGAAGATCGCCATCGGCCGTTTCCTGCCGAGGGAGGACGCCAACAACGCGCGAGCTTTTGCGGTGCTCGGGCCGAAGGTGAAGCACGAACTCTTCGGCACGGCACAGGCGCTCGGACAGCGCCTGCGGATCGGTGGCCTGCAATTTCGCATCATCGGCGTGCTGGAACCCAAGGGCCAGTTCCTCGGCATCGACCTCGATGACACCGTCTACATTCCTACGGCGCGTGCGCTCGAGCTATACAACCGCGATGGCCTGATGCGCATCAATCTGTCGTATCGCGAGGGCGCCGACGCCAAGCGCGTCGCCGAGTCCGTAAAGTCAGCCCTGGCGGCACGCCACGGACGCGAGGACTTTACGATGATCACGCAGGAAGACATGCTGCGCACGCTGTCGAAAATCCTCGACATCCTCACCGCCGCCGTCGGCGCGCTGGGCGGCATTTCGCTGCTGGTCGGTGGCGTCGGAATCGTCACCATCATGACTATCGCCGTCACCGAGCGCACCAACGAAATCGGCCTGCTCAAGGCCATTGGCGCGCTTGAGCGGACCATCCTCGGCATCTTCCTCGGCGAAGCGGTAGTGTTGGCGGCCATTGGCGGCCTGGGTGGCCTGGTGCTCGGCATCGGCTTTGCGCAACTGCTGCATCTGGTGTTCCCGGCGCTACCGGTGCATACGCCGTGGTCCTTCGTGCTGCTGGCCGAAAGCGTGGCGGTACTGATCGGGCTGGCGGCCGGCGTACTACCGGCACGGCGCGCCGCCGGACTGGATCCGGTCGAGGCCTTGAGAGCCGAGTAGTCGGGGGAAAAAGAAGAAACCGCCGCCGATGGTTTTAACGCCACCTGCCTGCCACGGGACTGCGGAGGAAGAGATGGGTCCCGAGCCTTGTCTTGCCCTTGGCATTCAACTTCCGCCCACGCCATGAGAGGGTTCGACTTGGATTGCCGACGGCCGGAAAACATCTGAAAATGGGGGGGACAAATGCCCGGCCAACGGCGGCTTCCATCTCTATATATACAAGGGCCGTGCCAAGGGTGAAGGCACTACTAAAGTACTGACATAATTGCAGAATTCGTCGTTCCTTCCAAAAATGGGCGGCGACACCATGCCAATATTGACTTTTCAGTCTGTCAGTCATGCCACTATTGGCATCGGCATTGCCAAGCTGGATAGCCGAGCAATAAGGACTAAAATTCCCCGCCCATGGTTCCAGACGCCATAACCCCCTCAAACCTGCGCCGCGCTTTGGTCGTCAAGCTGCGTCACCATGGCGACGTTCTTCTGTCCGCGCCCGTATTTTCGACCTTGAATCGCATTGCGCCGCACTGCGAAATCGATGCGCTGGTTTATGGCGAAACCGTGCCGATGCTCGAAGGACATCCCGCCATCACGCAGATCCACCACATCGACCGAAACTGGAAACACGCGGGCATGGGTGAGCAAATCAGCGCCGAATGGCGACTGCTCAAGACGCTGCGCGAACGCCGGTACGACTTGCTGGTTCATCTGACGGAGCATCGCCGCGGCGCCTGGCTGGCCAGGCTGCTCGGTCCACGCTGGTCGGTCGCTCCGCGTCAGGACGGGAAATTCTGGCGCAAGAGTTTTACGCATTTTTCGCCTTGGGCCAGCAACCCGCGCCGGCACACAGTCGAAACGAATCTCGACGCCTTGCGCCGCATCGGCATCCAGCCGATCGACGAAGACAAGCGCGTCACGCTGGTGCCCGGCGCGGCGGCCGAAGCGCGGGTCGCCGAGTTGCTCGGCCAGCACGGCCTGGGCGACCGCGAGTTCATTCATCTTCATCCCGCATCGCGCTGGCTGTTCAAGTGCTGGCCGGCGGTGAAGGTGGCGCAACTGGCCGATGCACTGGCCGCACGCGGCGTGGCGATCGTGCTTACCGCGGCGCCGGAGCCGAAAGAAATCTCGCTGATCGGCGAGGTGCTGGCCGCGGTGCATGCGCCTGTCGTCGATCTCGCCGGCCGGCTGTCGCTGAAGGAACTGGCGGCCCTCGCTGCGCGCGCGCGCCTGTTCGTCGGCGTCGACTCGGCGCCGATGCACATCGCCGCCGCCATGGACACGCCGACCGTAGCGCTGTTCGGCCCTTCCGGCGACATCGAATGGGGCCCCTGGCGCACGGCGCATCGCGTCATCGCGAGCGATGCCCACCCGTGCCGCCCCTGCGGCCAGGACGGCTGCGGCGGCGGCAAGGTCAGCGAGTGCCTGACCACGCTGCCGGTCGAGCGCGTGCTGGCAGCGTGCACCGAGCTTCTGTGAAGCTGGCGCTCGGTCGACAGGCGCTTGCGTGCGGGATGTCGCCGTTCTCAACGATAGTCGGAGAGCACGTGTGAAACTCGCCCTAGTCCGCCAAAAGTACACCCCCTTCGGTGGTGCTGAAAGGTTCGTGGAGCGGGCACTGGTGGCGCTGGAAAACCAGGGCGTCTCAGTGACGTTGATCGCGCGCCAGTGGGCTGTGGATGTCCGCCGCGAAGGCATCGCCTGCAATCCCTTCTATCTCGGCCGGCTCTGGCGCGACGCCGGTTTCGCGCGCTGTGTCCAACGCGTGGTAGCCGGTGGCGATTTCGATATTGTGCAAAGCCACGAGCGCATTCCGGGCTGTAATTTGTTCCGTGCCGGCGATGGCGCCCATGCCGCCTGGCTTGCGTTACGGGCACGGCGTGAAGGCCCGCTTGGTCGCTGGTGGTTGCGCTGGTCACCCTGGCATCGCTACATTCTCAATGCCGAGACGCGCATGTTCCGCGATCCGCGTTTGAAAGCGGTGATCTGCATCTCGCGCATGGTGCGCGACGACATCGTCCGCCACTTCGGCGTCGATGCCGAAAAGCTGCACGTCATCTACAACGGCCTCGATCTCGACGACTTTCACCCCGGCTTGGCATTGCGCCATCGCCGGGATGTTCGCGCGCAACTGGACGTCGCCGACGATACCCCCGTCTTTCTTTACGTCGGTTCCGGTTTCGCCCGCAAAGGGGTAGCGACGCTCATCGCAGCCGCCGCTGGCATGGCCAACCCGGCGGCGCAATTCTGGATCGTCGGCAAGGACAAGCACAGCGTGCGCTACCGGCGGCTGGCGCAACGGCTGGGCGTTGGCGCGCGCTTTCGCTTCCTGGGTTCGCAGAGGGACGTTCGTCCCTATCTGGGTTCCGCCGACGCCTTCGTGCTGCCGACCCTTTACGAGCCGCTTTCGAACGCAGTGCTGGAAGCGCTGGCCAGCGGTCTACCGGCAATCATCACCGACACCTGCGGCGCAGCCGAACTGATCCGCCCCGGCGAGAGCGGTTACGTCTGCGCTGCGGACGATGTCGCGGCGCTGGCACGTCATTTGGACGCCCTTGCTGTTCCCGGTGCCGCCGCCGGCATGCGCGCAGCCGCGCGCGCCTCGGTCGCCCACCTTGGGATCGATGCCATGACCGAACGCCTGATCGCGCTCTATCGTGGCCTGCTGCCGGTTGAGCGCGCTCGCCTATAATCCGAAGTTCGATTCCTGCCGCCATCACAAATGTCCCAGCAGCCGGTCTGCCGCCGCCAGTTCAATGTCCATTTTCTTGGCTACTTCAAGCCCTACTGGTGGGCCTTCGTCGTTGCCTTACCGGTAAAGAGCGGCGTTTGCGCCCGACTCCACCGTCTGCAGTTGGCGGAGAGCGCCACTTGAGAATCGTTCATACTGAAGCATCCTGTGGTTGGGGTGGCCAGGAGATCCGTATCCTCACCGAAGCGCAGGGCTTGATCGGCCGTGGCCACCATATCAGCCTGCTCTGCCCGACCGAAGCGCCCATTCTGCACGAGGCCGAGCGCTACGGTGTGCCAGCCGAAGCGCTGCCGATCGGCCGCAAGAACCTGCACGGCCTGCTGGCCATGCGCCGCTGGCTGAAGTCGCATCCCGTCGACGTCATCAACACGCACAGCTCTACCGACACATGGCTTGCCGCCCTGGCCTGCGCATTCTCCGCTAATGCACCCGCCATCGTGCGCACGCGCCACATCTCGGCTGCCGTGCCAGCCAACGCCAGTACGCGCTGGCTCTATACGCGGGCGACGCGCCACATCGTCACCACCGGTGAGAAACTGAAAGCCCAGCTGGTCGCCGACAACGGCTTCCCTGCGGCGCGCATCACCTCGGTGCCGACGGGCATCGATACCGAACGTTTCCGTCCCGCCGATCGCGCCGCGGCACGCCGCGAACTGGGATTGTCCGAACATGATCGTATCGTTGGCATCGTCGCCACCCTGCGCAGCTGGAAAGGACACGAGTACCTGCTTGACGCCTTCGCAGACCTGGACGCACCAGGTTGGCAACTGCTGATCATCGGCGACGGCCCGCGTCGCAAGGCGCTGGAAGAAAAAGTTGTCGCGATGAGTCTCGGCGGCCGCGTTTGTTTCGCCGGCCATCAGCGCAACACCGAGCGCTGGCTGCAAGCACTCGACATTTTCTGCCTGCCCTCGTACGCCAATGAAGGCGTGCCGCAGGCATTGCTCCAAGCCATGCTGGTCGGCCTACCCATCGTCACTACGCCGGTCGGCAGCATCACCGAAGCGGTCGACGACGGCGAGACGGCGCTGATCGTGCCACCGCGCGACGCGTCCGCGCTGGCGGCGGCCTTGTCCCGGCTCATTGCCGATACTGGGCTCGCCGCGCGGCTGGGTGAAGCTGCCCACGCAAAGGCCCTTAGGCAGTTTGGTCTGGCGACCATGCTCGACCGCATGGAGAGCGTGTTCGCCGCGGCGCTGGTTCGGTGACGACATGAGCGTCGACGCGCCACGGGAAGTCCTTGTCATCCACGTCACCCGCATCGGCGACACTTTGTTGGCCACGCCGGCATTGCGCGCCATCGCTGCCGCCTATCCGCAGGCGAAAATCACTTGTCTCGCGCATCCCAAGCGGGCCGAGATATTGCACCACCTGCCCTTTCTGACCAAAGTTGGCAACATCAGCAAGCAACGGGCGCCCCTTCTTGGGCGGCTACCGGGACGGCGCTACGACCTTGCGTTCGTCTTTGGCTATGATCGACCTCTGGTTGCCTATGCGTTACGTGTCGCGCGCCGCGTAGTCGCTTTCCGGCAGAACGACCCAAGCCTGGACCGGCAGCTCGATCCCTGCGTCGATGCACCGCCGCCGCACAGCCGGCACGCCGTCGCCGCGCTACTGGCACTGCCTGAGGCGATCGGCATTCAGCCTGCCGGTATGCGCTTGGCCTATCGCGTCGCCGCAACAGAAGCGCGCTGGGCCGCCAATGTTCTGGCTGCGCAGGTGCCGCCCGACGCCGCACCGCTCGTCGGCCTGCAAATTGCCAGCTTTCCCACCAAGGCTTGGCGAGACTGGCCGATCGGCCATTTCGAATCGCTATGCCAACGCATACTCGCCGCCTGGCCGCACGCCCATTTTCTGATCTTCGGCGGTGCTGCGGACCATGGCCGTACCGACCGCCTGCAACGACAGATCGGCGGTCAAGCCACTCTGCTGGCTGGCAAGCTCAGCCTGCGCCAGACGGCAGCGCTGATGAACCGGCTCAATCTCTACATTGGCGTCGATACCGGTCCTACCCATATCATGGGCTGCTTTGATATCCCGCTAATCGGCCTCTATCACTGCCAGTCGCCGAGCCGCATCTTTGGCCCGCTCGAACATCCCTGCCTGCATGCCGTTGATCACCCGCGCCTTGATGGTGACTGCACAACAGAAACGCCGATGGCGGAAATAGACGTCGAGCGGGTATGGCAGGAAGTGTGCGCGGCGCTCAAAAACTGAACTACCAATTTATGGCGTCGAGCAGCGAGCGCATGCGCATCTCGTAGGTCGGCAAGGTTCGGCTGCGCTCCAGACCGGCGCGAGCAATACGCTCGCGTGCTTCGGCATGAGCGAGGTAATACGCTGCCTTGTCGCGTAGCTCTTCGGGGCTGGTGAAGGTTTCGATCTCGCGGCCGGGTGTGAAATACTCGCGTACCTCTTCGGTGTGATCGGTGAGCAGAAAGGCGCCGGTGGCGGGCACATCGAGCAAGCGCAGGTTTTGTCCGCCCAAGCGCTGTGGATCCCAGGAACTGACGTTGACGACGACGCGGCTGCGACAATAGAGATCTACCAGCGGTTCGCCCCAGATACCTGAACCGGCCCAGGCGCGTCGCAGCCCCGTGTCGAACAAGCGCCGACCCTTGCGCCATCCGGGGCCGTAGATGCGCAAGCCGAGATCCACCAGCGGTCGCAGATGGCGCTCGCGCCGTTCGCCATGGCCGCCAGCGAAGACGATGTTGGCGACGAAGTCGCTTTCGTGGCGCTCGCTCTTGGGCCGGTACAGTCGCTCATATAGGCCCAGGGCAGGTAGGTGGCGGATGCCGCTCTCCGGCCCATAGCCGTGGGTGTGGATGCAGAAGTAATGATCGTAAATGCGGGCATCGCGCAGCATCTGGTCGTCGCTACGCGGATCCTTGACCCACCAGCCCGTCGTGGCGCGAATGCCGTACTCGGCCTTCAGCGATGCGATTACCTCGCCGTCAAAGCTGTTGCCGCGGATCACCAGTAGCAGATCGGGCCGGAACGCGGCCACCACGCGGCGCAACTCGGCTTCGCGGTAGGTCTGGTTGTGCCAGCGCGTGCCGCGGCTGAAGTCCACTGGCCGCCGCATGAAGACCTTGGCCAGCTTGCCAGCCGGCTTGAGAATGCGACGATTGAAGACGTGTTCAGCTTGGCCGTGAAAGCCGCGTGCTTCGAAGCCGAGTGCCTCGAAGGCATCGCGGCAGGCGAAGCCGAGCGGAATGGAGTCATTTTCGAAGAAGTAGCTTATGAGGACGCGCGGGCGCGAGTCGTTTGTCATAGTCAAAGGCCCATGGCATGCGGCGGTACAGAGGAGGGATGCTATCATTCCACCGCACCGTAGGAACAATCGGTGCCGCATCAATACCGTAGCGCTCGTCGACTGGCCAAACGATACGCTTGATGGTCGTTCCGGCGCCGAAGCCATGAGTACGCTGGCGGCCCACCTCGGCTTCAGTTGGAGCCTGGCCCCGGCCGCTCATCTATAATTCCCCGTTTCTAAACGGATGTTCCACATGCCACCTATGGCAGCCCTCCCGCCGAACAGCCGCGAGCTCTACTCGCGCCTGCTTCGCTATGTCCGGCCATATTGGCGGGTATTCGTGACATCGGTCGTCGCCATGGTCGTTACAGCCAGCACCGAGCCGCTGTTCCCGGCGCTGATGAAGCCAATGCTGGATGGTAAGTTCAGCGAGGGAGGCCGCCTGTGGTACGTTCCCGTTGCCATTGTCTGTATCTTCCTTGTCCGCGGTGTTCTTAGCTTTGTGTCGGACTACGCCATGGCCTGGATTTCCTACAGGGTGGTTCAGGATCTGCGCAACGCCATGTTTGCCCGTCTGGTGCGCTTGCCGACAAGCTATTTCGACGATCAGTCGTCGGGTGCGCTAATGTCGAAGATATCCTACGATGTGGGCAACGTAACCGGAGCGGCAACCAGCGCTATTACCGTTCTGGTGCGCGATTCATTGACCATCGTCGCACTTCTGGCGTGGCTGTTCTGGCTCAATTGGTCGCTGACGCTTGTCGTATTCGCGATCGTGCCGGTCGTCACCATTGCCGTCCGCTTCTTCAGTCGTCGGCTGCGCATAATGAGCCGCAAGGGGCAAGAGGCGATGGGCGGCATCATGCACGTCCTTGAGGAGACCATCGAAGCGCACAAGGTGGTGAAGATCTTTGGTGGCCAACAGTACGAGCAGGATCGATTCGCCAGCGCCAACTCCTACCTGCGCGGAGTCAATATGCGCGGCACCGTTGCGGCTGCGGCACTCGGCCCGATCATTCATATGAGCGCCGCTCTTGCGCTTGCGTTCATCGTTTCGGTGGCGCTCGGCCAGACTTCCGGCGAAACAGGCACCGCAGGCGGCTTTGTGTCCTTCATTACCGCCATGCTCCTCTTGCTAGCGCCGATGAAGCGTCTGGCCGACGTCAGTGCACCGGTTCAGCGCGGTCTTGCCGCGGCGGAAAGCGTGTTTTCGCTGATCGACCAGATCGAGGAGCACGATGATGGTACCGTCGATCTCGGGCGCGCGCGCGGCGAGGTTCGTTTCGAGGGCGTGGGCTTCCACTACCCGGAAGGATCGCGACCAGCCCTGCACGGCATCGATCTCACGGTCTACCCAGGCGAAACGGTGGCCCTGGTCGGTGCTTCGGGTAGCGGCAAAACCACTATTGCCAACCTGCTGCCACGCTTCCATACGCCGCAAAGCGGCCGCATCCTCATCGACGGCCACGACTATCGCGAGCTCACGCTGTCGAGCCTGCGGGCCAACATCGCTCTGGTCAGCCAGGAAGTTGTGCTGTTCAATGACACCATTGCCGCCAACATTGCCTACGGTGCTATGGGTGGCGCCAACCGGGAGCGGATCGTCGAAGCAGCACGTGCCGCCTACGCGCTCGAGTACATCGAGGCGCTGCCCAAGGGTTTCGACACCGAGGTTGGCGAGAACGGCGTCAAACTTTCCGGAGGGCAGCGCCAGCGGTTGGCCATTGCCCGCGCGCTGTTGAAGGATGCGCCGATCCTGATCCTGGACGAGGCGACCTCGGCGCTCGACACGGAATCCGAACGTGCTGTGCAAGCGGCGCTGGAAGTGCTGATGAAGGATCGTACCACGCTGGTGATTGCCCACCGCTTGTCTACCATCGAGCGTGCCGACAAGATCATTGTCCTGTCGCACGGACGCATCATCGAAACCGGGCACCACATCGAATTGCTGGCGGCGGATGGCGCCTACGCGCGCTTGCATCAATTGCAGCGTACTGAGGAACAGGCGGCCAACGCATGAGGGCGCTGGACGTGGGAGGTACCGCCGGTACGGCTCGGCTGCGCTCCAGGCCGGCGCGCGATACGCTCGCGTGCTTCGGCATGAACGAGGTAATAGCCAGCCTTGTCGCTTAGCTCGTCGTGGCTCGCGATGGTTTCGATCTCGCGACCGGAGGTTAAGTACTCGCGTACTTCTTCAGTTTGATCGGTAAGTAGAAACGCGCCAGTAGCGTGAATTGGCTTGGCGAGGAACGGAAAGTGAATTCAGATACCAATAAAGGGCGTCGCGTAGGCTTGTTCGTCGACTCGCTGATGGGGGGGGGAGCTGAGCGCGTTGCTCTGAATTTTGCGGCGAAATTCATCGAAATGGGCCACGATGCGCACGTCTTCGTTCTGCACCCGCCGATCGAACATCGCGTTGGTTCGGTTCCGATTCATCTGGTCAGCGAGCAAGAGCGCCTGGCGGGTTGGCGACCGTTGAACAAGTGGTGCTACGCTCGGCGTATTCGCGCATTGATTCGCGATATCGAGGCAGACGGCAAGCAGTTCGATTTCTTCATTTCCAATGCCGAGGATTCGGATCGTCTGACGCGCATGGCCGATCTGAAGCCGGTGTTCATCCGCTATCGCAACTCGCTGGTTCATTTCCTGAAAGGCAAGGTGGGCAACGCCAGGGGGTTCAAGCGCTTCATTCGCAAGCGGCGCTGGCTAAGTAAGTTCCGCAGAATCTACAGCGGTCACCTCGTAACCGTCTCGAAAGCCCTGGAGGATGAGTTGGTCAATGCGGTTGGCCTACGGCCTGCTTCAATTACTACCATCTACAACCCGTTCAACTTCGAGCAGTTGCGTCAGCTGGCCGACGAACCGGCGGCGTTGCCGACGCAGCCTTACATCATTTATGCGGCTCGCCTGACGCCCCGCAAGCGGCAGGACTTGCTGCTGCGTGCCTATGCCCTGGCCGATGTCAAATTGCCCCTCGTATTACTCGGTGGGGTCAGCGGTCCGGACGGGTTGGCTTACGAATCTGAAATTCGCAAATTGGCCGCGGAGTTGGGGATCGCCGATCGCGTGATCTTTGAGGGTTTCCATCAGAATCCGTATCCATGGATACGAAATGCCTCCTTGTTTGCCATGGCTTCCGACAGCGAAGGCTTGCCGACCGTGTTGATCGAGTCGCTGATTCTGCGTACGCCTGTTGTCAGCACCGATTGCCCGACCGGCCCCGGCGAAATCCTGACTGGCGAGTTGGCTCGCTTTCTTTCGCCGGTAGACGATGCCGCGGCGCTTGCGGCAAACATGCGGGCGGCGTTGGAGTCCTATCCACCAATAGCCGATGAACATATCGAGCGCTTCCGCAGCGAGGCGGTAATACTGGCGTATTTGAGTCACTTCGAGAGCCTCCGTTCGAAACATTAACGCGCGACTCAAAGGATTCAATGATCAGTAGCGTCCTGCCAGGGCGACAACCTTGAGCTTGCACGAAAGGATTGGCGCGGCATCGCGACGTTTTGTCGATGCCACAGATCAAACGGCGAGTGATGGACGAGGCTGCCTTCCGGCTTCGCCTCCCGCTTGCGCGGCGAGAAATCAGTCCATCGATGGGGTTCGCAGCACACCCCGAAAGTCCTGCACCGCGACGATCAGTGCAAATCAAGTCATCCGTACGCTCAAGGCAGCCTTGACATCATCCCAGCGGACAGCCTGATCTGGTTGGTTCGCTGGCGGTATCTTCACCGTCAACCATCATCGAGACGGCCCTGGCAATGCACACTGCGTTGTCACAGACCTTCAAATCGCAATGCCGGTCACCCAGAATCGGTGCCCGCCACGCACTGATGTCAGCCTGTTCCACAGGTAGGACACGATGCGGCTGAGTCGGTCCGAAAAATGCGGTACAGGGCATGCCCATGGCGATCGCCAGATGCAGCAGGCCCGTGTCAGTGCCGTAGAAATGGCTACTCTGAAGCAGCAGATCGACCAGCCGTGGCATATTGAGAAACTCGCGAATTGGAATCTTAGGTATGCGCGTCAGCGCCTGAAGATCGCCTTTTCGTCGAACAAGAACCAATACTTGGTGGTCCGGATGACGTTCTCGCAAATGAGCGTACAGAGATTCGATTGCGCTGGCGGGAATGTTGCGGCGACGTTCATCCGAAAGCGGACAAACGACAATAAAGCGCTTGTCCCTAGTCTGCCAACGCGCGGCCAGTCTAGGGAAATGCAGTCGGTCCGGCGCCGGGAACTCCATGTTGAGCGCACGTACGATGCGCCATGCGGGCCCATAGTGCGGATCGTTGTCGGTGTCTATTGGATCGCCATGCACAATCTCCGTCGCTTCCGCCGACAGTCGCTGGTCGTGCACGATAACGCGCCGCGCCGGTATTTCCCTGATCAATGACAACGTTCGCTTGCCGAAGCCGCGCATGACACCAAGCACGTCGAAGCGTCGACCGGTCAGTCGCCACCAGTTGGCGAGCAAGCGAGCCTGGACACCCGTGCGAAAGGAAATTACGTTCAATTCGGACTCGTTTGCCAGTGGATAGGCATAGGCATCGCGAATCAATATGCTTACGGACCACTCCGGATGAGCACGCGCGAAGTGCAAGGCGACATTCGCTGCAATAAGCGAATCGCCCAGCTTGTCGCGGATCAGGAAAAGGACCGACGGTCTCGTGGCCACGCCAGCAGGCTGCCCAGGGCAGCGTAGAACAGTACCGACGATCCAAATACCATCAGGACATCGGTCTGGTTTTTCAAAATCATCGCCGCAATCAATAACAGGCCGGCCGTACCGGCCTGAGCCGCCATGCCGGTCTCACTCCGCGCTACGCGCGTGAACTGCCACGATACCTGCCCGAGCATCAACAGGAAGAAGGCCAAGCCCGGCCAACCGGTTTCCGCCACCACACTGATGAAGATGTTGTGGGAGTGCATTGGCGCGAACGGATCGACAGCCAACAAGGCCTGACGCTCGGCTGGCGTTATCGTCTTCTCCGGCACGTCACGGCCAAAGCCAACGCCGAGCGCGGGACCGTTCATCGCCCTTTCGGCCCAACGGCTCCAGATGACAAAGCGAACTTCCTTCGTTAGCACATGATTGATTCCGGCAGCTATATCGCCCCCGTCGGTGAACACGCCTGTTCGATCGCGATTGACCAAGGCAAACGCGGCAATGAGGACCACGACTGCCGCGATGATGGCATAGGCTATCCGCCGCTGCTGGCCATACAGGGCAACAACGCTTGCTACCATCGCCAGCAAGAACGCGAAGGCCACAATAAACGCACGGCTTTCGACCAGCAACGCGCAGCTGACGTTGATCAGCAGTACAAGAAAAGCCAAGGCACGCGAGCGTGGATGATCCCTGTTCAGAAGCCAAGGCAACGCCAGCGCGGAATAGTACAGCGCAAAGGTACTTGAGTAGGCGATCGTCGAGAAATAGGGTTGCACTGGCGTAATCGGATATATGGCGCCGGGAGCCCCAAATGCCGTCACAATTCCGTTGGTCACGGTTCCGATCGTGGCAGCCCACAATAGCGGTGTCGAAGCGCCACGGTGGCGAAAGACGAAATACGCCCCCAGCATTGCCAACGCTGGCGCCCAAAGGTCGTGCTTCAGGTCGGAGAAAGTCCGCTCGGGGTCCACCGACCAAAAATAGCTGGCGCTGGCCCAGACCAGCCAAAGCGCGAAGCCCCACGTCCGCTTGAAAAAGGACATGTCGAGATTGGAAGATAGCTGCAGTAGCCCGCGCAGCCCCAGCATCACGCACAGTAGATAGCGAAGGCCGGCAGTGTGTTCCAAAGGCAGGATGGCGAACAGCAAGATGATCATCGCTCGGTCAAGGAACGCGATGGTCTCCGTCGGCCGAAAACGGGGGCTAATGGGTACACTTGTGTTCAATTTCAGATGCGCTGGCACGCCAGAATTCTGTTCGCTGATATGAGTATCGATTTTCCGCTTTCCTATTAGAGTAACGCTTCCACAGTCATGCCGTCATCTGTCTCCTATTTGAACATACGGCTGCCACTTCCGTCGAATCGACGGTCGATTTATTCGACATATTATGAATATTAGATTGCTTGTCATTCGCCGCGACAACATTGGCGACCTGCTATGTACCACGCCGTTGGTAACGGCGCTGCGACAACGGTATCCCGGTGCCTGGATTGGCGTGCTGACCAACTCCTACGCTGCGCCCGCGCTTGCCGGCAATCCCGACATCGACGACATACTGGTATACGAGAAGGGCAAACATCTACCGACCGTGCGCGCGCGACTGGTGGCGCTGGCCTGCCGCATCGGACTGATTTTTCGGCTGCGCCGACTTCGCATCGATATCGCGCTGCTACCGGCGTCCGGCAGTCAGCTCAGCGCGGAGCGGTTCGCCGCCCTATCCGGTGCGGCGCGGGTCATCCGGGCCGACGATGCGCCCGCCGCGGGACCGCATGAGGCGGAAATGTCGTTCCGCTGCGCGGCCCAGCTGGGCATCGATGGTCCGCCGCCAGCCATGACGCTGGCGAGGCCCCCAGCCACGGAGGTCGCGCTGCCCGCGGGCACCGGGCCGTTGATCGGCCTGCACATCAGTGCGCGCAAGGTTCCCCAGCGCTGGCCGGTGGCGCGCTTTGCCGAACTTGCGCATCGCCTGCATGCGGAAGCCGGCGCTCGCTTCCTGCTGTTCTGGGCGCCTGGGGCGGCGGACGATCCCATGCATCCCGGTGACGACGACAAGGCTGCCGATCTCGCGGCGCGAATGGATGGACTGCCTTTCGCCGCCATGCCGACGCATCGGCTTGAGGAATTGATCGCCGGCTTGTCGCTTTGCGATACGGTGATTTGCAGCGACGGCGGCGCGATGCATATCGCCGCTGCGCTCGGCAAGCCGATCGTCTGCTTCTTTGGCAATTCCGATGCGGCACGCTGGCGACCGTGGGGTGTACGTCACGAGTTGCTACAACCGGAAAGCCACGACGTTACCGATGTCGGCGTCGAAGAGGCGCTGCTCGCCTACAGGAAACTCGCCTGTCAGTGAGCCTCGTCCCAGTTCGGGCCGACACCGACTTCGACCAGTAGCGGTACGGCGAGCCTTGCCACGCCGCCCATCAGGACCGGCAGTTGCTCACGCACTGCGGCGACTTCACTGTCGGGTACTTCCAACACCAACTCGTCGTGCACTTGCAGGAGCAGTTTCGTCGCGAGATGCTGCGCGTCGAGCCAGCCCTGTACGGCGATCATCGCCCGCTTGATCAGATCGGCGGCGGTGCCTTGCATGGGGGCGTTGATGGCGGCGCGCTCGGCGCCCTGGCGGCGTGCCACCACGGCTGACTTTATCTCGGGCAGCCACAGGCGGCGACCGAACGCGGTTTCGACATATCCTTTGTCGCGCGCCAGTGCGCGCGTATCTTCCATGTAGCGGGCGACACCGGGATAGCGGGCGAAATAGCGGTCCATGTAAGCCTGCGCGGCGCTTCGGTCGACATTGATCTGCTTGGCGAGGCCAAAGGCGCTCATGCCGTAGATCAGACCGAAGTTGATCGCCTTCGCGGCGCGGCGCTGATCAGGACCGACTTCCAGCGGCGTGACGCCAAATACCTCGGCTGCCGTGGCGCGGTGGATGTCCTCGCCGCGCGCGAAGGCTTCGAGCAGGCGCGCGTCGCTGGAAAGATGCGCCATGATGCGCAGTTCGATCTGCGAGTAGTCGGCCGACATCAGCACGTGTCCCGGCGGCGCGATGAAGGCAGAGCGGATGCGTCGGCCCTCGGCGGTGCGGATGGGGATGTTCTGCAGGTTGGGGTCGTTGCTGGACAATCGGCCGGTTACCGCGACGGCCTGGCCGTAGCTGGTGTGCACGCGGCCGGTCTGCGCATTGACCATGCGCGGCAGCTTGTCGGTGTAGGTGTTCTTCAGCTTGGCTACACCGCGGTAGTCGAGAATCTTGCGCGGCAGTGGAAAGTCCTCGGCGAGCTTTTCCAGCACTTCCTCGTCGGTCGAGGGCGCACCGCCGGGCGTTTTCTTTACCACTGGGAGGCCAAGCTGGCCGAAGAGGATTTCGCCGAGTTGCTTGGGCGAGCCCAGATTGAACGGCTGGCCGGCGAGTTGCTGCGCCTCGGCTTCCAGCGCCAGCATTTTGCGGCCGAGTTCCTCGCTCTGCTGCGCCAGCGAGAAGACGTCGATCAGCACGCCGTTGCGCTCCATGCGGTAGAGCACCTCGGCGACCGGCAGTTCCAGTTCGCGGTAGAGCTTGTCGAGCTGCGGTTCGTCGGCGAGGCGCGGTGCGAGGGCTTCATGCACGCGCAGCGTCAGATCTGCATCCTCCGCGGAATACTCGGCGGCCTTTTCGATGGGCACCTCGGCGAACGAAATGCGCTTGGCCCCTTTGCCGGTGACGTCGTCGTAGCTGATCGACTTCAGGCCCAGGTGTCGCTCGGCGAGGTTGCCGAGGTCGTGCGACTTGTCCGACTCCAGCACATACGATTCGAGCAGCGTGTCGTCCTGGATGCCGCGCAACTCGATGCCATGGTTCCTGAGGATGTGGCGGTCGTACTTCAGGTGCTGGCCGACCTTCCTGTGCTGTGGCGATTCGAGCCAGGGCCTAAGCTTGTCGAGCGTCGCCTGAAAAGTCAGTTGTGGCGGTACGCCGGCATAGCGGTGCGCCAGCGGCAGATAGGCCGCCTCGCCGTCCTTCACGGCAAACGAGATGCCGACAAGCTTCGCCTGCATCGGGTCGAGGTCGGTGGTCTCGGTATCGACCGCCGTCAGCGGCGTGGCCTCGATCTTCGCCAGCCAACGCTCGAACGTCGCTTCGTCGAGGATTGCCTCATAGCTGTCGGTGGCGTTCTTCTTCGGATCGGGTGTACGCATCGCGGGTGCGCCCGCCTGCGCTTCGCGCAGCCAGCTCTTGAAACCGAGCCGTCCGTAGAGGTCCGCGAGCATTTCGTTGTCCGGCGGGCGCGGCGCAAGATCGGAAATCGCGGTCGGCAAGTCGAGATCGCAGGCGACGGTGACGAGCCTCCTGCCCAGCGGCAGGAAATCGAGATGCCGGCGCAGATTTTCGCCCACCGCGCCGCCGATCTCCGCGGCATGCTCGACGATGGCGTCGAGCGAGCCGTACTGGGCGAGCCATTTCACCGCCGTTTTCGGCCCGACCTTGGCGACGCCCGGTACGTTGTCGACCGCATCGCCGACCAGCGCGAGGTAATCGACGATGCGATCGGGCGGCACACCGAATTTTTCCGCCACGCCGGCCTCGTCGAGCAGCTCGTTGCTCATGGTGTTGATGAGCCTGACGTGGGGATCGACGAGTTGCGCGAGGTCCTTGTCGCCGGTGGAAACCACGCAATCCATGTGCTGCTCGGTCGCTTGTCGCGCCAGCGTGCCGATCACGTCGTCAGCCTCGACGCCGTCGATCATCAAGAGTGGCCAGCCTTCGGCGCGGATGCACTCGTGCAAGGGTTCGACCTGGGCGATCAGATCGTCGGGCATGGCCGGCCGATTCGCCTTGTAGTCCGGATACCAGTCGTCACGAAAGGTTTTGCCTTTGGCATCGAACACCACCGCGCGATAATCTGCCTTATAGTCGGCTTCGAGCTTGCGCAGCATGGACAGCACGCCCTTGACCGCCCCGGTCGGCTGGCCGTTGGCGGTACGCAGGTCGGGCAGCGCGTGGAAGGCGCGATAGAGATACGACGAACCGTCGACGAGGAGCAGAAGAGGCATATGAGCGCGAAAGACAAGCTGCCGAACATTCCCGACCCCTGGATGGTCGCCCCGGCGCAGATGGCCCAGTCGGCGGCCCGCGAGGCCTGGCGGGTGTTCGGGATTATGTCAGAGTTCGTGGAGGCGACCGAACGCCTGGCCAACGTCCAGCCGGCCGTCTCGATCTTCGGCAGCGCCCGCATTGCCCCGGAGTCCGACTACTACAGGCTGACGGAGCAGATTGCGCGCCTGTTGTCGGATGCCGGGTTTGCCGTTGTTTCCGGCGGCGGACCGGGCGTCATGGAAGCGGCCAACAAGGGCGCCTACGAAGGCAAGAGCGTTTCCGTCGGGCTCAACATCCAGTTGCCCATGGAGCAGGCGGCGAATCGCTATCAGGACATTTCGCAGACCTTCCGCCACTTCTTCGCCCGCAAGTACATGTTCGTCAAAATCGCCACTGCCTATGTGGTCATGCCCGGCGGCTTCGGCACGCTCGACGAACTGCTGGAGGCGTTGACATTGATCCAGACCGGCAAGTCACCGAAGATTCCCCTGATCCTGGTCGGCAGCGAATTCTGGAGCGGCATGCTCGACTGGTTCCGCGAGCGGCTGGTGAAAGAGAAGATGATCAATCCCGAGGACATGGACCTGATCTCGATCATCGACGACCCGGAATGCGTGGTCGCCGCGATCTTCAACCACTACCAGAGCCGTGGCTTCAACCGGCTGCCGGTGGAGCACGAGCTGTTGCTCAATCTGTAGAATCCTTTGCGAGACTCCCCCATGCGCCGTCGAATCCTGATCCCCTCCCTGCTGATCCTGCTTGGTGGCCCCGCCCTCGCCCAGCAGCGCCCCGCAGACCTGCAGCCGTTACCCGAGGTGCCGCCGCCACCGCCGATGGTCGACGACGGCTCCCCCGAGCCCGAAGTCACCATCACCAAGCGCGGCGAAGACAAGGTCGAGGAATACCGGGTCAACGGCAGGCTCTACATGATGAAAGTGACGCCGCCGCACGGCATACCCTATTACCTGATCGACAACCAGGGCGACGGCAAGTGGTCGCGGGCAGACGGCATCGAGTCCGGCCTGCGCGTTCCAATGTGGGTAATCAAGACGTTCTGATCAGCTGCGTTTCGGGAGGCAAGCATGAGTGAAGAACATCCGACAATCGTCCCGGCCACGGGCGATGCCGCGGGCGAGCGCGTGCCCGAAAGCCGTGGCGTCGACGCAGGTCGTGCCATCACCTGGCTGAAACAAGGTTGGGCCTATTTCCTCAAGAATCCCGGGGTGTGGATCGGCATGGCGGTCATCGTACTGCTGGTATCGGTGGTTCTCGGGATGATTCCGATATTCGGCCAGCTGGCGCTCAATCTCCTGATGCCGGCCGTCATGGCGGGGTTGCTGCTCGGCTGTCAGTCGCTGCGCGACGGCGGCGAATTGCGTTTCGATCATCTGTTCGGCGGGTTCAAACAGAACACCGGCAGCCTGATCATGGTCGGCATTTACTATCTGGTCGGCATGGTCGTCGTTATGGTTGCCACCATGATTATCGGCGGCGGCGCCGCACTCACCGGCGCCGTCACCGGCAATGGCATCGGCGCCGGAATTGCGGTGGGCGGCTTCATGCTTGCCATGCTGGTCATGCTTCTCTTGATGGTGCCGCTGATCATGGCGGTCTGGTTCGCGCCTGCGCTGGTGGTATTTCGCGGCACGTTACCGATTCCTGCCATGAAGGCGAGCTTCGCAGCATCGCTGAAGAATGTGATTCCGTTCCTGGTCTATGGCATCATCGTTCTGGTACTCGGCATCCTCGCCTCGCTGCCGATCTTCCTCGGCTGGCTGGTGTTGCTGCCGGTGCTGATCGGGGCAAATTACACTTCGTACCTGGATATCTTCGAATAAGATTTACCTCGAACATGCAAGCCCGTCGTCTTCCCGCCCGTCGTGGCCTTTTCTGGCTGATCAACAGTTTCCGCGTGTTTCGGGCAAATCCACCGCTGGTTACCGCGCTGACGATGGCCTACATGTTCCTCATCGTCTCGATCAACCTACTGCCGTACGTCGGGCCGTTCCTGTTGCCGTTGGCCTTGCCGACCCTGGTCGTCATTCTCGCCAACGGCTGTCGTGCGATTCAGCGCGGCGGTGGTGTCGGCAGTGTCGCGCTCACCTTCGGGTTGCGCAAGCGCCGTGTCGAGTTGGTTCGCTTGGGCGGCCTGCACCTGCTCGGCTCCATCGCCATTCTCGTCGCCATTTCGCTCGTCGGTGGCGAGCCACTCTCGCTGGCGACTCGCGGCGAGCCAGTCGATCCGGACACGATGATCGCCACCATGATCAAATTCATGGTCGTCGCTCTGCCGGTCATTGCAGCCTTCTGGTTTGCGCCGCTGCTGACGGCTTGGGATGATGTCCTGCCGACGAAGTCGGTTTTCTTCAGTTTCGTCGCCAGCTGGCGCAACTGGCGGGCATTTGTCGTCTACAGTCTGTCGGCCGGTTTCGTCGCTGTCGTCGTTCCCAGCCTGCTGCTGATCGCCGCAGGCGCGATTTCGGACGCGCTGGTCAACTTCCTGTCGATCGTGATCAAGATGGTGCTGCTCTTCGTGGTGGCGCCCATCATGATGGCCAGTGTCTACGTCAGTTATCAGGATGTCTTCCACGGCGAATCGGCCGGTGGCTGACCAACCACTCGGCATTCTCGGCGGCACCTTCGATCCCATCCATACCGCCCACCTGCGCCTTGCCGAAGAGGCGATGGACCGGCTACATCTGGGCGGGGTGCTCTGGGTACCCGCCGGCCGGCCGAGCCATCGGGCACAACCGCTGGCGGATTCTGGACATCGCCTGGAGATGGTTCGGCTTGCCATCGCCAACGAGCCCCGCTTCGCGGTCGACGACGCCGAAGTCCGCGCGGTAGAACCAAGCTACACCGTGCCGACGCTGGAACGCCTGCGTCAGGCGCTGGGCCAGGATCGACCATTGGTACTGCTGATGGGTGCCGATGCCTTCCTCGGCCTGGCTTCATGGCACCGCTGGCGCGAATTGTTTCAACTAGCCCACATCGGCGTGGCGTCACGGCCGACTTTTACGCTCGACGCCGGGGCCATGTCCGACGAACTGGCTGAAGAATTCCGCCGTCGCCACCGCAGCCGGTTCAGCGCCCTGGCGGCCGCGCCTGCCGGTACCATCGTTACCTTCCCGCTGGTGGCCGGGACGGTATCATCGACGGAAGTGCGGGAAAAGCTGCGGCAGGGTGCCGCCGCGGCCGAATTGCTGCCCGCGACGGTTCTCGACTATATTCGCCGCAACAGCCTCTACTCCAACTGACAATGCAAACTGCCAAGCTCCAGCGTATCGCCGTCGCCGCCCTCGAGGACATCAAGGGCCGCGACATTGAAGTAATCAATACGACCAAGCTGACCTCCATGTTCGACCGGATCATCATCGCCAGCGCCGAGTCGGCGCGCCAGGTGAAGGCGCTTGCCCGCAACGTGCGCGCAAAGGTCGAGGAGGCCGGTGGCGAAGTGATCGGCATCGAGGGCGAGGATACCGGCGAGTGGGTGCTGGTCGACCTCGGCGGCATCGTTGTGCACGTCATGCAACCGGTGGTGCGCAGCTATTACAACCTCGAGGAGCTCTGGCAGGTCAAACCCAAACGCAGCCGCGCCAGCGACGAGGCTGGCGGATGAAGCTCCTGGTCGCCGCGGTCGGCCATCGCATGCCCACTTGGGTGAACGACGGCTTTGCCGAATACGCCAAACGGATGCCGCGCGAAGCGCCACTCGAGCTGGTGGCCGTGAAGGCTGAACCGCGCAATTCCGGCAAGCCGGTTGGTGCATTGATGGCTGCCGAGGCGGAACGCCTGCGCGCCGCGTTGCCCGGCGCTTGCCGTCGGGTGGCGCTCGACGAGCACGGCGAGGACATCACCACCGACAAGCTGGCCAGGCGCATGTCCGCCTGGGCGCAGCAGGGCGAGGACGTCGCGTTTCTGATCGGAGGCCCCGACGGGCTCGACGCGAGTTTCAAGAAGAGTGCCCACGAGACCCTGCGGCTGTCGTCGTTGACGCTGCCGCACGGCCTGGTGCGTGTCATTCTCGCCGAAGCGCTTTATCGTGCCGCCAGCCTGCTCAGGGGTCATCCCTACCACCGCGAATGAACATCCTGCCCGCCCGCATCTACCTGGCCTCGCGCAGTCCTCGCCGCCGCGAATTGCTGGCGCAGATCGGCGTCCAGTTCGATCTGTTGCTGTTCCGCGGCGATGTCCGCCACGATCCGGAGGTCAACGAGGACAGACTGCCCGACGAGCCGCCCGAAGCCTATGTTTGCCGGCTGGCGCGCTCCAAGGCCCAGCATGGCATTCAACTGATCAAGGAACGGGGCCTGGTCGCGCGGCTGGTCTTGTCGGCCGATACCACGCTCGACGTCGACGGCGAAGTCATCGGCAAGCCGCGTGACGAGGCGGATGCTGTCGCCATCCTGCAGCGCCTGTCCGGACGCACGCATTTCGTGTTGACGGCCGTTGCCATCGCCAACGAGCGTCGCGTCGAGCATGCACTGTCGGTCAGCGAAGTCGGCTTCCGCGCATTGCAGGAAGAGGAGATACTTCGCTACGTGCACACCGGCGAGCCACTGGACAAGGCCGGCGCCTATGGCATCCAGGGACGCGCGGCTATGTTCGTCGAATCGATTCGCGGCTCCCATTCCGGCATCGTCGGCCTGCCGCTTTGCGAAACGACGCTGCTGTTGCGCGAATTCCACTACCCGATATGAACGAAGAATTCCTGATCAACTTCACGCCGCAGGAAACGCGCGTTGCCCTGCTCCAGCAGGGCATCGTGCAGGAACTGCACATCGAGCGCACCAATGGACGCGGCATCGTCGGCAATATCTACCTTGGCCGGGTGGTGCGCGTGCTGCCGGGTATGCAGTCGGCCTTCATCGACATCGGCCTGGAGCGCACGGCGTTTCTGCATGTCGGCGACATCTGGGGCCAAAAATCCGGCAACGGTCACGACGGGACGCGGCCGATTGAGCGCATCCTCAGCGAAGGACAGCAACTGATGGTCCAGGTGCTGAAGGATCCGCTCGGTACCAAGGGAGCACGCTTGTCGACGCAGGTTTCGATTGCCGGCCGGCTGCTTGTTTACCTGCCGCAGGAAAAGCACATCGGCATCTCGCAGCGTATCGAGGACGATGCTGCGCGCGAACAGTTGCGCGCCCGCATCCATGCCCTGGTTCCCACCGACGAGGAAGGTGGCTACATCGCACGGACCATGGCCGAAAGCGCCAGCGATGCGGAACTGGCATCGGACATCGCCTACTTGCGGCGATTGTGGTCGGAAATCCGCTATCGGGGCGAGGATGCCCTGGCGCCGGTCATGTTGCACCACGACCTGACGCTGGCGCAACGCGTGTTGCGCGACCTGGTTACCCGCGATACCAGCCGGGTGCTGGTCGACTCGCGGGAGAACTTCCAGAAGCTGTCGAGCTTTGCCCAGGAGTACATGCCGCCACTGGCGCCGCTGCTCGTTCATTACACCGGCGAGCGTCCGCTGTTCGAGCTCAATGGTGTCGAGGACGAGATCGACAAGGCGCTGGCGCGGCGCGTCGACCTCAAGTCTGGCGGTTATCTGATCATGGATCAGACCGAGGCGATGACGACCATCGACGTCAATACCGGCGGCTTCGTCGGCGTGCGCAATTTCGACGACACCATCTTCAAGACCAACCTGGAAGCGGCGCAGACGATCGCCCGCCAGTTGCGCCTGCGCAACCTCGGCGGCATCATCATCGTCGACTTCATCGACATGGAGTCCGCCGAGCACCGCAATGCCGTGCTCGCCGAGTTCAACAAGGCGCTGGCGCGCGACCATACCCGCGTGACGGTCAACGGTTTCACGCAGCTCGGGTTGGTCGAAATGACGCGCAAGCGAACCCGCGAGTCGCTCGCACACGTACTCTGCGAGCCCTGCCCAACCTGCGGCGGACGAGGTGAAATCAGGACGGCGCGCACGATGGCCTACGAAATCCTGCGCGAGCTGTTGCGCGAGGCCCGTCAGTTCGACGCCCGCGAATTCAGGCTGCTAGCCGCGCCCGAGGTCATCGACCTCTTCCTTGACGAGGAATCGCAGGGGATGGCCATGCTCTCCGACTTCATCGGCAAGCCGGTCTCGCTGCATGCCGAACCTGGCTACACGCAGGAGCAGTTCGACATCGTCCTGCTCTGACGGCGCATTGAAATTTGGCGATGGCCGGGGTAAGTTGGCGCTTCCCCAACCCATAGAAGAGGCTATGCCATGAGCCAACAAGAATTCGACAGTCTCGTTCCCGAGCTGCGGCTGAACCGCCGCGGCTTTCTCGTCACCTCGCTGGGCGCCGGTTTCGCGCTCGCCACCCAACCGATCATGGCCCAGACGGCAGTCAAGACCGACGCCGAAGGCCTGCTCGCCGGCGAGATTCAGGTGCCGACGGCCGAAGGGCCGCTGGCGGCATACCGCGCCATGCCGGCCGGCGGCAAGAAGCTGCCGACGGTGCTGGTGGTGCACGAGATCTTCGGCGTACACGAGTACATCAAGGACGTCTGCCGGCGGCTGGCCAAGGCCGGCTATCTGGCGATCGCTGCCGAGATGTACGCCCGCCACGGCGATGTCTCGAAGATGAGCAACATCCGCGAGATTCTCGACGGGCCGGTCGCGGCGGCGACCGACCCCGAGCACATGGCCGACCTCGACGCCTGCGCGGCGTGGGCGGCAAAGAACGGTGGCGATCCGGAGCGTCTTGCCATTACCGGCTTCTGCCGCGGTGGCCGCACGACCTGGCTATACGCCGCGCACAACCAGAAGCTGAAGGCGGCAGTCTCGTGGTACGGCCAACTGGATGGCGCGCCGTCGGCCAATCAGCCGCAATGGCCGCTGGATCTGGCAGGCGACATCAAGGTGCCGGTGCTGGGACTCTACGGCGCCAAGGATCAGGGCATCACGCAAGACGACGTCGTAGCCATGCGTGACGCGCTGAAGAAGGCGGGCAGCAGGTCTGAGCTGCACGTTTATCCCGATGCGGGCCACGCCTTCCACGCGGACTACCGGCCGACCTATCGCAAGGATGCGGCGGAAGACGGCTGGCAGCGCATGCTGACCTGGTTCAAGGCCAACGGACTCTGAACGACGATGGCGGGTCTGGCAATCTCCTCCATTGGCGCCGCCTCAACCCAGGCGACACGGCCAGCGGGCCGCGAGACCGGACAGCTCTCACCCGAACAACAGCGTGAGGTCGCGCGGCTGAGGGAAATCGACCGTAAAGTGCGCGCCCACGAGGCGGCACACATGGCGGCCGGGGGTGGTCTGGTTACTGGTGGCGCCACTTACACCTATGCCTATGGGCCGGATGGCAAGGCCTATGCCGTCGCAGGGGAAGTCGGCATCGATACCTCGGGCGAGGCCGAGCCGGAAGCGAATATCAGCAAAGGGCAGCGCATCCAGGCGGCGGCACTGGCCCCGGCGGACCCCAGCCCGCAGGACTATCGCGTCGCCAGCGTCGGCGCCCAATTGACGGCCCAAGGGCGCGCGGAACTCGCGGCCGAACGCCGCCACGCCAGCGAGTTGGCGAAGGCCTATCAGTCGAACGACGAAAGCGTCGGCAGTACCGTCGATGTCTCCGCTTGACGCTCATGGCTCCGACAAGCCGCCCAGCATCATGAAATGCGCGGTCCCTACGGCGCCTCCAGTCCGCGAATGGGCCCGTTCCTCCGTCTTCCCCTCGCGGGAAGGCCACTGACTGGCTCGCTACGCCCGAAATCCCCAGGCGCGCTTCTCGACGTATTTCACGCTAGTCGAGATAACGTCGCGCGCCTTCGAAGCGGTGGGCAAAATAGCCCTCGCGGAGGCTGTCGGTGCGCACCCGCGCCTCGCCTCGGCTGCTCGGGGCGTGAATGAAGCGACCATCGCCGAGATAGATGCCGACATGCGAGTGGGGCCGGTGCAGGGTGTTGAAAAACACCAGGTCGCCCGGCTTCATGTTCAGCGACGAGACGGCTCGCCCTTTTTTGGCAATACTGGCCGCGGAGCCGGTCAAGCGGACGCCCGCCGCCCGGTTGAATACGTAGCTGACCATGCCGCTGCAATCGAAGCCGGCATCGGGATTGCGGCCGCCGAAGCGGTATTTGGTATCCATCAGGCCCAGCGCGAAAATCACCACGTCGTTCGCGGTTCCCGTGGCGCCGTGCTGGCGTGTCGCCACGGCTGACTTTTCCTCGTCCTCCTCGACGACGGCCGCGGGGCCGCCGCAACCCGCCAGAACAAGCAGTATCAACAGGGGAAAGAGTCTGAAAATCACCGTTTCATCCTATTCGACTAGACTTGAACCTATTGGCCCAAACTGGAGAGAAAAGTTCATGCAATTGCGTAATCCCGATCTCCTGCGCAACCGTGCCTTCGTCAACGGCGAATGGATCGGCGGCGACACCACGTTCCCCGTTGCCGACCCGGCCAGCGGCGAAGTCATCGCTCACGTTTCCGAGTCGGGCACTGCGGAAACACGCCGCGCAATCGAGGCGGCCGACGCGGCCTGGCCGGCCTGGCGCGCGCTGACGGCGAAGAAGCGCGCGGCCATCCTGCGCGATTGGTTCGACTTGATCCTCGCCAACGCGGACGATCTGGCGCTGCTGATGACTCGCGAGCAGGGCAAGCCGCTTGCGGAAGCCCGGGGCGAAATCATCTATGGTGCCAGCTTCGTCGAGTGGTTCGCGGAAGAGGGTAAGCGAATTTACGGCGATGTCATACCGTCGCCCGCGACCGACAGGCGTCTGCTCGTGCTCAAGCAGCCGATTGGAGTCTGTGCCGCCATCACGCCGTGGAACTTTCCCAGCGCGATGATTACGCGCAAGGTGGCACCGGCGCTGGCGGCAGGCTGCACCGTCGTCGTCAAGCCCGCCGAACAGACGCCGCTCTCGGCGCTGGCGCTGGCCGAACTGACCCGGCGAGCGGGTTTCCCGCCGGGCGTGTTCAATGTCGTTACCGGCTCGGCGGATGCGGCGCCGGTGATCGGCGCGGAACTTACCGCCAACCCGATCGTGCGCAAGCTCTCGTTCACGGGTTCGACCGAAGTCGGCCGGATGCTGATGGCGCAATGCGCGCCGACCGTCAAGAAAGTCTCGCTGGAACTCGGCGGCAACGCACCCTTCATCGTCTTCGACGATGCCGACCTCGACGCCGCCGTCGAGGGCGCGATGACCTCGA
Source organism: Gammaproteobacteria bacterium (assembly GCA_018819515.1). Classification (GTDB taxonomy): domain Bacteria; phylum Pseudomonadota; class Gammaproteobacteria; order Burkholderiales; family Rhodocyclaceae; genus Fen-999. The sequence goes on from JAHJPX010000007.1 coordinate 171,269, forward strand.
AATACCGCAACGCCGGGCAGACCTGCGTCTGCGCCAACCGACTACTGGTCCAGGATGGCATCTACGACGCTTTCGCCGAACGACTCGCCGACAAGGTGCGCGGCCTCAAGGTCGGTGCCGGCGACGAGGAAGGCGTCAGCCAGGGGCCGCTGATCGACGACGCAGCGCTGGCCAAGGTCGAAGCACTGGTCGCCGACGCGGTCGCCAAGGGCGCCCGGGTGCTGACCGGCGGCCAGCGCCACGAACGTGGCGGCACCTTCTACCAGCCGACGGTGCTCGCTAACGTGACTGCCGGCATGCGTTGTGCACGCGAAGAGATCTTTGGGCCCGTCGCGCCGCTGTTCCGGTTCAAGACGGAGGCCGAGGCGGTAGCGCTGGCCAACGCCACTGAGTACGGGCTGGCCGGGTACTTCTACGCCCGCGACGTGGGGCGTGTCTGGCGCGTTGCCGAAGCGCTCGAATATGGCATCGTCGGCGTCAATACCGGCATCATTTCGAATGAGGTGGCTCCGTTCGGCGGCATCAAGCAGTCGGGCATAGGCCGCGAAGGCTCACGTTACGGCATCGACGACTTTCTGGAGATCAAGTACGTTTGTCTGGCGATGTAGTCCGCAGAAGCATCAGCCAGCGCCGCCCGTTGCGCCAGAACTGCCAAACCGTCGTGCCGCGCATAAGCCAGCGCCAAGTCAGTTTCGGACGTGCCACGGCGATCGCCAACCCGGCGGACACCACCACTTCCGGGTGGTTACGCAACCAGCCATAGCCAGCGTGGATCCTGTCGGTAACCGCCAGGATCGGCGTCAACTCGTTCGCATGGGCGCGCCACTGTCCGCGTAGCGCCTCCGAGCGGAGTTGCAGGCGCTGCTTCTTCAGCGCCAGTTCGAGCAGCCGGTCGTTCACGGCTTGGCCGCGTCGTCACCCGACAGGGCGGCGCGATCCCGGGATATCTCCGCCAGGCTGCCGGAAAACAGCCCCGACGGGGTACGCGTCAGCCGCCGAGCCGCCAGCAGGCAGAACAAACCGCCGCCGAGGAAGAGTGCCGAAAACACGCCCAGTGCCAGCAGCCGGTTGTTGTCCCAAAGCAGCACGGTTACAAAAGCTGCGCTAAATATCGCACCGGCGCCGAGCAGGATCACCGCAGCGATGCCATAGACCGCCAAGCCGATAGCGCGAGCCTTCTCCTCCTGGATTTCGACCGCGAACAATTCCAGGCGGACCTGCAACAACTCAAGGCCGGTCGCCGATAACCCCCGCAGCGACGAGAACAGTCCACCGCGCGGGGCGGATTCAGCCATGGGTCAGCGCCGACTGATCAACAGCCCGACAACGAAGGCGACGCCGGCGGCAATTCCCACCGATCGCCAGGGATTGGTCTGCACGTACTCGTCGGCTACGTGCCCGACTTCCTTGGCTTTGTCGACCATCGCGCCCTGAGCTTCAGCCAGGCTGGCGCGCGCCTTGACGAGGTTTTCCTGCGCCTTGCCTCGCAGCTCGGTCATCTTGTCGCCGGCCTGGTTGGCGGTGGCGCGCAACAACTCCTCCGCATCCGCAACCACGACCTTCATGTCGGCAATCAATCTGTCCCTGTTTACCGTATTTGTTCCACTCATGGCTCTTCCTTTCCGGTCATTGACTGACTTCAACTACAAATTTACGCCTTTGCCGTCGCCGCGCAATGACATTTGTCATAGATTCCAGTCATAGTCGATCGTCAGCGGCGCATGGTCGCTGAAACGCTGCGCCTTGAATACCGACGCCTGGCGTGCGGTGTCCGCTATCCCCGGCGTCGCGATCTGATAGTCGATACGCCAGCCGACGTTCTTCGCCCAGGCCTGGCCGCGGTTCGACCACCAGGTGTAGGCATCGCCGGTCGCCTCCGGATGCAGGCGCCGATAGACATCCACCCACTTCTGTTCGTCGAAAACCCGGGAGAGCCAGGCCCGCTCCTCGGGCAGAAATCCGGAGTTCTTCTGGTTCGACTTCCAGTTCTTGAGGTCGATCTCCTTGTGCGCGATGTTCCAGTCGCCGCAGATGACGATTTCCTGTCTTTCCGCGCGCAGTGTCGCGAGGTGTGGAAAGAACAGCTCCATGAAGCGGAATTTCGCCTGCTGCCGCTCCGGCGAACTGGAACCGGAAGGCAGGTAGAGCGAGATTACCGATAGTTTGCCCCAGTCGGCACGCACGTAGCGCCCCTCGGCGTCGAACTCCTCGTTGCCGATGCCGATGACGACGTTATCCGGCTCCTCGCGCGCATAGACTCCGACGCCGCTATAGCCTTTCTTTTCGGCGTGGTGAAACCAGCCCCGGAAACCGGGCGGTGCGCGCATCCCGTCGCTCAGGTCGCCGTCCTGCGCCTTCAGTTCCTGGACGCAAAGGATGTCGGGAATCTCGCCGGCCATCCACCGAAACATGCCCTTCGTCGCCGCCGAGCGAATACCGTTGAGGTTGAGCGTGGTTATGCGTAGCATGCAGGGCTGTCGGGAGTTGTCCGAGAAGGAAGATGGATTTTAGTCGCGATTTCATTGCCTTTGCCTGCGAGCGCGGCGTCCTGCGCTTTGGCGAATTCAAGACCAAGGCCGGCCGCCGGTCGCCGTACTTCTTCAACGCAGGGCTGTTCAACGACGGCGAATCGCTCGCTCGCCTCGCCGATTTCTACGCCCGCGCCATCCTCGCCTCGGGCCTCGACTTCGACGTGTTGTTCGGCCCGGCCTACAAGGGCATCCCGCTGGCCGCGGCGACTGCCGTGGCGCTCGCTGGCAAGGGCCGCAACACGCCGTTCGCCTACAACCGCAAGGAAGCCAAGGATCACGGCGAGGGCGGCACTTTGGTCGGCGCGCCGCTGAACGGACGCGTGCTGATTATCGACGACGTGATTTCGGCGGGCACCTCGGTGCGCGAATCGGTGGAATTGATCCGCGCCGCGGGCGCCACGCCAGCCGGTGTCGTGATCGCGCTGGACCGACAGGAACGCGGCCAGGGCGAACTTTCCGCCGTTCAGGAAGTCGGTAAAGTCTACGACATGCCGGTCATCTCGGTGGCCAGCCTGATCGACCTGATCGACTATCTGGGCGGTCATCCCGAACTTGACCAGATACTTCCGGCGGTCAGCCGTTATAGGGAACAATATGGCGTCATATAGGTATCTCCTGCCGCTTGCCCTCGTGCTTGTCACGGTAAGCGCGGAAGCGCGAATCTACTGCTGCAACGACGATCACGGCCGCCGGGTTTGCGGCGATATCCTGCCGGCGGAATGCCAGAAGCGCGCCTATGACGAACTGAACTCGCAAGGCGTGCTCAAGCAGAAGCACACCGCCCCGTTGACGGCAGAACAACGGGCGCAACGCGACGCCGAACTGGCGCGCAAGAAGCTCGCCGAACATGAGGCGGCGGAGCAGGCGCTACGCGATCACGCGTTGCTGGCCAGTTATACCAGCGTCGCCGACATCGATGCCAAGCGAGAGCGCACGCTTGTCGGCGCACACGCGGAAATCAAGAATGCCGAGGAGCGCCTGGATACGGCGCGGGCACGTTACGACATGCTGTCGAATAGCGCGGCGCGCTACAACAACAGCGGCAAGCCCATACCGGACGCACTGAAGGACAATCTCCGCGATAGCGAAGCCAATCTGGTGGCGCGTCAGGCCGCCTTGAAGGAGAAACAGGAAGAACTGGCCGCGATAAAGGCACACTTCGACCACGACCGGCACCGCTTTCTGGAACTGACCGGAAAGTTGCGCGCCGAGACGACGCCAGCGGCACCGGCCCGCTAGCCTGCGAGTTTCCGCCGCAGCAGGTCGTTGACTTGTTGTGGATTGGCCTTGCCCTTGGTGGCTTTCATCACCTGGCCGACCAAGGCGTTGAAGGCCTTTTCCTTGCCGGCGCGAAACTCCTCGATCGATTTTGGATTTGCCGCCAGCACTTCGTCGATGATCGGCTCGATGGCGGAGGCGTCCGACATCTGTTTCAGTCCGCGCGCCTCGATCACCGCATCGGCGTCGGCCGCCTCGAGATTCCAAAGTGCGTCGAACACTTCCTTGGCGAGTTTGGACGACAGCGTACCGTCGGCAATGCGCCTTACCATGCCGGCGAGCTGTACTGCCGATATGGGGCTGTCGGCGATGTCGCGTTCTTCGCGGTTGAGGCGGGCCGAGAGCTCGCCTTGCATCCAGTTCGCAATCAGCTTGGCGTTTTCGGCGCCAGCGACACTTACCGCTAGCTGAAAGAAGTCGCCGGCCGCACGCTGCGTAGTAATCACGGCAGCGTCATAGGCCGAAAGTCCGTACTCGGCCTCGAACCGCGCCTGCATCGCCTGCGGTAGCTCCGGCAGGCCAGCCTTCACTTCATCTATCCAGGCCGGCGTGATTTCGAGCGGCAGCAGGTCGGGATCGGGGAAGTAGCGGTAGTCGTGCGCGTCTTCTTTCGAACGCATGGCGCGCGTCGCGCCCGTGTCAGGATCGAACAGCACGGTTGCCTGATGAATCTTGCGGCCTTCCTCGATCTCGTTGATCTGCCAGCCGATCTCGTAGTCGATCGCCTGCTGCAGGAAGCGGAAGGAGTTGAGGTTCTTGATCTCGCGGCGCGTGCCGAGCGGCGCGCCGGGCCGGCGCACGGAAACGTTGGCGTCGCAGCGGAAGCTGCCCTCCTGCATGTTGCCGTCGCAGATGCCGATCCAGGTTACCAGCGAGTGCAGCGCCTTGGCGTAGGCTACCGCTTCCGCGGAGGACCCCATGTCGGGCTCGGTGACGATCTCCAGCAACGGCGTGCCGGCGCGGTTGAGGTCGATGCCGGTCTTGCCATGGAAGTCTTCGTGCAGGGATTTACCCGCATCCTCTTCGAGGTGCGCGCGGGTCAGGCGCACGCGCTTGTCGGTCGGCGTGTCGCCACGGCTGACTTTTATGTCGAGGCCGCCGCCCGCGACGACGGGGATTTCGTACTGGCTGATCTGGTAGCCCTTGGGAAGGTCCGGATAGAAGTAGTTCTTGCGCGCGAAGATCGAGCGCGACGCGATATCGCCGTCGACCGCCAATCCGAACTTGATGGCGCAGACCACCGCCTCGCGATTGAGCACCGGCAGCACGCCGGGCAGCGCGATGTCGACCGCGCAGGCCTGACGGTTCGGTTCGGCGCCGAAGGCTGTAGATGCGCCGGAGAAGATCTTCGACTTCGTCTGTAGCTGGACGTGGGTTTCCAGCCCGATCACCACTTCCCACTGGCTCATATCACGCGCTCAGGAACACTTGCCGGTTTTCGTATTCACCAGAATCGGCCAGACGTAGTCGAAGCTGTTGCCCTGACAGCGATCCTTGCAGCTATTGAAAGCGACCGTGACCTTGCCTTCCTGTTCCCACATGCGGACGGTGCACGTGCCCTTGTTGGACATCAAAGTGACCGACGGCTCCGTCGCCGTCTGACGGAAGTCCTTGAAATCGAAATTGCACTTGCCACGCTTGGGCACGCGGATCTCGGCCGCGAACCTGCTCACTTGCGATTCTTTGACCTGCAGTTCCAGCGTGCCGCCATAACCGGTCGGATCGCGGTATGTGCAATTGGTCTTGATCGTGATCGGTGTGGCTGCGATCGGCTTGATCTTGCGGCCGGCGAGACGGCTGTAGGTTTCGGTCGGGGCAGCCGGAGGCGGTGCGGGCTCGGCCGCCTCTGGCGGAGGTGGCGCGGGTTTCGTGGCGACCGGGGGCTCCCTGGTCGCGCAACCGGCCAGAAGAACGACGAGCAGACCGGCAAGGGCGGCAGTATTTCGAATGTTCATTTCAGGCTCCTCTCTCGGGGCGCCGACGATGCCAGTCGGTCACCAGTTGGTATTGATGGGCAACATTGAGCATTTTCGCCTCGGCAAACCAGGGACCGATGATCTGCAGCCCAACCGGCATGTCCGCGTTCCCGAAACCGCAGGGAATCGACATTCCCGGCAGACCGGCAAGATTGACGGCAATGGTATAGATGTCGGCCAGATACATCTGCACAGGATCGGCACCCTTGGCGCCGAAGGCGAACGCCACCGAGGGCGAGGTCGGCCCCATGATCACGTCGCATTTCTTGAAGGCCTCGGAAAAGTCAGTCGCGATGAGACGCCGGATCTTCTGTGCCTGCAGGTAATAGGCATCGTAATAGCCGTGCGAAAGCACGTAGGTGCCGATAAGGATGCGACGCTTCACTTCCTCGCCAAAGCCCCCCGCGCGGCTCTTGCAGTACATGTCGACCAGATCGCCATACACGGCGGCGCGATGGCCGTAGCGCACGCCGTCGAAGCGTGACAGGTTGGAGCTGGCCTCGGCGGGCGCGATCACGTAGTACGCCGGTACCGAAAGGCCCGAATTCGGCAGGCTCACCTCGACCGTGGTCGCGCCGAGTTTGCGGTACTCGTCGAGCGCGGCATCGACCGCGGCACGCACGTCGTCGTCCATGCCGGCACCGAAGAACTCCTTCGGCAATCCGATCCGCAAGCCGGCCAGCGGTTTGTTCAGGTCACGCGAGTAGTCCTCGGCCTTGCGTTGCAACGAGGTCGAATCGCGCTCGTCGAAACCCGCCATGCCCGACAGCAGCAGCGCGCAGTCCTCGGCCGATTTCGCCATCGGCCCGCCCTGGTCGAGCGAGGAGGCGAAGGCAATCATGCCATAGCGCGACACGACACCATAGGTTGGCTTCAGCCCCGTCAGCCCGCATAGCGCCGCCGGCTGGCGGATCGAGCCGCCGGTATCGGTGCCCGTCGCGGCCGGCGTCAGGCACGCGGCGACCGCCGCTGCCGACCCGCCGGACGAGCCGCCCGGCACGCGGCTGGTATCCCAAGGATTCTTCACCGGGCCGAAATGCGAGGTCTCGTTCGACGAGCCCATGGCAAACTCGTCCATGTTGCACTTGCCGAGCGTCACCGCGCCTGCCGCCTTGAATTGCGAAACGACGTGGGCGTCGTAGGGCGACACGAAATTGGCCAGCATCTTCGAGCCGCAGGTGGTCAGCCAGCCCTCGGTGCAGAAAATGTCCTTGTGCGCCAGCGGAATCCCCAGCAACGGGCCCCTTTCGCCCTTGGCACGGCGCTCGTCGGCGGCGCGCGCCATCGCCAGCGTCTTGTCGCGGTCGGTGGTGATGAACGCGTTGAGCGACGGATTGAGCTGCTCAATGCGACCGAGAAACAGTGTCGCCAGCTCGATAGCGGAAATCTTCTTCTCCGCCAGCGCGGCGGAAATCTCCTTCAGTCCTGCCTGGATCATTCGATGACTTTCGGCACCAGATAGAGCCCGCCCCCGGTTTCCGGGGCGATGGCCTGGAAGGCGTCGCGGCGATCCGGCTCGGTCGCCACATCGGTGCGCAAACGCTGGACGACGTCGATGGCATGGGCCATGGGCGTCACGCCCGCGGTGTCGACCGCTTGCAACTGCTCGACGAACGTAAGGATGCCGTTCAACTGGTCGCCAATGCGTCCGGTTTCCTGGGGCGAAAGCTCAAGGCGGGCCAGCTGGGCTATCCGGCGAACCTCTTCTGGATTCAGAGACATAGTGGCTGAAAGCGGGGCGAAAACAGCTCTTGCGTGAGCGGATACGCTATCATAAGCCAATTCGGCGTCTGCCCATGCGGACAGGCTGCTACCGACAGACCGCAGTATTGACCATAACTGGACTTTCCGATGTTCGGCATCTTTCGTTCCTACTTCTCCAACGACCTGGCGATCGACCTGGGTACCGCCAACACGCTGATCTACGTACGCGACCGGGGCATCGTGCTGGACGAGCCCTCCGTGGTGGCGATCCGCACCGAAGGGGGTCCCAACGCCAAGAAGACCATTCAGGCGGTCGGCGCCGCCGCCAAGCAGATGCTCGGCAAGACACCCGGCAACATCACTGCCATCCGGCCGATGAAGGACGGTGTCATCGCCGACTTCACCGTCACCGAGCAGATGCTCAAGCAGTTCATCAAAAAGGTACACGACTCGCGGCTGTTTTCACCCAGCCCGCGCATCATCATTTGCGTGCCTTGCGGTTCGACGCAGGTGGAACGTCGCGCTATCCGCGAATCCGCGCTCGGCGCCGGCGCCAGCCAGGTTTACCTGATCGAAGAGCCGATGGCGGCGGCTATCGGAGCGGGCCTGCCGGTTTCCGACGCCACCGGCTCCATGGTCGTCGATGTTGGCGGCGGCACGACGGAAGTCGGCGTCATTTCGCTCGGCGGCATGGTCTATTCGGGCTCGGTGCGCGTCGGGGGCGACAAGTTCGACGAGGCGATCATCAACTACATTCGCCGCAACTACGGCATGCTGATCGGCGAAACGACGGCCGAGCAAATCAAGAAGGAAATCGGTTCCGCCTTCCCCGGTTCCGAAGTCCGTGAGATGGAGGTGAAGGGTCGCAACCTCGCCGAGGGAATTCCGCGCAGCTTCACGATCTCGTCGAACGAGATTCTCGAGGCGCTCACTGATCCACTCAACCAGATCGTCGGCTCGGTGAAAATGGCGCTTGAACAGACGCCGCCCGAACTCGGCGCCGACATTGCCGACAAGGGCATGGTGCTTACGGGGGGTGGCGCGCTGCTGCGCGACCTCGACCGCTTGATGATGGAGGAAACCGGGTTGCCCGTGATCGTCGCCGACGACCCATTGACCTGCGTCGTTCGCGGTTCCGGCATCGCGCTGGAAAAGATGGACAAACTCGACAGTATTTTCGCCAACGAGTAGCCGCTTTTCCCGTTAGGGTGCGAGACGGCGCGACAATCGCGCCGTTGCCCCTCGTTTCCGGGAGTCGTTTCAACCTTGATCCCCACCGCCGGACATTCGCCGCCGCCCTTTTTCAAGAGGGGACCGGCGCCGCTCGCCCGGTTGTTGTTCTTCGTTTCGCTTTCGTTCGTCATGCTGGCGGCGGACTTGCGTTTCCATACACTCGAGATGCTCCGCCAGGCCATCGCCACGATCATATGGCCGATCCAGCGCGTTGCCTATGTGCCCGTGGATGCCGGCATGGATTTGAGCGAGTACTTTTCCACGCTCTACTCCTTGAAGACAGAGAACGACCAGTTGCGTCGCCGCGAACTGGCCACGGCCAACCAATTGCTCCGCCAGGGTCACCTGGAAGAAGAGAACCGCCGCCTGCGCGCCCTCCTCGATATGCGTGAACGCCAACCCGCCGAGGGGCGTGTCGCGGAGATTCTCTACGCGGCACGCGATCCCTTTACGCGCCGCGTCATCGTGGACAAAGGCAGCAGCGCGGGCGTCGAGCCGGGACAGCCCGTCATCGACGAACTCGGCGTGCTCGGCCAGATCACCCGCACCTACCCTCTCACCAGCGAAGTGACGCTGCTCACCGACAAGGATCAGGCCATTCCGGTTCAGGTGCAGCGCAGTGGCCTGCGCGCAGTACTGGCCGGAGCCGGAATCGGTGCCCTGGAGTTGCGCTTTCTCGCTGCCAACGCCGATATCCAGCCCGGCGATATTCTGGTTACCTCGGGTCTGGACGGTGTCTATCTGCCCGGCCTGCCCGTGGCCCGCATCGTCAACATCGACCGGGACAATTCCTTTTCCTTCGCCCGGATCGACTGCGAGCCGCTGGCCGGTGTCGAACGGCACGGTCAGGTGTTGATCCTCGGGCGCCGCCTGACCCCTCCCTTGCCCGACGAGAGGCCTCTGGAACCCGTGACGCCGGCCAGGGGCGCGAGAAACAGGAAAGCCCCGTGATGCAGCCAACCCAGTCGAGCCGCCGCATTCTGTTGCCCGTCAATTCCTGGTTTGTATTCGGCACGCTGCTGGCCGCGTTATTCCTGAACATGGTGCCGCTCGGCCGCTTCCCGGCGATGCCCGACTGGGTAGCGCTGGTGCTGCTGTTCTGGTGCATTCATCAGCCCCTGAAGGTCGGCATGGGGGCGGCTTTTGCGCTGGGCGTGTTGATGGATGTCGCCGACGCCAGCATCATGGGCCAGCATGCGCTTGCCTACGTCATGCTGGCCTTCGGCGCGAGCGTACTGTCGCGGCGCATACTCTGGTTCCCCCTGATACAGCAGGCCCTGCACGTGCTGCCGATCCTGGTCGGCACTCAAGTCATCATGCTGCTGATCAGGCTCGCGGTCGGCGCGAACTTTCCGGATCCGTTCTGGTTGCTGGGTGGCGTCATAGGCTCGGCGCTGTGGTATCCGCTTACCTACCTGCTACTGCTGCCGCAGTATCGGCCGGTCGAACGCGACGAAAATCGCCCGATCTGATGAGCAAGCCCCCACGCTCACCGCATTTGCCGCCCCCCGGGGAGGGGGGCTCGATGCTGTACGACGGTCCGGCGGCGTAATCGATGGAGTTCAGGAATCCCCAGGAGGACCTCGATCGTTTCAAGAGCCGATTGACCATCACCGTCGGCTTCGTACTGGTGTGTTTCGGTCTGCTGTTTGCGCGCTTTTTCTGGCTGCAAGTGGTCCAGCACGATTATTTCGATACCCGCGCCGAGGACAACCGAATCTCGCTCGTCCCGCTTGTCCCGAACCGCGGCCTGATCCTCGATCGAAATGGCGTGATCCTGGCCCGCAACTACTCCGCATACACGCTGGAAATCACACCATCGAAGATCCACGACGAACTCGATACCGCGATCGACGGGCTCGCGACCATCATTGACATCCAGCCGAAGGATCGCAAGCGTTTCAGGAAGCTGCTCGACGAAAGCAGGAATTTCGAATCATTGCCGATCCGCACCCGGCTGAGCGACGAGGAGGTTGCGAAGTTCATCGCGAATCGCTACCGGTTTCCCGGGATGGACGTCAAGGCCCGCCTGTTCCGCCAGTATCCGTTCGGCGCATTCGCGTCGCACATGCTCGGCTACATCGGCCGCATCAACGACGACGACTTGGTGTTGATTGCCCAGGCCGACCAGGATGCCAACTTTCGCGGTACCGACCATTTCGGCAAGACCGGCCTCGAACAGCGATACGAATTCGAGCTGCACGGCATCACCGGCTTCGAGCAGATCGAGGTCGATGCGGGTGGACATGCCGTGCGCACGCTGGCGCGCACGGCACCGGTGGCGGGCAACAATCTGACGCTGACGATCGACGCCAAGCTTCAGGAAATCGCCGAGAAGGCATTCGGCCATCGTCGCGGCGCGCTGGTGGCGATCGATCCGACGAACGGCGGCGTTCTGGCGCTGGTATCGGTCCCGAACTACGATCCAAACCTGTTTGTCGACGGCATTGCAACCGCCGACTGGGACGCGTTGAACAACAGCCCCGACAAGCCGATGATCAACCGGGCGCTGAACGGTACCTATCCCCCCGGCTCCACGTTCAAGCCCTACATGGCGCTGGCGGCGCTGACGTACGGCAAGCGGCGTCCGGAGCAGGCGATCGTCGATCCGGGCTACTTCACCTTCGGCAACTACACATTCCGCGATGACAAGGAGGGCGGCCATGGCGTGGTCGATATGTACAAGTCGATCGTCGAGTCCTGCGATACCTACTATTACATACTGGCCAACGATCTCGGCATCGACGCCATCGCGACATTCATGCGCCAGTTCGGCTTCGGCCAGCGAACCGGGGTCGACCTCGGCCTCGAAGGATCGGCGGAATCAGAGGGCTCACTGCCTTCCCAGGAGTGGAAGCGGAAGCGTTTCAAGAAGCCGGAACAGCAGAAATGGTACGCCGGCGAAACGATATCGATCGGCATCGGCCAGGGCTACAACGCCTACACCCCCATCCAGATGGCGCAGGCAGTCGCCGGGCTCGCCAACGACGGAGTCATGTACCCGCCACACCTGGTCCAGGCGATCACGGATGTGCGAACCGGCGAGAAGACATTCCCTCCGCCGAAACCGCCGCGCACGATTCCGTTGCGACAGCAACACATCGACGTCGTCAAACGCGCGATGGTCGGCGTCGTCACCGAGGGCACGGCGGCATTGGCATTCGCGAACGCCGGCTACGTATCGGCCGGCAAGACCGGCACTGCGCAGTTGTATTCGCTGAAAGGCGCCCAGTACAAGGAGGGGGCCGTGAGGGAGGATCTGCGCGACCACGCGCTATACATCGCCTTCGCTCCGGCAGACCAACCGAAAATCGCCTTGGCCATCGTCGTCGAGAATGGAGGTTTCGGTTCGCAGGCGGCGGCGCCAATCGCCCGCCAGGTGCTGGACTACTACCTGCTGGGCAAGGTGCCCGAGGCGCCGGCAAAAATAGTAAGCACCGTGCAGGAGGGCGACTAGTGAATCGCTGGCATCCCCGACAACTGTGGTTCTGGCTGATGGCACCGATAGATGTTCCGTTGATGCTGGTGACCGGGCTGCTGCTCCTGGTCGCGCTGGCGATGGTCGCCAGCGCCGCGCCGGAAAGGATCGGCAATCAAGTGTTCAACATGAGCGTTGCGCTCGTCGTCATGCGCATTGTGGCGCAGACCCCACCGCAACGGCTGATGCATCTGGCACTGCCGGTCTATGTCGGCGGCCTCCTGCTGCTGATCGGTGTCGCCTTGTTCGGTGACATTTCCAAGGGCGCCCGCCGTTGGCTGAATCTCGGCTTCATGCGTGTTCAACCATCGGAAATCATGAAGATCGCGATGCCGCTCATGCTGGCCTGGTACTTTCAGCGCCACGAGGCGCTGCTGCGGCTGCGCGACTACGCCATTGCCGCGATCATCCTGCTCCTGCCGACGGCGCTGATCGCCCGTCAGCCCGATCTCGGTACCGCCATCCTGGTCTTCGCGGCCGGCTTCTATGTCATCTTTCTGGCCGGGTTGCCGTGGAAAGTCATCATCGGCATGACTGTCGCCGCGATCGGCGGCGCGCCGTTGATCTGGGGGGCCCTGCACGACTACCAGCGCGCCCGTATCCTGACGCTGCTCGATCCCGAGAAAGATCCGCTCGGCAAGGGTTTCCATATCATCCAGTCGACGATTGCCATCGGTTCGGGTGGAATACTCGGCAAGGGCTGGGGGCAGGGCACGCAGGCGCAGCTCGAGTTCATCCCGGAGCGGCATACCGACTTCATCTTCTCGGTGTTGTCGGAAGAGTTCGGGCTGCTCGGCAATACCGTATTGTTGGGCCTTTACTCGCTGCTGGTGGGACGCGGCGTAATGATCGCAGTCAACGCCCCGAACTCGTTCATGCGCCTGTTCGCAGGTGCGATCACGCTGATCTTCTTCACCTACGCCTTCGTCAACATGGGCATGGTCAGCGGCATTCTTCCTGTTGTCGGCGTTCCGCTGCCTTTCGTCAGCTACGGCGGAACCTCCCTGGTCACGCTGTTCGTCGGCATCGGTATCCTGATGTCGATTCACCGTCATCGCATGCTGGTACAGAAATGATGATTTCCCGCCTCGCCATCGCGCTACTTGCCCTTACCCTTGCCGCCTGCGGCACCACCAGCCGCAAGGGCGGCTACTATCAGGACGACGGTCCCGGCGAAAACCCGCCGGCCGACGTCGCGAACATTCCCGATGCCGTGCCGCGTGCCGAGGCGCCGCACCGCTACGCCAACCGGCCCTACACCGTGCTCGGCCGCGACTATGTGCCGCTGGCCGCCGATACGCCGTATCGCGCCACCGGCATCGCCAGCTGGTACGGCCGCAAGTTCCACGGCCAGAAAACCGCGATCGGCGAAACCTACGACATGTACGGCATGACCGCCGCGCATCCGACCCTGTCGATTCCTTCCTACGCGCGGGTCACCAATCTCGCCAACGGCCGTTCGGTCGTCGTCCGCGTCAATGACCGCGGCCCCTTCCTGCACAGCCGCATCATCGACCTCTCCTACGCGGCGGCGGCCAAGCTCGGCTATATCGGCCGCGGCAGCGCCGAGGTGCGGGTCGAGAGCGTCGGGCCGGGAACCGCGCCGGCGCCCGACGAAGACCTGCGGCGTATCGCCACGGCTGACCAGCCCGAAGGGCGCAGGACGCCACGAAGTGGCGGTCCCGAGCAACGCGAGGGATGGAGCGAAGCTTCACACCTTTCCCGAACGTCGTTGCCCGAAGTCGACGACGGGCACGGCATCTACCTGCAACTCGGTGCCTTCGGCAATGCCGACAACGCCGCCAACCTGCGCAACCAGCTCGCCCGCGAACTGGACGGCGATCTCCGCGACCGGCTGGTGATACGCAGCGGCGGCGGCTACTACCGCGTCCAGCTCGGCCCCTGGGCCAGTCACGACGAGGCCCGGCGCGTCGCCGACAGACTGGATGAACTCATCGATGCCGAGCCTGTCGTAGTGCGAAGGTAGTTTTTCCTGCAACCCAGCATCCAACCAGTAAGGCTTTCCAATGCGATTCTTTCTGCCAGTCCTCTCCCTCCTCCTATCCGCCGCCGCTATTGCCGAGCCTCTAACGGCACCTGATGTTGCAGCTCGCACCTGGTTGCTGGTCGACCATTCCTCCGGCCAGACGCTGGCCGAAAACGAGGCGGACGCGCGCATCGAGCCGGCCTCGTTGACCAAGCTGATGACCGCCTATCTCACCTTCGGGGCGCTCAAGCAGGGCGCGATCAAGGGCGACCAGGAGATTCAGGTCTCGGAAAAGGCGTGGAAGGCACCCGGATCGCGCATGTTCATCGAGCCCAGGAAGCCGGTCACCATCGACCAACTGGTGCACGGCATGATCGTCCAGTCCGGCAACGACGCCTGCGTTGCGCTTGCCGAAGCCATCGCTGGCACCGAAGAAGCCTTCGTCCAGCGCATGAACCTGGAGGCGCGTCGCCTCGGCCTCGCCGCCACGCACTACACCAACACCACCGGCCTGCCCGATCCGCAGCACTACACCACCGCCCGCGACCTGGCCCGGCTCGTGCAGGCGCTGATCCGGGACTTCCCCGACTATTACCCGATCTACTCGCAGAAGGAATTTACCTACAACGGCATCACCCAGCCCAACCGCAACCGGCTGCTCTGGCTCGATCCGACGGTGGACGGCGTCAAGACCGGTCATACGGAAAGCGCGGGGTTCTGTCTGATCGCCTCCGGCAAGCGCGGTCCGCGGCGACTCATCTCCGTGGTGCTCGGCGCGGACTCCGACAACCTGCGCGCGCAGGAGTCGCAGCGCCTGCTCAACTACGGCTTCCTGAACTTCGATTCCGTGCGTCTTTACGCCAAGGACCAGCCGATATCGCAGCTCCGCGTGTTCAAGGGCAGCGACAGCACCGTGCCCGCCGGTTTCCTCGACGACTTCGTCCTTTCGCTGCCGCGCGGCATGTCCGACCGGCTGAAGGCGGAACTCGTCAGCCGGCAGCCGTTGCTGGCGCCGGTGCAGAAGGGACAGGAAATCGCCACGCTCAAGCTCTCGCTGGATGAAGGGGGCGAAATGAAGCCCTATGGCGAATATCCCGTGGTCGCGCTGGAGGCGGTGCCCGTCGCCGGCATCTTCGGCCGCGCCTGGGACTCGCTGATGCTGTGGTTCCAGTGACGGTTTATCTCAACGGCGAGTTTCTGCCGCTGGAACAGGCCAGGGTTCCGGCCATGGATCGCGGCTTCCTGTTCGGCGACGGCGTCTATGAAGTGATCCCCGTCTATTCGCGCCGGCCGTTCCGGCTCGCCGAGCATCTGCGCCGCCTGCAAGCCAGCCTCGACGGCATCCGCCTCGCCAATCCGCATGGCGATGCCGAATGGTCGGCGCTGATCGATCGCATCGTCGCCGAAGGCGAAACCGACGACCAGTCGGTGTACATCCAGGTCACGCGCGGGCCGATGGCCGTGCGCAACCACGCCTTCCCGAAGAAGATCACGCCGACCGTCTTCATCATGGGCGAACCGCTGGTCACGCCGCCGGCCGAACAGCGCGAGCGCGGCATCGCCGCCGTCTCCGCCGCCGATTTCCGCTGGCTGCGCTGCGACCTCAAGGTCACTTCGCTGCTCGCCAACTGCCTGCTGCGCCAGATGGCCATCGACGCCGGCTGCGTCGAGACGGTGCTGTTCCGCGACGGCTATCTGTCCGAGGGCTCGGCCTCGAACATCTTCATGGTCAAGGACGGTCTACTGCTGGCGCCCCCCAAGAACCACTTGATGCTGGCCGGCATCACCTACGACGTGGTGCTGGAGATCGCCGCCGCGCACGGCCTGCCGCACGAAGTGCGCGACATCCGCGAGGAGGAAGCGCGGGCGGCCGAAGAACTGTGGATGACCTCCTCGACCAAGGAAGTGCTGCCCATCGTCACGCTCGACGGCAAGCCCGTCGGCACAGGCAAGCCAGGCCCGGTGTTCGCGCAGATGTACGGCTGGTACCAGGACTTCAAGCAGCATGTGATGCGCCATGGCTGAGACGCTGATCGAATTCCCCTGCGACTTTCCGATCAAGGTGATGGGGAAGTCGACTGACGGTTTTGCGCAAGCGATTGCCGACTTAGTGCTGAAGCACGCGCCCGACTTCGATGCGGCGAAGATGGAGATGCGTCCGTCCAAGGCCGGCAACTATCTCTCGCTCACCTGCACCGTCCGCGCCACCTCGCAGGCGCAACTCGACGCGCTCTACCGGGAACTCTCCGGCCACCCGATGGTGAAGGTGGTGCTGTGAGCGGCGTAGCAGGGGCCCCGCGTAGCGGGGATGCGTGCCAGGCGAACGGCACCGACCGCCGACTCGCCGACACATCGGCACGAGACAGCCGAACGGAGGCGGTGCTGTGAGCGGCGAAGCCACGACCCTGCGCAGCGGGGTGGTGACCGTTCGGCGTCTCGCCACGGCTGACTTTTTGCGCACCTGGCGCGACATGCAGGCCTTCACCGCCGCGCGCGGCGACGAAACCGACGACGAAATCTGGCTCTGCGAACACCCGCCGACGTTCACGCAAGGCCTCGCCGGCAAGCCCGAACACCTGCTGCGCGACATCGGCATCCCGGTGGTCAAGATCGATCGCGGCGGCCAGATCACCTACCACGGCCCCGGCCAGCTCGTCGCCTACCTGCTGCTCGATCTGAAGCGCCGCAAGCTCGGCGTCAAGGGCCTCGTGCGCCGCATCGAACAGGCGTTGATCGACCTGCTCGGCGAATACGGCATCGCGGCCGCCCGCCGTCCCGGCGCGCCGGGCGTCTATGTCGACGAGGCCAAGATCGCCGCGCTCGGCCTCAAGATCAAGAACGGCTGCTGCTACCACGGCCTCAGCCTCAACGTCGCCATGGACCTGTCCCCGTTCTCGGCCATCAACCCCTGCGGCTACGAGGGTCTGGCGGTGACGCAACTCTCGGAATTGTGCGCCGAGAAGAGCGTCGACCGGGTTGGCGATAGACTGGTCGCCCAACTGGAAAGACAGCTATGAGCGAGAAGCAGAAGGGCGAGGCCAAGACCTCACGCATTCCGATCAAGGTCGTGCCTGCGGAACGGCTGAAGAAGCCGGACTGGATTCGCGTCAAAGCCGGCAACTCGGCGAGCCGCTTCGGCGAGATCAAGCAGATTTTGCGCGAGCACCACCTGCACACGGTCTGCGAGGAAGCCACCTGCCCGAACATCGGCGAATGCTTCGGCAAGGGCACGGCCACCTTCATGATCCTCGGCGACCTGTGCACGCGCCGCTGCCCCTTCTGCGACGTCGGCCACGGCAAGCCGCTGCCGCCCGACGCCAACGAGCCGCAGCAGCTCGCCGAGACCATCGCGGCGATGAAGCTCAAGTACGTGGTGATCACCAGCGTCGACCGCGACGACCTCAAGGACGGCGGCGCCGGCCACTTCGCCGCCTGCATCGCCAGGATCCGCGAGCTGTCGCCCGGCACGAAGATCGAAGTGCTGGTGCCCGACTTCCGCGGCCGTCTGGAAGTCGCCCTCGAAGCCTTCGAGGGCTTTCTCCCCGACGTGATGAACCACAACCTGGAAACCGTGCCGCGCCTCTACAAGCAGGCCCGGCCCGGCGCCGACTACGCGCACTCGCTGAAGCTGCTCAAGGACTTCAAGGCGCGCCACCCCGAGGTGCCGACCAAGTCCGGCCTGATGGTCGGCCTCGGCGAGACCGATGAGGAAATCCTCCAGACCCTGCGCGACCTGCGCGCCCACGACGTCGAGATGCTCACCATCGGCCAGTACCTCGCGCCCTCCGCGCACCACCTGCCGGTGCTGCGCTACGTGCATCCGGACATCTTCGCGATGTACAAACACGAAGCCGAGGCAATGGGTTTCACCAACGCCGCCTGCGCGCCGCTGGTGCGCTCAAGCTACCACGCCGACCAGCAGGCGCACGGTGCCGGGGTCGCTTAGAAAAGTCAGGCGTGGTGGGACGCCACTAACGGGCGGCTATTCGTCATGCAAGGGTCATTGCCAATAGCCAGCATCGACGGCATACTTAGCGATGACAGTCCGCCTGTTTGGGGTTGCAAAGAGCTGTCTTCAACATATCGACGGCCTTTTTCTGCTTAGAAAGCTCGTTCCCCAAGCCCACCATGACCGACCAGCCATCCGATCTCATTGAAATTCGAATTGAGTTCGAACGTGGTGCCGGAGACCCAACGCGCATATTTCGCGCAATGGCGGGACTAATCGAGTCCACGCAGCTACTCGACTCTCATCTTGCACTGAGTATTGGTGCCAACGTACAGACTACGCTCGTACTTCAAGATGTTGAGGCCGCATCGCTCAAGGCGAAGCTGCGGACGATTGTCGAAGAGATACCTGACGAGGCGGTAAAGGCTGGTGAAATCAAGAAGGTGATTGGGCACTTCCTTCTAAGAGCCAAGCACAAGGTCTTGGATTGGTGCGGGGAACGCGACACCATTAAGAGTCGAGAAGAGGTGAAACGTCTCGAGGACGACATACATCGCCTTGCGCAAGAATCGGACATCAAGGTATTGCCGGCCTACGCGCCAATTGAAACAACGACACTTCTCTCGGACATCAACGCAGTCAACGATGCGTTGGCGTGCTTGGAGCATCACGACCAGGCCTCATTCATGTCTCCAGTTGGTACTTCCGGCTACAACCCGGCCCTTACCGTGTCCGAAGACATGATTCGTGAGTTCGTTACCCGCGAAACGATTGCGTCGCGTGGTGAACGCATCCTAAAGGTCAAGAAGCCAGACTACCTTGGCAACTCGAAGTGGGGATTCAAGTATGGTGCTCACATGATCGAGGCCAAGATTCTGGATACGAGCTGGCTTCTCCGCTTTCAAAACAGCCAAGAGTCGGTACTGCCCGGTGACTCTCTTCGTGTCATTCTCAGTGAAGCCGTTTCGTACGGATTCGACAACGAAATCGTTCACACTGACTATGAGGTTGTCGAGGTGCTGGGCGTCATTCCCGGACTGCGAGTTGTTCAGGACTCCATGCTATGAGCGATTGGGATTTCCTCTATGAGATGAACGAGCGTGGCTATGGCCCTGAGGAAATCGCCGATGCCGCTGGCTGTGGAGTTGCACCGTGGGAGTGGGAACACATAAGCGGAGAGTGGATCGACTCTCAATTTGAGGGCGCATCAGAAGCTGGTGCCTCCTCTGTAGCGACAAAGCAGTCCTTTCAGAGCAGAGATGGATTTCCCTTCAGTGTTCTGAAGCAAGCAGAGATACTCGACGACCTGGTTGAATGCGCGACACGGCATTTCGAGAACACCGGTAGATACCTACAGATATGGGGCGAGCTCGGGGAAATCTACGCCGAGATCAAGTTCGGACTGCGCCGCCATGGAACCCATATGGCCGGCTCGGATGGCACAATCGCTGGCAAGCTAGTTGAGGTAAAGACCATCTCGCCGGAGAAAGCCGGCGATCATGTCCTTGTCAAAAGCCAAGGAGACTTTGAGCAGTTGCTGATCGTCCGCATTGATCGAGATTTCCAGTTTCAAGGCAAGCTCTTCGACAGAAGCGAATTGAAGGGACTCAATGGCAAGTTCCTTAGAGGGCGGCTCAAGGACGAATCGAGTAAGTCCTGACAGTTCATTTGTGCCATCCCACCCGTCCGAAAAAGTCAGCCGTGGCGACACGCCACCCCTGACCGGCCCGGCCTCCGCCGGGCATGAAAACTCTTCACTGGTCTGCTGAAATCTATTCGCTTGCTGGCGCCCGGCCTCTGCTTTTCGCAGATCGTTCAGGACGGTTTGCCTGTGCGGTGCTTGATTCTGCTTTCCAGTGCCTTCAGTTCCGCCTCGTCCTGCGCATCGGCGGCCTGCGCCTCCTGGGTCTTGCGGCGCTGGTCGTAATCGAGGAACAGTATGCCCGCCTTCTGCTCCATGCGGGCATGGCTGACCGAACCCGCGCCGCTCAGCAAGGGGAAACCGTTGGCGGTAATGATCTGCCCTACGTTCTCCTGCCAGAAGGCCATGGGGGTCAGGGTTTGCCGCTTGACACGCAACTCGGCGGTTTCCAGAAAGATCACCACCAGCCGGTTGAGGGTGTCGATTTCATCTTCGGTCAGGTAATTTTTGGCGACGACGATGTCCTGTTTGCGCACCTGCGCGCCCTTCCAGGTCAGCAGGCCGAAATGGGGATCGGCGGCGTTGGCCCGCGCCAGGATGAGTTCGGAGGCGGTCTGCCGCGTTACCGCGTACAGCAACAGGTTTTGCACGGTGGCGAAAAACTGCTGGGTGGCCGTGTCGGTCTTGTCGTAATCGCTGGAGAGGGAAAATAGGTCGCGCAGCTTCTGATAGAAGCGCTTTTCCGAGGCGCGGATATCGCGGATGCGCGCCAGCATCTCGTCGAAGTAATCCGGGCGGCCATCCGGGTTCTTCAGCCGCTCGTCGTCCATGGCGAAGCCCTTGAGCAGGTACTCCTTCAGCACCGTGCTCGCCCAGCGGCGGAACTGCACCCCGCGCGGCGAGCGCACGCGATAGCCCACGGCCAGGATGGCGTCGAGGTTGTAGAGCCGGGTCTGGTAGCGCTTGCCGTCGGCGGCAGTTGTCAAGGAATCCTTGACAACTGAGTCCTCACTCAACTCTCCGTCGGCAAAAACATTCTTCAGGTGCAGCGAAATGTTCTGCTTGGTGGCGCTGAACAGTTCCGCCATCTCCATTTGCGTGAGCCAAACGGTTTGCCCATCGGCGCGCAACTGGATCTGGCTCTTGCCGTCTTCGCTGGTGTAGAGAATGACTTGCGTCATGCGGGCAGCTCCTCGCGAACGCCTGAATCTGGAAACGCCGAAGCATACCCGCGCGCTGGGGAGTTGTCCGCTACCGTCCTGCCCCGGCCGATGGAAAAGTCAGCCGTGGCGGGACGCCGCAGCGCAGCAATCCGGTCAGTTTCGCAATGCCCGCTACAATTGGCATACATTCCAAAAACATCGGAGTTCCCCACATGCGCAAGTTGCTCACCCTGTTCGCCGCGCTGATCCTGTCGAGCGCGGCCCATGCCCTCTCGCTCGACCAGCTCACGAACAAGGATGCGGTAGGCGGGCTGAAGCAGGCCCTGACGCAGGGCGCAGGCAAGGCGGTCGACATGCTCGGCAAGACCGATGGTTTTCTCGGCAACGAGAAAGTGAAAATTCCGCTGCCGGAAAACCTCCAGAGGGCCGAGCACACGATGCGCACCATCGGCCTGGGCAAATATGCGGACGAACTGATCACGTCCATGAACCGGGCGGCGGAAGCGGCGATGCCCGAAGCGAAGAAGACGCTGGTGGCGTCGATCAAGCAGATGTCGGTCAGCGACGCCAAAGGCATCCTCGCCGGGGAGGACAACGCGGCCACTGAGTATTTTCGGCGCACGACCGCCGAGCCCTTGGGCGAGAAGTTCAAGCCGATCGTGCGAAAGGCGATGGCCAAGGTCAAGCTGGCGCAGCGGTATGACCAGTTCGTCGGCAAGGCCGACATGTTCGGCCTGGTGCGGGAGGAAGATGCCAGTCTCGAAGACTACGTGACGCGCAAGGCGCTCGACGGCGTGTTCCTGATGATCGCCGAGGAAGAAAAGGCGATCCGCGCCGATCCGGTCGCCGCCGCCGGCCGATTGGCCAAAAAAGTGTTTGGTGCCATCGGCAAGTAACGCCATTGGCAGCCGACACCCTTAACCCGCCGCAGCGGGAGGCGATCCGCTATCTCGACGGCCCGCTGCTGGTGCTGGCCGGTGCGGGCAGCGGCAAGACGCGCGTCATCACGCAGAAAATCGCCTGGCTGATCGACGAGTGCGATATCGCGCCGCAGAAGATCACCGCCATCACCTTCACCAACAAGGCGGCGAAGGAGATGAAGGAGCGCGCGGCGAAGCTGGCCGGCAACCGCGGCGAAGGCCCCAGCATTTCGACCTTCCATGCGCTCGGCGCGCGCATCCTGCGCAGCGAATCGCGCCATGCCGGGCTGAAGCCCGGCTTCTCGATACTCGACGCCTCGGACACCGGGCAACTCTTCCAGGAGATGCTCAAGGATGCCGACAAGCTGCGCATCCGCATGATCCAGAACCGCATCTCGCTGTGGAAGAACGCGGTGGTCGGTCCGGAGGAGGCAGCGAAAATCGCCGAGGATGAACTGGAGGCGGGCGCGGCGAAGGTCTATGCCGAGTACGAGCGCACGCTGCGTGCCTATCAGGCGGTCGACTTCGACGACCTGATCCGCCTGCCGGTGGTGCTGTTCGAAAGCCATGACGAGGTCGGCGCGCGCTGGCGCGCCCGCATCTGGCATCTGCTGGTCGACGAGGTCCAGGACACCAATCGCTGCCAGTACCGGCTGATGAAGCACCTGACCGGCGCACGCGCCAACTTCACCGCGGTGGGCGACGACGACCAGTCGATCTACGGCTGGCGCGGTGCCGACATCGGCAACCTGAAGCTCTTGCGCGACGAATATCCGCAACTGAAGATCATCAAGCTCGAGCAGAACTACCGCTCGACGACGCGCATCCTCGCCGCCGCCAACAGCGTCATCGGCCACAATCCCAAGCTGTTCGACAAGAAGCTGTGGTCGGACAAGGGCCATGGCGACGTCGTGCAAGTGGTCGCCTGCCGCGACAACGCGCACGAGGCCGAGTGGGTCACCTCACGCCTGCAGGCGCACCGCTTCGAGCATCGCGGCAAATGGAGCGACTACGCGATCCTTTATCGCGGCAACCACCAGGCGCGTGCGTTCGAGGAGCAGTTGCGGGCGCAGAAGATTCCCTACGTGCTTTCGGGCGGCCAGTCCTTCTTCGACAAGGCCGAGATCAAGGACATCACCTCCTACCTGCGTCTGCTCGCCAATCAGGACGACGATCCGGCCTTCATCCGCGCGGTCACCACGCCCAAGCGCGGCATCGGCGGCACCACGCTGGAGGCGCTCGGCCAGGCTGCCGGTCGCCGCCATCAAGGTCTGTTCGCCACCATCTTCGCGCCGGGCGTCGAAACGGAAGTCCCCGGCAAGCCGCACGCCGCGCTGCGCGAGTTCGGCAACTTCATCAACCGCATCGAATTCCGCGCCGGCAAGGAGCCGGCCGGGCAGGTGTTGAACGACCTGCTGCGTGCCATCGGCTACCAGACATGGCTGTTCGGAACGCTCGATCCCAAGGAAGCCGAATCGCGCTGGCGCAACGTGCAGGACTTCGTCGAATGGCTGACCGCCAAGGGTTACGAGGAAAACAAGACGCTGGTCGAACTGGCGCAGAGCGTGGCGCTGATCTCCATGCTCGACAAGCAGGACGGCGAGCAGGATGCAGTGCAGCTCGCCACCCTTCACGCCGCCAAGGGTCTGGAATTCCGCCATGTCTTCCTGGTCGGCATCGAGGAAGGCTTGCTGCCGCACCGCGAATCGCTGGATGCGGAGAAGATCGAGGAAGAACGACGGCTGATGTACGTCGGCATCACGCGTGCCCAGATGAGCCTGACGCTGACCTGGTGCGAGAAGCGCAAACAGGGCCGCGAGGTGAGCGACCGGGAAATCTCGCGTTTCGTCGCCGAGATGGGTGATGACCTCAAGCGTGTGGGCGGCAAGTCGGCAACGCCCGCCCAGGAAGACAAGGCCGCCGGTCGCGCCAAGCTGGCGCAATTCCGGACCATGCTGGCCACCCCGAAGTAGACGGGCCAAAAACAAAGGGCGGGCGCCCGGTCAGGCGCCCGCCCTTTGTCGATGCAATCGTCGATCAGCCGCCCGAGCCGACCCGCTTCAGCAAATAGGCGATGACCGACTTCAGCTCGGCATCGGTCAGGTCGGCCAGACCGCCGCGGGCAGGCATGTTGCCGTGGCCGCGGATCACGGTCTTGGTCACCGCATCGAGTCCCTTCGAAGTGCGCTGGCTCCACGCCGCCTTGTCGGACAGCTTTGGCGCGCCCTGCTCGCCGGTTTCGTGACACTTCAGGCAAGCCGATTGCGCAATCTGTTCCGGTGTGCGATCGCCGGAGGCGATCTTCGCGCCGGCGGCGGGCTCATGGAAGTTGGCGCCGGACTTGTTGGTCATGTAAACGATGGCGCGGGCAATTTCGGTTTCCGAGGCATCCATCGCGCCGCCTTTCGGGGGCATCGCGTTCTTGCCTGAAATCGCGGTTTTGGTCAGGACATCGAGGCCGACGCCGATGCGCGGAGCCCAGGCCGCCTTGTCGCCAATCTTGGGCGAGGTCGGAATGGCAGCACCCGGCGCATGGCAGGCGAAGCAGATGGCCTTGTAGAGTTGTTCGCCGGTGCGCGGGGTCGCCGTGCCCTTGTCCGTTGGCAACGGCGCCATCTGGAGCCTGGCGACCGGCTGAATCCGGGCAGCCGTCGCATCACTGTCTTCCGCCGGACTGCCACCCATGGCAAAGGCCACGGAGGCTGTCATCGCAATCACGCTCGCCAGAGCGCAGGAACGGTAATTCTTGCTGAGCATCGGTTCACCTTTACAAATTGGGGCCGCGGCAGACGCACGCAACCGCGCTGATAAGCACCAAATTATATCGATTTTATCGGTCTGGCTGTAGAATAGGCGCCGTTAAGCTCTGTTTTGCTCTGTTTTCCCTCAGCGCGCCTGTAGCTCAGTTGGATAGAGTACAGCCCTCCGAAGGCTGGGGTCGCACGTTCGAATCGTGTCAGGCGCGCCAATCCGTCTCGTGGCGGCGCGGGCGGCACATCGCTCCGCGCGCAGTCCTCCGGCAAACGCCGGGCTCGCTCAGGCCGCCAGCTTCCTCCGCAACCAGCGCATCAGGCTGCCCAGCAGCGGCAGTTCTTCGTAAAGCTCCTCGGCGGCATCCCAGTAGTCGCGGTGGTAGGCAACGCGGCCGTCGTCGGCGAAGCGCAGGTGCGACACGCCGCGGATGCGCCGGCCCTTGCCGTAACGGAACTCCCAGACCAGCATCGCGGAATTGTCGTCGGCCAGCCGCTCGGTGACGACGAAACGTGGCTCCACGGTACGTTCGAACATGTGGGCGAAGATGCGCTGGATGGCGGCAATGCCGCGCACTTCGTTGAACGGGTCCTTGAACCAGGCGTCATCGGTATAGAACTCCGGGAAGTGCGTCAGGCTTTCGGGGGTGAGTTCCTGATAGAAGCGGGTCAGGGCGTCGAGGTTCATCTCAGGCTCCGGTGATGCGGCGGACTAGTGGAAAGCTCCAGCGATAGGGTAGGTGGGCGAGGAGCTTCATCATGCGCGTAAAACGCTTGGGGAAGTGGATTTCGAAACGGCCGCTGGCGAAGCCTTGCACCAACTCGGTTGCGGCCTGCCCGGGGGTGATCAGCGCAGGCATGGTGAAATCGTTTCTGTCGGTGAGCCGCGTGGCGACAAAGCCGGGATTGACGATCCAGACGCCGATGCCCTTCGGGTTCATGTCGTACCAGAGGCATTCGGCGAAGTGGATCAGCGCCGCCTTGCCCGGCCCATAGGCAAGCGCCTTGGGCAGGCCGCGATAACCCGCGACGCTGGCGACGAAGGCGATGCCGCCGCCGGGCTGCAAGTCCGGCAGCACGCTGGCGGCCAGGCGCATGGCGCCGTTGAAATTGACCTCGACCACCTTCTCGGCGACGGCGAGGTCGAAGTTGTCGGCACGCATCGGCACGTAGTCGCCGGCCAGGTAGACGATCAGGTCGACGCCGCCCCAGGCCGCGATCAGGGCATCGCGCGCTGCACGCAGGCTCGCCGCATCGGTCGCGTCGACCAGCAGGATCAACGCGTCGGCAATGCCAAGCACACGCAACTTCTCCTCGTTGCGCGCCGACAGCGCCAGGCGCGCGCCGCGCCGCGCCAGCTCCGTCGCGAAGGCTGCGCCGATGCCGGTCGAGGCGCCGACCAGCCAGACGCGCTTGTCGCGCCAGTCGACGATCTTCGGGTTGCTCATCGCCGCATTTACCGCTTGACGAAGGTGAGCGTCACT
This sequence comes from Gammaproteobacteria bacterium, assembly GCA_018819515.1. Taxonomy (GTDB): domain Bacteria; phylum Pseudomonadota; class Gammaproteobacteria; order Burkholderiales; family Rhodocyclaceae; genus Fen-999. The sequence continues at coordinate 197,364 of JAHJPX010000007.1, forward strand.
TCGCCGAGATTGATGCCCCACTTCGTCATGTAGGAGCGGTTCAGCATCACCTTGTCGTCCATCAGGAACATCCAGTCGTCGAAGTCGACGTTATAGGTCTTGCCGTCGACCGGCAGCGCCAGCACGTAGCGCCAGCGCAGCGCATTGCCGGCGACTTCGCCGATCGCCTCGCCGACCACGTCGTCGGCGGTGCCGCGGAAAGTGCCGTCGGGCTGCTTCTTCAGCGTCCAGATACGGCGCGAGGTGGTACCGTCTGACCACCTGAAGGCTTCGTCGAGCACGCCGGTATCGCCCTGCCACTTGGCGTCGATGACGACGTGGAAGCGCTTCTTCACTTCGCCCGAGCGGCCCTGGAACATGCCCCAGGCGTCGAGCGTGCCGTTGAGGTAGGTCTTGAGGTCGAGCGTCGGTTGTTCGGCGCGGTACTGTTCGACGCCGGTGGTTGCGCAGCCGGCGAGGCCAAGGGTGAGGGCAGCGAGCATGATTTTCATCTTTCGATCTCCAGGGTTGAGCGCCAGCGCCAGAGCATCACGGCCGCGATTGCCTTGAAGGCGAGCGGCAGCAGGGCGTAGGCGAAGACGAGGGCGGACAGGCCCTCGGTGTTACCGGGGGCGTAGCCAAGCGCGGCGAGCAGCGGCAGCGACAGGCCGGCGGCGAGGGCGAGGTTGAGCTTGGCGACGAAGTTCCAGAGGCCGAAGCATGCGCCGGCCTGACGCATGCGTTCGCCGATGTCGGCAGCGATGGCGGCGGGCAGCGCGAGGTCGGCGCCGAGCGCCATGCCCGAGGCGAGGCAGATCGCCGCGAAGGGCCACAGGTCGCCGCTGCCGATCTGGCTGGCGCCGGCGAAGGCGATGATCGAGAGCAGCATGGCGGCAAACCAGGCAGCGACGCGGCCGTAGCGGGCTGCGAGCTTTACCCAGAGCGTCAGCGAGGCGGCGCCGGCGACGAAGTAGAGCGCCAGCAGCGGGCCACTGGCGGCTTCCAGTTGCAGCACGTCGGCGACGAAGAACAGGAACAGCGTGGCGGGCAGCGCCGAGGCGATGCCGTTGGCGACGAACACCAGCAGCAAGCGGCGGAAGGCCCGGTCGGCCAGCGCGTCGCGGGTGGCGTGCCACCACGGCTGACTTTTCATGGGACTGCGGCTTGCGCCACCGGCTACGCGCGAGAACGTGACGAGCGCGGCCATCAGCAGGACAGGCGGCAGCACCCACGAGAGCCGCTCGACGCCGGTGACGAAGTCTGCGGCCAGCACGGCCGGCAAGGCGGCGGCCAGCACCACGCCGACGAGCCCGAAGCCTTCGCGCGCCGCAGTGAGGCGCGTGCGCAGCCGCGAGGTGCTGCCGACATCCGCGCCCCAGGCCTGGTAGGCGACGGTGGCGGCCGAGAAGCCGAGGTAGGTGAGCGCCAGCGAGCCGAGCAGCCAGGGCGCCGCATGGGCGTTGGGCGGATTGAGCAGCGCAACAAAGCCGACCGCGAAGGGCAGCAGCGCCACGGCAACCATGGTCGGGCGCGGCACGCGGTCGGCCAGCCAGCCGAGCCAGGGGTCGATGCCCGCGTCGAGCAGGCGCGCGCCGAGCAGGATGGCGCCGAGCATGGCCAACTCCATGCCAGCCGTCTCGGCGTAGTAGCGCGGCACATGGACGTAGATCGGCAGCGCCGCGAAGGCGAGCGGCAGGCCGAGCAGGCCGTAGGAGAACACGCGCGCGGTGCTCACGATCCGGCCTCCATCGGCCGAAGCAGCGCAGCGCGCAACTCGGGTGCGCTGGTGCGCGGGTCCAGCCAGATGCCGAAGAAGGCTTGCGCGAAGTCGGGGTCGTCGATACGCCCGAGTTCGCGCTCGCCCTGCATGAACACCGCACCCTCCGGACGATGGTGGCCGAGGATGTGGTCGCCGGGCTTCACGTCGGGGAAGATGCGCGCCATGCGCGCGCCCCAGTCGGCGAGGCGCGCCTCGTCGGCGACGGTGCGGCGCATCTCCTTGACGCTGGCCTCGGCGATGTCGACACCGGCGATGTTGCGCTTGTAGTCGAGCCGCAGCATCAGCGGCGGCCGCAGCGGATCGTCGCCGGCCCAGAGCGTGGCTTCGTAGACGAGGAAGCCGAAGCGGCGGAACTGGCCGCTGCCCCAGCGGCGCAAACCGGCGGGCGGTTCCATCGCCATTCCGGCCAGCGGCCAGGCGACGAGCGCGAGCAGCAGGGTGCGGCGGCGTTCATTCATGGCCGAGTTCGAACTGGACGACATCGATGTTGCCGGCCAGGAAGCCGGCCTCGCAGTAGCAGAGGTAGAGCCGCCACAGGCGATGGAAGCGCTTGTCGAAACCGAGCGGCTCGATCTGCGGCCAGTTGGATTCGAAGGCGTGGCGCCACTCGGCCAGCGTGCGCGCGTAGTCGCGGCCGAAGGCGAACTCGTCCTTCACCACCAGCCCGTGCTTTGCCGCCGCCTTGCGGAAGGCCGCACGCGAAGGCAGCATACCGCCGGGGAAGACGTGCTGCTGGATGAAGTCGGTGCCGCGCCGGTAGGCGGAGAACAAGTCGTCGCGGATGGTGATGCTCTGGACCACGGCGCGGCCGCCCGGCTTCAGCGCCTTGGCAACGGTCTGGAAGTAGCTCGGCCACCAACGTTCGCCGACCGCCTCGAACATTTCGATCGAGACCACATGATCGAAGCGCTCAGTAGTGTCGCGGTAATCCTGCAACCGAAAGTCAGCCGTGGCGACACGCCTCTTCGCCCACTCGAGCTGGGCCGGCGAGAGGGTGAGGCCGGTGACGGCGAGGCCGGCATCGTTTGCCATCTCGGCGAAGCCGCCCCAGCCGCAGCCGATCTCCAGTACGCGCTCGCCGGGTTGCGCGCCGAGGCGGCGCAGGATGCGGCCGTACTTGGCGCGCTGTGCCGTTGGCAGGTCGGCGCCATCGGTATAGATCGCGCTCGAGTAGCTCATCGTCTCGTCCAGCCACTGGCGGTAGAACTCGTTGCCGAGGTCGTAGTGCGCCATGATGTTGCGCTTGCTGCCCGCGCGGCTGTTGCGGTTCAGCCAGTGGCGCAGCCGCGCCGAGAGCAGCGCGCGCCAGGAGCCGTAGACCGCGCGTTTGAGCACAGCGCGGTTCTTCGCCAGCAGGGTGAGCAGCGCGGTGAGGTCGGGGCTGTCCCACTGGCCGTCGATGTAGGCCTCGGCGAGGCCGATGTCGCCACGCGCCAGCACCGCGCCGAACATCGCTTCGTCGTGCACCTGCAGTGTGACGCAGTGCTCACCAGCACCGAACAGGTGGGTGGTGTTGTCGGGCAGACGGACTTCCAGCAGGCTGTCGCGCAGGCCTTCGAGCATGCTGAACACCAGACGCGTATCACGGGTGAGCGACGGCGCACCGCTAAGGGTGAGGGCATTGTTCATTTGCTTGTCTCCTCGATGGGTCGGGGTTGGGGGTGTGGGTGCGCGCCGACGAAGGGCACGCGCTTGATCCAGAGCCTGAGCGCCTGCCAGTGGATGCGCGCGAGCACGCCGACGGTCAGCAGCGGCATGCGCAGGAAGGCGGCGAGCAGCGTCGACACGCGCCAGGGCAGCCGGCTGCCACTGATCGACGTGAGCAGCAGCGCGCCGGCTGCGTCGTCACCGTCGTAGTAGTCGATGTGGGCGATGGCCCGTTGTTCGATCAGGCGGAAACGGAAGCGATACTCGCCCTGCACCTCGCAGAACGGCGAGACGTGGAAGGCCTTGCTGCTGCCGAGCACCTGGCCGTCGCGCAGCGGCGAGCGGTCAGGATTGAAAATCAGGTAATCATGGTGTCCGCCGAAGGTGTTGTTCACTTCCGCAAGCACGGCCACCAGCCTGCCCTCGCGGTCGTGGCAGTACCAAAAGCTGACGGGATTGAAGACGTAGCCGAGCACGCGCGGGAAGGTTTGCAGCAGGATTTCGCCGTCGACCGGCAGGCCGTGGCGACGCAGCAGATCGCGTATCCAGGGCAGCAGCGGGCTGCCGTCGCGCGGGCCGTGGTCCTTCTGGTGGAAGCTCATCAGCCCCGGCCGGTCGATGCGCAACACCGCATTGCCGGCCTCGGCCAGCCGGGTCAGCGGCAGTTGCACGCAGAACACCGGGTACACGAATTCGTTGATCACCGGTCGCGAACGGCGGTGCATGACGTGGCCGACGAGCAGTTGCGGCTTCATGGCTGTCACGCCTGCGCCAGTGCGCGAGATGCTGTGCGCTCGCCCTGCCAGGGTGCGTATGCGCCCAAACCGTTGGCGACGCGCAGCGCCGACTTGAGGCCGTCCTCGTGGAAGCCGTAGCTGCCCCAGGCGCCGGCCAGCCAGAGGCCATGCTCACCCTGCACGCCGGCGAGGCGCTGCTGGGCGGCGATGGCCGGGCCGTCGAAGATCGGATGGTCGTAGTCGAACTCGGCGATCACCTTGGCCGGATCGGGTTCGCGCGCCGGGTTGAGCGTGACGACGACCGGTGCAGTGAAGGGCAGCGGCTGCAGGCGGTTGATGAGGTAGGAGACGCCGACTGGCTGGTCGCCGAGTGAGCCCTCATTTTTCGAACTCGCGGCAAAGTAGTTCCACGCCGACCACAGCTTCTCGTCGCGCGGCAGCAGTGCGCGGTCGGTGTGCAGGACGGCGCGGTTGGGCTGGTAGCGGATGGCGGCCAGCACCTCGCGCTGCCTGTCGCTGGCCGCGCCGCCGGCGATGGCCAATGCCTGGTCGCTGTGGCAGGCGAGCACGACCTGGTCGAAGTCCTCGACGCCATGGGCATGATGGACGCGCAGGCCGAGCGCCGTGCGCTCGACGCGGCGGACCGGGCAGGCCAGGCGAACATCGTCGAGTTGCGCGGCCAGCTTGCGTACGTACTCACGGCCGCCGCCCTTCACGGTGCGCCACTGCGGGCGGTCGAAGACTTGCAGCAGGCCGTGGTTCCGGCAGAAGCGGATGAAGGTGGCGAGGGGCATGTCGAGCATCTGGCCGGTCGGGCACGACCAGATGGCGGCGGCCATCGGCAGCAGGTACCAGTCCGAGAAGGCAGCCGAGTAGCGGTTATCGGTGAGGTAGTCCCGCAGGCTGCGGCGGTCGCCGGCATTGGCGTCCAGCCACGCCTGACTTTCGCGGTTGAAGCGCAGGATGTCGGCGAGCATTCCCCAGAACTGCGGGCGCAGCAGGTTGCGCTTCTGGCCGAAGACGGTCGCCAGGTTGCTGCCGGCCCATTCGAGGTCGGGGTCCTCCAGGCTGACCGCGAAGGACATCTCGGTTTGCACGCTCTCGACGCCGAGTAGGGCGAACAGCGCGATCAGGTTCGGGTAGGTGCGCTCGTTGTAGACCAGGAAGCCGGTATCGACCGGGTGGGTCATGCCTTCCAGCGTCACGTCGACCGTATTGGTATGGCCGCCCAGATAAGCGGCCGCCTCGAACAGGGTCACGTCGTAGCGGCGGGAGAGCAGCCAGGCGCTGGCCAGGCCGGAAATGCCGGCGCCGACCACGGCAATGCGCTGGTGACGGGGGGCGATATCGATCCAGGCGTCTCGTTTCATGTTGGGGCTCCTGTCAAAATGTCCTAGACAAACTGCACGTTTGTTCGTAACATAGCGACGAAATTTGGCGATGTCAACGCTTTGTCTAATAATTGTTCAGGACAAATATGAGCACACTGACTTACAACATCGCGGCCGTCGAGCGCGATACCGGGCTATCCAAGGACGTGCTGCGCATGTGGGAGCGCCGCTACGGCTTCCCGACGCCGGAGCGGGACGGCAATGGCGACCGCGCCTATTCGGCCGACCAGGTCGAGCGGCTACGCCTGATCAAGCGTCTGATGGACATGGGCCATCGGCCCGGCAAGCTGATCGCGACGCCCTACGAGGAATTGGCGGCGCTGGCGCCGCGTCGCATGGCTGCCGGTCCGGCCGTGCCGGAGGAGCACACCCCTGAACTCGACGAGTTGATCGATCTGGTCCGCCGCCACGAAGGTGGTGCCTACTTGCAGGCCATGCAGCAGCGGCTGGCTCGCCAAGGCTTGCAGCGTTTTGTTCAGGACACCGTGGCGCCCCTTGCCCAGCGTATTGGTGAAGGCTGGGAACAGGGCCGCGTCGAGGTGTTTGAGGAACACTTGTTCACCGAGCTGACCAAGCGCCTGCTGCGCCAGTCGATCGCCACCTTGCCAGCCGGGGTCCGCCGGCCGCGCATCCTGCTGACCACGCTGCCCGGCGAGCAGCACCTCCTGGGCCTGCTGATGGCCGAAACCCTGTTCGCGCTCGAAGGCGCCGAATGCATCCCGCTAGGCACCCAGACGCCGCTGCTGGAAATCGGCCGGGCAGCGGTCGCACATCGGGCGGACGTGGTCGCCCTCTCGTTCTCGGCGGCCTTCCCGTTGCGGCAGATCCCGGCATTGCTATTGCAGTTGCGCATGGGCCTGGACGCCAGCATCGAACTCTGGGCGGGCGGTACTGGAGTTGCGCGGATCGGAGAAACCGAAGGCGTGGTGCTGATGCCCACCCTTGATGACGCGCTGGCGGCCCTGGCAGCCTGGCGCGCGACGGATGCCTGACTGTGCCGTTTGGCAACAGAAGGGTTCCGTTCGTCCTGTTTTCCCTTTACTTCCGGCCTATATCTGTCGTAATAGAGGGTAAGGAAGCACAACGAGGCAGGGACGAACATGAACCGCAGTGCGCATACCAGCCGGAACAACCAGAATGTGGCACAGGCCATTGGTGCCGTCGTCCATTCCGCTGTGTGTCACGGTCTGGCCATCGGTCGGGCGGTCAAGATCGGCGCGGTGCGCGGCGTCGTCATAGGCTACAACATCGCCCGTGACGGCAATTTTCCCGGAACCCGCTATCCGCTGCTCGTGAAAACCGAACTCGGCGTCGCCAAGTTCGGCCTCGACGAGGTCAAGCCGGCCTGAGGCCGGCCGTCGGTCTCAGGCGAGCGCCTTGAGCGCCGCCGCGTAGTCCGGTTCCGTCTTGATTTCCGGAACCATTTGCGAGTAGATGACCTTGTCGTTCTCGTCGAGCACGACCACCGCGCGCGCGGTGACGCCGGCCAGCGGACCGCTGGTGATCTCGACGCCGTAGTTCTTCATGAACTCGCGGCCGCGCATGGTCGACAAATGCGCCACGTTCTTCAGCCCCTCGGTGGCGCAGAAACGGCCGGCAGCGAAGGGCAAGTCGGCCGAGATGACCAGCACGACGGTATTGGCTAGTTTGCCGGCTTCTTCGTTGAACTTGCGCGTGGAAGTTGCGCAGACCGCGGTATCCAGGCTGGGCACGATGTTCAGCAGCTTGCGCTTGCCGGCGTAGGTCTTCAGCGTCGCGTCGCTGAGGTCGCCCGCGACCAGGGAAAAGGCCGGGGCGCTGTCGCCGGGTTGGGGAAACTTGCCGGCGACGTCGATCGGGTTGCCACCCAAGGTTACTGTTGTCATTTCGCTCTCCTGTTGTTGGTAGTCAAATCGGAACTTTGGGACTGCGCACTCTGCCACATCTGCACTGGCATCGACAACCTTGTCACCGGCAGGGGCGTAGTTCAGGCAAACTTGAGCCCATGCTCGATGCCGCCTTTCCCATCCACTATATCGAACCCGTGTTTCGTCCGCCAAGCGAGGCGGAATCGCTGATCATCCCGCTGACCGACGGCTGCTCGTGGAACCGCTGCACCTTCTGCGAGATGTACACCGCGCCGCAAAAGAAGTTCCGCGCCCGCGACGAAGCCGAAACACTGGAAAGCATCCGCTGCTGTGGGGAATTGTACGGCGATAGCATAAAGCGTGTTTTCCTCGCGGACGGCGACGCGCTGATGCTGCCGGAGCGTCGCCTGCTGAACGCGCTCGAAGCGATCCGCACGCACCTGCCCGGTGTGCGCCGGATCTCCGCCTACTGCCTGCCGCGCAATCTCGCGAAAAAGTCAGCCGTGGCGGTACGCCACCTTGCCGAGGCCGGCCTGACCATGGCCTACATCGGTGCCGAATCGGGCGAAGACGAGGTGCTCTCGCGCGTCAGCAAGGGCGAGACGCAGGCCTCGACGCTGGCCGCGCTCGACAAACTCGGCGAAGCCGGCATCACCCGCTCGGTGATGATCCTCAACGGACTTGGCGGCAAGCTGCTTTCGGACCAGCATGCCGACCATTCGGCCGACCTGATCAACGCCGCGCAGCCGGAATACCTGGCGACGCTGGTGGTCAGTTTCCCGAAGGGCGAGGAACGGCTGCGCGCCGGCTTTCCCGGCTGGGAGCCATTATCGGTGATGGAACTGATGCGGGAGATGGAACGCTTCCTGTCGCGGCTCGAATTGAAGCGCACCGTGTTCCGCAGCGACCACGCCTCGAACTGGCTGATCCTGAAAGGCACGCTCGGCGCCGACAAACAGCGTCTGCTGGAACAACTGCGCGCCGCCATCGCCGATCCCGATCACGCGCGGCTGCGGCCGGCCTGGGCCAGGGGGCTTTGAGGGCCTGTAAAATCGCCGCATGAACTACCAGATCATCCCCGTTACCGCCTTCGCCCAGAACTGCACGCTGCTCTGGTGCGAAGAAACGAAGCAGGCCGCCGTGGTCGATCCCGGCGGCGACATCGAGGACATCGTCGCCGCGGCCGCCCGGCACGGCGTGACCATCGTCAAGATTCTGCTTACCCACGGCCACATCGACCATGCGGGCGGCGCGGCGGAACTGGCGGAGCGGCTGTCGATCCCGATCGAAGGCCCGCAGCGCGGCGACGAGTTCTGGATCAGGCAGCTCGTCGACCAGGCGCGCATGTTCGGTTTTCCCGGCAGGGTGGCACCATTTGCACCCGACCGCTGGCTGGAGGGCGGCGACACGGTGAGCTTCGGCAAGGTCGTGCTGGAAGTGATCTACACGCCCGGCCATACCCCGGGCCATGTGGTGTTCTTCCATCGCCCGTCGAATCTGGCGCTGGTTGGCGACGTACTGTTCGCCGGCTCGATCGGCCGCACCGACCTCCCGGGCGGAAACTACGACGATCTGATCCGCTCGATCAGGGCGGGCCTTTGGCCGCTGGGCGACGATGTCGAGTTCATCCCCGGCCACGGACCGATGTCGACCTTCGGCGAAGAACGGCAAAGCAACCCGTTCGTCGCCGACGGGGTCTGACTACTTCTTCAACGAATCGCGGATTTCCCGTAGCAGCACCACTTCTTCCGGCGTCGGCGGCGGTTCGGCCGGGGCGGCGGCTTCCTCGCGCTTCAGCTTGTTCATCTGCTTGACCATCAGGAAGATGATGAAGGCGAGAATGGCGAAGTTGATCAGAATGGTGATGAAATTGCCGTAGGCGAATACCGGCACGCCGGCCTTCTTTACTTCCGCCAGCGTCATCGCGACGCCGGGAGGCACTTCTTTCAGGGCAATGAAGAAGTTGCTGAAGTCGAATCCGCCAAAAATCCGCCCTACGATGGGCATGATCAGGTCTTCGACGACCGAGCTGACGATCTTGCCGAACGCGCCGCCGATGATGACGCCGACAGCAAGATCCATCACGTTGCCCTTGACGGCAAATTCCTTGAATTCCTTGACAAATCCACTCATGGTTCAACCTCCTTTCAGGTTTCTGCTAGGCTGGCGCACTCTAGCAAGAATTCCTATCCAAGGTTCATAGCCATGAAAACTATTAAATTGGTTGGCATCGTGCTCGGCATTCTCGCCATCCTGGTGATCGGCGCCATCGCGGTGTTGCTGGCAATGTTCGATTCCGAGCGCGTCAAGACCGAACTGGCCGACGCGGTGCAGGAGAAGACCGAACGCACCTTGAAGATCGACGGCGACCTGGGCCTGTTCTTCTGGCCGAGTGTCGGCGTCGAGGTCGGCAAGGTGTCGCTGTCGGAGTTTCGCAGTCCCGACGAATTCGCGGCCATCGACGGCGCACGCGTCTCGGTCGCCGTGTTGCCGCTGCTGTCGCAGAAGATCGTCGTCGAGGCCGTCGAGCTGGACGGCGCACGGGCGACGCTGATCAAGCGCAAGGACGGCACGCTCAATATCGCCGACCTGACCGGCAAAAAGGCGGACGCGCCGGAAGCCGCCGAGAAGGCCGCCGCACCCGGCAAGCCGATGCAGATCGACGTCGCTTCGGTGAAGATCACCAATGCCAGCCTCGTCTGGCGCGACGAGCAAAGCGGTGAAACGTCGACGCTTTCCGGACTCGATTTCGCCACCGGCCATATCGCCGGCGACACCGGTACCCAGGCCTGGGCCATCGACGACCTGGCGCTGGCACTCGCCGGCAAGCGCGGCGACGACAGTGTCGCGCTGAAACTGGCGATCCCGAAGCTGTCCCTGGCCGGCGACGCGGCGCGTACGCTGGCGATAGACAAGATCGACGGCAGCATCGACCTCGCCAGTCCGAAGATGCCGATGAAGACGCTGCGGCTGCCGATTTCCGGCCAACTGCACGCCGAATTGGAAAAACAGTCCGCCAAGGGCGCGCTTTCGACCAGCTTCGACGAGTCGGGCATCGCGCTCAAGTTCGATGTCGCCAAATTCTCGCCGCTCGATCTCGGCTTCGATCTCGATATCGACAACCTCAATGTGGACAAGTACCTGCCGCCGGCGAAGCCGGGCGAAAAGGAACCGGCTGCCGACGGCAAGAAGGAGGGCGACGCGCGCATCGACCTGTCGGCGCTCAAGGGGCTCAACGTGCATGGCAACGCGCGCATCGGCCAGTTGCAGGTCAACAACCTCAAGGCCACCAACATCAAGCTGAGGATCGACGCGCGGAAGGGCAAACTGGAGATCGCGCCGCATTCGATGAACCTTTACGACGGCACCCTGTCCGGCGCGCTGTCGGTCAACGCCAACGGCAATGCCGTCACCTTGCAGGAGAACCTGACCGGCGTTCGCATCAATCCGCTGCTGAAGGATCTCGCCGACCAGGACCTGATCGAGGGGCAGGGCGATGTCCGGCTGGACCTGGCCACGCACGGCGATACGGTCGCCGCGATGAAGGGTGCGCTCGGTGGCGCCGCGTCGCTGGCGCTGCGCGACGGCGCGATCAAGGGCATTAATCTCGCCCAGAAGTTCCGGGAAATGAAGGCCCTGCTGTCGGCGCGGCAGGACACCGTGCAACAGGCCAAGGCGACCGACAAGACGGATTTCTCCGAACTGACCGCATCGTTCAGGATCGCCGACGGCGTCGCCCGCAATGACGACCTGTCGATGAAGTCGCCCTTCCTGCGGCTGAGCGGCGCCGGCGACATCGACGTCAGCCGCAGCGCCATCGACTACCTGGCCAAGGCCAGCGTCGTGAGCACTTCCGGCGGACAGGGCGCCAAGGATCTCGAACACCTGAAAGGCGTGACCGTGCCAGTGCGCGTCACCGGACCGTTTGACAAGCTGTCCTACAAGATCGAGTTCGCCGCCATCGCCGACGGCGCACTCAAGGCCAAGGTCGAAGAGAAGAAGACGGAAGTCAAGCAGGAACTGAAGGAAAAGGCCCGCAAGGAACTGTTGAAGGGTTTGTTGGGCAAATAGGCCGCTCAGGCCAGGCGCAGCGCCTCGCGCAGCGGCCGGGCCGGGTGATGGAAGGCGACCGGCCCATCGGGCTGGGCGTTGACGAACTGGTGCACGAACGGATCCTTCGAAGCGAGGATTTCCTGCGACGTGCCTTCCGCCACCAGCGCGCCGTCGTGGATGAAGTAGGCGTAGTCGGCCACCATCAAGGACTCCATCACGTCGTAGCTGACGATGATCGACGTCACGTCGAGCGCGTCGTTGAGCGAGCGGATCAAGTGCGCGATGACGTTGAGCGAGATCGGGTCGAGGCCGGCGAAGGGTTCGTCGTACATGATCAGTTGCGGATCGAGCGCGATGGCGCGCGCCAGCGCCACGCGGCGCGCCATCCCGCCCGACAGCTCGTTGGGCATCAGCGTGCTGGCGCCGCGCAGTCCGACCGCATGCAGCTTCATCAACACCATGCGATGGATGAGGTCGTCGGGCAGATCGGTCAGCTCGCGCAACGGAAAGGCGATGTTCTCGTACACGCTGATGTCGGAAAACAGGCCGCCGCTCTGGAACATCATGCCCATCTCGCGACGCAGCGCATAAAGGCCGTCGCTGTCCATATCGCCGACGATCTCGCCGTTCACGCGCACCGTGCCGTGCTGCGGCTTGATCTGGCCGCCGATCAGCTTGAGCAGCGTACTCTTGCCCGAGCCGGAAACGCCGAGGATGGCGACCACCTTGCCGCGCTGAACGCGCAGGTCGAGGCCGTGCAGTACCCGGTTGTCGCCGTAGGAGAAATAGAGGTCCTGGACCTCGATGATGTTTTCGTCAGCCATGGGCGCGATTCTCGCAGACTTGGGCCTACATGCCAAAATGACGCCATGCGGCTGGGTATCGACCTCGGAGGCACCAAGACGGAAATCGTCGCGCTGGACGACGGCGGTGGCGAGTTGCTGCGCCGGCGCGTCGCGACGCCGCGTGGCGACTATCCGGGCACGGTGGCCGCGATTGCCGGGCTGGTGCGTGCGGCCGAGGACGAGCTCGGCCAGCGCGGCACGGTCGGCATCGGCATTCCCGGTGCCGAGTCGCGCGTCACCGGATTGATCAAGAATGCCAACTCGACCTGGCTGATCGGCCAGCCGCTGCGCCGCGACCTGGAGGCCGCGCTGCAACGCGAGGTGCGCATCGACAACGACGCCAACTGCTTCGCGTTGTCCGAGGCCGTCGATGGCGCGGCGGCCGGGACCGAGGTGGTGTTCGGCGTGATCCTCGGCACGGGCGTCGGCGGCGGCATCGTCGTGCGCGGCCAGCCGCTGGTCGGCGCCAACGCCATCGCCGGCGAGTGGGGCCACAACCCGATGCCGGGCGAACGCCATCACGCCGAATGCTATTGCGGCCGGCGCGGCTGCATCGAGCTCTACCTGTCGGGACCGGGCATGGCGCGCGATTCAAAAGTCAGCCGTGGCGGTACGCCACCCAGCGCGGAGGAAATCGTCGCCGGCGCCGCCGCCGGCGACGCCGAATGCGAAGCAACACTGGCGCGCTACGAAAGCCGCCTCGCCCGCGCGCTGGCGCTGGTGATCAACATCCTCGACCCGGATGCCATCGTGCTCGGCGGTGGACTGTCGAATATCGATCGCTTCTACGAAACCGTACCGGAACTGTGGCGCGCCCACGTATTCTCGGATCACGTCGCCACGCGGTTGCTGAAAAACCGCCACGGCGATTCGTCCGGCGTGCGCGGCGCGGCCTGGTTGTGGCAGCCATGATCAACCCCTGGCTGCGCGTTTTCACGCCCTTCGCGGTCGGCTACTTTTTTTCGTACCTGCTGCGCAACGTCAATGCCGTCATCGCGCCCGAACTGACAAACGAACTCGCGCTGTCGCCGGCCGACCTCGGCCTGCTCACCTCCGCCTACCTGTTCGGCTTCGGCGCCTTCCAGTTGCCGCTCGGCGTGCTGCTCGACCGCTACGGTCCGCGCAAGGTCGAGGCGGCGCTATTGCTGATCGCCGCTGCGGGCACCCTGACCTTCGGCCTCTCCGGCAACCTCGCCGGGCTGGTGGCCGGGCGGGCGATGATCGGGCTCGGCGTCTCGGCCTGCCTGATGGGCAGCTTCAAGGCCTTCTCGCTCTGGTTCCCGGCCGAACGACAGGCCTCGCTCAACGCCGCAGTGATGGCGGCCGGCGGCCTGGGTGCGCTGGCGGCCACCACGCCGGTCGGCTGGGCACTGCCCGTGCTCGGCTGGCGCGGCGTCTTCATCGCCGTCGCCATGCTGGTGTTCATGGTGGCGGGGCTGATCTTCGCCACCCCCGAGCGGCCGACCGGCACCCATCACGAAAAGCTGCGCGACCAGCTCAATGCCCTCGGCGGCATCCTCAAGCACCGCGTCTTCTGGCGCTTCGCACCGCAGGCAATCGCCGTGATCGGTGGCTTCATGGCGCTCACCGGCCTCTGGGCCGTGCCCTGGCTGATGGAGGTCGAAGGCTATACGCGCGATCAGGCCGCCTTCCATCTGCTGCTAACCAGCGTCGCCATGCTGATCGGCTTCCTCTCCATCGCCGCCTTCGTCGTCCGCCTCAAGCACATGGGCATCGACCCGGAAACGATCCTCAAGGTCGGCCTCGGCGTCGGCATCGTCACGCTGCTAGCAGTGCGGCTGGGCATCGGCTCCAGCCATCTGCAATGGTTCGTGCTCGGCCTCGTCTTCTCGGTCAGCAACCTCGCCTACGCCCTGCTCGCCGGCCATTTCCCGCGCGAACTTTCCGGCCGCGTGAACACCGCGCTCAACCTCGGGACCTTTATCGGCGCCTTCGGCATCCAGTGGGGCATCGGCGCCCTCGTAGATCTGTTCATCGCCCAAGGCATGAGCACGCCCGACGCCTACCGCCGGGCCTTCGGCGCCCTCATCGCCTTCCAGGCCGCCGCCTACGGCTGGTTCGTGCTCGGCGGTCGCCAGGTGGCGTCCCGCGACGGCTGACTTTTCCCAGGTTATTGGACAAGCGACGGCATGGACACCTCTCTTGTGGCGATGTTGGGCGCCATCGCGTTCGCCACCTACTTTCAGACGGTCACCGGTTTCGGCATGGGCATGATCGCCCTCGGCGCGGCCAGCGGCTTTCAGTTGATGCCGCTTGGCACGGCGGCGGTTGCAGTGAGCCTGCTGACCCTGCTCAACAGCCCGCTGGTGCTGGCCGGCAAACTGCACCACCTCGATCGGCGGGCGCTAGGCGCCCTTTTGCTCGGCATGATCCCGGCGATCTACGGGGGCGTCTGGCTCCTCGACTACCTGAGTCGCAGCGCCAGCACGCTGCTGCAGTTCCTGCTGGGCACGGCGATCACCGCCGGTTGCGCCGTCCTGGCGGTCAAGCCGGTGCGCCGCGACCGGCTCAGCTCGCCGACCGCCAACGTTGCAGCGGGCGCGTTCGCCGGCCTGTTCGGTGGCCTGTTCGGTTTTTCCGGGCCGCCGCTGGTGTTTCATCTTTACCGGCAGCCGCTGGAGCAAGTGGTGGTACGCAGCACCCTCGTCACAATGTTCGCTTGCTCGGCAGCCATTCGCGTCGCCGCCGTCGGCATGCAAGGCGGTCTGGATGCGCAGGTCTGGCTGACTTTTGCCGCCGCCACCCCGCTCGTCGTGGCGGCAACCTTCCTCGGGCGCCGCTATCCGCCGCCGCTGAGCCCCCCCAATCTCCGCCGGCTGGCTTTTGTCGCGGTTGGACTGATGGGCGCGGGGTTGATGGCGACGGCGCTCGGCAGCATGAATTAGGTCTCGCCAGGAAATTGTCGGGGCCAGTGGCGCATCCGCTTCCGGACAACGTCGGGTTTCGCCAGCCGGCGTCCCGCGACAGCTGACTTTTTGTTCAGTACTCCGCCGGATCGACGTCGAGGTGCCAGCGCAGTTGCGCACGGTCGAGGTTCTGGAAACGGACAACCCCTCGTGCATAATGCTGTTTCCATTTCCAGAAAACAGTGTCCCCAACGAGAGAGGCCGAGCAGACCCGCACGGCAACCAGGTTCTACAAGGGGAGCACGATGAGCGCAGAGGAAAGCGGCAGCATTGCGGCAGATGTGGAATTTACGGCAACTCCTTTGGAGTTTTTCGGTCGAGGACTGCTGACCTCGATACTCTCGGCCCTGATCATTCCGGCGCCCTGGATCTGCACCTGGTTTTATCGCTGGTGTGTCGGCAAGCTCAGGATCAAGGGCGAAAGCGAGGTTTCATTTTCCGGCGAAGGCGGCCAGATATGGTTTCCCTTCATGGCAACCATGGTGCTTTCATTCGCCGAGCGCGGAGCGATGGAAGCCGGCTACCTGCTGCTTTTCTGGCTCTTCGCGGCGGTGGGTTGCTACTTTACGTTGCTCATCGCCAGGTGGTTCTGGCGAAACATCGTTCTGAGTAGCGGCACGAAGCTGGCCTTCGTCGGCAAGTACTGGCCTTTGCTCGGCTGGACAGTGCTGCTCACAGTTTCGGTCGTGACGATCATCGGGTGGGCGTGGGTCGCCGCCGCCTTGATCAGATGGGGCTGTCGGCAGATCGAAGGCGACGATTTCCACGTCGAATTTCTCGGCAGCGGCTGGAACATTCTTTGGCGTTCGTTTGCGTTTCTGCTGTCGTGCGTTCTGATCATTCCCATTCCCTGGACGGCAATGTGGCTGGTCAAGTGGTACTTGAGCAACGTCTCCATACAGCGCACGGCCCCGCAAGGCTGAGTTCGGAATATTCGCGGAGTGTGGCGTCCTGCGACGGCTGACTTTTCCGCTCAGTACTCCGCAGGATCGACGTCGAGGTGCCAGCGCAGTTCGCGCGGTGCCTTCAGTTCGTGCAGGCGCGTGTTCCACGCGGTGAGGAAGGTTTGCAACGCCGGGCGGCTTTGCGACTCGACCAGTAGTTGCGCACGGTCGAGGTTTTTCAGGCGGGCGAGCCGCATCGGCACGGGGTCGTAGAGCGCCACCGCTTCGCCGGCCAGCAAAACCGCAGCATCGCGCGCGGCGGCGAGGAAGTCGAGCGACTGCGACATGTCGCGGGCCTCGGCGCGCAGCATGGCCTGGAAGGAGAACGGCGGGAAGCCGGCCATCTGCCGCTCGTCGAGTTGCGTGCGGGCGAAGGCGGCGTAGTCGTGATCGACCAGCGCGCGGTAGAGCGGATGCGTCGGGTATTCGGTCTGGATCAGCACTTCGCCGGGCAGGTCGTGGCGGCCGCTGCGACCGCCTACCTGCATGAGTTGCGCGAACAGGCGTTCAGGTGCGCGGAAGTCGGCGGCGAACAGCGCGGCGTCGGCGCCGACCACGCCGACCAGGGTCAGGCGCGGAAAGTCGTGACCCTTGGCCATCATCTGGGTGCCGATCAGCAGGTCCGCTTCGCCGGCATGAATCGCGGCCAGGAGCGCCTGCCATTTCTTCGGCGTGCTGGCGGAGTCGCGGTCGATGCGCAGGATGCGCGCCTCGGGGAAGCGCTCACTCAGCGCCGATTCGAGCCGCTGCGTGCCGCGACCGAAGGGGTGTATGTCCTGGTTGCCGCAGTCCGGGCAGGCGCGCGGGATGCCGGCTTCGAGGCCGCAGTGGTGGCAGCGCAGGCGTTTGTCGGCCAGATGCAGGACCATGTTGGCGGCGCAACGGCGGCAGCGCGACACCCAGCCGCAGGCCGGGCAGGCGAGCACGGGGGCGTAGCCGCGCCGGTTGAGGAAGACCAGGCTTTGTTCGCCGCGCGCCAGTCGTTCGGCCAGCGCTTCGATCAGCGCGGCGCTCATGCCGTCCTGCAACTTCTCTCTGCGCGTATCGATGGTGCGCACCACGGGCGGCGCTTCGGCGACGGCGCGGTGGTGGAGTTCGAGCAGGTGGTAACGGCCCGAGATCGCGTGGTGGAAGGTTTCCAGCGCCGGTGTCGCCGAACCGAGCACGATGGGAATGTCGCGCTGCTTGGCGCGGAACACGGCCACGTCGCGCGCCGAGTAGCGCAGGCCTTCCTGCTGCTTGAAGGAGGCGTCGTGCTCTTCGTCGACGACGATCAGCCCCAGGTGCGGTAGCGGCAGGAAAACCGAGAGGCGGGTGCCGAGCACGATGTCCGCCCGGCCCTCCAGCGCATCGAGAAAGCCGCGTGCGCGCGCCGCATCGGCGATACCGCTGTGCGCGGAGACAATGTGGGCGCCCGGGAAGCGCTCACTCACGCGCTGTTCGAGCTGCGGCGTCAGTGCAATCTCCGGCACCAGCATCAGCGCCTGCTTGCCGGCGGCGAGCACGACGTCGATGGCGCGCAGATACACCTCGGTCTTGCCGCTGCCGGTGACGCCGTGCAACAGGAAGGTCTCGAAGCCACGCGCCAAAGTGATCGCTTCCACCGCCGCCTGTTGCTCGGGCAAGAGTGCGGGCATCACGGCGTCAGGTGGCGTCTCGCCACGGCTGACTTTTGGTTTGCGCGCCTTCGGCAGCTTGCCTTTGCGCAACATCGGCGGCAGGGCGAAGGCCATGACCTGACCGAGCGGATGCTGGTAGTAGCGGCCGCAAAATTCGCACAGCGCCAGCCAGTCAGCAGGCAGCGGCGGCATGTCGCGCAGGACCGCTTCGGCCGGTTTCAGTTTTTCCGGTGGCTGATCAGAGATTTCGGCGATGCCGACAATCAGTCCGGTCTTCGTTCCGGAACCGAAAGGAACGGTCACGCGTCGCCCGATATCGGCGACGGACGCATCGTCTGCGCGGTAGTCGAACAACCGCGGCAACGGAACATCGAGCGCAACCTGTACGAAGGTCATAGACTACACAGGACTTCGGTAATGGTTGATCAAGAGCTTGGTCGGCTTAGTTCGACACCACTTCCGTAATCGGCCCTAACTGATTGGTATGGCTCAATAAATTGCTTACCCACAAATACTGTGGATAAGTTTGTTAGCAATGCCAGCCGCAAAACGCTAAATGACGGTCCTGTAAAGGGAATTTAACACTTGCGTAATTTTTAGGCGAATAAAAACCGTTTAAATACATTGTGTTGGCAATTCACTGGCCACGATATGGGTTTGACGCGCCCTATCGGGAAGTTCGAGCTGGAACTGTGAATAAGTGGTTTGTCAACCCCTCTCGGCAAGCCTTGCTGCATCAGCCTTGTGGGAGGGCCAGTCCGAAATTCCGCACCCGATGGGAGAGTACGTCGGCACGACCCCGGAACGCCGACGAAATCAGTCCTTGACGGTTGCGTCACCGTGAAAGCCGCGGCTGAACTGACGCACGGTGTCGACCAGCACGGCGACGCTGTCGGGATCGACGTATTGCGAGATGCCGTGGCCCAGATTGAAGACGTGGCCGCTGTTCGCGGAATGATTGCCGAAACTGTCCAGCACCCGCCGCGCTTCGCGCGCGACGCCGTCAGGCGTCGCGAACAGCGCGACCGGGTCGAGGTTGCCTTGCAGCGCAATACGATCGCCAGTGCGGCGGCGTGCTTCGCCGAGATCGGTAGTCCAATCGAGGCCGACCGCATCGACGCCGATGGCGGCGATGGATTCCAGCCACTGGCCGCCGCCCTTGGTAAAAACGATGGACGGCACGCGCTCGCCGTCATGCACCTTCTTGAGGTCGGCGACGATGCGCTGCATGTAGGCTAGCGAAAATTCCTTGTACGCCCAGGCCGGAAGCATGCCGCCCCAGGTATCGAAGATCATCGCCGCTTGCGCACCCGATTCGATCTGGGCATTGAGGTAGTCGGTCACCGCGGTGGTCGTCACGTCGAGGATGCGATGCAGCAGGTCGGGCCGGCTGTAGAGCATGGACTTGATGGTGCGGTAGTCCTCGGAGCCACCGCCCTCGACCATATAGCAAGCCAGAGTGAAGGGCGAGCCGGAGAAACCGATCAGCGGCACGGTGTTGTTGAGCGCGCGGCGGATCTCGGCGACCGCGTCCATCACGTAGCGCAGATGCACATTGGGATCGGGCGCTTCAAGGTCGCGAATCGCCCACTCCTCGCGCAGCGGCCGCTCGAACTTCGGGCCCTCGCCTTCGGCGAAGTAGAGGCCGAGACCCATCGCGTCGGGCACGGTCAGGATGTCGGAGAACAGGATCGCGGCATCGAGGTTGTAGCGGGCCAGCGGCTGCAGGGTGACTTCGCAGGCCAATGTCGGCGACTTGCACAGTTGCAGGAAACTGCCGGCCCGCTTGCGCGTTTCGCAATACTCCGGCAGGTAGCGGCCGGCCTGGCGCATCAGCCAGGTGGGCGTGTAGTCGGTCGGCTGGCGCAGCAGCGCACGCAGGAAAGTGTCGTTCTCGGGACGGGCCATGGTCGAAGATCCGGTTGAATGGCCGCGATTATCGCATGGGCGGAAAAGTGCCGCCCTGCGGGCGTCCAACCAGTTTCGCTTCGCCAGATGATATTGCCTGCTTGCACAGGCGCGTTGTCAGCCGTGGCGGAAAGCCACCTACTTTCTCCAGAAGGCCGGCGTGAACAACACGAACACTGACATGACCTCCAGGCGGCCGATCAACATGGCGAAGGCCAGCACCCACTTCTGGAAGTCGGTCAGCGACTGGTAGTTCTGCGCCGGACCCACCACGTTCAGGCCCGGACCCATGTTGTTGATGCAGGCGATGACGGCCGAGATCGACGAGACGAAGTCCAGCCCGGAGGCGACCAGAAACAGCGTGAGTTCCCCCAGCGCCAGGATGTACAGGAAGATGAAGCCGAGGATCGCGCCGGCGATCTGCTGCGATACCGTCATTGCCCCCAGCCGCAAGGGCGCGACCAGATGCGGGTGCACCAGGCGCTTGAGTTCGATCAGACCCTGTTGCGCGAGGATAAGCGTCCTCACCATCTTGATGCCGCCGCCGGTCGATCCGGAGCTGACCGTGACGCACGACAGGAACAACATCCACAGCGGCACGAAGATCGGCCACTTGTCGAAGTCCTGGCTGGCGTAGCCGCAGTCGGTGGCGATCGACACCAGATTGAAGGCGACGTGGCGCAGGGCCGTTGCGAATTCCGCGTAGGTGCCGCGCCACCAGAGGTAGCCCGAACAAATGAGGATGGAAACCAGCAGCAGCATGACCACGGCGCGCGCCTCGCCATCGCGCCGGTAGGCGCCGAACGATCGTCCGCGCCAGGCCACGAAGTGGCTGGCGAAGTTGATGGCCGCAATGACCATGAACACGATCAGCACGGCCTCGATGGCCGGCGAATCGAACTGGCCGACGCTGGCGTCGTAGGTCGAAAAGCCGCCGAGCGACAGAACCGAGAAGGCGTGGCAGACGGCGTCGAACCAGCCCATGCCGGCGACACGCAGGCTGAGTGTGCACAACACGGTGAGGGCGAAGTAGACCGACCAGAGGGCCTTGGCGGTGCCGGCGATGCGCGGCGTGAGCTTGGTGTCCTTCATCGGCCCCGGCGTCTCGGCCTTGAAAAGCTGCATCCCGCCGACGCCCAGCAGCGGCAGGATGGCGACGGCCAGGACGATGATGCCCATGCCGCCGAGCCAGTTGAGTTCGTGCCGCCACAGGTTGACGGCCGGCGGCAAATTCTCGAGTCCGGTAAGTACCGTAGCGCCGGTCGTGGTCAGGCCGGAAATCGTCTCGAAGAAGGCATCGGTGAAGGACAAATGTTCGTCGACCAGCATCAGCGGCACCGAACCGATGCCCGCCATCAGCAGCCAGGCCAGCGTCACCAGCAGGAAGCCGTCGCGCGGCTTGAGCTCCCGCTCGAAACGCTGGGTCGCCGCCCAGAGCACAGTGCCGGAAACGAACGCCACCAGCATGGCGTCGACGAACTGGATCCAGGTGTCGTCGGAGAAATAGATCGATGTGGCGATCGGTAGCAGGTAGGTCACGCTGAACAGCATCAGCATCAGGCCGAGGGCATTGAAGACGGGCAGGAAGCGCATGCCGGGGTTCAGGGCTGGAAACGGTAGCCGACGCCGGTTTCGGTGAGCAGGTGCGCCGGGCGCGACGGATCGCGCTCCAGCTTCTGGCGCAGCCGGCGCACGTAGATGCGCACGTAGTGCTCCTGGTCGGCTTGTGAGCTGCCCCAGACCTCGCGCATCAGGTGCCGGTTGGTCAGTACCTTGCCGGCGTCGGCGAGCAGCACCGCCAGCAAGCGGTACTCGATCTGGGTGAGGTGCACCTCGTTACCGTCGCGCTGGACGACGTGGCGTGCCAGGTCGACCTCGACGCCGCCGAAGCGATACACGGGCTGCGGCTCGCCGATGCGCCGGCGCAGCAGTACGCGCACCCGCGCCAGCAGTTCGCCGACACCGAAGGGCTTGGTCAGGTAGTCGTCGGCGCCGGCGTCGAGCGCCTCGATCTTGTCCTGCTCGGCCAGGCGCGCCGACAGTATCAGCATCGGCACGTGCGACCAGGAACGCAACTCGCGGATGAAGGCGACGCCGTCCATGTCGGGCAGACCGAGATCGAGGACAACGAGTTGTGTGTCACGCTCGCCGACGGCGTCAAGGCCCAGGCGCGCCGTGCCGGCCTCGATGGGCTGGCAGCCCTCGCCGCGCAGCGCATCGCAGACGAAACGCCGTATCCGCGGCTCGTCTTCCACCACCACCACGCGCGGCGCGCTCATGCGGGCTCTCCTTCGACACTGGGCGGCGTGCCGAGCGGCAAGGTGAAGCGGACGCGGGCGATGCTCGGCTCATTCTCGGCGACGATGCTGCCGCCGTGCGCGGTGACGATGGCCTTGCACACTGCCAGGCCGATGCCGGTTCCCGGCGCGGCGGGTTCCTGCGCGCCGCGGACGAAGATTTCGAAGACTTCTTCCAGCCGGCCGACGGGGAAGCCCGCACCTTCGTTGGCGATGCCCACTTCGAAGCGGTCGCTGCGCACCGCGGCGGCCAGAGAGATGGTGGCACCGGGTTCGGAATACTTGACGGCGTTTTCGAGCAGGTTGCACAGCACGCGCTCCAGCAGCACGGCGTCGAAGCGCAGCAGCGGCAGGTCGGCAGGCAGGTCGACGACCAGCCGGCGCTGCGCGAGGATGTCGGCCAGCAGCCGGGTACTTGAGTCGACGATGTCCTCGAAGGGTTGCCATTGCAGGTTGAGGACTGCACCGCCGGCCTGCAGCCGCGCCATGTCGAGCAGGTTGGTGACCATGCCGTGCATGGCATGCGCCTGATCGCGGATGATGGCGGCGTGCTCGGCGTTGCGGTCTGTCTGGTCCGGGTCGGCCAGCGTGTCGGCCAGCCCGACGAGGCTGGTGAGCGGCGTGCGCAGGTCGTGCGAGATCGAGGAGAGGATGCCGGAACGCAGCTTCTCGGTCCGGATATCCACTTCGCTGCGTTGTGCCACTTCGGTGTAATGGATGCGCTCGACGGTGATGCCGGCCAGCGAAGCGGCGGCATCGAGCAGGCCCGCCGGCAGCGACTTCGCGCGCTCCGTCGGCGCGACGACAAGGACGCCGCGCAGGCGCGTGACGCCCGCGAAGGGCAGGCAGACGATCGCGTAGTCCTCGAAAATACGCCTGCCGTCGAATGCGCAGCGCGCCAGCGTCAGGTCGGCCGGGCCGAGTCGGAGCGCACCATAGGCCGTCAGTTCCGCCGCCTGATCCAGCGACTCGGCGATCAGCAGCTTCGACTTCATGCCAAGGCTGACCAGGTGGCGGTCTAGCACCTCGGCAGCCTGGTGGAACGTGAGCGTCGCCCCGAGGTCACGCGCCAGTTCGTAGAGCGCCCGGGTCTCGCGCTCGCGCGCCTGGGCCGCTACGCGCCGCTCGGCAAGTTGCGCCGTCAGGTGCGTGGTGATCAGGCCGACCGCCAGCATGACGGCGAAGGTAACCAGGTACTGGGCGTCCGCCACGGTAAACGAATAGTGCGGCGGCACGAAAAAGACATCGAACAGGCCGACACTGAGAAAGGCCGCCAGCACCGCCGGGCCGCGCCCGAGACGCACCGCCACGAAAAATACCGTCAGCAGGAAGAGCATGACGATGTTGGCCTGATCCAGCCAGCCGCGCAGCGGCAACGCGACGAGTGTCGTCAGCGCGCAGAGCACGATGGCGACGGCATGGCCTCTACGGGATCTGAAAGCGGGCACGTGGGATCCGGGCCTGGAGACGGAGCGGGCAGTGTCCTACGGGGCGCGTAAAAAAGGTGTAAACGAAAAAGTCAGCCGTGGCGGTACGCCAGCTGCGCGCCGCCTATTTCTTCCAGAAGGCCGGCGTCAGCACGACGAGGACGGTGAATATCTCCAGGCGGCCGATGATCATGGCGAAGGTGCACACCCACTTCTGGAAATCGGTCAAGGCTGCGAAATTGCCGGCCGGGCCGACGCTATTGAGTCCGGGACCGGTGTTGTTCACAGTCGCGACGACGGCCGAAAAGGCCGTGACGAGTTCCAGTCCCGAGCCGGCGAGCAGCAGCGACAGCATGACGACGATGACCGTGTACATGAAGCTGAAGGCGAGCACCGAGTGCAGCACCGATTCGCCGACCGTCCGGGAACCCAGCCGTACCGGATAGACCGCGCGCGGATGCATCGCCCGCAGGATCTCGCGGAATACCAGCTTGTAGAGCAGGATGGCGCGCATCATCTTGACGCCGCCACCCGCTGAGCCCGAGCAGGCGACGAAACTGCCGAGGAACAGCACCCAGACCTGGGCGAACATCGGCCAGGCTGCCGTGTCGGTGATCGCCAGCCCCAGCGACGTGGCCAGCGAAATGGAATGGAAGGCGGCGTAGCGCATCGTGTCCCAGAAGCCGTCGTGCACACCGAATTGCCGCAAATACAAAGTCAGCGCCAGAATGCTGACGATCAGTATGCCGAAGAAGAACGGGATCTCCGCGTCGTGCCGGTAGGGCCTGAAGCTTCGATGGCGAAAAGCGAGAAAGTGGGTTGCGAAGTTGAGCCCGGCCAGCAGGGCGAACACCATGGCCACAATTTCCACCGACACGTTGTTGAAATAGCCCAGGCTGGCATCGTGGCTGGAAAATCCCCCCAGCCCCATGATGCTGAAGCCGTGAATCACGGCGTCCCAGCCGTCCATGCCGACCATCCAGAGCGACGCCATGCAGGCGACGGTCAGCATGACATAGACGGACCAGAGACCCTTGGCGGTCTCGGCGATGCGCGGCGTCAGACTGTCTTCCTTCATCGGCCCCGGTGTCTCCGCCTTGAAGATCTGCCGGCCGCCGATGCCGAGCAGCGGCAGCACGGCGACGACCAGCACGATCACGCCCATGCCGCCCAGCCAGTGCAGGAAGGTGCGCCAGAGGTTGATCGACAAGGGCAGCCCGTCGAGGCCGGTGAGGATGGTGGAGCCCGTTGTCGTCAGGCCGGAAACGGATTCAAAGTAACCGTCGGTAAGCGACAGCCCGGGGATCTGGATCAGCAGCGGCAGGGCGCCGAAGATGGGTACGACCATCCAGGTCAGCGTCACCAGCAGGAAGCCGTCGCGTACGCGCAGTTCGGCGCGCTGGCGGCGGCGCGTGGATGCCCAGAGAATCAGGCCTGCCAGCAGGGTGGCGAAAATTGCTTCGTCGTACGCCGTCTGTGCGCCGTCGTCCAACATCCACGAGGCACCGACCGGCACCAGCATGGTCAGTCCGAAGACGAAGATGATGGCTCCCAGCGCGTTGAAGACGGAAAGGAATCGCATTGTCGGTCAGGGTTGATGACGGTAGCCGACCCGCGTCTCGGTCAGGATGCACGCTGGCTGGAACGGGTTCGGATCAGGTTTCCGCAGCACACGGCTGTAGGCGCTGCGCACGTCGCGCTTCCGCACGGTTTGCGGCAGGGCAGCCCCCTTCGTGACGCCACAAAGCGTGTTGGCTGCTAAATCGTTCTTGAACCGATGCGGGGACACAAGCGCCCTCCGATGAAAGGAAGCGCGTAGTGTCCTACAGTGTCCGCAAAAAAGGCGTCAATTTGCACTGGCAAAAGTCAGCCGTGGTAGTACGCCACCCGCGCGCCGCCTATTTGCGCCAAAAGGCCGGCGTCAGCACGACGAGAACGGTAAACAACTCCAGGCGGCCCAGGATCATGGCGGCCGCGCATACCCAGGTCTGAAAATCGTTCAGCGGCGAGAAGTTGCTTGCCGGGCCGACGACGCCAAGCCCGGGGCCGGTGTTGTTGAGCGTCGCCACGATGGCAGAAAAGGCGGTGACCAGTTCAAGGCCGGAGGCGACCATGACCAGCGTCAGCATGACGACAATCACCATGTAGATGAAACTGAACGCCAGGACGGCGTGCAGCACGGTATCCGGCACCACGGCGCCGCCCAGGCGCACCGGATGGATGGCGCGAGGGTGCATGGCGCGCAACACCTCGCGGTAGACCTGGCGATAGAGAATGATGGCGCGCATCATTTTGATGCCGCCGCCGGTGGAGCCGGAACAGGCAAGGAAGCTGCCGAGGAAGAGGATCCAGAGCTGCCCGAACATCGGCCACAGACCGTAGTCCGTCGTGGCGAAGCCCAGCGACGTGGCGAGCGAAATGCAGTGGAAGGCGACGTAACGCACCGCCGTCAGCGGACCGTCGTAGATGTCGAACGACACCAGATAGATCGTCAGTCCGATGATGCTGGTGGCGAGCACGCCGAGGTAGAAGGGGATCTCGGCATCGCGCAGGTAGGGCTTCAGCGTCTTGCCGTGCATGGCGAGGAAATGCGTCGCGTAGTTGATGCCGGAGAGGAGCGCGAACGTCATCGCCACCAGTTCGATCGGGACGCTGTTGAAATGGCCGAGACT
Source organism: Gammaproteobacteria bacterium (assembly GCA_018819515.1). Taxonomy (GTDB): domain Bacteria; phylum Pseudomonadota; class Gammaproteobacteria; order Burkholderiales; family Rhodocyclaceae; genus Fen-999. The sequence goes on from JAHJPX010000007.1 coordinate 223,437, forward strand.
GGCGTCCTTGGTGGAAAAGCCGCCGAGTCCCATGACGCTGAACGCGTGCATGACGGCATCCCATCCGTCCATCCCCGCCAGTGTGAAAGCGATGGCGCAGGCCGAGGTGAGCAGCACGTACACCAGCCACAGGCCCTTGGCGGTTTCGGCGACGCGCGGTGTCAGGCTGGCCTCCTTCATCGGGCCCGGCGTTTCGGCCTTGAACAACTGGCGACCGCCGATGCCGAGCAGCGGCAGCACCGCCACCGCCAGCACGATGACGCCCATGCCGCCAAGCCAGTGCAGGAAGGTGCGCCAGAAATTGATCGAAATGGGCAGGTTGTCCAAGCCGGACAATACCGTCGATCCCGTGGCGGTCAGGCCGGAGGTCGCCTCGAAATAGGCGTCGGTGAACGAAAGGCCTTCGATTTGCGTGAACAGGGGCACGGCGCCGAATACCGGCAGGAGACCCCAGGTCAGCGCCACCAGCAGAAAGCCGTCGCGCACGCGCAGTTCGACACGCCGCCGCCGGGTTACGACCCAGAGCAGCGCACCGACAAACAGCGTCAGCAGCAGCGCCTCGTCGTAGGCAGCCTGGGCGCCGTCGTCGAAATACCAGGACACGCCGACCGGCGCCAGCATGCTGAGGCCGAACAGAAAGACGATGACGCCGAGCGCGTTGACGACTGGCAGAAAGCGCATTGTTGCCGACTAAAAAAACAATGCGCCGACCTGGAACAGCTTGACCACCGCTTTCACTTGTCGCTTGCGGGTACAGAAGACGATGACGTGGTCGCCGCTCTCGATCACGGTATCGTGATGGGGAATGATGACCCGTTGCGTCGAGCGCCCCTTGGGCATGCCATCCGCGCCGATGATGTCGAACGGCTGGCTGCCGCGGACGATGGCGCCGATATGGGCGCCCTTGATCACCGGCAGTTCGTCGATGCGCTTGCCGACCACCTTGGAGTTCTTGGCATCGCCGTGCGCCACCAGCTCGAGCGCCTCGGCGGCCCCCCGGCGCAGGCTGTGCACCCGCGTCACGTCGCCCTGGCGAACGTGGGTGAGCAGCGTGCCGATCGATACTTGCGCCGGACTGAGGCCGATGTCGATCGGTCCGCCCTGGACCATGTCGGCGTAGGCGCGGCGGTTGATCAGCGCCAGCACGCGCTGGCAGCCGAGCCGCTTGGCCAGCGAGGCGGCCATGATGTTGTCCTCGTCGTCGTTGGTCAGGGCGAGGAACATGTCCATCTCGTCGATGTTCTCCTCCACCAGGACATTCTCGTCGGTGGCCTCGCCAACCAGTACCAGCGCCTTGTCGAGTTTGGCGGCGATGACCTCGGCCCGGTTACGGTCGACTTCGACGACCTTCACTTCGTAGCGGTCCTGCAACAGGCCGGCAAGACGCGAGCCGATGTTGCCGCCGCCGGCGATCATGACGCGCTTGACCGGTTGTTGGATGCGCCGCAGTTCCCGCATCACTGGCCTGATGTGCTCGCTTGCGGCGAGCACGAAGACCTCGTCGCCCGGCTCGATCACCGTGTCGCCATCAGGATCGACGGGTTGATGCTCGCGGAAGATGGCGGCGATGCGCGCATCGATGTCCTTGGGTAGATGTTCGCGCATGGCGCGGATCGGCTGTCCGACCAGCAGGCCACCGGGATTGGCGCGCACACCGACCAGCGTCACCCGGCCTTCCGCGAACTCCAGCACCTGCAGCGCCGTGGGAAACTCGATCAGCTTGCCGATGTACTCGGTGATCTCCTGCTCCGGACAGATCGCGTAATCGACCGCGAAGTTGTCGTTGGAGAGCAGTTCGTCGTCGAGGAAATCGGGCGAGCGCAGGCGGGCAATGCGTGTCGGCACGTTGAACAGGTTGCGAGCGATCTTGCAGGCGACGAGGTTGGTCTGGTCCGACTGTGTTACCGCTACCAGCATGTCCGCGTCCTCGATTCCCGCTTCGCGCAGCACCGAGGGATAGGCCGCATTGCCGGCCAGGGTGCGCACGTCGAGATGGTCGGCGATCTGGGCCAGACTGTCGCGATTCTGGTCGACGATGGTGATGTCGTTGGCTTCCGAGGCGAGCGCCTCGGCAACACTGGTGCCGACTTGTCCGGCGCCGAGGATGACGATGTGCATGGTTCTATTCTTCTCCCTTGCCGCCGCGCAGGCCCAGGTCCTTCAGCTTTCGGTACAAGTGGGTACGTTCCAGCCCCGTTCTCTCCGCCAGACGCGTCATGTTGCCGCCGTCGGCACGCAAATGATGCTCGAAATAGGTGCGCTCGAACAGTTCGCGTGCCTCCCGCAGCGGTAGTTCCATGGCCTCGGCCGGCATGCCGGGCAGCATGATGGCAGCAGAAGGTGCTGCTTCCGGAAACAGCACGCTGCGGATCTCGTCGCTGTCGATCTCCTCGTCCAGTGCCGCCAGCGCCAGCGAGCGGATGGCGCTCTTCATCTCGGCATATCCGCCTGGCCAGGCTTGCTGGCGCAGGGTGTTGAGCGCACCGGTACTGAAGCGGCGCAGCGGCGCCTGGCCGGCCTCCACCAGTTCGATCAGCAGATGGCTGGCGATATCCGGAATCTCGTCCTTCAGTTCGGCGAGGCCGGGCAGCGCCAGCCAGACTTCGGAGAGTCGGCGCAAGGCTGCCTCCTCCCAGCCGTGGGTCGCCAGGTTTGCGGCATCTTGGTCGGTGGCCGCGATCAAGCGTAGCTCGAACTTGTCGAGACGATCGAGTGCGAACAGCAGGTTCTTCTGTTGCAGGCGCGTCAGCCGCGCCAGTTCCTCGCAGTACAGCACGCCACCGCTGGCCGCCTCCAACGCCTCCATGCTCAGCGGCTCGGCACTGGTCGACAGGTCGAGCCATGGCTTGCCCGGCACCTGCAGCGTCCGCGCAGCCAGTTCGACAATGCCGCCAGGCGCGGAACGCAGCAGCAACAAGCGGCTCTTGACGGCAATCTGCTCCAGGCGGCGCTTGAGATCCTTGAGGGGTGCCGAGCGGATAAACGCGGCGAGGGACAGTCCGACCGGCGCGCGCCTCTGGCCGCGCGTCAGGCCGTGGGAAACGGCGGCGAGCAGCTTCTGCATGCCGATCGGTTTCTCCAGGAAATCGAGCGCGCCGATCTTGGTCGCCTCTACTGCCGTGTCGATCGTGCCGTGCCCCGACATCATGATGACCGGCATGGAAAGCTGTCCACCGGTCGCCCATTCCTTGAGCAGCGTGATCCCATCGGTGTCCGGCATCCAGATATCGAGCAGCACCAGATCCGGCCGCCCCTCGTCGCGTGCCCGTCTCGCCGCCGTAGCGCTCTCGGCGACGCGGACGTCGTGCCCCTCGTCGGTGAGAATTTCCGAGAGCAGTTCGCGGATGCCGATTTCGTCGTCAACTACAAGTATTTGAGCCATGTTCCAATCCTACGCCGCCAACGGCAACCTGATAGTCACTTCCGCACCGCCGCTCTCGCGATTGGCCAGCCGGAGTTCCCCCTTGTGATCATCGATGATCTTCCTGACGATGGCCAGCCCCAGGCCGGTGCCCTTGGTCTTGCTGGTTACGTACGGTTCGCAGGCGCGCGGCAGGATCTGCGCGCCGAAGCCGGGACCGTTGTCGCTCACTGTCAGAACGGCACGCCGTTCCTCGCGGCGCGTCGCCACCGTGACCCGCGGCAGGCCAGATGCGGGGGGATGCTCGGTCAAGGCCTCGCGGGCGTTCTTGATCAGGTTGTGCAGCACCTGGCGCATCTGGCTGCTGTCGGCCAGAGCGGGCGGCAGCGGAGTCAGGTCGGCGTGGAGCAGCGCGGCATCGGCCTCGTAGAGCTGGAACAGCTCGCGCACCAAGTCGTTGAGATCGAGCGGCGCCAGCACCGGCGGCGGCGTCTTGGCAAAATCCCGGAAGTCGTTGACCATGTGCTTCAATGCATCAACTTGGTTCACGATGGTTGCGATCGATCGGTCCAGCATGTCGCGCCCCGCCACGTCGAGCCGCTCGGCAAGTTTGATATGCAGGCGTTCGGCGGCAAGCCGGATCGGTGTGAGCGGATTCTTGATCTCGTGGGCGAGACGGCGTGCCACCTCGCCCCAGGCGATCGAGCGCTGCGCCGAAATGAGCTGGCTGATGTCGTCGAACACCACCACGTAACCGCCGTCTCCGCTCTCCGGCAGCGTCGAGCCGCGCAACAGCAGGGTCTGCGGAACGCCATCGGTACCCTCGAACTCGAACTGCAGCTGCCATTCGGCCCCGCGCTCGCGAAAGGACTCGATCACCACGTTCGCCAACGCCTGGTGACGCTCCCATTCCTGCAATGGAGCGTTGCCGAGCGTCGCCAGATCGTCGTTCAGGATGGTGCTGGCACCGCGATTGGCCGCCTGCAGGCGAAACTCGGCATCGAAAGCCAGTACGCCGGCGGACAGGTTGGCCAGGACGCTTTCGAGGTAGGCCTGATGCCGGCCGGCCTCGCTGCGCGCGTCGTCGAGCTGGCGGGTCATGTCGCTGAAGGAGCGCGTCAGCACACCCAGCTCGTCGTGAGACTTCCAGGCGGCGCGCGGCGTGAAGTCGCCGGCCGCTACCGCCTGGGTGCCCTCGGCGAGGATCAGCAACGGCCGCGCCAGACGCTCGGCGAGGAAGAAGGCAAGCGCCACGGCGGCAAACAGTGCCACCAGCAGCGTAAAGGTAAGCGTCAGCGTGTAGATGCGCTTCAGGCCGCCGCGCGCGAGTTGCAGGCTCTGGTAGTCGCGATAGGCGGCCGCCACCGCGTCGGCGCTGGAGGCAATCGCGTCCGGCACCGGCTGGATCAACTGGAGGATGCGCAACTCGGCCCCCAGCTCATAACCAGCCACCGGCACCAGCACCCGCAGGGTCAGCCCGTTGTCGGCATCGCCTTCGATGGCGGAAGTGCCGCGGCTGGTGCGCGCCTGGCGCAACTGGGATGACGACGGGGTGGGTGGCAACAGGTTGTCGAGTTCGCTGCTGCTGTTGGCAAGCACGTTGCCGGAAGGGCTGAGCAGGGTTAACGACTGTACGCCGGCCTGCTCGCGCAGGCGATTGAGCAGGCGCGGGCCGGAGTTCGGTGTGTCGGACAGCGCGAACGCCATGTCGTGTCCCTTGGTGAGCAACTCCACTTCCAGCGAATCGAGCACATTGCGGCCGAGGTTGAGGCCGCCCTCGAGCGCCCGATCAACGCGCACATCGAACCAGGAGTCGATGCTCTTGACCGCAAACAGCATGGAAACGCCGTAGATCAACACACCTGGCACCACCGCCATCAGGGCCAGCATGACGACCAGGCGGTACTTGAGCCGCGAACCGAATACGCGCTGTCGGTATTCGCGTTTGAGACGCCGTAGCTGGACGATGATCGGCGCCAGCAGCGCGATGGCGGCAACGCCATTGATGCCGACCAGCAGTGGATAATGTTGTGCGAACAGCTCGCTGTTGGCGCTGGCGGTGGCGAGAAGAAACAGCAGTATGGCGCCCAGGGCGCCAATCACCGGCAGCGCGATGTTCACCTGCCGACCACCCCCGGCGCGAATTGCCAGTTCAGCGGTATCGCTTCGACCTGCCAATCCTTGCTGGCCAGGGCGTCGAGCTGGAATGGCTTGGGAAGCTGGCGTTTGTCGAGTGACATCCGCAATTCGGCGGTGTAAGCATTGCCCAGACGGATCGCCTTCTTCTCGGCGACGACCAGCCCGTCGACCTTGCCGAGCATCAGCAGCGCATCGGCCAGCGTCGCGTAGCTGTCTTGCCTTCCTTCCGTGGCCAACCGGTACTGCTGCGTCAGCGCGTTGTAGGAAAGACGATAATCAATGGTCCGGTGGACGATCTGTTCGTCGAACCAGTACCAGCGCTTCCGTTCGATGGTGAATTCGAGCGTGAACACCAGCGGTACGCCGCGCGACAGTGCGTCTTCGAGACTGCTGCCGAGATCGATCGCGAACTGGGAAATCAGCGCATAGCCCTTGTCGGTCGGATCCAGTTGCCCACGCACCGGCTCGATGACGCCGGCGTGGGCGCTCATCGCGACGAGCGCGAGTAGCGTCAGGCTAACGTTTCGCAAGGCGTGCGTAATAGAAACCATCCTGGTCGGCATCGGGTCTCAACTGCCACTCACGTTCTTCGCCATGCGTCGGCAGTCTCAGCGCGTCGGCGTGGCGGGCGACAAAAGCGGCAACCTGATCTTCGTTCTCTTCGGCGAACAGCGAGCAGGTTGCATAGAGCATTGTGCCACCCGGCGCCAGGGTCTGCCACAGTGCATCGATAATTTCCGCCTGGGTTGCGGCGAAACCGGCGATATCTTCCGGACGCCGCAGCCACTTGATGTCCGGATGCCGGCGCGCGACTCCCGACGCCGAACAGGGCACGTCGGCAAGAATGCGCTCGAACGGTCGGCCGTCCCACCACGCGGCGAGGTCGCGGCAGTCGGCCGTCTTCACAGTGGCCGCCAGCCCGATTCGGCGCAGGTTGTCGTCGATCCGGCGGACGCGAGTGGTGTCGCTGTCGAGCGCGGTCAGATCGACGTCGGCGAGCTCGAGCAGGTGAGCCGTCTTGCCGCCGGGCGCGGCGCAGGCGTCGAGCACGCGCATGCCGGTCCGCGCATCGAGCAACGGCGCGGCCTGCTGGGCGCCGCGATCCTGTACGGAAACGCGGCCCTCGGCGAACCCGGACAGGCGTTCGACGGATACGGGCTTGTCGAGCAGGATCGCCGCGTCGTCGATTACCCTGCCGGCGATACCCGCCTGCGCCAATCCGGCGCAAAAGTCAGCCGTGGCGATACGCCGGGGGTTCACCCGCAAGCACATCGGCGGATGCGCATTGCCGGCCGTGACAATCGCCTGCCAGTCGGCTGGATAAGCTGCGCGCAATTTCTCCAGCCACCAGCGCGGATGCAGCCAGCGTGCGACGTCGTCGCCATCGGCCGCCGCCGTCAGTTCGTCGCGACGGCGCAGGAAGTTGCGCAACACGCCGTTGACCAGCGCCTTGTACTTTCCGTGCGCCAGCGAAGTGGAGGCGGTGACTGCCTGGTCGACCGTGGTATGGACGTCCTGTGGACGAGTCTCCAGCCGGCAAAGCGCCGCCAGCAGCAGGCCGCGAATCTCGTGGTCGGCGAGCGGCCGCGCCATCAGACGCGCCAGGAAGAAGTCGCCGCGTCCGTACTGGCGCAATGCGCTGAAGGCGAGATCCATCGTCGCCGGACGCGTTGCGGCGGGAAGCTCGAGCGCGGCCAGTGCGTTGTCGAGGTTGCGTCCGCCGATGACGGCGCCGATTGCCTTGGCCGCCGAGTACAACGCGTAGGCCAGAGAGTCGGGCGCCACCGCTTTAGGCGTCGGGTGTCTGGAAGCGCGCGCCGAGCGCAATGGAAAAGCCCCGTAACAGATCCGCCGCAGACAGTCGCTTGCCGCCCGGCTTCTGCAATTCCGTGACGCGCAAAGCGCCATCGCCGCAGGCGATGACGATACCGCGACCATCGGCTGCGAGCACCGTGCCGGGAACGCCGGAACCGCCCTCGTCCACACAGCGCCAGAGCTTCAGGTTCACCCCGTCGAGCGTGGCGACCGCGCCCGGAAAGGGGTCGAAGGCGCGCATGCGCCGGGCCAGTTCGTCGGCGGGACGACGAAAATCGAGCAGCGCTTCGACCTTTTCGATCTTGTTCGCATACGTCACGCCCTCGATGGGTTGCGGCACCGGCGTCAGGTGTTCGATGTCGCGCAGCGCCCGGACGATCAACCGCGCGCCCATCTCCGCCAGTTTGTCGTGAAGGCTGGCCGCCGTGTCGTCGCAGACGATCGGCAAGGCTTCGGCAAGCAGCATCGGGCCGGTATCGAGGCCCGCTTCCACGCGCATGATGGTCACGCCGGTCTCGCGATCGCCGGCTTCGATGGCGCGCTGGATCGGCGCCGCGCCGCGCCAGCGCGGCAGCAGTGAGGCGTGGATGTTGATGCAGCCGAGCCGCGGAATGTCGAGTACGGCCTGCGGCAGGATCAGCCCGTAAGCCGCAATGACCATGATGTCGGGCGCGGCCGCGATCAGTGGCGCGTGGGTGGCAGGATCGCGAAGCCGTTCGGGCTGGTGGACCGGAATGCCGTGTTCGAGCGCCAGCGTCTTGACCGGACTGTAAAGCGGCTTCTGGCCGCGACCGGTTGGCCGGTCGGGCTGCGTGAGCACCAGTGGCACATCGAAACCGGCCGCGATGATCGCCGCCAGCGCGACGCGGGCGAACTCCGGCGTACCGGCGAAAGCCACCTTCATGCGGAGCACCGACAGTGCAGTCTCGCCGCCGGGCCGACCCCAAGGCAAGACGGCTCGCGCCGAAGGCGCAATCCGCAACGACGCCTGATCGCAGCACCCCGTGACTGGCGAGCGGAGCGAGGACAAGGGCTCCTCCCCGAGAGGGGAGGTCGGGAGGGGCGGGCTTCTCTCACGCCGTTATCCGCGCCTGCTTGGCGAGCTTGGTCCTGATGCGCGTCTGCTTGAGTTGCGACAGGTATTCGACGAAGACCTTGCCCTTCAGGTGATCCATCTCGTGCTGGATGCAGACCGCCAGCAGATCTTCGGCCTCGAGCTCGAATGGCTTGCCGTCCAATCCCAGTGAGCGCACCTTCACCTTCTGCGAGCGCTTCACCTTCTCATAGATTCCGGGGACGGACAGGCAACCCTCCTCCCCCTCGCATTCCCCTTCACGCGACAGGATTTCGGGGTCGATCAGCGTCAGAAGCTGAGACTTGTCCTCGGACACGTCGATGACGATCACCTGCTTGTGCACGTCGACCTGGGTCGCCGCCAGACCGATGCCGGGGGCAGCGTACATGGTTTCGGCCATGTCCGCCGCCAGCTTGCGAATATTTTCGTCTACCTTCGTTACTGGCGCCGCAATTTTGTGCAAGCGCGGATCGGGGTAGCGCAAAATGGGCAATAAGGCCATAAAAGGACTGATGCTACTATTGATGCCTAAAGAATTTGCCGGCAGAATCGTTACATTAACTTTGGACAACCGGCGTCAATAAAGGATCCGGCCATGCGAAGCATTATATCTGCGCTCCTCCTCACCATTTCAAGCTCATGGGCGCTGGCTCAGAGTGCAGCGCCGTTCGAGCTGGCGCCGGATGCCCCCGATCGGCACATCGTCGTCAAGGGCGATACGCTATGGGGAATTTCGGCGCGATTTTTGAAGGATCCGTACCGCTGGCCGGAAATCTGGCGTCTCAATGACGAACAGGTACGCAATCCGCACCTGATCTATCCCGGACAGGTGGTGATCCTCGACCGCAATGGCCTCGGCGGCAATCCCCAGCTGCGGCTGGGCAGGATGTACAAGGCCGAGCCGCGCATCTACTCGACTTCGGAACTGGATGCCATTCCGGCCATTCCGCAGAACGTCATCGAGCCCTTCCTTTCGCAGCCACTGGTTATCGAGGATGGCGCCTTGTCGGGTGGCCCGCGCGTTGTCGCTACCGAAGAAGGCCGGGTCAATGTCGGCCAGTCGACCAAGATTTACGCCAGCGGCATCGAGAGTCCGGTCCAACCGCTATGGAACGTCTATCGTCCCGGCACAGTGTTCAAGGATCCCGATACCGACGAGGTTCTCGGTTACGAAGCGGTCTATCTGGGCGATGCCCGCGTGACCCGGGAACCCAAGGGCGAGGAAGCGACGACGCTCGATGTCGTCAAGGCCAAGCTGGAAATCGGCCGCGGCGACTATCTCAAGGAAGCCGAGAAGCCTGAGCTTCTTAACTATGCGCCGCATGCGCCCCGGGCCCAGATCAACGGCAAGATCATCAGCATCTACGGCGGCGTCGGCGAGGCCGGCAAGTTTTCGATCGTCACGATTTCCCGCGGCAAGCGGGACGGCATCGAGCACGGCCACGTGCTGGCCATCTCCCGGACCGGCGAGTCCGTCACCAACAATTTCGACGATGGTAAACAGACGACCCGTCTGCCGGATGAACGCTACGGCCTGCTGTTCATCTTCCGCGTCTTCGAGCGGGTTTCCTACGGACTGGTGATGGAAGCTGCACGGCCGGTCCTTCCCCGCGACACCGTTCTCACGCCCTGACGCCGCGCCGCGTGGCGGTCGATGCCGCGCTGCGCCACTGGCTGCGCCTGACGTTGGTTCCGGGCGTCGGCGGTGAGAGTCGGCGCCAGCTCCTCAAGACCTTTGGTTCGCCCGAGGCCGTTTTTTCCGCCGGGCCTGGTTCGCTGCGCGCCGCCGTCGGCACCACGCTGGCCGAGCGCCTGCTCGGCCACGACTGCGACGCGGACATCGACGCGGCCCTGGCCTGGGCCGAACAACCCGGAAATCATGTCGTTACGCTGGCCGATGGGACCTACCCGCAGGCGCTGCTGGCGGCGGCGGACCCGCCGGTGCTGCTCTACGCCAAGGGCAGGCTCGAGCTGCTCAACCAGCCGGCCATCGCCATCGTCGGCAGCCGCAATGCCACCAAACAAGGTGAGGCGACCGCCGAGCACTTCGCCGCTTCGCTTTCGTCGGCCGGGCTGACGGTGGCAAGCGGCCTGGCGCTAGGCATCGATGCTGCCGCGCATCGGGGCGGCCTGGCGGGGCGCGGATCGACCATCGCCGTCATCGGTACAGGCGCAGACCGCATCTACCCGTCGCGCAACGCCGACCTGGCGCGGCAGATCGCCGAACGGGGCGTTGTCGTCAGCGAGTTCTCGCTTGGTACGCCGGCCATCGCGGCCAACTTCCCGCGCCGCAATCGCCTGATCGCCGGTCTCGGACGCGGCTGTCTGGTCGTCGAAGCGGCTGAACGCAGCGGTTCCCTGATTACCGCCCGGTTGGCGGCCGATGCCGGACTTGAGGTCTTCGCCATTCCCGGCTCCATCCATTCGCCGCTTTCGAAAGGCTGTCATGCGTTGATCCGGCAGGGCGCCAAGCTGGTCGATCGGGTCGAGGACATTCTCGAGGAACTGCGCTGGGAAGCGGCCGTGACGGGCACGACTGCGGCAGAAACGAGTGCCCCGTCCGACCCGGATGCCGCCGGCCTGCTCGACGCCATGGGCCACGAATTGTGCACGCTGGACGCGCTAGCCGCGCGCACAGGCTTGACGGCGGACCGCCTGCTTGCGATGCTGTTGCCGCTGGAACTGGACGGGCATGTCGCCCAATTGCCCGGCGGACGCTATCAGCGTATCGCGCGCGGCGCAGTATGATCATGTTTATGTACGATATTCTTGTTTACGTGTTCGAGAACTACCTGCCCGGCGCCTGCCCCGAGCCGGAGGCGCTGGCCCGCAAGCTGTCTTCGATTGGCTTCGAGGATGACGCGATTGTCCAGGCCCTGCAATGGCTGGCCGGGCTGGAACAGGCGCATGAGGAATCCGCTTTCCGGCGGTTGCCCGCGACCGCCAGCCAACGCCTGTACGGCGAGAAGGAGATGGAGTCGTTGCCGGCGGAGTGCCGGGGTTTCATCTCCTATCTTGAGACTGCGGGCGCCATCGACGCGGTTGCCCGGGAGATGATCATCGAGCGGGCCATGGCCGTCGATACCGCCGATGGCCCGGCCATGACGCTGGCCAAATTCAAGGTCATTGTGCTCATGGTGATGTGGCGCCGGGAGCTTTCCCTGGACAATCTGGCCTTCGAGGATTTGCTCGAAGAAGACGATGAAGACAACCCGCCGCTAATGCACTGACTTGCCAGCGCGGGCAACCGGCGCTTATGATGCCGCGCTCATTCAGGTAGCGCTGCCATGTCAAAACAACTGATCATCGCCGAAAAACCCTCTGTCGCACAGGATATCGCCAAGGCGCTGGGCGGTTTTACGCGCCAGGGCGACTACTTCGAGAGCGACGAATTCGTCCTCTCCTCGGCCATCGGCCACCTGCTCGAACTGACGGTGCCCGAGGAATACGACGTCAAGCGCGGCAAATGGACCTTCACCCATCTGCCGATGATCCCGCCGCGCTTCGCGCTGAAGCCCATCGACAAGACCGCCGACCGGCTGAAGGTGCTGGCGCGCCTGATCAAGCGCAAGGACGTCACCGGCCTGGTGAACGCCTGTGACGCGGGCCGCGAAGGCGAACTGATCTTCCGTTACGTCGTCCAGCACGCCAAGACGGACAAGCCGGTGCGTCGCCTGTGGCTGCAGTCGATGACCGCCAACGCAATCCGCGACGGCTTCGCCCACCTGCGCTCGGACGACGAGATGCTGCCGCTGGCCGACGCCGCGCGTTGTCGCTCAGAGGCCGACTGGCTGATCGGCATCAACGGCACGCGGGCGATGACTGCCTTCAACTCGCAGGAAGGCGGCTTCTACAAGACCACCGTCGGCCGCGTCCAGACGCCGACGCTCGCCGTGCTGGTCGAGCGCGAGCGTCGCATCAAGGCATTCGAGTCGCGCGACTATTGGGAAGTCGAAGCCGAGTTCAAGGCCGTGGCCGGCACTTATCGCGGCCGCTGGTTCGACGAGAAGTTCAAGAAGGGCGAGGCTCAGTCGGCCGATGAGCACGCCAAGGCCGAGCGGCTGTGGGAGAAGTCCAAAGCCGACGCCCTGCGCACCAAGTGCCTCGGCAAGCACGGCGACGTCACCGACGAGAGCAAGCCCAAGACCGAACTGTCACCGCTACTGTTCGACCTGACATCGTTGCAGCGCGAAGCCAACGGCCGTTTCGGCTTCTCGGCACGCAACACGCTGGGGCTGGCGCAGGCGCTCTATGAAAAGCACAAGGCGCTGACCTACCCGCGGACCGACGCCCGCTGCCTGCCCGAAGACTACATGGCGACGGTGAAGGAGACGCTACACGCACTCGAAGAAACCGTCTACGCGCCGCATGCCCGCCACATCCTGGCCTCGGGCTGGGTGCATCCGAACAAGCGCATCTTCAACAACGCCAAGATCAGCGACCACTTCGCGATCATCCCGACCGGCACCATCCCGAAGAGCCTTTCCGAGCCGGAACAGAAGCTCTACGACCTGGTGGTAAAGCGCTTCCTGGCGATCTTCCACCCGGCCGCCGAATACAACGTCACCACGCGTATCACGCGCGTCGAGAAGGAAGCCTTCAAGACCGAGGGCAAGGTGCTGGTCACCGCCGGCTGGCTGGCCGTCTATGGCAAGGAGGCGCAGGAAGAGGACGAGAATCCCAACCTGCCGCCCATCCAGCCCAAGGAGCGTGTCTGGGCCAACGACGTCGATGTGAAGTCGAAGGCGACGCAGCCGCCGCCACGCTTCAACGAAGCGACGCTGCTGTCGGCTATGGAAGGCGCCGGCAAGCTGGTCGAGGACGAGGAGTTGCGCGAGGCCATGTCCGAGCGCGGCCTCGGCACCCCGGCGACGCGCGCGGCCATCATCGAGGGCCTGATCCTCGAAGAGTACGTGCATCGCAACGGCCGCGAACTACAGCCGACCGCCAAGGCCTTTTCGCTGCTGTTCGCGCTGGAGAAGCTGGGCGTCGACGAAATCCGCTCGCCGGAACTGACCGGCATGTGGGAGTGGAAGCTCAAGGAAATGGAACACGGGCGCCTGAAGCGCGACGAGTTCATGGGCCACATCGTCGAACAGACCCAGGTGATGGTCGACCGCATCAAGAAGGGCGACCTGCCCGAAGGCACCTTCGGCAGCCTGAAGGCGCCCTGCCCGCGCTGCGGCGGCACGCTGCGCGAGACCTACAAGCGCTTCGAGTGCGAGAAGTGCGACTACAAGCTGTGGAAGGTGGTGGCCAGCCGCCAGTGGGAACCGGAAGAGATCGAGGAACTGCTGGAGAAGCGCGTCATCGGTCCGCTGCAGGGATTCCGCAGCAAGATGGGCCGCGCCTTCGCGGCCATGATCAAGCTCAACGCCGAACACATGCCCGAGTTCGACTTCGGCAACAGCGACGACGGGGGCGAGGAAATCGACTTTTCTGGCCAGGAGCCGCTTGGGGCTTGCCCCAAGTGCCAGTCGCGTGTTTTCGAGCACGGCATGGCCTACGTCTGCGAGAAATCGGTCGGCGCGGCGAAATCCTGCGACTTCCGCTCCGGCAAGGTCATTTTGCAACAGGAAATCTCGCGCGCCGAGATGGCCAGGCTTCTCGAATCGGGCAAGACCAACCTGCTGAAGGGCTTCGTCTCGAATCGCACCCGGAAGAAGTTCTCCGCGTATCTCACGCGCGGCGCGGACGGCAAGGTCGGCTTCGAGTTCGAGGCTCGCGCGCCGCGGGTGGCGAAAGCGGCGCCGAAGGCGGGCGCGAAGACAGCCGAGCCGAAGGCTGCGGCAAAAGTCAGCCGTGGTGATACGCCACCCGCAAAGAAAACGCCGGCTGTAAAGCCGGCGCGCAAGGTGGTCAAGAAAGCCGCAGCCAGGTAGTCCGGCTGCGGCTGCTTGCCGTCTACTTCACCGAGAAGTTCTGGATGCCGGCCGATGCGCCGTTCACGGTGATCTCGACCTGGTAGTCACCCGCCGGCCAACCGTCGGGTTTGCTGATGTGGAACTCGCTGGACGTCGGACCCGCCAGCACCAGCTCCTGCATGGTCTCGCTGACCTGAGCCGACTTTTCACCCTTGTGGTAAGTCCACATTGCCTTCACCGACGCGTTGCCGCTGCCGATGGTTTCCACCACGGCGTAGATCGTGTCGGTCGGTGCGAAGGTGGTCATCGGCGCGCCGGCCTTCATGTCGGCGCCGAGGCTGTTGGTCAGCACGACCTGCTTGACCGAAACCGGCACATTCACCAGATCGGGTGCGGGCGCCGCGACGGCCGGCGGAGGGGGAGGGGGTGGCGGGGCTTCCTTCTTGCTGCAGGCGACGAGGGTCAGTGCAAGCAGGGCCAGCGAAAATTGCGTAATGAATTTCATAAGGTATACCTTTCTGCAGTTCGGAGAGGTCACAGGGGAATCTTGATCTTCTGGCCGGGGTAGATCTTGTTTGCGTCCTTGATCACATCCTTGTTGGCTTCGAAGATCTTGGTCCAGTCCTTGGCATTGCCGTATTCGCGCTTGGCGATTTTGGACAACGAATCGCCGCTGACGATGGTGTACATCTTGTAGGTGGCCTTCGTTTCCGCCGCCTTGCTGGATGCGCCGCTGACGACGTTCGAAAAATCCGGCATGTCGTCGTCCGTCTTTTTGTTGCCCATGTTCATGGTGGAACTCCTGTGCCGATTGAAACAACCCGGACTTGCCGGGGCGAAAGATCGGCATACGTCGCCGACCAGCCCGTACTTTCTACCATATGTCCCTGTAATGGCGATGTCGGCCTCCGGTGTCACACAATTTTGCATTGTCGACAGGC
The DNA here is from genome assembly GCA_018819515.1 of Gammaproteobacteria bacterium. Lineage (GTDB taxonomy): Bacteria > Pseudomonadota > Gammaproteobacteria > Burkholderiales > Rhodocyclaceae > Fen-999. The sequence goes on from JAHJPX010000007.1 coordinate 238,632, forward strand.
CGGAAGCGGGTCAGGTCACCGTGGCTATACTAATCTGCGGGACAGCGCTTTCCTGGAGGGACATGATGGACATCATCCCGTCGATCGCTCTCGCCGGCGGCATGGCCTGGGCCAGCGGCATGCGGCTCTACGCCGTCGTGTTCGCGGCGGGCCTGCTGAGCCGCCTGGGCTATGTACACTTGCCCGACACGTTGCGGGTGCTCGAGAATCCGCTCGTGTTGGGCATTGCCGGCTTTCTGCTGGTCGTGGAATTCCTCGCCGACAAGATTCCGGCCGTCGATTCCGTTTGGGATGGCATCCACACTTTCATCCGGATTCCGGCCGGCGCACTTCTCGCTGCGTTGGCGCTGGGCGATCACGATCCGGCGTTGATGCTCGCCGCCGGACTGCTCGGCGGCACGCTGACGGCGGGCACGCACGCGGTGAAGGCCGGCAGCCGCGCGCTGATCAACACCTCGCCGGAACCGTTTTCCAATGTCGCCACCTCGTTCGGCGAAGACGCGCTGGTGGCAGGCGGTCTTCTGACCGCCTTCAGTCACCCGGCGCTCTTTCTTGTCCTGCTGGGTGTCTTCGTTGCGCTGTTGATCTGGTTGCTGCCGAAAGTCTTCCGAGGCGTGCGTCTCGTCTTCGGAAGGCTGTTCCGCAACAACCCGGCCTAGCAGCCCTCGAGGCGGATTTCGCGGCGCCTCGCGCCCTTCGGAAAAGTGTGGAGCTTCGCTCCATCCCTCGCTTTGCTCGGGACCGCTACTTCGTGGCGTCCCGCGCCCTTCGGGCTGGTCAGCCGTGGCGATACGCCACCCGATGTGAAAGAAGGGTCGCCCGCGCGGGCGGCCCTTTCTGCCTGGGTGGTGACGACCGGAATGGTGCTTGGGGAACGGGGAAACGGCGGCCTGTTCCCGCAGTTTTCCTTAGTGCCCCTCGACGCAGATCTCGCGGCGCGAGACCGCCATTGCGGTGCGAACCAGAAGCATAGCGATCACCAGCGTCAGAATGCCAAGCAGGCCGCTGGCCAGCCATGAGTAGAACGCAAGGCCAGTTTCCTTGGCCATGACTAGCGTGGAGATAGTGATGGCGGCGATCGGGAACGAATACGCCCACCAGGACAAGAAGAACTTCAAGCGGGCGAACCACTTCACTTGTACGAACAAAAGCAGCGTGAAGAAGAGCGCGATGCCGTAGAGAATGCGCGCGAAGGCGTCGATGCCGCCGATCAGGTTGTAGTAGGAGATGAAGCCGACGGCCGCCGGCGCGATGAAGATGAATAGTGTCGGCATGAAGCGGTCCGGCAGGCTGCCGTGGAAGATCAGGCGGTAGAAGATGATCGATGTCAGCACCGGCCAGAAAAAGATGCCGACGCCGTAGAAGAACCAGGAGATCTCGGGCGAGGCATGATGCACACCGGAAATGGGCACCAGGATGTTGCCCACCACCGGGATGAACCAGGCGGGATTGAGGTGGGCGATCTCGTACTTCGTGTGATGGATCCACGAGGACATCACGTAGAGCGTTGCGACCAGATGCAATCCGGAACCGATCGCCCAGAACCAGAACGACCATTCGGGCGCCCTGTGCAGGTAGCCAATCGACAGCAGGATCAGCGCAATCGAGATGGTGGGCGCAAATGCCACCTTCACCGGGTGGTTGATCTCGCCAAGCACAGCTTGCGGGTATCTGGCGAGCTTGGCCAGGTAAATCACCGCCAGCAACGCAAACAACGCGGCGGTAACCGGCAGCAAAATCGGGCTGAGTGCGAACCCGAGCCCGAGGATGTGTTCGGCGCGGCTCCATGCAATGGTGAAGCCGGCCATGCCCATGATCATGGCAAACCACGAAATGGGGAAATTCTTGAGACGGGACGCGGTGTCGCTCATATTTGTTCCAGTGGAGAGGATTTGAGTATTAGCACTTGCTTATGTTATTGGCAGCTCGATGACAAATCAACGGAGGGCGCGAATAAATTCGCCCGCCCTTCCCGGTTTTCAGCGATCACCGTCCTTTTCGGACTCGAATTCATGCCACATGGCATTGAGGACGGCGAGCAGGACGGCCATGGTCAGGCCGAGCATCCAGGTGAAGTACCACATGTCTATTCTCCCTGATCAGTAAGCGGAACGGTCGTGGGACTCGATGAAGGCGGTGGTGACCTTGCCCGCCATCATCTTGTAGGCCCAACCGGTGTAGGCGATGACGATGGGCGTGAAGATCAGCGCCGCCCAGAACATCACCTCCAGCGTCAAATGGCTCGACACGCTGTCCCAGACCGTCAGGCTGGAGCGCGGATCGGACGACGAGGGCATGATGAAGGGGAACAGCGCCACCCCCGCCGTGCCGATCACACCCAACTCGGCGACGGCGCTGCCGATGAAGGCCAGCACCGGCTTTCTCGCCCACGCCAGCAGGAGCGCCAGCAAGCCGCCGGCGAATGCGGCGCCGGGTACCAGCCATAGCAGCGGCATTTTCTGGAAGTTGCCCATCCAGGCGCCGGCCTGGATCGCCACCGTCTTGTCGAGCGGATTGGGCAGCGCCCCCGCATCGACCGCCGAGGTGATCACATAGCCCGGCATGCCCGAGGCCACCCAGACGCCGGCGCCGGCGAAGGCGGCCAGCATGACGGCGCCGAAGATCAGCGAAGCCAGCCGGGCGCGTTCATACACCACACCTTCGGTACGTACCATCAGGTAGTTGGCGCCGTGGAAGGTCAGCATGGCCAGGCTGACCACGCCGGCCAACAGGGCGAAGGGATTGAGCAGCGCCCAGAAGGTACCGGTGTAGACCGGCATCAGGTTGTCCTCGAAGTGGAAGGGCACCCCAAGCAACAGGTTGCCGAAGGCGACGCCGAAGATCAGCGCCGGTACCGCACCGCCGACGAACAGGCCCCAGTCCCAGGCCGTGCGCCAGGTCGGGTTGTTCACCTTGGAGCGGTAGTCGAAGCCGACCGGCCGGAAGAACAGCGCCCAGAGCACCGCCAGCATGGCCCAGTAGAAGCCGGAGAAGGCGGTGGCGTACACCAGCGGCCAGGCGGCGAAGATGGCGCCGCCAGCGGTGATGAACCAGACCTGGTTGCCGTCCCAGTGCGGGCCGACGGTGTTGATGACGACACGGCGTTCGACGTCGTTCCGGCCGACGAAGGGCAAGAGCGTGCCGACGCCCATGTCATGACCGTCCATGACGGCGAAGCCGAGCAGCAGGACGCCGACCAGCAGCCACCAGATGAGCTTCAGGGTTTCGTAATCGAGCATGACGTGATCCTCAGCGGGCGGGTTGGAAGTTGGCTTCGCCTTCGTAGCGGCCGGTGCCGAGACTGGCCGGGCCGAGGCGGGCGTACTTGAACATCAGGTACATCTCGACCACCAGCAGGCCGGTGTAGAAGAACAGGAAGCCGGCCAGCGAGCCGTAGAGGCTGCCGGCGGAGAGGGTCGAGGTCGACAGGTGCGTAGGCAGGATGCCGTAGATGGTCCAGGGCTGGCGGCCGTATTCGGCGACGAACCAGCCCATTTCGCAGGCGATCCAGGGCATGGGGATGAACCAGAGCGCCCAACGCAACAGCCAGCGCTTCTCCATGAAGGTGTTCTTCGCCGAGTACCAGAAGGAGAGGCCGAACAGCAGTGCGAAGGAAAAGCCGAGGGCGACCATGAGGCGGAAGGTCCAGAACATCGGCGCCACCTTCGGGATGGAGTCGCGCGCGGCCTGGGCGATCATGTCTGGGGTAGCCTGGCTGACGTCGGCGACGTATTTCTTCAGCAGCAGGCCGTAGCCGAGGTCGGCCTGGTGGGCTTCGAAGGTGACCTTGGTTGATTCATCGCCCGTCTTGGCGCGCAGCGCTTCAAGCGCCTTCACGGCGACAATGCCGCGCTGGATGCGTTCGGCGGCCTGCGCTTCGAGCTGGTCGATGCCCGGCAGCACCTTGTCGGTGGAGCGGGTGGCGATCAGTCCGAGGGCGTAGGGAATCTTGATCTCGGCGTGGTTCTCGCGCTTCTCGTCGTCGGGGATGGCGAACAGGGTGAAGGCGGCCGGCGCTTCCTCGGTCTTCCACATGCCTTCGAGGGCGGCGAGCTTGGTCTGCTGGTGTTCGGTGACGGCGTAGCCGGATTCGTCACCGAGCACGATCACCGACAGCGAGGCGGCCAGGCCGAAGGCGGCGGCGATGCGAAAGGAGCGCTTGGCAAATTCGACATGGACGCCCTTGAGCAGATACCACGAGGAGATGCCGAGCACGAACATGGCGCCGGTGACGTAGCCCGCCGAGACGGTATGGACGAACTTGGCCTGCGCGGCCGGGTTGAAGACGACGTCCCAGAAGGACGTCATCTCCATGCGCATGGTGACGTAGCTGAACTCGGAGCCGACCGGGTTCTGCATCCAGCCATTGGCGATCAGGATCCACACGGCCGAGAGGTTGGAGCCGATGGCGGTGAGGTAGGTGATCAGCAGGTGTCGGCGTTTGGAGAGTTTCTCCCAGCCGAAGAAGAAGAGACCGATGAAGGTCGATTCGAGGAAGAAGGCCATCAGGCCTTCGATCGCCAACGGGGCGCCGAAGATGTCGCCGACGTAGTGGGAATAGTAGGCCCAGTTGGTGCCGAACTGGAACTCCATGGTGATGCCGGTGGTGACGCCCAGCGCGAAGTTGATGCCGAATAGCTTGCCCCAGAACTTGGTCATGTCACGGTAGATCTCCTTGCCGGTCATGACATAGGTAGTTTCCATGATGGCCAGCAGGAAGGAGAGGCCCAGGGTGAGGGGAACGAACAGGAAGTGGTAGAAGGCCGTGGCGGCGAACTGCAATCGACTGAGGTCGACAACTTCTTCGGTGACCATGCGATGACTCCGTAAGGATCAGGGGTTGGGGGTTCTGGTTGTTGTAGTGGGCGAAACGATGCTGGCGGCCACCCGGTCTGGGTCCATGCCCTCGGTCATCTTCTTCAACTGCGGCTCGCTGAAGAAGAGGAACCAGATGCCGTACAGGAGCGCGACCTTGACCGCGAGCATCAGGGCGATTTCGCGACGCAGGGACGGACGGCGGCCGTTACCGGGTGGCGTCTCGCCACGGCTGACTTTTCCAGGCATGGACTGCTGCCGGGGCTCAGGCGTTGCGCAGGCCCTTGACCCAGGCTTCCATGGCGTCGTTGGCCGGCTTCATCGGGGCTTCCATGAAGCTGACCACGAACTTGTCGCCCATGTCGGCGACGCCGATGGAGCGCGGGCGCACGGCCAGCACCTGCGGATTCGGCAAGGCGATGCCGAAACAGAAGATGACATCGACTGCGGCCTTGATGGCCGGATTGATCTCGCCCTGGATGCGCGTGGTGTGCGCGTAGTGGTCGAACACGCCGATGAAGTGGACCTTGGGATTGCCGGCGATCTTGTCCTTGAGGTAGGCGACGATGTCGTCGACGCTCTTGCAGCTCGTCTCGCCCTTGTCGATCTCGGCAACGAAGACGGGGTACTTTTCCTGTAGCAGGGTCTGTTTCATTTTGTACTTTCGGTTGGGATTGAGGGTGCTTAATCATCTAACAAGAAGCGTGCCGATACCATGTGACAAAGTGGCACGGGTCTTGATATGGAGACTGAGCGGGAAGAAACCCAACTCAGGAGAAATCATGCGTATCGCAGTCAGTAGTCAAAATTTTCGCCAAGTCACCGGGCATGCCGGGCATGCGCGCCGCTTTCTCGTATTCAACGTCGATGGCGTGGCGTCGATCGAACTGGTCGATCGCCTCGATCTGCCAAAAGAGCTAGCCATACACGGCTTCGACGACCGTGTTCCCCACCCGCTCTACGGCATGGACGTGCTGATTACCGGCGGCGCCGGCGAAGGATTCAAGCAACGGCTGGCGCAGCGTGGCGTGCAGGTTGTCGCAACCGCCGAGACTGACCCGGAAGTTGCAGTGCGCGCGTTCATGGCTGGCCATTTGAGCCCACCGCTGGCGCAAGACCATGATCACGGAGGCCAGCACGATCATGACCATGAAGGCGGGTGCGGCTGCCACGGCTGACAGCCAGAAAAGTCAGCCGTGGCGGTACGCCGTGCTCAGTGTTGCTCTTCCTCTTCCCATCCCGTAATCATGGTCTTGATGTGGGCGAGAGGTGTGTGGCCGGTCGTCGTCAGGTAAACGTGAACGATGAAGAACGTCAGCATCATGAACGCGCCAACGGTGTGGATCATCGCCACCATCGGCAGGTCGAGGTAAGCCCCGATGGCGCCGTCCTTCCAGTAAGCGTAGAAGAGATAGAACAATCCCGAACCCCAGATGATCGGCGATACGAACGCCAGCAGCGCCAGATAGGCCAGACGCTGTAGCGGGTTGTGCTTCTTGACGGTGCTCTTTTGGAACGGGTTGGGCGCGTTCGTGAAGATGCCGAGGACGTAGTAGCGGATCATCGCGTCGACTTTCTTCAGCGTCGGAATGTACTGCCGCCATTCGCCGGTGGTGAACTGCCAGAAAATGGTGAAGGCCCATAGTGCCAGCAGTGTCCAGGCCGTAAAGGTATGAAGATCGGCTGCACGGTGGAATCCGAACCATTCATAGCTGCCGTGGATCTCGAAGCCGGTGATCAGCATGAAGATCACCAGCGCCGCCTGCGACCAGTGCCAGAAGCGCTCGTAGCGCTTGTAGAGAAATATCCTGTTCGTGCTCATTGCTCGTCCTTCCCTTCATTCTTTTTCGGCCGGCACAAGACGCAGACGCGCGCGCCGCCATGTATCAGTACGCCCAGCGAAGCCAGGCCGACCATGAGCCAGCCCAGGGTGTCGATCAGTCCGTTGCGATCCTGGCCTGGCAGCCAGACACCGGCAATGCCCTTCAGGCGTCCATCGTTCTGGTGGCACTGCGCGCAACCGACGGCGTCGTGCTTCGGCGCCACCATGTGGGTGATCGGCCAACTCATCTCGGTGGATACGAAATCGTACTTGCCGCTCCAGGGCAGCCCGGCGACTTCCATGCCGGCCTTGATCGCCTTCGGCCAGTTGTAGTTGTGCCAAAGCGCCGTGTCGTCCTCGGCAGCGGTGTGGACGATCAACAGGTTCTTCAACTCCGGATCGTAAGCCTGCTTGCCGCGGTGCACCTTGAACGGCCAGATGCGGGCCCCAGGTTCGTTGGCGCTGCCTTGCGGGCTGTTGATCTCGACCACATGGGTTGGATCGATCTTGTCGCCCACCACCTTGAAGTCGACCTTGCCGTTGAACCAGCGGTACTCGGGAATCAGGAACGAATCCCACGTCCAGTTGCCCTTCTTCGAATCGAAGGCACGCCGGCCGGCGCTGTCCTTGTAGGCGAAGCGCTTGCCGTCGGCGTCCATGGTCGTCGCCGTCGACCAGTCCCACACCTTTTCCGTACCGATCGAATTGCGCGCGTACTCCGGAATGTGGCAGGTCTGGCACGCGAGTTTGTCGGTATGGGCGTTCAGGCGCTCCATGAGCAACGGATTCTCATGGTGTGGCTTGTCGCTGTGGCAGGACTGGCATGCAGCCGGATGCTCGTCGTACTTGCCGCGCGGCGTGGCCGGCCCGGTGCGGCTGGCGGTCATTTCATAGCGGCTGCCCGACACCTGGTGATCGGTCGTCTTGTGGCAGGTCACGCAGCTGAAGTTGAGCCCCTTGGCATCCATATGTACATCCAGATGCTTGCCGGGTTCGATCAGGCTGGTGTCCAGATCGCCGTGCTTGGTGCCGTTGGCGCCCGCGCCGAAGAAATGGCATGAGCCGCAATTGCGGCGGCTGGGCAACTGCACGGTTTGCGCGACCTTGTTGAGGTCGACCGCCTCGACAAACTTGCCCGAACCGTGCGGGAACTCCTTGCGCTCGTAGACCGGATGGCCTGCATCGCCGGGCAGCTTTCGGTAGGTACCGGTGCTGTCATGACAAATCAGGCAATCGACGTTTTCCTGCTTCGAAAAGTCGAAGGTCTTGTCGTGCCAGCCGTAACCGGCGTGGCAGGCCATGCAGTCTTCCTCGTTCGAGATCGTCGTGGTGCAGAAGTTGTTGATGATGTTCTTCTTGCCCAGCTTCTTCCCGGTTGCCGCATCGACGACTTCCCATGTCCAGTGTTTGGTGTGCTGGACTTGATTCGCCGCCTCGTTGTGGCATTCGAGGCAGGCCTTCGTCACTTCGGGCCCGGTCTTGAATGGCTTCTGAAGCTCCTTGAGCTTGCTATGGTCGGTGGTGCCCTTGGCAACTGCAGGAAGCTTGTCCGTGAGCGTCGGGGCAACGGGCGCCGCCTGCGCGCTGGAAACAAGGACGCAGGATATCCATGCGGCGATCCGCAGTATCGTGTTCGCTTTCATGTCGGTCTCCCCGTCAGCAACCGCCGGCGGCTGCGCCACCGCCGCCACCCGTCGTTGCCTTGGGCAGAATCAGTGGTGGGGCCGGCTGGCTCGGATCGAACTCCAGGAAATTCTTCTGGTCGGCCACGACGTGCTCCATCGTTTCCGCTACCAGTGGCCCGAAGAACTTCCCGATGAGACCGGCGTTCATGGTGCCGATGTAAACCTTGCCATCCGATTTCTTGTAGACCGAAATCTTGCAAGGCATCAGAAGCGACAGGAAGCGGGTCTTGTCGTCTTTCAGGATTGGTCCCGAGTACTTCGGGCTGCAAGCCTCGATGGCCATCACGGGCAGGATGCTCACGCCGGTGGCTTCAACCGGGCGGGCCGGATAGCGCAGGCCGAACAGCGCCCAACCGTTGCCAGCCTTCTCGACGTTTTGCTGGATGCGGGCGACCGTCTCTTCGACAGTAAATGGGCTTTCCCGTTCCTCGAACATGAAGCTGCCCGCGGTCTGGAAAATGACGGTGACAGAAAGGACCGCCCCAAGGACGATCCCGATGATCAACTTCAGCATTGCTCCCCCCTTTATGGAAACGCGCCCCGAGGCGCTAATCAAAATAGAATTTCACTCCCGCCTGATTTGCCTTTTCGGTCTCTGAAATTCGTCCGCAATGGCGATTGGCCTCAAGGACTGATGGTTTCGCCTTGGGCAACCTGTCCGGTTCGCTCGCTCTTACCGAAACGAAGCGATCACGGCTAATGCCATGGAAAAAAGGATTGCGCTCGCGCTCCTCGCCGATGCAACTGACCCGCCGCTCGTCGAGGCAGTGACCGGGAAAAACGAGCATTTCGTCTGCTTGACTAAGTAGCCGCCGCGTAACGCTGTCGAACAGCGCGATACCGTTGCTGTGCGGTTCGCCAATGCCGCCGCAGCCGCCGATCAAAAGGCAGTCGCCGGTAAACAGGCGGTCTGCCCAACGGTAGGTAACGCAGCCGGGCGTATGACCGGGCGTCGCGATCACATCGATTCCCTGATGCCCGACGCCCAGCGTATCGCCGTCGTTAAGCTGACGGTCCGCTTCTTCGATTCCCGCTTGCCAACTGGTGGCAACCCGCGCCCCCGTGCATTCGCGCAAGGTGTCGGCTGCGGAAATGTGGTCGCTGTGCAAGTGTGTTTCAAGCACCCAGCCAAGGCGCAATCCCAATTCCCTGAGTACGCCGAGATAGAGCGGGACGTGGCTGGCCACGGGATCGATGATCGCCGCCTGGGCCATTTCGCCGCAGCCGACCAGATACGAGAAAGTATCGGTGGCGGCGTCGCGGAATTGCCTGAAATGAATATTCGCCAACGTCGCTCCGTTTGGGTCAGGCCGCGCTCTTGTCCTCGCCGATCAGCAGCCTGCCTTCCGCAAGATAGTGATGGGGAGGAATCTCCAGATTGGTCGGCGCCGGCATGTTCTTGTAGACGCGGCCGGCAAGGTCGAACTGGGAGCCATGGCAGGGACAGAGGAAACCGCCAGGCCAGTCCGCCTGCATTCCCTGCGCGTCGCCGTGCTCGAACTTTTCGGTTGGCGAGCAGCCAAGATGGGTGCAAATGCCGATCGCGACCATGACTTCGGGCTTGATGGACCGGTACTCGTTGGTGGCATACTCAGGCTGCTGGGGCTCCTGGGAGCCCGGATCGACCAGATTGGGCTCGGACTTCTTGAGAGAAGCCAACATTTCTTCGGTCCGGTGAATGATCCAGACCGGCTTGCCCCGCCATTCGACCGTCATCATCTGGCCGGGTGCGAGTCTGGAAATATCGACTTCCACGGGTGCGCCCGCCGCCTTCGCACGTTCCGAGGGCATCATGCTGGAAACAAGGGGTATGACGACACCGATGCCGGCAGCGGCGCCGGCGGCAGTGGTCGCGACGAGCAATTGACGACGTTTGGGATCGGCCGGACCTATTGGGCCGGCCGGCACTACGCAGGCAGTCATTATTTTTCTCCTCGGTTGGGGCTTGAACCCAACCAAGAATCATGCCGACTTCTACGCTTGCGTCATACACCGCAAGTGTTTGATATATAGTCGGAAACTAAATTTGCCATTGCGCACAAACATCAGGATGTCAATAATGGCGGCAGTAATGAGGGTTATGTTCATGCCGTATGTGGCATTTGCCTAGGCGTTCGGAGACCGCATGTCCCAAAATTCAGCCCGCAACCTGCCAGAACTTGTTTCCTTCCTTGACGGTCTTGCCGAGCCGCGCATCGTCATGGATGCCGACTACCGGATCGTTGCGGCCAATGCTGCTTACACGCGCGAGTTCGGGGGCGGCCGACCGGTCATCGGCCGGCTTTGCTATGAGGTATCGCACCACTTTACGGTGCCATGCGACCAGGCGGGTGAATCGTGCCCGTTGCAGGGAAGCAAGGCAGACGGAAAGTCGCGGCGCGTGTTGCACTTGCACCAGACGCCGCGTGGCGAAGAACACGTCGATGTCGAGACCACCCCCGTTCGTGACGATAGCGGGCGCATCAGGTATTTCGTCGAAACCATGCGCGTCGTGCGGCATGCCAGCAGCCGGCCGGCCGCCCAGGGGCTGGTTGGCCGTTCGCCGGCCTTCGCCAACATGTTGTCGCTGGTCATGCGCGTGGCGCCGTCCGAAGCTGCGGTCATGCTGCTGGGAGAAACCGGCACTGGCAAGGAACTGGTCGCCCGCGTCACTCATGAGGGCAGCCCGCGCGCCGACGGCCCGTTCGTCGCGGTGGATTGCTCCGGCCTGACCGAAACCCTGTTCGAGAGCGAGTTGTTCGGTTATGAAAAAGGCGCCTTCACCGGTGCCACCCACCGCAAACAGGGGCTGGTCGAAGCCGCTTCGGGTGGCACGCTGTTTCTCGACGAGATCGGCGAACTGCCGCTCTCACTACAGGTCAAGTTGCTGCGTCTGCTGGAAACGGGCACTTATCGTCGCGTCGGCGGCATCGAGACGTTGCGGGCGGATTTCCGGCTCGTTTCCGCTACCCACCGGAACCTCTCCGCCATGGTCAAAGCGGAGACCTTCCGGCGCGACCTGTACTTCCGCATCAACACCTTTCCCGTCCGCACGCCATCGTTGCGGGAACGCGCCGACGACTTGCCGCTGCTGGTCGCGTCGCTTCTGGCGCGGGTTGCGCCGCAACGCAAGCTGCGCCTGACTCCGGCCGCGCTCAACACGCTTGCGACCATGCCATTCGAGGGCAACATCCGCGAACTGAGGAACCTGCTCGAGCGCGCCAGTCTGCTTACCGACAGCGACGAGATCGAGCCGCGCCACCTTGTCGATGTCGAACTCGAGCCCGGTAACGACCACACCGGGACAACCGATTCCGCACCATGCCACCGCTGGCGGACGATAGACCAGAACGAGCGCGACTATCTCGCCTGGGCGCTCAAGAACCACAGTGGCGATCGGCCTTCCCTGGCACGCCGTCTCGGCGTGAGCGAAAGAACCTTGTTCCGCAAACTTCGCGAGCTGTCGGAGCAGCGGGATACCCCGGCCTGATCTAATCCCCAGAGGACTTCAGCTTGCGGTAGAACGTCCGCCTGCCAAGTTCGAGAGCCGCCGCCTGTGCGCTTCGGTCGTTCGGCAGTCTCTCGGCCACCCACCGAACGTAGCGCCTTTCCAGCTCGGCCAACGATATCGGCTTCTCGACGACGAATGCCGATTTCCCCGTTTTGGCCGCTTGGGCTGGTGCGTCCTGCCTGGCGAACGCCGACGCGGTGAAGTGTTCGGGCTCGATCATTTCGCCGTCCGTCAGAATTGTTGCCCGCTCGATCACGTTGCGCAACTCACGAATGTTCCCCGCATAGTGCCGGGATTTGAGCGCTGCCAGTGCCTCGGCCGTCATGTGCAGATCCCGTTCTCCCGCCACCCGCTTGAGGAAAGAGTCGGCCAGCAGCGGAATATCGTCGTTCCTCTCGGAGAGCGAGGGCACGAAGACCGGGAAGGTGCTGATGCGATGGAAGAGGTCGCTTCGGAAGCGCTCGTCCCGGGTCATCGCCTCGATGTCCCGGTGCGTCGCGCAGATCAGCCGGAATTCCGAACGCATGGTTTCCACGCCGCCGACACGGCGAAAGGTTCCGTTCTCGAGCAATCGCAGCAGCTTGACCTGTATCGGCAACGGAATGTCGCCCACTTCGTCGAGGAACAAAGTGCCGCCGTCCGCCGCTTCGATCAGGCCGATCTTGCGATGGGCGGCACCGGTAAAGGCACCTTTCTCGTAGCCGAACAACTCGCTCTCGAACAGGGTTTCAGTCAAGCCCGAACAGTCGACCGTCACGAACGGTCCGGCCGGGCACGGTCCCGCCTCGTGAATCAACTGGGCCAGCAGTTCCTTGCCGGTGCCCGTCTCACCCAGCAGCAAGACGTTCGCCCAAGTGGGCGCCACGCGCATGACCTGCGCCAGCATGGCATTGAACGCGGCCGAGCGTCCGACCAGGCCTTCGGCGGCCGGCCGACTTGACGCCTGCTTCACCACCCGCATCGTCTCGACGAAATAAGCGACCTTGCCGTGCTCGTCGCGCAGCGGTGTCGTCTCGACATCCACGTGTTCTTCGCCGCGCGAGGTGTAATGCAGGTGCAGCACGCGTTGTACCCGGCCGCTCGCCTGGCTCAGGCGCAGCGGGCAGGATTCACCCGCCTGGTCGCACGGCACATCGAAGTGGTGCGACACCTCGTAGCAGTAGCGCCCCTCGACCGGATGGTCGCGGGCGAATTCCTGCGCGTACGCCTTGTTCGCGGCGACGATGCGGTAGTTGGCGTCCATGACGATACGCGGCTCGATTTGACCGTCCAGGAAGGACAGCAACTCCGGTAGCGACCTGACGGGATATTCCATGGGCCTGGATCGGTGCAGTCAATATTGACACTACCATCCTATTCCTGTTGGCTAATCGTGACAACCATGACACCATGGCCGCTGCCCCTGGTGCCGCCAGAGGCATCCTTCAAGGCAAGTGTTGCGTGGTATTTTCGTTCAACAACATGTTCTTATAAAAATCCTCGTGCCGACGTCGGTACATGGCACGCAAGTTGTTTATGGGTACATAAGCCATCGTTTCGGGAGAAGTACCATGTATGACATCAAGCGCCAAAAGGGATTTCTGGACACGGCCGTTACCGTGATGTTTTCTCCGATCATCCTCGCGTTCTTGATCGGTGCATTGCCCGTGCTGGTGCCACTGATGATCGGACGCGGTGTATCCCGAATGATGAGCGGCGCCCACTGACGCTGCAGGATCAAGGCGTTTCCAAGTGCGGGGGCCACTTTGGCCCCCGTTTCATTTCCTAATCCTTCACGATGCGGTAGGAAGGATTCTTCATCGCCGCGACTGCGGCGACGATGGTTTCGATCACTTTCGGTCGTGGGAACCCGCGGCGCCACGCGAGCGCCACACGGCGCGACGGCGCCGGGTTCTTGAACGGAATCGACGCCACCATCTCCGAACGATAGGGTCCGGCTAGCGAGCCCTCCGGCAACACCGAGATTCCGTAACCTGAGGCCACCATGCAGCGGATGGTTTCGATCGAGTGCCCCTGGTGCAGCGACCCCTCCGCGTGGCTGATGTCCGGGCACGCATCCAGCACCTGCTCGCGGAAACAGTTGCCTGCCTTCAGTACCAGCACATCATCGCCGCGCACTTCAATCGCCGGAATCGATTTGCGCTTCGCCCAGGGGTGCCCCTTCGGAACGAGTACGTGGAAGGCCTCGTCGTAGAGCGCACGCGTCTCGATGCCGGGAATGTCGAAAGGCAGCGCAACGATCGCGGCGTCGACCGTTCCATACTTCAGGAAATCCGCCAGCAACGCCGTCATGCTTTCCTCGATGTAGAGCGTCAGGTTGGGAGCGAGCCGCCGGAGCGACCCGATCAGGTCGGGAAGCAGATACGGGCCGATGGTGTGGATGACACCCAGGCGGAATTCGCCATGCAGCGGATCCTTGTCCGCGTGGGCGACCAGCTCGACGCGATGCGCTTCGTCGAGCGCCCGCCGCGCCTGGGCCACGATCTGGTGACCGATATCGGTAAGCGCGACATGGCTTTTGCTGCGCTCGACAAGAACCACATCGAGTTCCGCCTCCAGATTCTGCAAGGCCACACTCAAGGTGGGCTGGCTCACATGACAACGTTCGGCCGCGCGGCTGAACGAACCTTCGTCAGCAAAAGCAACCAGATAACGCAATGCGGAAAGTTTCATTGTCTCGTCCTATAGGGAACGGCTATGAGCAATATAGATAAAAACTACCATTAAATCATTGACTTACGTCAACGACCGTTCGCATTGTAGGGGTAAATTGCGGCGCCATGTAAACACAATTTTATGCGTCTCGCCATGCTTTTGGCATGCGCGCTTTTTACTGTAAAGGAGAGCCAAATGAAATTGAAAACCCTAGCAGCATCCTTGATGATTGTCGGTCTGCCACTGGCATGGGCGGCCGACGAACCGATCCAGCCGATCCAGCCGGCCAAGCAGATCGATCTGGGCATGGTCGAACTGGGCAAGAAGCTCTACTTCGATCCGCGCTTGTCGAAGTCCGGCATCATGTCCTGCAACACCTGCCATAACCTGTCGATGGGCGGTACCGACAACATCCCGACCTCCGTCGGCGATCACTGGCAGCAAGGCCCGATCAACGCGCCGACCGTGCTCAACTCCAGCCTAAACCTCGCCCAGTTCTGGGACGGCCGCGCAGCCGACCTGAAGGCGCAGGCGGGCGGCCCGATCGCCAACCCGGGCGAAATGGCCTTCACCCATACGCTGGCTATCGGCGTGCTGGAATCGATCCCGGCCTATGTCCGTGAATTCAAGACCGTCTTCGGCAAGAACAAGATCGACATCGATCAGGTCACCCTGGCGATCGCCGAATTCGAGAAGACCCTGGTCACGCCGAACTCTCGCTTCGACCAGTACCTGCTCGGCAAGGCTGACGCCCTGACCACGGATGAAAAGGCCGGTTACAAGCTATTCAAGGACAGCGGCTGCACGGCTTGCCACAACGGCCCGGCCGTCGGGGGCAACTCCTACCAGAAGATGGGCCTCGTCGAGCCATACAAGGGCAACGTCAAGGGTATCGATGGTCGCGCTGCCGTGACCGGCAAAGACGCCGACCGCTTCAACTTCAAGGTGCCGACCCTGCGCAATGTTGAAATGACCTATCCCTACTTCCACGATGGCGCCGCCAACACACTGCCGGAAGCCGTCGACACGATGGGCCGCATTCAACTCGGCAAGAAGTTCAGCAAGGATGAAAACGCCAATATCGTCGCCTTCCTGAAGACGCTCACCGGCGATCAGCCCGGTTTCACGCTGCCGATCCTGCCGCCTTCGAGCGACGCCACGCCGCGGCCGACGCCGTTCGCCAAGAACTGACCTTTCACCTCGTGCTTGTCTCTCGGGCGCCTGCGGGCGCCCGCATATTTTCTGCCGCGCGCGTCGTCAGATTGACGCCCGCCAGCTGAACCCTCCGCCCTGGCCGGCGGCCATCTGCTGTTCGGCGTATCGTCACGACTGACTTTCCCTCGAATTTCGTTGGTAACCTTCGCCCATGCGCCACATGGTCTTCGTCCTTTTCTGCGCGGTCGTCTCCGTTGCGGTGGCCGACGATACTACGTGGATAGAACGCGATGCCGCGGGCGCGCCGCAGGTGCAGCTCTATTTCTTCTGGTCGCTCGCCTGTCCGCATTGCGAGGAGGCCCGGCCGCACGTCGAGGCGCTGGCGCAGCGGCTTCCCTGGCTGCGACTGCATTCGCTGGAACTGACGCGCGAACCCGACAGCCGGCGCCGCTTCCTGGAACTCGCGCGGCAGACGGGGCAGGACGCGGCGGTGCCGGCCTTCGTTTTTTGCGGCGAAATGCGCGTCGGCTGGCGGTCGGCCGATACCACCGGCGCCGAGCTCGAGGCCGCGCTCGCCGCCTGCCACCAGCGTTCCCAAGCCGGCGCGCCGCCGTCGCCCGGCCCGACGCGCGCGCCCGAACGCGTCCATGTGCCCGCCCTCGGCGACATCGATGCCGCGACGCTTTCGCAGCCCATGCTGACGCTGCTGCTGGCGGGGCTCGACGCCTTCAATCCCTGTGCGTTCTTCGTGCTGCTCTTCCTGCTCTCGATGATGGCCCACCAGAAGAGTCGCGGCAGAATGCTGGCGGTGGGCGGCATCTTCGTCCTGTTTTCCGGCCTCATGTACTTCGCCTTCATGGCGGCCTGGCTCAACGTCTTCCAGTTGCTCGGCCGGCTCGCCTGGGTGACCGCCGCCGCCGGGGTGGTCGCCGTGCTGATCGGCATCCTGAACATCAAGGACTACTTCGCCTTGCGGCAGGGGCCGAGCCTGTCGATTTCCGATGCCGGCCGCCAGAACATCTTCCGGCGCGCGCGCGGCATCCTCGGCGCCGACCGTCTGGCCGCGATGCTGGCGGCAACCGTGCTGCTGGCGATCGCAGCCAACTTCTACGAACTGCTGTGCACCGCCGGCTTCCCCATGGTCTATACGCGCGTGCTGACGCTCGCCGAACCTTCGCCGGCGGCGCGCTACCTCTATCTCGCGCTCTACAACGTCATCTACGTACTGCCGCTGGCCGCCATCGTCATCATCTTTGCGCGCAGCCTGGGCGCGCGCAAGCTCTCCGAGCGGCAGGGGCGGCTGCTCAAGCTGCTCTCGGGCATCATGATGCTGGAGTTGGGCGCCCTGCTGCTGATCGCCCCCGACCGCACCGCCAGCGCCGCCACCGGCATCCTGCTGATTGCCGTGGCCGCTGGCGTCACCTGGCTGGCCGCGCGGTCGGGCCGCTAGACATCGAGACTCAGGGCACTCAGCCCAGCGTCGTGTCGAGCACCATCATCAGCGCGAAGCCGGCCATCAGGCCGACCGTCGCCGGCGTCTGGTGGCCGTTGCGGTGCGTCTCCGGAATGACTTCATGCGAGACGACGAAGATCATCGCGCCGGCCGCGAGGCCGAGGCCGACCGGATAGGCGACGGCGAGGCCGCTCGACAGCCCCACGCCCAGCAACGCGCCGACGGGTTCGAGCACGCCGCTGGCGATTCCCGCGCCGACGGCCAGCGGTGCGCCGAAGCCGGCCGCGCGCATGGCCAGCGCCACCGCCAGCCCTTCGGGAATATCCTGCAGCGCGATCGCCGTGGTCAGCGGCAGGCCGACCGCCATGTCGCCCTGCGAAAAAGCGACGCCGATGGCCATGCCCTCGGGCAGGTTGTGGAGCGCGATGGCGAACACGAACAGCCAGACGCGGCCGCAACGCTCGTTGCCCGCGCCGCAGGGGCCGGTGCTGTCGTGCTGGTGCGGCGTGAATTCGTCGAGGCCGAGCATGAGCAGCACCCCGAGCGCCATCCCGGCCACCACCACGCCGGCCGCGAGTCCCTTGTCGCCGAGTATTTCGGCGCCAGCCGCGAGCCCCGGCATCAGCAGCGAAAACGCGCTGGCCGCGAGCATCATGCCGGCCGCCATGCCGAGCAGGCTGTCTTCCAGCTTCTGCGGGATGCCGCGCATGACCAGCGCCGGCAGCGCGCCGGCCGCGGTGGCGGCGAAGGCGGCAAGGCCGCCGACCAAGGCGTAGCGCAACCCGGCTGCCGCCTCACCGGCGAAAATCTGCGCGACGCTTTGGACCAGCAGCGCCACGACGGCGGCCAGGCCGAGCATCAGCCCCGCCGCCGCGAACGCGTGCGAACGGGCATGGTCGAGAAAGACGCTGCGCCAGCCTGGATCTGCGACCTGCGCCGTAGGGGTACTCATGATCCGCCTCCCGGAAAAGTCAGCCGTGGCGACACGCCACATGCCGCCATCCTACTGGCGGGGGGCCGTTGCGGCCAATTGAACCTTCCGAATCCGTCGATAGTCGACTGCTATTCGTTTGCAGGCCCGTTCATTGGTAATCTTCACCCATGCGCTACGCTACCCTCACCGCTTTCCTGCTCGCTGCGACGCTTTCGGCGTCCTGTTCCGGTTCTCCGTCCGCGACCGCAAGCTGCGGCCAGCCGGGCCAGTGGCTCGATCCGGCCGCCACATCCGCCCCGCCGCTGGCGGCCGGCCCGCTGCTGGAACGCATGGCCGGGCAGCAGGTCGTGCTGCTCGGCGAAAGCCACGACAGCGCCGAAGACCACCGCTGGCAGTTGCAGACGTTGACGGCGCTGTATGCGCGCCAGCCGAAGATCGCCATTGCCTTCGAGATGTTCCCGCGCCGCATCCAGCCCGTGCTCGACGATTGGGTCGCCGGCCGGCTTTCGGAGCAGGAATTTCTCGACCGCTCGGAATGGGACAAGGTGTGGGGTTTCGACGCCCGCGACTACCTGCCGCTGTTCCACTTCGCGCGCATGAACCGGTTGCCCATGCTGGCCGCGAACGTCGAGCGCAGCCTGCCCGAAGCCGTCGGCAAAGTCGGCTGGGACAAGGTGCCGGACGCGCAGAAGGAAGGCGTCAGCCGGCCGGCGGCGCCGGGCGAGGAATACCTGAAAGACCTGCGCATGGCGTTCGAACACCATCCGGACAAGGAGAAAGACGGCGAGGCCGCCTTCGCGCGCTTCGTCGAGGCCCAGACGCTGTGGGACCGCGCCATCGCGCAGCGCATCGCCGAACACCTGACCCAACATCCCGACTCGCTGGTGGTCGGCATCCTCGGCGCCGGCCACGTCCGCCACGGCCGTGGCGTCGCCTTTCAGTTGCGCGATTTCACCGTCAAGCGCGTCGGTACCCTGCTCACCTGGGACCAGTCCGACGACTGCGCGCACATCGCCGAAGGCCTGGCCGATGCCGTGCAAATCGTCGCGCCGCCGAAGGCAAGCCCGCCGCGGCTTGGCATTGCGTCGGACGACGTTGGTGGCGGCAAGTCCGGTGTTCGCATCGTCAGCGTCGTCGCCGGCAGCGTCGCCGAGCAGGCCGGCCTCAAGGCCGGCGACGTGCTGCTGGAAATCGCCGGCCGGCCGGTGAAGAATTTCTTCACCGTGCGCGCCGCCGTGCAGCGCCAGCCGCCCGGCACCTGGCTGCCGATCAAGGTCAAGCGCGACGAAAAGGAAATCGAAGTCGTCGCCCGCTTCCCCGCGGAAAAATGAAGTGCCTGCTGTCGCTGTTGCTGGCATTGCCCTGCGCGGCGGTCGCCGCGACGCAACTCGATCTCGACGTCCGCCTCGACCCCGCCACGCGCGCCTTCGCCGCCACGGCGCGCATCGCGGACGACACGGGCATCGACGGCTTCCGTCTGGCGCCCGAATTCGAAATCACCAGCATGACGGTGAACGGCCGGCCGGCGAAGCCGTCGAGGCGCTTCGCCCGCACGGTCTACGCGCTGCCGTCGGGCAGCCGGCGTGTCGAGATCCGCTACCGCGCAACGCTGAAGCCGCTCGCCGCGCTCGACCACCGCCAGGTGCTCGGCGACCGTTCGGCGACAGCCGCGCCCGAAGGCAGCTTCCTGCCGGCCGCCGCCGGCTGGTATCCGGACGTCGGCCGCTTGTTCAGCTATCGCCTCGCGCTCACATTGCCTGCGGGCCAGAAGGGCCTGGTGCCCGGCGAGCTGGTGAAGGAAAGCGAAGGCGCCGAGGGCTACCGCGCCGAGTTCGCCTTCCCGAATCCCGCCGAGGGCATCGACCTCATGGCCGGCCCCTACGTCGTCGCCGAGCGGGCGCTGAAACTGCCCGGCGGGCGCGACGTCAAGCTGCGCACATGGTTCCATCCGGAACTCGCCGAACTCGCGCCGGGCTACCTCGACGATTCGGCCCGCTACCTCTCGCGCTACAGCAAGCTGATCGGCGACTATCCGTTCACCATGTTCAGCGTCGTCTCCAGCCCGACGCCGACCGGTTTCGGCATGCCCGGCCTCACCTACCTCGGCCGCGATGTGCTGCGCCTGCCCTTCATCCGCGCCACCTCGCTCGGCCACGAGATCCTGCACAACTGGTGGGGCAACGGCGTCTATCCTGACTGGCGGCGCGGCAACTGGTCGGAGGGCCTGACCACCTACATGGCCGACTACGCCTACAAGCGCGATGCCGGCGAGGACGCCGCGCGCGAAATGCGCCTGGGTTGGCTGCGCGACCTCGCCGCCGTGCCGGCCGCCGAGGACACGCCGCTCAAGGACTTCACCTCGCGCCACCACGGCATTTCCTCCATCGTCGGCTACGACAAAGCGGCGATGCTGTTCCTGATGCTGGAAGACGAAATCGGCCGGCCCGCCTTCGAGCGCGGCCTGCGCCTTTTCTGGCAACGCCATCGCTTTCGCACCGCCGGCTGGTCCGACCTCGAAGCCGCATTCAGCAAGGCCGCCGGCCGGCCGCTGGCCGCCTTCTTCCGCCAGTGGGTGGAACGCGCCGGCGCGCCGGAACCGCGGCTCGAGTCGGCGACGCAGCGCGGCAATACCCTCACCCTGCGCGTTTCCGGCGCCAACGGCTACGCACTCGGCGTGTCGCCACGGCTGACCTTTGTGGACCGCAGCGAAACGCGCCGCCTGCAACTCAAGGCCGGCGCGACGACGTTGACGCTGCCGGTGAAGGGCCAAGTGAAAAGCGTCGAACTCGATCCCGACTATCGACTGTGGCGGCGCGTCGATCCGGCGCTGCTGCCGCCCATCCTGCGCGAAGTATTCGTCGCGCCGCAGGCCGCCGTCGTGGTCGTCGTCGGCGATGACGAATGGCGCACGGCCGCGCTGGCGCTGGCGGCGCGCTGTCTCGACGCCACGCCCGACACCGCGCGGACGACCCTGCCGACAAGCGGCGCCGTGCTGATCGTCGGCAAGCCCGCGGACCTCGATGTCTGGCTGGCCGCGCAGGGCTTGCCTGCCCGGCCGGCCATGCCGGATGGCGGCGCCCGGGTCTGGGCGGGTCGCGACGACCGCGGCCGTCCGTACGCCGTCGTCGCCGCGGCCGATGTCGCGGCGCTCGAAGCACTGATGCGCCCGCTGCCGCACTACGGCCGGCAGAGCTGGCTGGCCTTCGACGGCGTGCGGGCGATCGGCAAGGGCGTCTGGCCGCCGCGCGCCGACGCCGTGCCCGTAAAAGCCGCGCCGCGCTGAGGCCGATCCGCCAGAAACCCGTACTCCGACTGGCTTTAGCCAACTGCCTCCAGCCGCCATGCGGGTTCCCACGGGGGGCTTTACAACGCCTGCCGTTGGCAGATAATCCGCGCCGGCTGCGACCCGCAGCTTTCTGCGAGAACACGATGGCGACCGATCAGACCGTCATCCACACCGAAGACGACCGCGTCTTCTACGACATGTCGGACCAAAGCCCCTGCACCGGGTGCGGTGCCTGTTGCCGGCATTTCCGCGTTTCCTTCTATCAGGGCGAACTGGACAGCTTTCCCGGCGGCTTCGTGCCCGCCGAAATGGCGGTGCCCGTCACACCCTTCCTGGTCTGCATGAGCGGCACGGAGCAGGGCGGCCGCTGCGTCGCCCTCCAGCTCGACAACCGCTGCGCGATCTACGACCGCCGGCCGACGCCCTGCCGCGAATTCGCGGTGTACATGGAGGACGGCAGCCTCAACCCGCGCTGCCTGCAACTGCGCGCCCAGTTCGGCATCGGCCAACCCGAGCCGCCGCTGAAGGCGGCCTGACCCGCGCCTGCCACGGCCGACACAAAAGTCAGCCGTGGCGGTACGCCGCGCACGGCCTTGGGCGGCCTATTTCAGGTCGTACCGATCCGCGTTCATCACCTTCACCCAGGCGGCGACGAAGTCGTCGACGAACTTCCGCTTGCTGTCGTCCTGCGCATAGACCTCGGCGTAGGCGCGCAGGATGGAGTTCGAGCCGAACACCAGGTCGACGCGGGTCGCCGTCCATTTCACGGCGCCGCTCTTGCGCTCGCGGATCTCGTAGAGGTTCTTGCCCGCCGGCTTCCACGTGTAGTCCATGTCGGTCAGGTTCACGAAGAAGTCGTTGGTCAGCGCCCCTACTCGGTCGGTGAACACGCCGTGCTTCGTGCCACCGTGGTTGGTGCCGATCACGCGCATGCCGCCGATCAGCGCCGTCATCTCGGCGGCGGTGAGGCGCATCAGCTGGGCGCGGTCGAGCAGCAGTTCTTCGGCCGTGACGACGTAGTCCTTCTTGAGCCAGTTGCGAAAGCCATCGGCCAGCGGTTCCAGCACCTCGAAGGAATCGACGTCGGTCTGCGCCGCCGTGGCATCGCCGCGACCCGGCGCGAAGGGCACCGTCACGTCGAAGCCCGCCGCCTTGGCGGCCTTCTCCACACCGACGCCGCCCGCCAGCACGATCACGTCGGCCACGCTGGCACCCGTTTCGGCGGCGATCTTTTCATAGACCGCCAGCGCCTTGGCCAGCCGCGCCGGTTCGTTACCTGCCCAGTCCTTCTGCGGCGCGAGGCGGATGCGCGCGCCATTGGCGCCGCCGCGCTTGTCCGAGCCGCGGAAGGTGCGCGCCGAATCCCAGGCCGTCGCAACCATGTCGCTAACCGAAAGGCCGCTGGCCGCGATCTTCGCCTTCACGGCGGCCACGTCGTAGTCCTTGCGACCGGCGGGCACCGGGTCTTGCCAGATCAGGTCTTCCTTCGGCACATCCGGACCGATGTAGCGCGACTTCGGGCCCATGTCGCGGTGGGTGAGCTTGAACCAGGCGCGGGCGAAGGCATCCTCGAACGCCTTCGGGTCGGCGCGGAAGCGCTCCGAGATCTTGCGGTACTCGGGGTCCATCTTCATCGCCATGTCCGCGTCGGTCATGATCGGGTTGCGGCGGATTGCCGGGTTCTCGGCATCGACGGGCTTGTCTTCTTCCTTGATGTCGACCGGCTCCCACTGCCAGGCGCCGGCCGGGCTCTTCTTCAGTTCCCACTCGTGGCCGAGCAGCAGGTCGAAGTAGCCGCCCTTGCCCGTGTTCCATTTCATCGGGTGCGTGGTCCACGCGCCTTCGAGGCCGCTGGTCACCGTGTCGCCGCCGATGCCGCGCGTCTTGTGGTTGTTCCAGCCCAGGCCCTGCTCCTCAAGCTCCGCACCTTCCGGCGCCGGGCCAAGATTGGCGGCGCTGCCGTTGCCGTGCGCCTTGCCGACCGTGTGGCCGCCGGCGGTGAGCGCCACGGTTTCCTCGTCGTTCATCGCCATGCGCTCGAAGGTGACGCGCACGTCGCGCGCCGTCTTGAGCGGATCAGGCTGGCCGTCAACGCCTTCCGGGTTCACGTAGATCAGGCCCATCATCACGGCGGCCAGCGGGTTCTCCAGGTCGCGCTCGCCGGAATAGCGGCTGCCCTCACTGCCGGTTGGCGCCAGCCATTCCCGCTCCGCGCCCCAGTAAGTGTCCTTCTCCGGATGCCAGATGTCCTCGCGGCCGAAGCCGAAGCCGAAGGTCTTCAGGCCCATCGACTCATAGGCCATGGTGCCGGCGAGAATGATCAGGTCGGCCCACGAGACCTTGTTGCCGTACTTGCGCTTGATCGGCCAGAGCAGGCGGCGCGCCTTGTCGAGGTTGACGTTGTCCGGCCACGAGTTGATCGGCGCGAAGCGCTGGTTGCCCGTGCCGCCGCCGCCGCGGCCGTCGGCAATGCGGTAGGTGCCCGCCGAGTGCCAGGCCATGCGGATCATCAGGCCGCCGTAGTGGCCCCAGTCCGCCGGCCACCAATCCTGCGAATCCGTCATCAGCGCCTTCACGTCCCGCTTCAGCGCCTCGATGTCCAGCGCCTTCAGCGCCTCGCGATAGTTGAAACCCGCGCCCAGCGGATTGGTCTTCGTATCGTGCTGGTGCAGGATGTCCAGGTTCAGCGCCTTCGGCCACCAGTCCTGTGCCGACATCGACGCCGACGTAACGCCCCCGTGCATGACGGGGCACTTGCCTGAGTTGCTCATGTTCGTCTCCTAGTTAGAGTGCGACCAAACCGACGAGATGCCCGGTGAGCACCGCCGCCCCCGAAGTGGCGATGCCGACCCCGGCAAAAAAGCGGATGCGATTGATTGTCCTGCGGCTCATGGCATTCTCCTCGTGATTCGTTGCGACACGAGTCATGCTAGGCGCATCGCCGCCAGTAAGCCAATTGAACGTTCCGAAGAGAGGAATAGCCGATGGCTATTGCCGGGGGTGCAGGGAAAAGTCAGGCGTGGTAGGACGCCACATGGGATTGAAAAGCCAAGCCGAATGGAGACATAACCCCGGGGTTCGATGCCTACTCGCCTATAACGAACTGCCGCAGACTCCGGTACAGTACCGCACTTCCACAGTACAAGCACCCCTAACTCGGGAAACAATGTCTACCGACAAAACGGCCACTTTAGGCTTGCGAATCGAGCTCGCCACCATTGGTTCAGCCAATGAAAATCCAAAGAGCGCAAGCAGCCAACTGCCCGGCAACGGGCCAAGAATTGAGAAACGAAATGGCTAACAACGAAGCGACAAACACCGATCTTGCCTACGCCGACACCCTCTGGAAGTCCGCTGACACGCTGCGCGGCCAGGTCGATGCCGCCGAATACAAGCACGTCGTGCTGGGTCTGCTGTTCCTGAAATACATTTCCGATTCCTTCGCGGCGCGTCGCGATGAACTCAAGACCGAATTGGAAGCCGACGGCATTACCGGCGATCAGTGCGAGGCGCTGCTGGAAAACCGCGACGAGTACACCGCCGAGCGCGTGTTCTGGGTGCCACCGGAATCTCGCTGGGCCAACCTGCAAAATCAGGCCACGCGGCCCGACATCGCCACGCTGATCGACGACGCCATCCTCGCCGTCGAGCGCGATAACCCCAACCTCAAGAGCAAGCTACCGCGCGACTACGCGCGTCGTGGCATCGAACCGGTCAAGCTCAAGGGCCTGATCGACCTGATTGCCGACATCGGCTTCAAGGGCGACCGTGCCAAGGCACGCGACAGCCTCGGCCGGGTCTATGAATATTTCCTCGGCAAGTTTGCCCAGGCCGAAGGCAAGTTGGGGGGCGAGTTCTACACTCCGCGCTGCGTGGTGCGTGTGCTGGTCGAAATGCTCGAACCTTATGAGGGCCGCGTCTATGACCCCTGCTGCGGTTCCGGCGGCATGTTCGTGCAGTCCGAGCGTTTCGTCGAAGCCCACGGCGGCGAGAAGACCGACATTTCTATCTTCGGCCAGGAGTCCAACCCCACCACCTGGCGGCTGGCGCATATGAACCTCGCCATCCGCTCCATCGAGGCCAATCTGGGGAGCCAACCGGGCGACAGTTTCTTGCGCGACCTGCACCCCGACCTCAAAGCCGACTACGTCCTTTCTAATCCGCCGTTCAACGTCTCGGATTGGTCGGGCAAGCTGCTACAGGAAGACGTGCGCTGGCGCTTCGGTACACCACCGTTGGGCAATGCCAACTACGCCTGGATTCAGCACTTCATCCACCACATCGCCCCGCCCAACGGTCGTGGTGGTGGTGTCGCCGGCTTCGTTATGGCGAATGGCTCGCTCTCCAGCAATACCGGCGGCGAGGGCGACATTCGCCGCAAGATCGTCGAGGCCGATTTGGTGGACGCCATCGTCGCGCTGCCGCCCCAACTCTTCTTCACCACTGGCATTCCCGTCTGCCTCTGGTTTCTCACCCGCGACAAGAGTGGCCGCAACCTCAAGCATGGCTGCCCCAATCGCGTGGGCGGTCGCAAGGGCGAGACCCTGTTCATCGATGCTCGCAAGCTCGGCACTATGCAGACGCGCACCCTGCGCGTGCTCAGCGGCGGCGATGATGGCGAGACGCTGCTTGCCGATGGCATGGGCGATCCCAGGCCCGACTCCGACATCGGCCGCATCGTCTATGCGTTTCGCCAGTGGCGCGGCGAGCCCAAGCCGGAATGGTGGGATGAAGCGCAGCACGGCGAATGGAGCTATCGCGATATTCCCGGTTTCTGCAAGGCCGCCAAGCTCGAAGAGATTAGCAAGCATGGCTTCGTGCTTACCCCTGGCCGTTATGTTGGTGCCGAAGAACAAGAGGACGACGGCGAACCATTTGCTGAGAAGTATGCGCGGTTGCTTGCAGAGCTGGAGGCGTGCTTTGGTGAGGGTGAGCAGCTAACTACGGTTGTTCGTCAGAGATTGGCGGGTGTGCGTAATGGCCAATAGCTGGATTCGTTCTACGGTCGGAGATGTCTCCGAACGAGTGACAAAAGGCACGACACCCACAACTGTTGGCGGCCACTTCGCAGAGGGCGGAATCAACTTCATAAAGGTTGAGTCGATCAGGGACGATGGTCGGTTCGACAAATCGAAGCTTGCGTTCATTGATGATGAGACGAATCGGCTACTTGCTAGGTCTGTCCTAAGGGAGCATGACGTTCTTTTCACAATCGCTGGAACTATTGGCAGAGTCGCGCGCGTAACTAATGACATGCTGCCGGCAAATACGAATCAGGCCGTAGCGATTGTGCGGCCCAGCCTCGATCTTGTAGATCCACGATTCCTGTATTACACGCTTCGTGACGAAGAGCGTGTCAGGCAGGCTCATACACGGGTAGTGCAATCCGTACAAGCGAACTTCAGTCTCACGGAACTCTCGGCGATTGAGGTCCTGTTGCCCAGAATGGATGAGCAGCGCGCTGTCGCCGCCGTACTCGGCGACCTCGACGACAAGATCGAGCACAACCGCCGCACGGCGCAGGCGCTGGAGCGTCTAGCGCGGGCGATCTTCCGGGCGTGGTTCGTGGACTTCGAGCCTGTCAAAGCCAAAGCTGGCGGCGCCACTTCGTTTCCCTCCATGCCCCAAGCCGTCTTCGAGGCGCTGCCAACCCGCTTTGTTGACTCAGAAATCGGCCCTGTGCCAGAGGGGTGGGTGGCTAAACCGTTAGCGGGCATTGCCACGTTCTTGAACGGCCTTGCACTCCAGAAATATCCACCCCGAGGCGATGACAACGATCTGCCTGTCATCAAGATCGCCGAGCTTCGGAAAGGATCGACTGCCGGCGCGGATTGGGCCAACGGGGATGTAACCGAGCAGTACGTCATACAGGACCGGGACTTGCTATTTTCCTGGTCGGGGACTCTCGAAGCTGAATTCTGGTTTGGCGGCAAGGGTGCGCTGAATCAGCATCTTTTTAAGGTTACCTCCTCGCACTTCCCGAGTTGGTTTTGCCTGCTCTGGATTCGCCAGCATCTTCCGACGTTCCGGCAGATTGCATCAAGCAAGGCGACAACGATGGGGCATATCAAGCGGGAGCACCTGCACGAGGCCAAAGTCGTCGTGCCACCTGCGGCTGTTCTTCAGGAAGCCGAAGCGATCATCGGGCCGCTTTTCGATCTGCACGCGGCACTCCAGATCGAGTCGCGCAAGTTGTCGGGAATGCGTGATTACCTGCTGCCGAAGTTGCTGTCGGGCGAAGTTCGCGTAACGGTGCAACAGGAGGGTTGATGACCGCCGAGAGCGCCTTCCAGTTGGTGAGTTGCCGGCAGTTGCTGGAGTCGTATCCTGGCTCGACATCGCTGCGTCCGGCGGTGGAGATCATCGAGCGCACTATCTATACGGAGCCCGGCATCGCATTTACCCATTGCCGGGGTTTGCTTGAAACCGTTTGCATAACGATCCTGGCAGACCGGGGCATCGAGGTTCCCCCGGAATCAAAGCCGAATTGGCTCATGTCGCAGGCGATCAAGACGATTGAACTTACCTCGCGGATTCCCGACGACCAAGATGCGGAGCGCGGCGTCGCCGGTGTCCTCAAGGGCTTGAACATGCTTGTGGATGGCGTCGTGGCGCTTCGAAACAGTCAGGGTGTCGGGCCTCATGGGCGCGACGCACTGGAGCGCGTGTTGTCTGTGGATTACGCCCTGCTGACGGCGCGCGCCGTGGATGCGGCGGTCGGCTTGCTGTTCAAGCTCCACCACGAGCAGATCGGACGCGACCCGTTGAATCATCTTCGATTCGGCACACATGCTGACTTTGATAACTACCTCGACGATAAGTATTCCGATCTTGAGGTCGAAGAGGTGCCGATTCTGGCGAGTCAGGCGCTGTACCAGCAAGACCGCAAGGCTTACCACAAGAGTCTTGTGGAGTTCCGCGCCCGCGAGGCGGGCGGCGAATCGGATATCGCTGAGGGCGAAATTCTGTCGGAGGATGCCAATGGATGAATCAACCGCCGAGCTTGCGGCATCCGCATGGTTCGAGACGCTCCGCGTCAAGGTTGTATCGGCTGCCGACTTGGTAGCCGAGCACGGTTTCGGCCCGCAGAGTGTTTTTCTCGATACGGCGCTGTCTGCCGCGATTCGCAAACTGAATCCGCAAATCCCGCAAGAGCTGTCCGAGTCAATCATCCGCACGCTGTCGCGTCCGCCACACCCGACGGTGATCCAGAACAACCGCTGGTTTCACACGCTGCTGACCGACGGCGTCGAGGTGGAATATCGGGATGCCGCGAGTGGCGAAACGCGCGGCGGACGGGCGCGCCTGATCGACTTCGACAATCCTCGGCAGAACGATTGCCTGGTGGTGCGGCAACTAACCATCGCCGGCCCTTCAGGCAAGCTGATTCGTCCCGACCTGACGGTCTTTCTCAACGGCCTGCCCATTGCGGTCATCGAGTTGAAAGACCCC
Organism: Gammaproteobacteria bacterium; assembly: GCA_018819515.1. Classification (GTDB taxonomy): domain Bacteria; phylum Pseudomonadota; class Gammaproteobacteria; order Burkholderiales; family Rhodocyclaceae; genus Fen-999. The sequence continues at coordinate 267,379 of JAHJPX010000007.1, forward strand.
ACCGATACGGGCGCGGACTTGAACAAGGCGATTGCCCAGCTTGGTCGGTACATGGAAACCGCGCCCGATCTGTTCGTGCCGAATCTGTTGCTGGTGGCGTCCGATGGCTTGCTGACCCGCGTCGGCTCCATCACCAGCGGCACCAGTCGCTTCATGCCGTGGCGTCCGGCCGAGGGTGGCCAGCCAACGCTGGAAGCTCTGATTCGCGGGCTATTCGATCCCGTGCTGCTGCTCGATTACTTGCGCGCTTGCGTGGCCTTCGAGGAGGACGAGCGCGGCGAGATCGTGAAGAAGATCGCCGGCTATCACCAGTTCCGCGCCGTGCGCAAAGCGCGTGCCTCGGTGCTCGCGCATCTGAAGGCGCCCATCGGCGATGGCGACGGGCGTGGGGGCGTGGTCTGGCATACGCAGGGATCGGGCAAGTCACTCACAATGCTGATGCTGGCCGGTGCGCTGGTGCGCGAGCCGGTAATGGCGAACCCCACCATCATCATGGTTACCGACCGCAACGATCTGGACGACCAGCTCTTCGGCACCTTTGCCGCCGGACGTGCGTTGTTGCGGCAGGCACCCGTACAGGCTGAAGGCCGCGATCACCTCAAGGAACTGCTGGATCGTGCTGCTGGCGGGGTGGTGTTCACCACGATTCACAAGTTCACCGAGGCACACGGCGAAATTTCCCTGCGCGCCAATGTGGTGGTGATGGCCGATGAGGCGCACCGCAGCCAATACGGATTCGTCGAAGGTGGGGCGCGCTGGATGCGCGAGGCGCTACCGAATGCGACCTTTGTCGGTTTCACCGGCACGCCGTTGGAGCGCGACGACAAGAACACCATGCACGTCTTCGGCGAGTACGCGGACGTGTACGACATCCGCCAGGCGGTAGAGGACGGGGCGACCAAGCCGCTCTATTACGAGTCGCGCATCGTCAAGCTGACGGTGGATGCTGCCGGCGCAGCCGCTGCCGAGGCGGAGCTGGAGCAAGCGGCGCAGGCGAATAGCTCCGGCGAAGAGGTGGCCGACCAAATTCGTATTCCGCTGGAGGCGTTGGTGGGCGCGCCGGAGCGGATCGAGCGGTTGGCGGCGTTCATTGTCGAGCATTGGGAAAAGCGCCGAGCCGCGATGGAAGGCAAGGCGATGATCGTCACCATGAGCCGCGACATCGCCGCGCGACTGTATGAGGCGATCCGAGCGCTGCGGCCTGACTGGCACGACCCCGACAACGAGCGCGGCATGATGAAGGTGATCGTGACCGGCAGCGGCGATGACCCGGAGCCCCTGCGCAGCCATGTGCGCAGCAAGGCCGAGCGCAAGCGGCTGGCCGAGCGGTTCAAGAATCCCGATGACGATTTCCGCTTGGTGATCGTCTGCGATATGTGGCTGACAGGTTTTGATTGCCCGCCCGCGCATACGATGTACCTGGACAAGCCTTTGTCCGGCCACAACCTGATGCAGGCCATCGCGCGTGTGAATCGGGTCTATGGCGACAAGCCGGGCGGCTTGATCGTGGATCTGCTCGGGCTCGCGGATCAGTTGGCCGATGCGCTCGCCATCTACACCCAGGCCGGTGGTACTGGCGAGGCGGTGAGGCAGGTTCAAGACGAGGCGGTTCCTGCAATGCAGATGGCGTTCGAGAAGCTGCGCGACTTCTTCCACGGCTGCGATTACGAAGCCGCGCTGGATGCCGAGCCCAGAGCCGTGCTGACTGTCTATTTGCAGGCAATCGACCATGTCTTTGCGCAGCCCGATGGCTGGCGTTGGCTGCGCGAGCGGGTAAAAGAGTTGTCGGCAGCCTTTGCGTTAGCCGTGCCTCGCCCTGAAACCGAGGCCATAGTCGATCATTTGGCGTTCTTCCAGCGAGTGGCGGCCATGATCCGCAAGCGGTTGGCAGACGAAGGTACTGGAGCCACCAAGGCGCGACAGCGCGATGTGGACGCGGCTGTGCGGCAGGTGATCGGCGGTGCGGTGGATGCCGATCAGGTCATTGACCTGTTCGCGGTCGCCGGGCTCGACGAGGCACGCCTGGATATCCTGAGCGACGAGTTCCTGAAGCGCGTTGCCGCACTTGAGCAGAAGAACCTGGCGCTCGAAACCCTGCGTAAGCTGCTGAGCGATCAGATTCGCATTACCGAGCGGACCAACATCGTCCAGAGCAAGAAGTTCCGCGAGGCGCTGGAAGACGCCATGCTCCGCTACACCAACAAGGCGATCACCACGGCCGAGATGGTTTCGCGCTTGATCGACTTGGCGAAGGAGCTGCGCACGGCGCATCAGCACGGCGCGGAGCTTGGCTTGAGTAGTGAAGAGACGGCGTTTTACGACGCGCTGGCCGAGAATGGCTCGGCGAAATCGGTTATGAAGAGCGATACGCTACGGCTGATGGCCCGCGAGTTGGCGGAGATGGTCAAGAAGATGCCGAAGCTCGATTGGGCGCAGCGCGAATCGGTTCGTGCGGGCCTGCGCCGAAGCGTTCGCCGCCTGCTCGCCAAATACGGGTATCCGCCTGACCTTTCTGATGATGCGACCCAGCTTGTGCTGAAGCAGGCAGAGCTTTCGACGGAGAACGGGGTTTGAGCGGGCAGCGAAAAGTCAGCCGTGGCGACACGCCACCTGACGCCTACTTCCCGGCCAAATCGGCCACGAACGTCAGTCCGTTGCCGTCGATGCAGCAGCGCTTGCCGGTAGGCGGCGGGCGGAACTGTTCGATACCGCCGGACTCACATGCACAGTGGAAGTCGGGCGGGACGCGCCGATTGGCGCGGCCCTTTTTCCGGTGCTTGACAGGAGAACGGCCATGTCCGAAAAGAAGATCATCGCGGTGATGGGCGCCACGGGCGCACAGGGGGGCGGGCTGGTCCGCGCGATGCTTGCCAATCCCGGGAGTGGGTTTGTGCCGCGCGCGGTCACGCGCAAGCCCGATTCGGACAAGGCTCGCGCGCTGGCCGGGCTTGGTGCGGAAGTGGTGGCGGGCGATGCCGACGATCCCGCGAGCCTGGAGCGGGCATTCGCCGGGGCCCATGGGGTTTTCTGCGTCACCAATTTCTGGGAACACTTCTCGGCCGAGCGCGAGGGCGCCCAGGCGAGCGCCATGGCGCGGGCGACGCGCAAGGCGGGCGTGCGGCACGTGATCTGGTCGACCCTCGAGGACACGCGCAAATGGATACGCCTCGACGACGGCCGCCTTCCGACGCTGCAGGGCAGGTACAAGGTGCCGCACTTCGATGCCAAGGGGGCGGTGGACCACGTCTTCGCCGAAGAGGCGGCGCCAACCACCTATCTGCTCGCCTCATTCTATTGGGAGAACTTCATCCATTTCGGCATGGGGCCGCGCCAGGGGCCGGACGGCGACCTGGTGCTGGCGATGCCGCTCGGCGGCGCCCGGCTGCCGGGGATCGCCGCGGAGGACATCGGCAGGTGTGCCTACGGCGTGTTCCGCAGCGGCACCGACACGATCGGCCAGCGGATCGGCGTTGCCGGCGAGGTGCTGTCGGGTCCGGAGATGGCGGCCAAAATGGGGCATGCCCTCAAGCGCAAGGTCGACTTCAGCGACGTGCCCTTCGACGTCTACCGCGGCCTGGGCTTTCCGGGTGCGGAAGATCTCGGCAACATGTTCCAGTTCCAGGCCATTCTCGGCGACGAGTTCCTGCGCAGCCGCGACCCCGTGCGCTCCCGCGCCCTGAACCCGCAGTTGCTTTCGTTCGACGCCTGGCTCGGCGCCAACATTGGCCGCATACCGATCGCTTGAGGGCGGCTTCGTTCGGGAAAGGTGAGCCGTGGCGGGTCAGCTACGAGCAAAGGCCTGCAAGGGCGTCATGTCGCGGGCGTCGGCTGCTTGCAGGGCGGCGATGTAGCGCTTGCGGGTATCGCCGGCATCAACGAGGCTCCGGCTACCCCAGGTGAAGCGGGGCTGGCCCAAGCGCTCGACGAGCAGATCGGCCATCAGCCGCGCATGGCGGCCGTTGCCGTTGGGAAAGGGATGAATGGCGACCAGGCGGTGGTGGAAGCGCACGGCGATTTCGTCGGACGGATAGCTGGCGTGTTCGATCTGGTAGCGGGTATCGTCGAGAAGCTTCTTCAGTTCGACGCCGATCTTGAGCCAATCGACGCCGATGTTCTTGTCGCTTTTTCGGAACTCGCCCGCCCACTTCCAGGTTTCGCCGAACAACTGCTGGTGTAGCTGGCGCTGGAAGCCTTCGTTGAGGATTTCCTTGCGTTGCTTGCGCGCCCAGTTTTCGCCCTGGACGATATTGAGTTGCTCCCACTCGTTCAACTCGCCCTGGGTGGCGATATGGCCGGGGATGAGACCGGCCCGTTCGTCCGGATCGAGCGGCGTGGCGCCGGGCGGGTAGACGAGGTCGACGGTCATTTCGCCCCTTTCCACAGGGCGCGGCGCGAGCCCTTGAGAAGTTCGTCGGCCAGCGCGCGCGTCTGCGCTTCGACGGTCTCGCGGGAGGTGGCTTGTGCTTCCAGGGCCATGGTGTGGCTGACCGTGCCCATGTGCTGACGAGCCAGGGCCATGGCGCGGTTTTCCAGGGCGTCGGCGAGGCTCTGCCTGGGCACCAGGGCATACTGCAACTCGCAGCCCAGGGCTTCGGCGGCACGACGCAAGGTCGCCAGGCTGATGGTGTCGTCGGCCTCGGAGGTTTCCAGTCGCGTGACGGTGGACGGGGTGACGCCCAAACGTTCAGCCAGGTGCGTTGCGGCCATGCCCAAACTTTCGCGGACAGCCTTGATCCAGCCCGTCGGCGGACGCGGCGGCAAGTCGGCACTGCGCCAGCGTGCGAGGTTGGCATCGAGTTGGCGGAGCTTGAGATCGGAGAAAGTCGATTTCATGATTTTGCACTGTGGCGCAAGTTACTCTGTTTGAATATTGCACGATAACGCAATATATGTAAATTGTTATTTGCACCGTAATGCAATATTTTCTTTGTGGCGGCCTGTCGTCGAAGACGTGGCCGAGGTGGATGCCGGAACGAGATGCCTTTGCGGTATCTTGGATTTTGGCATAACATGTATGCGACTATCTATTCACACATATATTCAACGCCATGTCCCGCCACGCCGATGCGATTCGACTCCAGCTTGCCAGCGGGCCGCTGGCTGCGCGGCAATTGCTTGATTCGATGGGCACCAGCCAGCCGACGCTGTCGCGGGCGCTGGCGGAGCTGGGCGGCGAGATCGTGCGGCTGGGGGCGGCGCGATCCATTCAGTACGCGCTGCGCGACGGGCTGCGCGGCTTGCCGGACATGCCGGTGTATCGGGTCGACGTGGAGGGGAGGATCCGGTCGCTGGGGACGCTGGTTCCGGTACGGCCGGATGGCTTCGTGATGCGGCAGGAGGACGGCGAAACCCGGTACAGCGACGGGCTGCCGTGGTGGTTGTTCGACATGCGGCCGGCCGGCTACCTGGGCCGGGCCTATGCCGCGCGCCACGGCGGCGCGCTCGGGCTGCCGGCGCGGCTGAGCGATTGGTCGGACACGCATGCCTTGCGCGCGCTGCTCGCCAACGGCGAAGACATGGTGGGCAACCTGCTGCTGGGCGATGTCGCGCGCGACCGCTTCCTTGCGGCGACGCTGCCGGCGCCGATTGCCGAGGCGCAGAAGGCGGAGCGCTACGCGGCGCTGGCGCGCGGGGCGGCCATCGGCGAACAGCCAGGCTCGTCGGCGGGCGGCGAGCAGCCGAAGTTCATCGCTTATGCCGAGACGCCGGCTGGCCCGCGCCATGTGCTGGTGAAGTTCAGCGAACCGGGCGCCGGCCAGGTCGGCGAGCGCTGGCGCGACCTGCTGCTGGCCGAGCATTTGGCGCTGGCGACTTTGCGCGAGGCGGGCATTCCCGCCACCACGACGCGGCTGATCGACACCGCTGACCAGCGCTTCCTGGAAGTGGAGCGCTTCGACCGCGCGGGTGCGCTGGGCCGACGCGCGGTGTTTTCGCTTTCGGCGCTGGATGCGGAATTCGTTGGTGCGGGCAGCAGCAACTGGCCGGCCATCGCCCGCCGGCTGGCAGAGGAAAAGGTGATCGTGCCGCAAGCGGCGAATAGCGCCACGCTGCTGTGGGCCTTCGGCACGCTGGTCGGCAACACCGACATGCACGGCGGCAACCTCTCCTTCCTTTCCGAACAGGGGCCGCCCTGCGAAATCGCGCCGGCCTACGACATGTCGCCGATGGGCTTCGCGCCGCGCAGCGGCGGCGGCCTGCCCGATGCGCTTGGCGATGCCGCCATCGACGCCAGCGTATCGAACGAGACGTGGCGACAGGCGGAAGCGCTGGCGCGCGCTTACCTTGCGCGGCTGGTGACGAGCGGTGATTTCAGCCGCCGCTTCGAGCCGTGCATTGCGGCGCTGCAGCGGCGCATCGAGACGGCAGGCGAGCGCATCGCGCGGCTGGGGTGAAAGTCAGCCGCGGCGGCACGGGTCCCTTGGCCTACTTCGCAGCCGTATCGGGCACGAACTTCAGGACGTTGCCGTTGATGCAGTAGCGCTTGCCGGTGGGCGGCGGGCCGTCGTCGAAAACGTGGCCGAGGTGGATGCCGGAGCTGGCGCTCCTGACTTCAACGCGGCGCATGCCGAGCGTGTTGTCGGCATGCTCGACGATTGCCCCCGGCACGGGATTGAAGAAGCTGGGCCAGCCGGTGCCGCTTTCGAACTTGGTGTCGCTGCGGAAGAGCGGCGCGCCGGTGATGGGGTCGACGAAGGTGCCGGGGCGCTTTTCGTCGAGGTGCGAGCCGGTGCCGGGGCGCTCGGTGCCCTGCTCGAAGGCGATCTTCTGCTGCGCGGGGGTGAGCAGGTGGAAGCCCAGCCATTTCCAGTAGCGCTGCTTCGCTTCGTCGCCGCCGCCGTAGCCGGTGTAGCGCGAGACTTCCTTGCCGTTCTCGAAGAGGACGATGGTGGGCGTGGCGAACAGGGCCTTTTCGAGCTTCCAATCCTTGGGCGGCTGCGGGCTGAGGGTGCGCACGACGGCGACGTCGGACTTCCAGTGGTCGAGCACTTCGGCCTTGAACTTCTTGCAGTAGGGGCAATCCTCGGCTTCGAAGACGATGAGCTGGCGCTTGAGGTTGAGCGCCTTCGGGTCGAGCGGCTTGATGTCGGGCTTGGCTGCCATGGGCGTCTGCGCCGCGCCGGGGTAGCGCACGCCGGTGCCGCCGAGGCCGCAATAGCCGTCGGGGTTCTTCTTCAGGTAATCCTGATGATAGCCCTCGGCGGCGAAGTAGGTTTTCAGGGGGGCGATGTCGGTGGTGATGGCCTTCTTGCCGGCCTTGGCGAGCGCCGCCTGGTAGAGGTCGCGGCTCTTGTTGGCGACGGCGAGCTGGGCGTCGTCGCGGGTGTAGATGGCGCTGCGGTAGTTGGTGCCGATGTCGTTGCCCTGGCGGTCGCCCTGCGTGGGGTCGTGGCTTTCCCAGAAGCGGGCGAGCACGGTTTCGAGCGATACCTTGGCGGGGTCGAAGGTCACCTTGACCACTTCGGCGTGGTTGCGCTTGTTGCTCTGGCCGCGCTTGAGCGCGCGCTCCTGGGCGAGGACGGCTTCGTAGGTGCCGGCGATCTCGCCGTTGGCGTAGCCGCTTTCGACGTCGGTCACGCCGGGCAGTTCGCCCATGCGCTTTTCGGCGCCCCAGAAGCAGCCCATGCCGAGGACGATGGAGTCTGTCTTCGCGGCTTGGGCGAACGTAGAAGACATGATGCTCATAAGGATAAGCGTGAGTAGTGTGCGCATAATCAAATTGGAGCAGGGAACTCGGAAAAGGTTCGCCGCGCCGTCGTGGAATTGATCGCCGGAGAACCGAAAGAGCTGTTTGGTTGTTTGTGTTCCGGTATTGTGATTGGACGGGGCGGGCGTAGTCGATGGCTGGGCCTTCCCCGGTGAGCATAATTCCCTACCCGCGTCCCATCGGCGCCAGCTCGAATCAATGAACCTGTCTCCGCGCGGCCTTGCCGCCTGTCTTCTGCTTTTCCTTCCCCCGGCAGTTCTAGCGTCGAACGTGACGCTGGAGGCGCCCGCGTCCGTGCGCGCCCTGCTGGCGCCCTATGTGGCCAAGGAAGACTTCGCCGGCGACCCGACACAGATCGAGCGGCATCTGCAAAAGAGCCTGCCGCAGATACTGGCGACTGAGGGCTATTTCAGTCCGGTGCTGAATCTCGTCGAACGCGACGACGCACTGGTGCTGGTGGTCGATCCCGGTCCGCGCACGCAGGTGGTCGCGGTGAAGGTCGACATCAAAGGCGGGATTGACGAAGAACGGCGCCGGGCGCTGGTAGATGGCTGGACGTTGCCGGTGGGCCAGCCGTTTCGCCAGGCCGACTGGAGCGCGGCCAAGCAGGATCTGCTGGCGCAACTGCTTGGCGACCGCTACCCGGCGGCCCGCCTGGTCGACAGCCGCGCCGATATCGATGCGGAAACCCACAGCGCCCGTCTCGGCGTCGAGTACGACGCCGGTTCGCCCTACCGCTTCGACGCCATCGAGATCGAGGGTTTGAAGCGCTACTCGCCGGAACTGGTCGCGCGCTACAACGACGCCGTCCGCCCCGGTGAGTTCTACAGCGAGGACAAGCTGGCGCAACTGCAACGCACGCTGCAATCGACGCCTTACTTTTCTTCGGTGCGGGTGGACATCAACCGCGAAGGCGAGCCGGGTGCCGACGGCAGCGTATCGGCGCCGGTCCGGCTGCGCGTGCGCGAGGCGGCGCCGTATCGCATGGGCTTCGGCATCGGCGCCAGTTCCAACACCGGCGCGCGCGTCGAGACGAATTTCCGCGCCGCCGATCTGTTCCATCGCGCCTGGCTTTTCAACGGCGCCGCGCGCCTGGAGGAGAAAAAGCAGAGCGTGTTCGCCGACGTCTTCCTGCCGCCCGATCTGCGTCGCAACCGACACAGCTTCGGCACCCTGTTCGAAAACACCGACATCGCCGGCCTGCGCACCGAGCGTTTCCTGATCGGCGCCCAACGCGCATTTCGGCGAGGCTCGGTCGACACGCGTTTGTCGCTCACATGGCAAACGGAAAAGCAGATGGCCGGCGACATTCCCTCCTACACCGCCCAGGCGCTGGTGGCGAACGGCTTGTGGACCTGGCGCCGGGTGGATAGCGTGATCGATCCGCGTCGCGGCTTTGTCGTGCAGGCACAGATCGGCGGCGGCGCCAAGGCCGCACTGTCCGACCAGGACTTCCTGCGCCTGCAAGGCCGGGTCACGTATTACCGGCCGCTCGGCGACCGGAATACGCTCATTCTGCGCACCGACCTCGGCCGCACCCTGGCGCCTTCGCGCGTCGGCATTCCCCAGGACTATCTGTTCCGCACCGGCGGTACCGGCTCCGTGCGCGGTTACGACTATCAGCAACTGGGCGTACAGGAGGGCACGGCGGTGGTCGGCGGGCGCAATCTGTTTGTCGCCAGCGCCGAAGTCGATCGTTGGCTGAACGAGAGTTGGGGCATTGCCGCCTTCGTCGATGCCGGCAATGCCGCCGATACCGCTGCCGAACTGCGGCCGCTGGCGGTCGGCTTCGGCACCGGCGTGCGCTGGCGCAGTCCGGCGGGGCCGATTGCGATCGACCTCGGCTACGGCGAACGGGACCACCACGTCCGCCTGCATTTCTTCCTGGCCATTCCGTTCTGACATGACGGTCGCCGCTGCCATCGCCTGGTTACGTCGTCGGCGCTACGCGCTGGCAGCGCTGGCCGTCCCGCTCGTGCTCGTTGTCGGCGCTTATTGGTTGGTGGCCAGCAACAGCGGCCTGCAGGCGGCCGCCATGCTTGCCGGCGGTCTTTCCGGCGGCCGACTGGAACTCCAGCAAGCCGAGGGATCTCTGCTTGGCCCGCTCGACATCGCTCGCCTGACATGGACCGATGGCGCCGACAGCATCGTCGCCGAGCGCGTGCGCATCGAGCTGAATGCTGGCGACCTCGGCCACGGGCTGGCGCATTTCACCCGCCTGTCGATCGAACGACTCGCACTCGATCTGGCGCCGTCGGATCAGCCATCCGATCAACCACCCCAACTGCCGGCCGACCTGAGCCTGCCGCTTGATGTGCGCATCGACCGCATCGAGATCGGCGAACTGCGCCAGCACGATGCCACCGTGGCGACAGCGTTCGCCGCGTCGTTCACGAGCGAGAACAAGCTCCATCGCATCGACGAGCTGCGCGTCGACATCGCCGGCCTCGCTATCGGCGGACATGGCGAGATCGGCGCCGAGGCGCCGTTTGCGCTTGCTGTCGGCGGCTGGCTGCAAGGGAGTGTCGCCGAACGACCGCTGCGCCTGGACATCAAGGCCGCCGGTACGCTAGATGCCATCGAGCTGACGCTGACCAGCAGCGAAAAATCCTTGCATGGCGAAGCGCAGGCCACGGTGACGCCCTTCGCCGCCCTGCCGATCTCGCGTTTGCATGTCGATTTGACCGGGCTCGATCCCGCCGCCTGGCAGGCCGATGCGCCCGGTGCGACGCTCGATCTGGCGGCCGACTTGCGGGCAGACGGCGACGAAGCGGTGCTGGCCGGCGAGTTCTCGCTGCACAACCGCAAGCCCGGCACGCTCGACCACCAGCGCCTGCCGATCGACGCGCTTGACGGACACCTGCGCTGGCGGCCGGCCGACATCGCCGTCTCGCAACTCGACGCCGCGCTCGCCGGCGGCGGTCATTTGCGCGGCGACGGCACCTGGCAGGCGGGCAAGCTGGCGCTCGACCTGCGTGCCGAGGCCGTCGATGCCACCGCGCTGCACAGCGCCCTGCGCCGCAGCCGGCTCGGCGGTCCCATCAGCCTGCGTATGGGGCCCGACCAGCAGTCGGCAAGCTTCGATCTAGCCGATGCGCGCTTTACTCTCAAAGGCCAGGCAACGCGCCGGGGCGACGACGTTGCCATCGACGATCTGCTGGTGCGCGCGAGCGATGCGCGGCTGACAGCCAGCGGCAAGGTCGCGCTGGACGACAGCGGCGGGTTTGCCGTGCGCGGCGAGTTGGCGCGCTTCGATCCAGCGCGCTTCGTCGACCTGCCCAGGCTGCCGGCGGCGCGTATCAGCGGCACTTTCGAGGCAACGGGCCACCGGCGGCCGCAACTGCAAGTCGACAGCCGTTTTGAACTGCACGACAGCCTGCTTGCCGGCCGGCCGCTCGCCGGTCGGGGCGATGTCGGCATCGATGGCGCCAGCGTGCGCCGGCTTGACCTGCACCTGACCGCCGGCGCCAACCGGCTCGATACCGAGGGCGCGTTCGGCAAGGCCGGCGACTCGCTGAAGCTGGTGCTGGTGGCGCCGGAACTGGCGCCGTACAAACTCGGCGGCGGGCTGGAGGGCACGGCGGATGTGTCCGGCACGGCCGCCATGCCGGTCTTCGATCTGCACCTCACTGCGAAGCGCTTCAGCGTGCCGGGCAGCTTCACCGTCCAGGGACTCGATCTCGATGCGACGGCCGGCAACGACGATGCGGCACCGTTGCGGCTGCGGCTCAAGCTCGTCGCCCTTGCCACCCCCGATCGGCCCGATCTCGCGCGGAACGTCGCGGGCCGGATCGACGGTACGCGCGCCCAACACACGCTGAGCGCCAGCGCCGAGCTGACCGACCAGGGCCGCCTGAGTCTCGCCGCCCGAGGCGGCATGGTCGCCACCGATACCGGCCCGCGCTGGCGCGGCAGTCTTACCGAATTCGACTGGCGCGGTGGTCCGGACGAGCGGTCGCTGCATCTGGCGCAGGCTGCGCCCTTGCAGTTGGCGGCGGACGGCTGGTCGTTCGGCCCGGCGCAGGTCGCCGGCGACAGCTTGCAGGGCAAGCTCGACGCCCATGCCGACATGACGCGGATGCATTTGGCGCTCGACGCCACCGGACCGCGTCTGGGCGGGGTGTCGGCGACGCTCGACGCCGGCGCCGCGGGTCCCTGGCGCTTGGAAAAAGCAGCCCCCTGGCAGGCCCGCCTCGACGCGGATAGTGCCGATCTGGCGTGGCTCGGCCCGCTGATCGGCGAAGGCGCGGCCACAGGCGGCCGCGCGCGCTTGCAGTTGCAACTGGCCGGCACGCCGGCACGGCCGTTGGCTTCCGGCAGCATCCATGGCGAAGCCCTGGCCGTGCGCCTTCCGGATCAAGGCCTGCGCCTGGAAAACGGCCAGCTCGATGCCACGCTGACCGACAATCGCCTGCGCGTCTCCCGCCTGACCTTCGACAGCCCCTGGCAGGCGCCGCCACGTGCCCTGGTGCTGACCGAGGGTGAGGCGGTGACCGCGCTGGGCACGCGGCCCGGCCATATCGAGGCCGTGGGCGAGATGCAGGTCGACGGCGGCAACCTGTTCCTCGACGTCAAGCTGGACCGGCTCGGCATCGCCTCCGGCCCGACCCGCTGGCTGGTGGCTTCGGGCAGCGGCCGCCTCGACTGGCGCGACGGCGGCCTCGGAATCACCGCCCAGGTCGCGACCGACGCCGGCTACTGGCAACTGCCGCGCCTGGACGCGCCGCGCCTGTCCGATGACGTGGTGGTCAATCGGCGCGACGGGGAGTCGCCGGCACCCGCGCGCTCGCCGCTGGCGCTCGACGTCGAGGTCAGCCTGGGCCGCCATTTCCGCTTCAGCGGCGCCGGCCTGGAGTCGCGCCTGGCCGGCAAGCTGAAACTGACCGCGGCCGGCCGCGACGCGCCGCGCGCCAGCGGCGCGATACGGGCGGTGGATGGTCGCTTCGAGGCCTACGGCCAGAAGCTGTACATCGAACGCGGCAACCTCAACTTTTCCGGCCTCGTCGACAATCCGGCGCTCGACGTGCTGGCGGTGCGCAAGGGCTTGCCGGTCACGCCCGGCGTCGAAGTCACCGGCACGGTGCGACGGCCCGTGGTGCGGCTGGTTTCCGACCCCGACCTGCCCGATGCCGAAAAACTCTCCTGGCTGGTGCTCGGCCGCGCCCCCGACCAGGTTGGCGCCGGTGACGCCTCCTTGTTGCTGGCGGCGGCCGGCTCCCTGCTCGGCGGCGAGTCGGGCGGCGTGGTGCAACAACTCAAGCGCGACTTCGGCATCGAGGAAATCGGCGTCCGCAGCGGCCAACTGGGCAGCGACGGCCGTGGCATCGGCAGCCAGGTGGTCGGCGGCAGCAACGGCAACACGAATGCCGGCGAGCAGATATTCACCGTCGGCACGCGCCTGTCGGCCGACACGATGCTGACCTACGAACAGGCGCTGGGCACCACCGAGAGTCTGGTCAAGCTGACGCAGACGCTGAGCCGGCATCTGTCGCTGGTCGGCCGCACCGGCGCCGACAACGCCATCGACATCTTCTACACCTTCACCTTCGGCCGTTGAGCGCCGCGACAAAAGTCAGCCGTGGCGGTACGCCGCCTCGGGCCGTCGCGACGGTTCGGCGGCTCATTCGCTAGCGGTCGCCGATTTGCGGGCAACGGTCGCGACGCCGATCGCCAGCGCCAGCCAGCCCGCGAGGTAGGCCCAGCCGCCGTAGGGCGTCAGCGCGTGCAGGTCGTGGATGCCGAAGAGGCTGCGCAGGTAGAGATTGCCGACGAAGAGAACAGTGCCGAGCACCATCAGCCAGCCGGCGGCGACGAACCAGCGCGACGGGCGATACGCGATCACGAGGCCGACGATCAGCAGCGCCAGCGAATGGAACTGGTGGTACTGCATGCCGGTATCGAACCATTGCACCGCGACGGCCAGGTGTTCGTTCGGCAGATGCGCGGCCACGGCGCCGATGAGCACGGAAAGAAATGCGCTCAGCGCGCCGATGACGAGAAAGATGCGGGCATGGATTGGCATGGAAGCTCCGGGGCTGGCGTTTGGCGAAAGGTGTCGCACGATAGCAAAAGTCAGCCGTTGCGGTACGCCGGCTGCGGACGCCGGTGGGCCGACCTGGTCATGGACTCCGCAGAATCGGGGACTGGCGCGTCTTTCCGCGATTCTTGTCTGTCATAGGCGACACTCTGGAGGCGGGTGCTGCGCACGTTAGCCTGCTGCGTTCAGGGAGCCACAATCGAATGCACGAAGGAGACAGCAACATGTTGAACAAGGGATCGATATTTTCGGGGACGCGCGAGCCGGGCGTTCCTGTCGGCGGCGGTGGCAAGGTGATTTCGTCGAATGTGCCGTCGTCGTTGTCGAGTGGCGCCGGCAATCCGCCCGCGGCAAGCCGCGTCCAGGAACCGGCTCCCGTCGCCGAGCCGCCGGGCGCCAAGCTGGTGGTCGGCCCGGGCGTCAAGCTGAAGGGCGCCGAGATACAGGACTGCGACACGCTGCTCGTCGAGGGGCGCGTCGAGGCGACGATGGACAGCAAGCTGATCCAGATCGCCGACCAGGGTTCTTTCGATGGCAAGGTCAACATCGACGTGGCTGAAGTCCGCGGCCGCTTCAGCGGCGAGCTGACGGCGCGCGACCATCTGATCATCCATTCGACCGGGCGCGTCAGCGGCAAGATCCGCTACGGCAAAATCGTCGTCCATGACGGCGGTGAAGTGTCCGGCGACATCCAGTCGCTCAACGCCGACTCCGCCCATGTCGTGAAACCGGACATGGCGGCGAACGCCACGGCCGCGAATGCGGAAGAGTCGAGCATCACTTCGACGGTGAATCGGCTGATTGCGAAGACGGCCTGACGTACACGACGCTTCGCCGCGAAAGGGTGCGGCGGGCGTTCAGGTCGGTTCGCCCCACTCGTAGAGCTCGACGCTGGCCGGGCTGCATTTGTTGCAGCCGCCGCCGCACGCGGTGCCGGCGGGAAGGCGGCGTGCGCGCCCCTTGCGCTCGAGCATCGCCAGCATTTCGCGCAGCGCATCCGGCGTGGTGTCGAGCGCCAGCGCCATGTCGCCCAGGCTGGCACGGCGATGCTGGCGAAGATAGTCGGTAACGCGGGAAAGGATCATGTCGGCTCCTCAGGCTTTCTGCGGCGCGGGCAACGGCAGGTTGTCGTCCTGACGGCCCAGTCGGCGCAGGACGACGAAGGCGACGGCCAGCGCGCCCAGGCAGGCGCCGATCCATGCGAGCGAGGCGGCTGGATGCGCGGCCCAGGTCGCCGCCTGGTAGGTGATGGTGGAGAGACCGTAGGCCGTGCCGCTCGTCCAGGCGGCGACGAAGAACGTCCAGCGTGCGCCGCTTTCCTGATAGACGGCGGCAATGGCCGCGGTGCAGGGAAAGTAGAGCAGGATGAACAGCAGATAGGCGAAGGCGCCGGCGCCGCCGTCGAAGCGCGCCGCCATGGCGCCGAAAGTGCTGGCGGAAACATCCTGCTCCGCTGCCACGGCTTCCTGGTCGGAGAGATCGCCGACGCCAATGCCGAGCGGATCGGCCCAACTGCCGAGGGCGTCGCCGAGGTTGGCGGGGATGGTCGCGAACGCGGCGGAGAGCGCCGAGCTCAGTTCGAAAGGCTCTTCCGGCTTCGCTTCTTCTCCAGCGGCGGCCGCATCGCTTTCGGCCAGCGACTGGTAGGTGGCGTTGAGCGTGCCGACGACGGCTTCCTTGGCCAGTACGCCGGTGAAGATGCCGACTGCGGCGGGCCAGTTCTCCCCGGTCAGGCCGAGCGGCGAGAAGGCCGGTGCGATGCTGCGGCCCACTTCGGCCAGTACCGACTTGTCGCTGTCTTCTTTTCCGAAACTGCCGTCGGTACCTACAGCGTTGAGGAAATTGATGACCAGCACCATGGGCACGATGATGCGGCCGGCCTTGATGACGAAGCTCTTCAGGCGATCCCAGGTGTGGATCAGCACGCCTTTGAGCGTCGGCAGATGGTAGGGCGGCAGTTCCATGATGAAGGGCGTCGCTTCGCCCCTGAGCAGCGAGTTCTTCAGGATCAGTCCGGTGAGCACGGCGACGGCGATGCCGATCAGATAAAGCCCGAACACCACGTTCTGCGCGTTTTGCGGAAAGAAGGCGGCGGCGAACAGCACATACACCGGCAGGCGGGCGCCGCAGGACATGAACGGCGCCATGGCGATGGTCATCAGCCGGTCGCGCCGATGTTCGAGCGTGCGCGTGGCCATGATGGCCGGCACGTTGCACCCGAAACCGACGATCAGCGGCACGAAGGACTTGCCGGGCAGGCCGACCCAGCGCATGAAGCGGTCCATGACGAAAGCGGCGCGCGCCATGTAGCCGGAGTCCTCGAGCACCGAAAGGAACAGGTAGAGGAAGCCGATCACCGGAATGAAAGTGGCCACGGTTTGCAGGCCGCCGCCGATGCCCTTGGCCAGCAGGACGTTCAGCCCTTCCGGTGCGCCGAAATTGCCCAGCACCTCGCCGAAGCCATCGACCACCAGCGCCGCGGCGGCCTGATCGAAGAAGTCGATGAACGCCCCGCCGATGTTGATGGTGAACATGAACATCAGGTACATCATGAACAGGAAGATCGGGATGCCCAGCGTGCGATTCAGCACGACACGGTCGATGCGGTCGGTGAGGTCGCGGGCGATCTCGCCGCTACGGGTCACGGCGGCGTTGGCGACGCGGTTGGCGAGGCTGTAGCGCGCGTCGGCGATCAGGATGTCGAGGTCGTCGTCCAGGGTCGCTGCGAGTTCGTTAGCGCGATTCGCCAGCGTCCCGCCGGCAATCCGCCGTGCCAGATCGTCGCCTTCCAGCAGGCGCACGGCCAGCCAGCGGGGCGCGGCCGTTTCGGCGGGAACCGCAACCTCGATTTCCAACGACAAGGTGTCGACGATGCGGTCGAGTCCGTCGCCAAAGGCGACGCGCGCCGTCGCACGCGGCTTGTCCTGTGCTGCGCGCCCCACGGCACGCTTCAACTCCGAGATGCCGTTGCCCGCCGAGGCAATTACCGGCACTACCGGACAGCCCAGCTCGCGCGCCAGCGCGGCGGCATCGACCTGCATGCCCTTGGCTTCGGCGACGTCGGTCATGTTCAGCGCCAGCAGCAGCGGCACACCCATTTCGATCAGTTGGGTCGTGAGATACAGGTTGCGCTCGAGGTTGGAGGCATCGACGATGTTGACGATCAGGTCCGCCTCGCCCGCCTGCACGTAGTCGCGGGCAACACGCTCATCAAGCGAGACTTCGCGGTCGACCACATCCAGCGAATAGGTTCCGGGCAGGTCGACGACTTCGACCTGCGCATCGCCCAGAACATATTCGCCGCTCTTCTTTTCGACCGTGACCCCGGGCCAGTTGCCGACGCGTTGCTTGGAGCCGGTGAGGGCGTTGAAGAGCGTGGTCTTGCCGCAGTTCGGATTGCCGACGAGTGCGATGCAATGCGCGATGACTGGTTGGTTAGCCATCACAGCTTCTCCACATTCAATGCCGCCGCCTCGGCCTTGCGCAGGGACAGCGAGAAGCCGCGGACGCGAATTTCGACCGGGTCGCCCATCGGCGCCACGCGACTGATGCCGATCTCGACGCCCGGCGTCAGGCCCATGCTCAGCAGCTTGCGGCGGTAGCTGCCGCCGCCATTGCTTTCTTCGGCATAGCCGACAACTCTTGCCCGATCCCCGACCTGCAGTTCTCCGAGTGTGCTCATTGCGTCCCTTTCTCCCTCAGTGATCCGGCGCGTGCAGCGCCGGCACCACCATGATCTTGTGCGCCATGCCGCCGCCCAGGGCGAAGCGCGTCTCGCCGCGCGCCACGACGATGCCGCCACCCTGCCGGTTGCGAACCGTGACCTCGGCGCCCACGTTGAGGCCCATTTCCGTCATGCGCCGGTCGAGGCCCATGCCGCCCATGAGGGCGACGATGCGGACCGTTTCGCCCTCGTCGGCCATGGCGAGCGGGTAGGCAACGGGTGGTTTCATGGCCTGGGTGGCGTATCGCCATGGCTGACTTTTGGCGCAATGCACATCGTTTCTCCTCAGAACTCCCAGGCCACGCCGACCTGGCCGAAGTCGCGGTCGTTGCCGCGCCCGACGGCGGCTGAGACCTTGAATCCGTCGAACACTTCGTAGCGCAGGCCGATCGCCTTGTCCGGGCGCGCGTGTTCTTCGCCGAAGGCTTCCACGGTCAGTTGCAGTCGATCGGCAAGCGGGAATTCGTAGCCGACGCCCCAGGTGCCGACGGTGTCGCTGTCGCCCTGGGCCTCGACTTCGGCTGCGCCCAGGTTGATGTGCAGCACCTGGCCGTTCCCGAGCCGATACGAAGCCAGGGCGGTGACCGCCAGTTCGCGCTCGGTGGTCTTCTCGTCGGCCTCGCGATCGTCGATCCGGTTCCGGCCATAGTCGAGTCGCGCGCCCAGCGACCAGCCGGTCTCGTTCCGGTAAGGCACCCATTTCGCGCCGAAGCCGATTCCGCGCACCTTGGTCGCCGGGTCGGCCGCGTCGTCTTTGGCATAGGCGCCGGCGACCTCCATTTCCAGGTTTTCGACGACACTGAAGCCGAACAGCGCTTCGACGCCCCTGGCTTCATCGTCCTTCGCCCAGACGGCTTCGACCTTCATGCCGCCCTTGTCGAGCGTGCCGGCATCGTCGGTGGCCATCGGGCCTTCCGCGTGGGCGACGGAAGCGGCGATCATGGTCATCGCTGCCGGCAAGACATTGCGATTCATTGGGTGCTTGAGTATTGATGACAGCGAAAACACTTGCGGCAACCTTCCTGTTAAATGCGAATGATTCGCATCGTACATGATAGCGATTCGCATTTGCAAGTATTTCTTATCTTGCCCCGGAGTGCCGTGCCAAGCGTGATTCCATACCCGTCGTGCACGTGACGCATCAGGCTACGAGAGGTTTGTCCATCGGGAAAATGTGACCAGCATCGGCCGGTCGGCCGCCGTGGCGGCGCGAGAATTCAGTCTTCGGCGCGTTTGGCGGCGCAGTCCGGGCAGTAGCCGTAGAGCGCCATCTGGTGATCGCGCAATTCGTAGCCGAACGATTCGGCGACGGCTTTCTGCCGCTTTTCAATCGTGGGGTCGGTGAACTCGTCGGTTCGGCCACAACCCAGGCAGATCAGGTGGTCGTGATGCCTGCCCTCGTTGAGCTCGTACACCGCCTTGCCGGCATTGAAGGTATTGCGGGCCAGCATGCCGGCTTCCTCCAGCTGGGTCAGTACGCGATAGACGGTCGCCAGGCCGACGTCGGCGCTCTGCCCGGCCAGGCGGTGATAGACGTCCTCGGCGCTCAGGTGTCGGGTGTCGGCCGTGCGGAATACCTCGAGCACCTTGACGCGCGGCAAGGTGACTTTGAGGCCGGCATTCTTCAGGTCTTCCTGTTCATGCATTTGCAGGCGGTCCGGGCTCGTCGTGTTCCCTGCCGAACAGCCTCCGGGCGACGCCGGCCGACGGGAATTGGAGTTGAGAATTATTCTCGATGGCTCGACGACGGTCAAGCCTGCATCCGAAAATCCCGCCAGCGGCCCGCAAGGCGGCCGCCTTCGACGGCGGCCGGATTCGCGACTAGTCTTCCAGCAAGCTGCGCAACATCCACGCAGTCTTCTCGTGGACTTCGAGCCGCTGGGTCAGCAGGTCCATGGTCGGTTGGTCGTTGGCCTTGTCGACGACCGGGAACAGTTTGCGCGCGGTGCGAGCAGTGCCTTCCTGCGCGGCGACGAGGTTGCGGATCATGTCGGTCGCCTTCGGCACGCCTTCGACTTCCTTGATGGACGCGAGCTTGACGAACTCCTTGTAGGTGCCGGGTGCCGGGTGGCCGAGGGAGCGGATGCGCTCGGCGATCAGGTCGAGCGCGTTCCACTGCTCGGTGTATTGGCCCATGAACATCAGATGCAGGGTGTTGAACATCGGCCCGGTGACGTTCCAGTGATAGTTGTGCGTCATCAGGTACAGCGTGTAACTGTCGGCGAGAAACGCAGACAGGCCCTTTGCAATGGTGGCGCGGTCCTTGTCGCCGATGCCGATGTCGATGCGGGGTGCTTTCTTTGTTGCCACGGTGATCTCCTTCGCCTGATTGAATTGGTTGACGACCCAAATCTTACGGGCATCGGCCATGGCCGGCCAATGAAAGTTCAGAATCCCATAAATAGTCGGTGGCTATTGCAGACCAACTAACTCAGATCAGAAAGCAATGACTCCCTGACTGCCGCCGACGGCTTCACCGTCGCCTGATAGGCCGGATGATCGATGCCCATGGTCAAGGCGGCGCCGCTTTTCAGCGCGGCGATCATCGGCGGCGTCAGCTCGAAGCGCAGGAAATGCACTGAGGAAGTCTTCTCTTCGGTCTCGCGGTCGAGGTCTTCGTTGGCGATCGGCGTCACGCGCGCAAAATCGGCCACCTGCACCCAGACGGCCTTTTCGATGCCGATCATCTTCCCCAACTGGACCTTGCGCTCTTCCGGATCGGAGAACTCGATCATGAAGGTGGCCTTCCAGTTGCTGCCATCCGGAATCAGCGGGTTGTAGACGTCGAGTTCTTCCTGGATCAGCTCCGGCTCGAACATGCGTTCCAGGCGCAGCATTTCCTGCACCTGATACTGCATGGTGAGGCGGTCTTCGAAGTACAGCGTGGCGTTGGGGCCGAGGGCGACGTGGCGGTTCTTCTTGTGCGCCATCACCTTGGCGCGGAACTCCGGCCGGGTGCGGGCATATTGTTCGAGACTCATTAGGTCGGTGTGGGTCAGCATTGTGCCTCCTGATGGGCCGTCCCGAAGGAGCTCAGTTGCCAAATGAGGCCCCCTGTGGGGGCAGCGAACAAAGTGAGCGTGGGGGCCATATTCTTATACTCCGTAAGCGATTCGCAGCAAGGTCATGGGGTGCTCGGGCGCGCTGCCGTCGGCGCGCGCATGGGCGATGTGGTGGCCGGCCATGGCGCAGTCGGAACCGTAGTGATCCGCCTTGGCTTCATTGACGCGACCCACCACCGGCTTGACGATCTTCATGGCGAACTGGTGGAACTCCTTCTTCACCGCGTAGGTGCCGTCGTGTCCGGAGCAGCGCTCGATGATGTCCACTTCCGTGCCCGGCACCAGAGACAGCGCCTCCCTGGTCTTGGGGCCGATGTTCTGCACCCGCTGGTGGCAGGCCGCATGGTAGGCGACCTTGCCAAGCCCGTTCTTGAAATCGGTCTTCAGCTTGCCTTCCTTGTGGCGCAGCATCAGGTATTCGAACGGATCGTAGAAGGCGTTCTTCACTTTCAGCACGTCCGGATCGTCGGGATACATCAGCGGCAGTTCCTGCTTGAACATCAGCACGCAGGAGGGAATCAGCGCGGTCAGGTCCCAACCGGCGTCGACCATTCCGGCCAGCACCGGAATATTGGCTTCTTTCGCCTTCTGCACGGATTCGAGGTCGCCGAGCTCGAGCTTGGGCATGCCGCAGCAGCTTTCCTTCTCGGCCATCGTCACCGGGATGCCGTTGTGCTCGAAGACGGCGAGCAGGTCTTCGCCGGGTCCCGGCTCGTTGCGATTCATGTAGCAGGTGGCGAACAGCGCCACCTTGCCGGTGGTCCTGCCGGCCGGTTCGCCGCGCGTATCCGCGGGCAGCTTGTGCAAACGGCTGCGCAAGGGCTTGCCGGAAAACTCGGGCAGCCAGGCTTCGCTGTGTATGCCGGCGACGGCTTCGAGCGCCTTCCGCGCGGGGCCGATCTTGTTCACCGCATTCACCGTCGGCGCGATGATGGGAATGCCGACGAAACTGCCGACGAGATCGGTGCTGGTCAGCACCTTGTCGCGCAGTTTGGCGCCGTGGTTCTTGTAGTGCACCGCCTTGGCGCGCAGCATCAGGTGCGGGAAGTCCAGGTTCCATTCGTGTGGCGGCACGTAGGGACACTTGGTCATGTAGCAGAGGTCGCAGAGATAGCAATGGTCGACGACCTTGGCGTAATCGGCCTTGGCGACGCCATCTACCTCCATGGATTCCGATTCGTCGACGAGGTCGAACAGGGTCGGGAACGACTGGCACAGGCTGACGCAGCGGCGGCATCCATGGCAGATGTCGAAGACGCGCTCCATTTCCTTGTGGAGCGCTTCCTCGCTGTAGAACTCCGGATTCCGCCAGTCGAGCGGGTGGCGGGTCGGCGCCTGCAGATTGCCTTCGCGTACTGCCATATTGTCATGCCTCCTGAAGGGCCGCCCCGAACAAGGCTGCGCCCCCCATGGGGGCAGCCAACGCAGTGAGCGTGGGGGCCATACTTTTGTTCTCCCGGGGAAAAGTCAGCCGTGGCGATACGCCAGGCCGACTTTCGGGCTGCCGATCAACCCAGTTCGTTCAGGGCTTTACTGTAGCGATTGGCGTGCGAGCGCTCGGCCTTCGCCAGCGTTTCGAACCAGTCGGCGATTTCGTCGAAGCCCTCGGCTCGGGCGTCCTTGGCCATGCCCGGGTACATGTCGGTGTACTCGTGCGTTTCGCCGGCAACGGCGGTGGCCAGGTTGTCCTTGGTTGCGCCGAAGGGCAGCCCGGTGGCTGGATCGCCACACTTCTCCAGATACTCGAGGTGGCCGTGGGCGTGACCGGTTTCACCTTCGGCGGTGGAACGGAATAGCGCCGCGACATCGGCATAGCCTTCGACGTCGGCCTTGTTTGCGAAGTACAGGTAACGACGATTGGCCTGCGATTCGCCGGCAAAAGCATCCTTCAGGTGTTGTTCGGTCTTGGACCCTTTTAGTTGCATGGTCAATCTCCTTTGGTAAAAGTCGGGGCGGCAAGGCGAGTTGCCTTGTGGGGGTAGATTATTACCCGACGACCCGGAAGGGAAATTGGATTTTCCTAAAGCGCCGATAGCCAGTGCCTATCGTTTGACGACCGCCCGGGTGCCCGGCAACTTGCAATCCAGCAGGGCGCGGCGCAGCAGGTCAATTGCCTGGTGGCGCGGAAAGCTGCTGCGCCAGACAAGTGCGATGCGGCGCGTCGGGGTCGGTTCGATGAACGGCCTTACCCGCAGCAAGGGATCGCGCTTCGACACGTCGTCGACAGCCGTCGCCGGCATGACGGTGATGCCGACGCCCGAGGCGACCATATGCCGGATGGTTTCCAGCGAACTACCCTCCAAAACCCGCGGGCCACCCTCGCCGGCGCGGGTACACAAGTCGAGCACCTGGTCGCGGAAACAGTTGCCGCGACCGAGCATCAGCAACGGTTGTTCCAGCAGCTTCGCCGGATCGACCGATTTAAGCTTCGCCCACGGATGCGCTGCCGGCACCAGCGCGCAGAAGGTTTCGTCATAGACCGCCTGCGCCACGAGTCCTGGCTCCTCGACGGGCAGTGCCACGACGGCGACGTCCAGCTCGGCTGATTTCAGTTTCTCCAGCAGCCGATGCGTGTAGTTCTCTTCCAGCAGCAGTGGCATTTCCGGCGCACGCTCGTGGAGCAACGGCACCAGTTTCGGCAGGAGCCACGGACCGACCGTAAAAATCACGCCCAGGCGCAGCGGCCCGGCCAGCGGGTTCTTGCCGGCGGCGGCGATCTCCGTCAGTTGCGCGGCCTCGCCGAGGACCCGCTCCGCCTGGGCGACAATGCGTTCGCCGACCGGCGTCACCCGCACTTCCTGCGGCGACCGCTCGAACAGGATCACGCCCAGTTCGTCCTCGAGCTTCTTCACCGCCACCGACAGCGTTGGTTGGGAGACGAAGCACTTTTCCGCGGCGCGGCCGAAATGGCATTCGCGCGCCAGCGTGACGATGTAGCGAAGGTCGGTCAGAGTCATGGATAATTCCGGCAGGAAACCGACGTCATGATAGCAGTAGGCTATGCCGCCCCGACTTGCCCCGCTCCCGGGTCAAGGCAGGCGGCTCGTCGGTCGCGGCCCGGACCTCCGATAACTCGCAGTCCGCAACTCCGCTTTTCAGCAAAACGACGCCGGACACCGGATGGGCCCGGATTTGCACCGCCAGTTGACAAGCGCGAGTAATTGGGACAATATTCCCAAAACGTGAATACAAATAGCGCACTCATTTCGTTCCTGTCCTGCCGGGCACCAATTCCGCCTTCGGGACGTTGAACATCGATTTAAGTCGTCGATCGTCATCCTTCACGCTTTCCTGGAGGACTCAATTCCAGGGGAAGTTCCCCCGCCAGACAAGGAGCCGTCGCATGAAGTACCTGATTCCTTACGCAATACTGGTCGCCAGCGTGGGCACCACGGCCGAAACCCCCCAGCAAGTCATGGACGCATACACCGCAGACGCGGTACGTCGGACACCCGGTTTCGCCCCCAATGCCGGTCTCGGTGAATTCCTGTTCGTGCGCAAGTTCGCTGTCTCCGCGACGATGCCCAACTGCGCCGCCTGCCACGCCGACAGTCCCAGCCAGCCGGGACGGCATATTCTCACGCGCGTGGACATCAAACCGCTTTCGCCCGCAGCCAACCCCGAGCGGTTTACGGATGCGGCCAAGGTCGAGAAATGGTTCCTGCGCGATTGCACGAAGGTCATCGGTCGCGAATGTACTGCGGGCGAAAAGGCAGACTTCATCGCCTTCGTCTCGAATGACTACTGACAGCATATCTGCCATGTGCCAGCAGAAACGATACCCGATAACGGGCCAGCGCCGATTCGGAAAGCGGCTTGACAACATACGCAGCTTGGGACAATATTCCCAACAATGGAGACCTTGAACGCACTCCGTCCATCTCTTTCCAGCGCGGTCTCGCAAGTGCTGCGGCCGTTGGTAAGGCTATTGTTGCGACACGGGATGTCGTTCAGCGAGTTTTCCGCGATCGCCAAGGGCGTATTTGTGCAGGTGGCGGCCAGGGATTTCCCGATCCCGGGCAAGAAGCAGACGATTTCCCGCATCTCCGTTCTGTCCGGCCTCACCCGCAAGGAAGTCCAGCGCCTGGCGACGACCATTCGCGAGCCTGGAGAGGGCGTTGTCGCGGAGCGTTACAACCGGGCCGCCCGGGTGGTCGCGGGGTGGGTACGGGATCCTGCATTCACTGACGAATCCGGTGACCCCCGGCCGCTGGCACTGGACGACGGGCCTTCGAGCTTCGCCGAACTGGTGCGGCTTCATAGCGGCGATGTCCCCGCACGAGCCGTGCTGGATGAACTGGTCCGGGTCGAAGCCGTCGAGCACACCGACGACGGGCGCCTGCGCTTGCGCTCGCGCGCCTACATTCCGCAAGCGAGCGGCGCGGACAAACTCGGCATTCTCGGCGCCGACGTCGCCGACCTGATCACGACGATCGACCACAACCTGCAGTCGCGCGATGGCGCGGCCCGCTTTCAGCGCAAGGTAATGTATGACAACCTGCCGCGCGAAGCGGTGGCCGAATTCCGTACCCGCAGTGCCGCCCAGGCGCAGCTGCTGCTGGAAATCCTGGACAGGTGGCTCTCGACGCACGACCGCGACGAGAACCCGGCGGCCGCCGGAACCGGCCGCATGCGCGCAGGCCTTGGCATTTTTTACTTCGAGGAAAACATCGAAGAGACAGACGGAGGAAGAGACGATGACTACATCAACGGCACGTAACCTGTTCCTGACCCTATTTCTTGCCCTGACCGTGGCGGGATGCGGTGGCGGAGGAGGTAGTACGCAGGTTGCGGGTGGAGGCACCGGCGGGACCGGTGTCAGCTATGGGTCGGTGACCGGCTATGGCAGCGTGTTCGTTAACGGCATCGAGTTCAATTACGACGCCTCGTCCGTCTCGCTCGATGACGATGGCCAGGGGGAACTCAAGATCGGCATGGTCGTGCGGGTACATCATGGCGACATCGACGACGCCAGCAGCACCGGAACCGCAGACGATATCGAGTATGAAGACAACGTCAAGGGGCCGATCGCGAGCATCACGTCGAGCGGCGGCACTTTCCCGTACACGCTCACGGTGGCTGGTCAGACAATCATCGTGGACGGCGACAGCTGCAATCCCTCGGCGGTTGCACCTACCCCGGCCTTGCCGTCGGGACATGCCTGCCTCTACGACAGCAACAGCACAACGCCGATCGGCATATCCGACCTGGCGCCGGGCGAGGTCGTCGAGATCAGCGGTCTCGTCGACGGAACTGGTGCCATTCGTGCCACCTATATCGAGAGGGAACACAGCACCTGGAACGTGATCACTTCGAAGGCGGAAGTGAAAG
The DNA here is from genome assembly GCA_018819515.1 of Gammaproteobacteria bacterium. Lineage (GTDB taxonomy): Bacteria > Pseudomonadota > Gammaproteobacteria > Burkholderiales > Rhodocyclaceae > Fen-999. The sequence goes on from JAHJPX010000007.1 coordinate 293,238, forward strand.
GCAGGGTAAGCCAGCTCGATACCGTCGCTGGCACCTTCAGGATCAACGACCTGACCGTTGGCTACTCCGGCGCGACTACCGAAGACCTGCCCGGCGGAAGCCTCAGCGACGGGGACTATGTCGAGGTCAAGGGTACGATCGACTCGGCAACCTCCCTGACGCCGACGATGACCGCGGAACAAGTCCAGGGCGAATCCGAGGGATTCGACCTCAGCGACTCAGGCGAGGTGGAGATCGAGGGCTACGTTTCGGAGTTGACCACCAGCGGCTTCAAGATCGGCGCGCAGGAGGTCGACGTGTCCGGTGCTGCGTCCTGTAGCGGCATCACGGTCAACACCAGGATCGAAGTGGAAGGCTCGCTGGTCGGGGGCGTATTGATGGCGCGTGATTGCTCCTGACGGCTTCGGTTCGGCAGTACAACAGGGCTCCGCAAGGGGCCCTTTATCATTTCCCGGATACCGGCCGCGAATCTTTGCCGGTGGTGGCGACTTCCGCGCCGTTGCGCTGCCGGGAACCGGGATCCGCATACGTGAAGGCCACTCACTGCTCTGCCGCGCAATCGTCGTGGTACGCCGCGCCACTCAATCCGGTGCAGCCGAAGAGTCCTGCCACCTTGCCGATACGGCGAAGGTCGATGAGGGTCATCAGTTGATCTTCCGCATCCGTATGCCGGAATAGGTGAGACGCAGTTCGTCGCCGACGGAGAAGAAACGTACAGTGTCGCCGCGGCTGGTGCCCAGGCCGGCAGTGACCACCTCGGTATCCGAGACCGGCATGAAGCCGATGCGCAGCAGGATGTCGGGAACCTCGGAAAAGCGGGCTTCGCCGATCAGTATACCGTCGCCCTCCTTGAGGACGACACTCTCCGGCGACGGTCCGTCGATGTGGTCGATCATTTCATACGCGCCAAGATAGCGACGGAAGCGCTCGGGAAAATGCGTGGGCTTCAGCTTTTCGCCAAACAGCATGGTTTCGCCACCAATGCGTCCCGCGATCACCTGTTGGCCGTCGATGCCGACAAGCGACATGCGGATGTCGTCGAATTCGTGAACCCGCACCGCCAGCAGCCCGAACAACTTGTACTCGAGAGTGAATAGGCCATCCTCGTGCGCCACCAGCCGGAAATGATGCCCGGCAGCATCGACGTCGATATTGCCGGACTCCGTGGAGAGCTTCGCCAGCCCGACCATGGTGTCGAAGTAACCACTGAACTGGCGCAACTCCTCGGCTGTCGGCGCGCGCTCCGGCGAAACTGCCGCAAGCGACGGCTCGACTGCCGGCATCCCCGTCTGCGCCGCCAGCATCAGCCGCAGGGCCTCGCCGGCGATCTTGGATACCGTGGTGTGGGAACTGCCGGAGTTGGTGAGCACCACTACGCCCAGCTTGTGCTCGGGCAGGATCGCCAGCATGCTGTGCGAATCCGGCAATGAGCCGCCGTGGCTCGCCACCGGGCCGCCGCCCGGCACCTGGATGCCATGCAGCATCCAGCCCAGCCCGACCAGCGAATCGAAAGCGAACGGCGCTCTGCTGTTCTGGGCGCGCAGCATTTCGTCTACCGAAGCCGCCGACAGAATTTGCCGCTCGCCCGACTTGCCTTCGGCAAACTGCATCTTGATGAACTGGCTGAGATCGACCACGTTGCTCAACAGGCCGGCAGCCGGCATGTCGCGCAGCGAATAGGGTTCGACCTCGCGGTTCTTCTCGTAGGTCCTGGCGACCGGGCGTGCCGCGAAGCTGCTGTGCGTCATCCGCAGCGGCTCGAAGAAATGCCGCGTCATGTAGTCAGCAAAGGGTTCGCCACTAAGCCGCTGCACGGCCGTGCCCAGCACGGCCATTCCGGCGTTGGAATACGAGAACACCTTGTTCGGCGGGAAGGCCAGGTACTCGTCGCGCAGGCCGTCGAGCACGACTTCGAAATGTGGCGATGGATCGCGCACATAGAGGTCGAGCAGGTAGTTCGAGGGCAGGCCGGAGTGGTGCGACATCACGTTGCGAGGCGTCACCGGGTCGGCATGCACGAAACGGCTCTTGATCGAGAACTCAGGCAACGCGTCGTTAAGCGGCTTGTCGATGTCTATCCTGCCCTGCTCCGCAAGCTGCATGATGGCCGAGGCGGTGAACAACTTGGCGATCGAACCGGCGCGATAGACCGTCTCGGGCGCGGCCGGCACGCCTTTCTCCAGTTCCGCATAGCCGAAGCCCGCCTGCCAGACGACGCGCTGGTCGTCGACCAGCGCGATGCTGAGGCCGGTGATGTCGTTCTTCGACATCTCCTTCTCGATCAGCCACGTCAGGTAGCGCTGCGCAAAGCGGTAATCGCCGCGTTCGAGATGTTCTGCCACCGGCGGTGGTGTGGCGCAGGATGCGAGAAACAGCAGGGAACTGACGAACAGGACGGCGAGGCGGGGATACATGAGCGATCTGGAAGGTGAGCCGGCAGTCGCGCAGTGTCGCAGAGCACGCAAGCCGCCGTCAATCGCGGATCGACTGCAGGGCGCGAAAAGTGTGGAGCTTCGCTCCTTCCGTTGCGCCGCTCGGGTCCGCCACTTCGTGGCGTCCTGCGCCCTTCGGAAAAGTCAGCCGTGGCGGGACGCCGGGCCAATCTATACAGAGCGCGTATCCGACGAGACCCGCCGCTATCCGGATGTCGCGACAATCGGTACGCGTCACGGCGCGTACGTTCTATCGCAATATTGCTTCCATGTCGTGTAGCCCGGTCGCGGACTGCCATCGTAATAGCGTAGCGCCATGTTGCCGAATACGCGCAGCATCGTCTCGCCGAAGTCGCCGCCGATGGTATGGAAAAGATCGGCAAGCTGGCAGGTATCGCTCGTGGAGGGCGTACAGGGACAGGCCGATGCCACGGTGCCATCCAGGTAGTCCCTGTTCAGCCACCAGACCACGGCTTCGAACCGTCGGTTCTGCGCTTCTCCAAGCAGCCAGGAAAGATATTGCGCCTGCCGGTCGTCGTTCGCCAGGCCAAAAGTGCCGACGCCAAGCACCGTCAGGCTGGCGGGGTATAGTTCGCTCCCGCAGGCTCCGCTGCTCCCGTGGGGGTAGCTGGCGAGCAATGGCACGGCTGGCCAGCCGGTTTCGGAAACCCAGATCTTGCGCGAAGTTGCGTTGGCCACCCGCTCGTAGGTATCGGTGGGCTGGCTGTGTCCATAAACGCTCGAATAGACCCACGCCGACGGGTAGGTCGAGAAGGCGATGCGATCCGCCGGAATGGCCAGGGCCTCGGCGAGATGCTGATCGAAGCATTCGTCGTCGGTGGTTCCGGAGGCGCAGGCCGCCGCGGGCTCCGCCACGCCGTACATGTACTCCATCTGGAAGGTAGGAAACACGATCAACGCAGGGTAGGCCGCCTTGATGGCCGCGTACACGTCGGAGTACCAGGCGATCCACGCCGCCTTCTGCGCCGGGCAGGTGGTGAACGGCATGTTCATTTCGGCCGTCGGACTTAGGTAGGTCGGCTGAAAGAGGTCGATGAGGTACTTGAGAAATGAAATGTAGGCAGTCTTGTAGATGGCCGCGTTGGCCGCGTCTTCCACAAACTTGTAGCACCCGTTGGCGTCGACGACGGATGCCGGCAGCCAGTGTTCCTCCAGCGCGCCATTGGCAAGCGGCCGCTTGGCCAGTGTCTTGCGATCGCTCAAGGGAGAGACGGTGAGAAATATGGTCTTGCCGGTGCCCCGCACCGCGGTGGCGAAATCCCGCCACTTGGTGTCCCAGACTGACGGCACGGTGCAGTCCGAGGCATCGCACTGATCCCAGGGCACGCCCCAGAAATCATCAACGTGAACGGAAAGCAAATCGCGGTCGCCCATGTTCTCGAACCGCCAATCGGGAAAGCTGGTCGGTGAGCCGAAAAACGGCGTACTGCCCATCAGGAACGATCGTGTCTCGGCCGAAGGTTGCGGATCTTCGGTGGCACTTCCCCCACCGCCACAGGCGAGCAAGGCCGCCGCCACGGACGCGAGAAGGGCGGCAAGCCAAGTGACGCGAAGGACTGTCATGGACGACTTCTCCTGCCGGATATCGTTTCGTGCAGTACCGCGTCATGATAGCAGGGCGCTCTTGCCCACTCAGGCCTTGCCCGGCACCGGCCCGACAGGGGATAATCGCGCCCCTTCCGTCGTTTATGCCGCAGTTCCCACCGGAGTTTCCCGTGTCTTTCGCCCCCGAAGTTTCCCGCCGGCGCACCTTCGCCATCATTTCCCACCCGGACGCGGGCAAGACTACGCTCACGGAAAAGCTGCTGCTATTCGCGGGCGCGATCCAGATCGCCGGCAGCGTCAAGGCGCGCAAGGCTTCGCGCCATGCGACCTCGGACTGGATGGAAATCGAAAAGCAGCGCGGCATCTCGGTGGCCAGCTCGGTGATGCAGATGGAGTACCGCGACTGCGTCATCAATCTGCTCGACACGCCCGGCCACCAGGATTTCTCGGAAGACACCTACCGCGTGCTCACTGCCGTCGATGCCGCGCTGATGGTGATCGACGCCGCCAACGGCGTCGAGGCGCAGACGCTGCGGCTGATCGAGGTCTGCCGCGCCCGCAACACGCCCATCCTTACATTCGTCAACAAGCTCGACCGCGAGGTGCGCGAGCCGCTTGATCTGCTCGACGAAATCGAACGCACGCTGGGCATGGCCTGCGCGCCGCTGACCTGGCCGATCGGCCAAGGCAAGAGTTTCCACGGCATCTATGACCTGCGCACCGAGCGGATGCGCGTCTTCCGGCCTGGCGCAGATCGGGCTGGCAACGACAATGACGAAATCGTCACCGATCCCGCCGCGCTTGCTTCACGTTTCGGTGCGGAGTACGAGACCGCCCACCACGAGATGGACCTGATCCGCGGCGCCGCGCATCCGTTCAGCCGCGAGGACTTTCTGGCCGCGCATCAGACGCCCGTCTTCTTCGGCTCGGCCATCAACAACTTCGGGGTTCAGGAGGTGCTCGATGCCCTGGTCGACCTCGCCCCGGCGCCCGCACCGCGCCAGGCCGTGAGCCGCGAGGTGAAGCCCGAGGAAGATGGATTCTCCGGCGTCGTCTTCAAGATCCAGGCCAACATGGACCCGGCACACCGCGACCGCATTGCCTTCGTTCGTGTCTGCTCGGGCAAGTTCGAGCGCGGCATGCGCCTCAAGGTGCGGCGTACCAACAAGGAATTGCGCCCGACCGGAGTCGTCACCTTTCTCTCGCAGCGGCGCGACCGTGTCGAAGAAGCCTATTCCGGCGACATCATCGGCATCGTCACCCACGGCGGCCTGCAATTGGGCGACACCGTCACCGGTGGCGAGGCGCTGCAATACACCGGCCTGCCGTTCTTCGCGCCGGAAATGTTCCGCACCGTCGAACTCGCGGATCCGATGCGCAGCAAGCAGCTCGCCAAGGGCTTGCAGGAACTCGGCGAGGAGGGCGCGATCCAGGTGTTCCGGCCGCTGGCGGGCAGCCTGATGCTGCTCGGCGCCGTCGGCCAGTTGCAGTTCGAGGTCGTCCAGCATCGCCTCAAGACCGAGTATGGCGTGGACGTCCGGCTTTCATCAGCCAACTTCGCCGGTGCGCGGTGGATCAGTTGCGACGACGAAACCGAGCTGCGGCGCTTCATGAACGCCAACGGTTCCCGCCTGGCGCTCGATGCCGCCGACACGCATGCCTATCTGATGTCTTCCCGCTACGACCTGGAATTGACGCAGGAGCGTTACCCGAAGATCCAGTTCCACCCCATGCGCGAGCACGCCGGGTTGGTGCTGCAGGGAGGCTAGCCCGAACGCCCGGGCAGGTCTGGTGAAACGTTCGGGTTAGGGCAACAGGCGGTTGAAGAAATTGCCCAGACCTGAGGGCGACTGTTTGGCGCTTTCATAGTGGCGGGCATACTCGCGGTCCGACACCATGATGTGCTCGACCAGCCAGTTCTGGAGGAAACGCAGCAGGTCGAGGGAGAGGCTGGGGCTGCCTTTATCGATTGCGCTCCGCTCGGCCGTCACGCGCCGGACGAAGGTTTCGTGCGCCATCTTGTGGCTGGCGAGTTTGGGGAAACCGGTTGCCTCCATGAACCGCTCTTCTTCCTTGAAATGCTGTGCGGCATAGTCCTCCAGATCGCCGATCAGCCGTAGCATCTCCGCTCGCTCGGCGCGCGCCACGATGGCATTCCAAAGTTGGCCGAACAGGTCGAACAAGACCTGATGCTGCGCATCGATTTCCGGCAAATTGAGCGCGAAGTCTTCCGACCAGCCGATTGGAGAATTCACCGACATCCCACATCCCTCCCGAAATCGATTCCGGCGCGCCAGGTTCGCCGAACGCCGTCGCCCGGGATTTCACGCCGTGCACAGGATAGGTTCGACGGCCGGCGTGGTCAAACGTTCCGGGGTGGTGGGTCACGGTTGCGGGGCTGACGCAAGCGGTCGCGGGGAGTATCGTGTTCCCCTCGCCGGAACAAGGAAACGCGAATGACGTTGCCGCCATCGATACAGGCGCTGCTTGAACCGGGCCGCTACCCGCATCCGGTCGAACGCGTCGAGGTGATCGAAACGCACATCTCCTGGGTGCTGCTGGCGGGCGATTTCGCGTACAAGTTCAAGAAGCCGGTCGTCCTGCCTTTCCTCGATTACGGCACGCTCGACAGGCGCCGTGCCGCCTGCGAGGCCGAGCTGCGCCTGAACCGTCGTTATGCCGGCGATCTCTATCTGGATGTCGTCGAATTCGATGGCGAGCCGGCGGTCAGGATGCACCGTTTCGAGGAAGCCGCGCGCCTGGACCACGTCGCCGCTCGCGGCGAACTGACGCCGGCGCATCTTTCCGACCTCGCGCGCACGGTGGCGGCGTTCCACGGCCGCGCTGCGGTCGCTCCGGCCGATTCCCGTTTCGGCGGTCCCGACGAAGTGCTGGCGCCGGCGCTGGAGAACTTCGACGAACTCGATGCGCTGCTGCCCGACGAGGCGGATCGGCTGGCGAGACTGCGACGCTGGACGATCGTCGAGTTCGAACGCCGCCGCGATGTCTTCGCAAGGCGCAAGGCCGAAGGCTTCGTCCGCGAATGCCACGGCGACCTGCATCTGGGCAACCTCGTGCTGCTCGGCGGTAGGCCGCTGCCCTTCGATTGCATCGAATTCAACGAGGCGTTGCGCTGGATCGACGTCGCCAGCGAGATCGCCTTCACCTGGATCGACCTGATCGACCACGGCCAGCCGGGCCTCGCCTGCTGGCTGCTCAACGAGTGGCTGGTCTGGAGCGGCGACTTTGGGGGCCTGGCGGTATTGCGCTTCTACGCAGTCTATCGCGCCATGGTGCGCGCCAAGATCGCCGCGATCCAGGACAGGCACGAAGAAGCCGCCGAATACCTCGCCATGGCCGAACGGCTCGGCGTACCGCCACGGCTGACTTTTGCGATCACGTTCGGCCTGTCGGGCTCGGGCAAAACCACCACGTCGTCGGCTCTGCTGCTGGCGGACGAAACGGCGTCGACCGTCCGCCTGCGTTCGGATGTGGAAAGAAAGCGCCTGTTCGACCTGGCGCCGGATGCCGATTCCGGCGGCGCCATCTACACTGCCGACGCCACCACGCGCACCTATGCGCGGCTGGCCACGCTCGCCACAGAGGCGCTGGAGCACGGTTGGCCGGTGGTCGTCGATGCGGCTTTTCTCCTGCGCCGCGAACGCGATCAGTTTCGTGCGCTGGCCGTCGCCAAAGGGGCTCCATTTCGAATAATGGAATGCGAAGCTCCGCTGGACGAATTGCACCGTCGCCTGGGTGCGCGTACCGCCGATGCTTCGGAAGCCACGGCGGATGTGCTTGCCCGACAGGTCGGCTGGCTGGAGCCGTTGGACCCTGCGGAGCGCGTCGCCGCAGTTCGGGCCGATGGCACGCAAGACGAATTGCGCCGGGCGGCGTATCGCCACGACTGACTTTTGGCCACGGTTCGCGGGCCGGTTTGCATGGAGGAGACGTTGCCCTCAGAAACTGCCTGGTCGGCTGATATTCCCGGGAAATGGCTTCCGTAGAGCACGGGAGCAAGGAAGTTTGCTATCCTTTCGCAAACCTGAGCGACCCGAGACGCAGCACCCCGATGCTCCTTTCCCACTGTCCTAACTGCCAGTACGACAACAGGCCGGGCGAACGCTTTTGCGCCGCCTGCGGCGTGCCTCTCGATCTAAAGCCGTGCCCCGTTTGCGGCAAGGTCGATAGCGTCAAGGCGACTTCCTGCGCCGGTTGCGGAACGCAATTTCCGCCGCTGGACGGTGCTCCTTATCCGGATGAGCCGGGCGTGCACGACGGCGCTCAACCGACAGCCGCCACCACCGCCGTTGTGCAGCCGCCACAGTCCTCGATGCGCGCGCTGCCGCTGGTCATCGTGGCGCTGGCGGCTGGGGGGATTCCACTGCTGTGGGCGTACCGAAACGAAATGCCCGTGCCGAAGGCCTGGCAGGCCCGCGGTCCCGCGGCCGATACGCCGGCGCCGGTTCCCGCCAGCCCGGTCATACCTATCCTGCCGGTGAAACCCGAACCATCGCCGGTTGCAACCGAGAACCCTGCCGCCACGCCGGCCTTGATTCCACTGCCCCCGCCGACCAACCCGCCCACCGCACGGGAGGTCCGGCCGCAAGTGGTCGATGTGGCTCCGGAAAACAAGCTGGAACCGCCGAAGAAGGCTGCTCCGGCTCTGGTCGTCCCGGCCAAGCCGCCAACCAGAACGCCAAGCGCACCGCCGCCCGCCGTCAAGCCGGCGATCAAGCCGGTCGCCAAGCCGGCAACCAAGCCAGCACCGATGCCGGTACCAAGTCCCTCCAACCCTGACCCGGAAGTCAAAACACCGGCAGCCCCAGAGTGTACCGAAGCCCTCGCTGCCGTCGGTCTCTGTGATCCGAAGGCCGCGAAGTGAAAGGGCTTTGTCGCCCGGCCGGACGACTGTTGGTCGCCTTGGCAGCGGCATTGCAACTGGCGGCGGCGTACGCGGGGAACGAAGTCCGCCTCCTGACCGGCCCGGAGGAATCCACGCAACACAGGATAGGTAACGATCTGGTCTGGAATGTCGCGCCGTTTGCCGACGTTCCGCTCAAGACGGTGACTACCACGGGTCCGGCCGACGTTCTGCAAAAATTGCGTGACAAAGCCTGGGAGGGGGGCGGGCTGGATCTGGCATTGCTTCCCGCCGATGTCGCGCAGACCTATTTGCTCGCCGCGGAGCGCGGCAACAAGGACGCGGTGTTCTGGATCGCGCCGTTGCGTGTGATTGCACCACTCTATGACGAAGAAATCCACTTCGTCGTCCGCAGCGATTCTCCGTACCGATCGGTGCAGGATATTCGCGACGCGCGCATCGATGTCGGGCCATTTACCAGCCAGACCGCGCTGACCGTGGCCACGCTCTATCGCCTGCTGTTCGACGCGCAGCCGCCGATGGACAAGTTCAGCCACTTCGGTCCGACGCAGGCGCTGGCCAACTTGCTGACCGATCGCAGTGTCGATGTCGTCGCCGTCGTCGCCGACCAGCCGGTGGCGTTCCTGGCCAACATGAAACCCGAGGCGCGTCGCTTCGTCCGGCTCCTGAAATGGGATACCGGGAATGCCGTCGCGGCCGCGCTGGGGACGTACCATGTTTCTACGCTACGTGCGACCAGTTACCCGAACCTTCTCGACGAGGATGTGGCGGCGCTCGCGGTCCGCCTCTATCTGGTTGCCCGCGGCAAGGGCGAAGGCGAGGACGCAGGCCGGTTGCGGCGCTTGGTCGAAACCTATTGCCGGGAATTGCCGCGCATGCAATCGGACGGGAATGCGAAGTGGCGCGACGTGGTTTTGGGATTGCCGGCGCTTGCGCCGGGCTGGCATTACTCGAAAACCAGCACGCCCGGGCTTGCCCGCTGCGCGGGACTAGCGGAGAGCGACATTCCGGACGCCTGCCTGCCGCAGGAATATGCGTTGGGCATTTGCAGCCTTGACTGAGGACCAAAGTAATCAACGATGCAAGAAAGGCGATGAGAACCCCCAGCCCAATTGACGATGGTGACCCGTCGTGATTGACCAGGGCCGCCTTCAACATCTGCTGTCGCCCCGACAATGGCTCGTGCGGCTGATCTTCTGGGGCGGGACGCTGTCGGTCGGCATGGCCGCCGTTCTGTTCGCCCTCGGCGCCGAATTGGCGCAATGGTTCTTTCACCAGATCCTGGCCATCTCGCCCTGGCTGCCGTTTCTCGTTACGCCGGCCGGTCTGGCGGCTTCCGCCTGGCTGACGCGCAACGTCTTCAAGGGTGCGCAGGGTAGCGGCATTCCGCAGACGATCGCCGCCCTGCATGTCAAGGACGAGGAAAAGCTGGGAACCCTGCTGTCGCTGCGGATCGCATTGGGCAAGATGTTGCTGACCTTTCTAGCGCTGTGCTGCGGCGCCTCGGTCGGCCGCGAAGGGCCGACGGTGCAGATCGGCGCGTCGATCCTGTATTCGCTGCGGCGGTTTTCGCGGGGCACCTACAGCGACGACCTGCGCGCCCTGATCGTCGCCGGGGGTGCGGCCGGGGTCGCCGCCGCCTTCAATACGCCGCTGGCGGGGATCGTGTTCGCCATCGAGGAGCTTTCGCGCACCTTCGAGCAGCGCACCAGCGGCCTGGTGCTGACCGCGGTGATATTCGCCGGTATCGCTGCGCACGGCGTGCTCGGCAACTACGCCTACTTCGGCAAGGTATCCACCTCGCTCGGAGAAGGTTCCGGCTGGCTGGCCGTCGCCCTGTGCGGCATTGCCGGCGGACTGGCGGGTGGCTACTTCTCGCGCCTGCTCGTCAACTTCACCGGTCGCACCTGGAAGGGCCGCATCGGCACCTGGGCGCGCGAAAAGCCCGTGGCCTTCGCCGCCGCCTGCGGCTTTGCGCTGGCCTGCATCGGCGCCATGTCCGGCCACCACAGCTACGGTACCGGCTACGAAGAGGTGCGCGACATCATCGCCAATGGCGACGCGGACTATCCCGCATACGGCCTGTTCAAGTTCCTGGCGACGCTGGTGTCGTACATGAGCGGCATTCCCGGCGGCCTGTTTGCGCCCTCGCTGGCCATCGGCGCCGGCGTCGGCTCCGCGCTGTCGCACCTGATGCCGAGCATTCCGCTCGGGACCATGATCGTGCTGGGCATGGCCGGGTACTTCGCCGGGGTCACCCAGGCGCCACTGACGACTTTCGTCATCGTCATGGAAATGACCGAGAATCACGCCGTTGTCCTGCCGTTGATGGCAACGGCACTGATCGCCCACGGGGTTTCGCGCGTCATCTGTCACGAGCCGCTGTACAAGGCGCTGGCCGAACAGTTCATCCGCAGGCTGAACAGCACCCGGACTGATACCGAAACCGCCGAGCCGAAATGAAGATCGCGCTCGTCCATCCAGCGGGTTTCAACTTCGTGCCGGGCCAGCCGGACTTCTCGGTGCTCGCTAACCGCATGGCGCCGATCGGCATCCTGCAACTGGCGTCGTGGCTGGAGAAGCACGGACATCCGACCGACGTGCACGACTGTCTGGGCCCGTACGCGCCGGCGGGCATCGAGGCCAACGCGGAGATCGCGCTGGCCGGCCATCCCGATCTGGTCGGCTTTTCGGCCACCACTTCGGGATTCATGGACGCGGCGGACATGGCTGCGGTCATCAAGGCGCGCCGCCCCGAAGTGAAGATCGTTTTCGGCAACGTGCATGTTTCGTCGATCGGCGCGCCGATTCTCGATCACTTTCCCGAAATCGACTACTTAGTGATCGGCGAGGGCGAGGGCGCCATGCTCGACTTGGCCGATGGCAAGGCGCCGAAGGACATCGCCAACCTGGTTTGGCGCGACGGCGAAAAGTCAGTCGCCAACGCACGCCGCGACCGCATCCGCGATCTCGACGAACTGCCGTTCCCGGCCTGGGAAAAGCTGGCCGGCTTTCCGCATGCCTACCATCTGCCCCTGTTTGCCTACGAGCGGCGGTACGGCGCAACGATGATCACCTCGCGCGGCTGCCCCTACACCTGTTCGTTCTGCGACCGCACGGTGTTCGAGCGGCTTTACAAAGTGAACTCCGCGCAGTACGTGTACGACCACATGAAACACCTGCGCGACAGGTTCGGCGTCCATCACATCAACTTCTACGACGACTTGTTCACCGCGCAGAAGAAACGCGTCGACGAACTGTGCGATCTCCTGATCGAGAAGCCGCTCGGCATGCAGTTCAACTGCGCCATCCGCACCGGCCACACCTCGGACGGGATGCTGGCGCGACTCAAGCAGGCCGGCGCGCTGATGGTGTCGATGGGTATCGAGTCGGCCGACCCGGCCATGATGGAACGGCACAAGGCCGGTGTGACCCTCGACGCCGTGAAGAAGACCGTCGAACAGATCCACGCCGCCGGCTTGCGCGCCAAGGGCCTGTTCATCTTCGGCATGCCCGGCGAAACGCCGGAGACCATCAAATTCACCAGCGACTTCGTCCTCTCGCTCGATCTCGACGAGATGAACATGACCAAGTTCAGCCCGCTGCATGGCGCGCCGATCTGGGATGAATGCATCTCCGGCAGAACCGGCGACACGATCGAGGACTGGCGGCTGATGAACTGCCTCAACTTCGTATACAAGCCCGACGGTTTCGAGTCGCGCGAAGAGATGGACGCGCTCTACAACTGGCACGTCAAGCGCTTCTACGACAGCAAGGGCTACCGCCGCCGCTTCGCCCGCCGCCTCTGGCAGCACCGCTGGAGCCTGTGGCACATCCTGAAGCACCTGCCTGAAACGATTGCCGCGGCGCGCTACTTCAGCGCCAACAAGGAAGAACTGGAGCACGCCAAGAGGGAATTCAGGCTGCACCCGCGCCAGCCGCTCGGCCTGAGACCGGCGTTGAGCCCGGAATTGCAGGCCGACGCCATCGCCGCCATGTCGCCGATCAAGGTCTCGCGACGCGTCCGCAACGACGTCGCGATTACGGCGAGCCCGCAACAGGCGATAGCGGATGCGGAGCCGGTGCCGGGCGTATAATTCCCCGGGTTTTTGGGACAGGGAGGACGGAATGCTCCGTCGCGGGAAGGCTACGTCGGCAGTCACGCTTGTGGCCTTCGGCGCATTGCTGACCGCGGGTTGCGGCAAGGAGAACGTCCGCGATGTCGCCTCGGCAACCGCCAGCGACGTCTCCCCGCCGGGTCCCGGTTTCGTGCCCCGGAATCTGCCCAGCGGATTCACCTGCTGCAACTTCCATCACGACGGCGACCGGATCGACGGCCGCAACTATGGGCACTTGCCGATGATTCCTGCCGGTACCCCTGTCAAGGTGGGCGGTTATGGGCGCGACAGCGTCGACGTCGAGATCGGCGGGCAGCCTTATCGTTTCGGTCTCGAACGAGGCCGCTCGCCGGAGTCGGGCGAACTGCAAATCGACAGGCTGATCGTCGACAAGGATCCGAAGCCCAGGCTGGATTCCTTTCCGGCCGCCGTGCGCGAAGCGATCCGGCGCGGGAAGATAATGGTCGGCATGACCAAGGAACAAGTCATCATCTCGCTGGGCTACCCGGTTACCAGCGAAAGCCCGCCGCTCGCCGCGCCTTTCTGGCGCTATTGGTGGTCGCGCCTCGGCGAGTACAAGGTCCACTGGAGCAGCGACGGTCGCGTCAGCGGTGTCACGGGCGACTCTGAAATCGTCACCTTGGTGACCGCTCCGGGCAACGCGACCCTGCCGCCAGTTTCCGAGGCCGATCCCGAGTTTCGCGCGGGTTCGGCGACGACGATATTCGAAACCCGAGAGAAGGGAGTGGAAGAAAATGCAAAACCCAAGTCAGGCAACTGAACCCGCGGTCGCGCAAGACTGTGACGTTCTGGTCATCGGCGGCGGCCCGGCGGGCTGCACCGTCGCGCCGCTGCTGGCCGAAAAAGGCCACAAGGTCGTCGTATTGGAAAAAGCGCATCACCCGCGCTTCCACATCGGCGAATCGCTGTTGCCGGCCAACTTGCCGCTCTTCGAGCGCCTCGGTGTCGCCGAGGAAGTCAAGGCGATCGGCATGGTCAAGCGCGCCGCCGAGTTCGTTTCCTTCGCGGACAACAAGGAGCAGGTGTTCCAGTTCGCCGAGGCGTGGGACGGCAAGTCGATGCCCCATGCCTATCAGGTGCTGCGTTCGAAGTTCGACGAAATCATGATTCGCAACACCGAGAAGAAGGGCGTCGAAGTTCACGAAGGCTGCCGCGCCCGCTCCGTCGATTTTCTGCCAAACAACGCTGGAGCCGTCGTCGAAGCGGAAAGCGATGACGGCAGCACCATGCGCTGGAAAGCCCGCTTCGTCGTCGATGCGTCCGGCCGGGATACTTTTCTGGCCAACAAGTTCAAGATCAAGCATCGCAATCCCAAGCACAACAGTTCCTCCGTCTACGGCCATTTCGCCGGCGCCCGCCGTCATGACGGCGACGCGGAAGGCAACATCACCATCTTCTGGTTCGAGCATGGCTGGTTCTGGTTCATCCCCATGATGGACGACCAGACCAGCATCGGCATGGTCACCTGGCCGTACTTCATGAAGACCATGGGCAAGCGCAGCCTGACCGAGTTCCTGATGGACGGCATCGCCATGTGCCCGCCGCTGGCGGAGCGCCTCAAGGACGCCAGGCTCATCAACGAGGTCGAGGCCACCGGCAACTTCTCCTACGTGTCGGAACGCAACCACGGGCCGAACTATGTCCTACTCGGCGACGCCTACGCCTTCATCGATCCGGTGTTTTCGTCCGGCGTCCTGCTGGCGATGAACAGCGGCTTCATCGCCGCCGACGCCATCGACACCACCCTGAAACATCCGGAGCAGTCCGCGGCCGCCATGCAGGAATTCGATCGCCTGATGAAGCATGGTCCGAAGGAATTCTCGTGGTTCATCTACAGGATCACCAACCCGAACATGCGCGACATCTTCATGCATCCTAGGAACGTGCTGCGCGTCAAGGAAGCCCTGCTGTCCCTGCTGGCCGGCGACGTTTTCGGCAAGACTCCGATCTGGGGCGCCATCCGGGTGCTGAAGAGCATCTACTACATCACGGCGCTGTCCCGGCCGAAGCGTTCCTGGATGGCCTGGAAAAAGCGGAAGTTCAACATCCGTCCCGTCGAGGACGCCGAGATGGGGACCGCATGACCGACGCCATGGCCGTAGCGCATTCGCGGCTGTCGCCGCCGCAGTTGGCCGGACTCACCGACGCCCAGCGGCAGCGGCTGCTGGGCGTCACCTGTATCGGCGGGCCGGCCGAGGCTTGGCATGGCGAACTGCCGGTGCAGAACGTCGCCGCGCCGCTGCTCGGCCGCTCGGCCGGCGCGCTCAATGAAATCTGGTTCAGCGCCGAATCCTGTCGTTCGGGAGAACTTGACGGCATCCGCTTCCGTGTCGACGACAATGTCCTCTACGGCGTGGTCGATGTCGACGAGTCGGCGTTTCGCAGCACGCTGCCGCTACAGGCCGCCGCCGAGGATGCCTACCGCCGCATATTCACCCTGCTCGACCGCGAGGCCTACCCGCATCTCTGGCGCGCCTGGAACTACCTTGCCGACATCAACGTCGAGAATAACGGCCTCGAACGCTATCGCCAGTTCAACGTTGGCCGTCATAGCGCCTTCGTGGCCAGCGGCCGGCTGGCGCAAGGTAACGTTCCGGCCGCATGCGCGCTGGGGACCACCAGCGGACCCTTGACCATCGCCTTCATGGCCGGCAGGACCGCGCCGACGCCGATCGAGAATCCGCGCCAGGTCAGCGCCTACTGTTATCCGAGCGAATACGGGCCGCGCAGTCCGACGTTCTCGCGCGCCGCCTTCGCGGAAGTGCCGGGCCTTGAGCTGCTGTTCATTTCCGGCACCGCCAGCATCGTCGGCCATCAGACCCTGCATGTCGGCGATATTGAAGGCCAGACGCACGAAACCCTGGCGAACATCGTGGCGCTACTCGAGTCGGCCAATGCCCGGACACGGACGACCCCCTACCAGCTCGCCGAACTGAGCTTGCGTACCTATATTCGGCATGCCGAGGACTATCATCGCGTCCAGGCGATCATCGAGGAACAGGTCGGCGCCGGTGCGTCGGTGGTGTACGTGCAGGCGGATATCTGCCGCCACGACCTGCTGGTCGAAATCGAAGCGACGGCGTCGCACAAGCTGGGAAATCGCTGACGTGGCGGCCGCGGGTTTGAGGCGGACCGCCTTGCTGGCAATGTTGTTGCCGGCCGTCGCCGCCGCTGGTGAGGAAAAGCCGCTGTGGGAGATTGGCGCTGGCGTGGCCGCGCTGAGTTTTCCGGCCTATCGCGGTTCCGAGAGCCGCTACAACTTCGTAATGCCGACGCCGTACTTCGTTTATCACGGCGAGTTCCTCAAGGCCGACCGGCACGGTATTCGCGGTAGTTTGTTCGATTCCGATCGTGTCGAATTCACGCTGAGTTTTTCAGCGTCGCCGCCGACCAGCAGCGACGACGCTCCCGCCCGCGCCGGCATGCCCGACCTCAAGCCGACCGTGGAGTTCGGCCCGCAGATCGACCTCACCCTGTGGCGCTCGGAGAACCGCGCCCGCTTCGTCAAGCTGCGCCTGCCGTTGCGCGCCGCCATTACCGTCGAGGGTTCGCCGCGCAGTGCCGGCTGGATCTTCGCGCCCGACCTCAACATGGACATCGGCGATCTTCCGGGGCTGCCGGACTGGAACCTCGGCATGCTGGCCGGTCCGATCTGGGCGACCAGGCGGCAGCACGAGTTCTTCTACACGGTCAGGCCCGAGTACGCGACCGCCACCCGCCCCGCCTACGAGGCCGAGGGCGGCTACAGCGGCGCCAAGGCGCTGATCGCGCTCTCGAAGCGCTTCCGGAAGACCTGGGTGGGCTTCTTTGTCCGCTACGACACCCTGTCCGGCGCCGCGTTCGAGGACAGCCCGCTGACCACGAAGAAGAGCTTCGTCGCGGCCGGATTCGGCATGTCATGGGTGCTGGACGAATCGAACACCCGCGTGTGGGTTGATGACTGAGCGGTTGCGCAGGCCGGTTCGCGCACTCTGGCAGTTCTACGAAACCCTGGCGATGGTGCTTGGCCTGGGTTTTCTGGCCTTCCTGTGCCTGATCTGGCTGCCCTTCGCCATGGTGCTGCATGCCCTGCTGCCGCGCCCGGTCGGCCAGCCCATCGGTCGCCTGCTGATCATGGCCGGCTTCCGCATCTACCTGCGCTTCCTCGCCGTGTTCTGCGCCTGCCGCTTCGACCTGGCCGAGCTCGACACGCTGCGCCGCGACAAACCCCTGGTCCTGGTCGCCAACCATCCGTCGCTTTTGGACGCCGTCATGATCGTCTCGCGTTTTCCGGATATGGTATGTGTCATGAAAGCGGCACTGATGAACAACATACTGCTCGGCTCTGCGGCGCGGCTGGCCCGGTACATTCCAAACAACGCACCGCTCGACCTCGTCCTGCGTTCGCGCAAAGCCCTGCGCGCCGGTGCCCACCTGCTGATCTTTCCGGAGGGAACGCGCACCCGCAACTTTCCTCTCGACGCATGCACCGCCAGTGCGGGCCTGATCGCCCAGCAATCGAAAGTGCCGGTCCAGGCCCTGCTGATCGAGTTCAACTCGCCCTATCTGGGCAAAGCCTGGCCGCTCTTTCGGCCGCCGTGCCTGCCGCTGAATTTCCGCGTTCGTGTCGGCCGCCGTTTCGCGCCGCCGACGGACGTCGTCGCCTTCGGCCATGAACTCGAAGTCTATTTCCGTGCCGAGCTGGGCGCTGAAATGCCGACGCCGGATGCCGGTCCGGCCTCGGCGCGGGAGGCCTTGTCCTGAACGCTTCGGCTAGCCATCTGGTCCTGATCCCGAGCTACAACCCGGGATCGAAGGTGCGCGAAACGGTCGCCGCCGCCCGCCGCCACTGGGCGCCCGTCTGGGTCGTGGTCGACGGCAGCACCGACGGCAGCACCGAGCTGCTGCGGGAGATCGCGGCCGACGATCCGCAACTGCGCGTCATCGTCCTGCCCGAGAACCGGGGCAAGGGCGCCGCCGTGCTGGCCGGACTGGCCGAAGCCGCCGCGAACGGCTACACGCACGTACTGACCATGGATGCCGACGGCCAGCACCCGGCCGCGCTGATCCCCGAGTTCATGCGCGTCTCGCAGGGCCGGCCGGCGGCGATGGTGCTCGGCAAGCCAGTGTTCGACGCCGATGCGCCGCGCCTGCGGGTCAACGGCCGCAAGGTCTCCAACTGGTGGGCCAACCTCGAAACGCTCTGGGCCGGCATCGGCGACTCGCTGTACGGCTTCCGCGTTTATCCGGTCGCGCCGCTGCTGCGCGTGATGCGGGGCGGGCGCTGGATGCGCCGCTTCGACTTCGATCCCGAAGCCGTTGTGCGGTTGGCGTGGTCCGGCGTGCCTTCGATCAACGTTCCCGCTCCGGTGCGCTATTTCGCCGCCGGCGAAGGCGGCGTTTCGCATTTCAACTATCTGCGCGACAACCTGTTGCTGACCTGGATGCACACGCGCCTGTTCCTAGGCTTCTTGTTGCGCCTGCCGCTGCTTGCCGCACGGCGACTGACTGGAGAATCCCGATGAATCAAGAACCCGAAGTCGTCCGCGCGCCACACAAGCCGCTCACCGACTACTACGCCGACGAGCAGGAGCGCCAGGGTTTCGTGCGCGACATCTTCGACCAGACCGCGCCCGACTACGACCGCATCGAAAACCTGCTGGCCTTCGGCAGCGGCCCCTGGTATCGGCGCCAGGCGCTGCTGCGCGCCGGCCTGCAGCCCGGCATGCGCGTCGTCGACATCGGCACCGGCACCGGCCTGACGGCCCGCGAGGCCGTCGCCATCGTCGGCGACGGCGCGTTGGTGACCGGCGTCGACCCCAGCGCCGGAATGCTGGCCAACGCGGCCCTGCCCGCTGGCGTATCTCTGGTCGATGGCCGCGCCGAGGCGATTCCGCTGCCCGATGCCGGCTTCGACTTTCTCAGCATGGGCTACGCGCTGCGCCACGTCGGCGACCTCTCGACCGCCTGCGCCGAATTCCATCGCGTCCTCAAGCCGGGCGGGCGGCTCTGCCTGCTCGAAATCACGCGGCCCGAAAGCGGCACCGGTCGCCTGCTGCTCAAGGGCTACATGCGCGGTGTCGTCCCGGCGCTGGCAACCCTGATCGGCAAGCGCAAGGAGACCGCACAACTGTGGCGCTACTACTGGGACACCATCGAGCACTGCGCGTCGCCGGCCAGCATCGTCGCCACGCTCGCGGATGCGGGCTTCACGGACGTGCGCCACCACGTCGAAACCCGCGCCCTGAGCGTGCTGGCCGAATACCAGGCCCGCAAGCCCGACTGACCCGGACGATCGATGCCGCCTTCCGACACCGCAATCCGGCCGAGGCGGCGTGTCGCCACGGCTGACTTTTCCTCGCGTGCGCGCACCGCCGCGCCACGCGTTGCATGAGCGCCATGAACGACGCCCTCATCGCCGACAGCTCCGCCTGGCCGCACACGGCGCTCGCCCGGCTGCGGTACCACTTCTGGCTGAAGGCCATCGGCACCACGACCTTCATCTCCGTGTTCTTCGTCGCCTACTTCCAGGTCCTGCGCAGCACCGCCGACCGTGCGACGCTGATGCCCGTCACCCTGCTCGACCACTGGATCGGTTTCGAACACCTGGCGCTCTATCCCTACGCCTCGCTCTGGCTCTACGTCGGGCTGCCGCCGGCGCTGCTGGCGGGCTACCGCGAACTGATCGCCTACGGCTGGTGGGTGGGCGGCCTGTGCGTCGCCGGCCTGCTCTGTTTCTTTCTCTGGCCGACGGCGGTGCCGCCGAACGCGATCGACACCTCGATGTATCCGGCCTTCCAGATCATCCAGGGCATGGACGCGGCCGGCAACGCCTGTCCCTCGCTGCACGTCGCCACCGCCGCTTTTTCCGCGATCTGGCTGGACCGGCTGCTGGATGAACTCGGTGGCGGCTGGCGCGTGCGTGTCGTCAACGGACTCTGGTTCGCGCTGATCGCCTGGTCGACCATGGCCACCAAGCAGCATGTCGCGCTCGACGTGCTGGCTGGCTGCGCGCTCGCAGTGGTGTTTGCGCTGCCTTCGCTGCGGTTGCGGCCGCGGGAAAACGCATGACGCGCGCCGTCCTCGCCAGCGTCGCCTTCGCGCTGCTGGCCTGGGGCGGCCTTGTCCGGGCCGGTCCGCCGGTATCGTTGCCGGCGTTCAATGTCGACATCCGCGAAACCTCGGTCTCCGGTTTGTCCTCCGGCGCCTACATGGCTGTGCAGCTCCAGGTCGCCCACTCCTCCATCATCAAGGGCGCGGGCATCATCGCCGGCGGGCCGTACTGGTGCGCGCAGGGTAGCGCCTATACCGCCACCACGCGCTGCTCCTGCACGCTCGATCCCGCGCACCGGATGTGCAACGTCTCCGCCGAAAGCACCGACGTGGCCGCCTTGGTCGCCGCCACCCGGCGGTTCGCGCGCGAAGGACTCATCGACGACATCGCGAATCTCGCCCGTCAGCGAACCTTCGTTGTCGCCGGCGGCAGGGACGAAACCGTGCCGCCGGCCGTCGCCGGCCAGTTGCGCGGCTACCTGCTCGACATGGGCGCGGCGGCGGAAAACGTTTCCTTCGCCACGCTGGCCGGTGCCGGCCACGGCCTGCCGACCGTCGATTACGGCGGCGCCTGCGACGTCTCCGCGACGCCCTACATCAACGACTGCGACTACGACGCGGCCGGCCGGCTTCTGGAATGGATCTACGGCCCCCTGAACCCTGCCCGGCGCGGCGCGCCGCAAGGACGCTTCGTCCGCTTCGACCAGCGGCCCTTCACGCCGACGCACTTCGGCTTCGCCTGGTTCACCGGCCTCGACGACAGCGGCTGGTTCTACGTTCCCGACGCCTGTGCCCGCGGCGAGCCGTGCCGCCTGCACGTCGCCCTGCACGGCTGCCGGCAGGGCCAGAGCTACTCGTCGTCGATCTGGCCGGGCGGCGCACGCTACGGCACCGCCTTCGTCGAACATGCCGGCTACGATGCCTGGGCCGACACCAACCGGCTGGTCGTCCTCTTCCCGCAGGCCGTGTCCGTCATGTTCGCCAACCCGAACGGCTGCTGGGACTGGTGGGGCTACACCGACCGCCACTACGCCGACCGGCACGGCGTGCAGATGCGCGCCATCCGCGCCATGATCGACCGGATCGCTTCCGGTGCCGTCGACTAGGCGACGATTTCCGCGGCGCGGGCTTGCCCCGGCGCTCCTGCTCGCCGCCCTGCTGGCGGGCTGCACCGGCCTGCGGCCCGGCGGGCCACTGCTGCCGCCCGACCTGGCGAAACGACCTGACGGCGCAACCGCGACGGGCTGGCCGCCGGAACTCGATGCCGGCGAGGCAAAGACGCGCATCGCCCGCCTGATCAACCCGTCGGTCAAGGATCGATCAGGCTGGGCCGCGGATCTGCAAGCCGCATTCGCCAACCTTGACGTCGTGCATGCGACCGAGACCTATTGTGCAGTGATCGCCGTCACCGCGCAGGAATCCGGTTTCGACGCCGACCCCGTCGTGCCCGGCCTCGGCAACATCGTCCGCCGCGAACTGGACCGGCGCGCCGACAAGTACGGCATTCCGAGACTGCTGGTCGCCGCGGCGCTGAAGAAGGGCTCGCCCGATGGCCGCAGTTACGAAAAGCGCATTGACACGCTGCGCACCGAAAAGCAGCTTAGCGCGCTGTTCGAGGACATGAGCAGCGAACTGCCGTTCGGCCGCAAGCTGCTCGCCGGCTTCAACCCCGTGCACACCGCCGGGCCGATGCAGGTCTCCGTCAAGTTCGCCGAGCAGCATGTGCGCGAACGGGACTATCCATGGCCGATCGAGCGCGAGCTGCGCGACGAAGTGTTCACGCGCCGCGGCGGCCTGTACTTCGGCAGCGCCATGCTGCTCGGCTATCCCGCCCCCTACGACGATGCGGTGTTCCGCTTCGCCGACTACAACGCCGGCCGCTACGCCAGCCGCAACGCCGCCTTCCAGGCGGCGCTGGCTCGCTGGTCGGGCCGGCCGGTGGACCTCGACGGCGACCTGCTGCGCTACCGCGACGGCGAGCCGGCGGAAACGCCCGGCCAGGTCGAAACCCTGCTGCGCTCGGCGAGCGTGGCACTGGATATGTCGGCGGCGGAAATCCGCCGCGACCTGCTGCTGGAAAAGACGGCAGAGTTCGGCGAAACCCGGCTCTACGAGCGCCTGTTCGCCCTCGCCGACAGCCGCGCCGGCGAAGCGCTGCCACGCCAGCGCCTGCCCGAGATCAAACTCAACAGCCCCAAGTTCCAGCGCAAGCTCACCACCGGCTGGTTCGCCCGCCGCGTCGCCGACCGGTACAAGGCGTGTTTGGAACGCGGTGGTTGAGGCGGGCGGCGTATCGCGAAGGCTGACCGGCCCGAAGGGCGCAGGACGCCACGAAGTGGCGGTCCCGAGCAACGCGAGCGATGGGGCAACGCCCCACACTCTTGTCGTTGCGGTACGTCGTCCTAGTCGGCGCGCTTCGCCGCCGCGATCAGCGTCGACCACTGGTGCAGCAGCAGGCCGAAGGTGATCAGCGCGGCGCCGAGCCAGACGCGGGGGCCGACGTCTTCGCCGTTCAGTACCTGCCCGAGCAGCAGCGCCAGCACGGGCGTGATCAGGGTGATGAGCGCGACGCGGCCGGCCTCGAGGTGGCGGACGACGTAGTAGTAGAGGGCGAAGCCGAGTACGGAGCCGAACACGCCGAGATAGACGATGGCGGCTTCGGTGCGCAGCGGCAGATCGGTCGGCACGCTGCCTTCGGCGAACCACCAGACGACGGCGAAGAACGGCAGCGAGACGGCGAGCGTGCCGGCGGTGGTGGCGAGCGCGTGGGTATCGTCGCCGATGCGCTTGATCCAGACCAGGCTGGCCGAGTAGAAGAAGACGGCCAGCACGAGCGCGGCGAGGCCGGCGTCGGCCTGCGCGTCGCCCGCGCCTTCGCCGTGGGCGAAGATGGTCGCCAGCCCGGCGATGCCGAGGGCCATGCCGGCGATGCGCAACGGCGACAGCGCCCTTTCGCGCAGCCAGAGCGCGGCGAGCACACTGGTCATCAGCGGCGTCAGGCCGAACAGCACCGAGATCAGGCCGGAATGGATGTGGCGCGCGCCCCAGTAAGTGAGCGACATGGCGCCGAAGATGCCCAGGCCGCCGGCGAGGTAGCTCTGGCGGGCGCGGGCGTGCAGCGGCAGGCCGATGCGCCAGACGGTGATGAGGATGCCGGCGAGTACGGCGCCGATGGCCATGCGCGCGAGGACGGCGAAGGCGAAGCCGGCGCCTTGCGTGCTCCATTGCACGGCCAGCGGGGTGGTGGACCAGATGAGGATGATGCCGAGATAGGCGGCGGGGACGGACATTTCAACTCCTGCAAACAAGTCGCCCGGGTGGGGCGGCAAACAAAAAGGCCACGCACCTTTTGAGTACGCGGCCCGGACGATTCTGGGTGATGCTGGGTGAGGGTCTATCGTTTCATCGTCGTTCCGGCCGCGCCTGCCATTTGGCATCCATGAGCCAACGCATGACGCGCGGCAGTCGCACGACGCGGCGAACGGACAGGATGGAATGGGCGGAATCGAAATGCATGGCCTGATTGTGCCGGCTGCGGCATGCGGATGTCAAACGAATGTACGCAACGGCGGTCAACCTGAATCTGCGCCGCTTCTGGACTATAGTCCGGCGTGAGCATTGGCATTCACCCTTTCCGATTGAGAAACACACTCACCCGCGGGAGAAGACACCATGACCAATATCGCTGAACTGCTCGGCAACGAGGCCGACTACCTGCTCACCCATCGTTGCGAAACCTTCCCGAAAAGCTCGCTGCACCTGCCCGGTCCTGACTTCATCGACCGGATAGTGGCGGGCAGCGACCGCACGCCGGGGACGCTGCGCAACTTCCAGCAGATATTCAATACCGGCCGCCTGGCCGGCACCGGCTATATGTCCATCCTGCCGGTGGACCAGGGAATCGAACATTCGGCGGGGGCGTCGTTCGCGCCCAACCCAGAGTATTTCGATCCTGGCAACATCGTCAAGCTGGCCATCGAGGGCGGCTGCAATGCCGTGGCTTCGACCCTGGGCGTGCTGGGGGCGATGTCGCGCAAGTACGCGCACAAGATTCCCTTCCTGGTGAAGCTGAACCACAACGAGATGCTCACCTATCCGACCATGCACGACCAGACACTGTTCACCGACGTCCGCAAGGCGTTCGACCTGGGCGCGGTGGCGGTGGGCGCAACGGTGTATTACGGCTCGCCGGAATCGCGGCGACAGCTCTGGGAGGTTTCGCAGGCTTTCGCCGAAGCCCACCGGCTGGGCATGGTCACGTTCCTGTGGGCCTATCTGCGCAACTCGGGCTTCAAGAAGGACGCCATGGATTTCCACGAGGCCGCCGACCTGACGGGGCAGGCCAATCATCTGGCCGCGACCATCGAGGCGGACATCGTCAAGCAGAAGCAGGCGACCTGCAATGGCGGCTATACCGCGATCAGCTTCGGCAAGACCCATCCCAAGGTCTATTCGGAGTTGACCACGAAGCACCCGATCGACCTGGTCCGCTACCAGGTGGCCAATTGCTTCATGGGCCGCGCCGGGATGATCAACTCCGGCGGCGCATCGGGCGAGAACGACCTCGCCCAGGCGGTGCGCACGGCGGTGATCAATAAGCGGGCCGGCGGCATGGGCCTGATCTCGGGGCGCAAGGCATTCCAGCGGCCGATGGCGGAGGGCGTGGCATTGCTCAATGCCATCCAGGATGTCTATCTAGCGCCGGAGGTAAGCATCGCCTGACGCGCTCACCGGCGCTGGACGGCGTATCGCGGAAAGTGTGGGGTCTTGCCCCCATCCTTCGCTTCGCTCGGGACCACCAGTTCATGGTGTCCCGCGCCCGTCAGGAAAAGTCAGCCGTGGCGGTACGCCGATCAGCGCGGGGCTTCCGCCGCAAACGCCTTGCGCGAGCCGTCCTCGAACACGGCATCGTCGCGCAGCACGACGCCTTTCTCGTCTAGTTCGCGCTCCCGCTTCAGACGACCTTTGGGGTCGTACTCGACCTCCTTGCGCAACCGGCCGTCGCGGTCGAAGCCGCGCACCGTACCGACCGGCCGATCGGGATAGCCGTAGCTCATCAGGTAGGTGCCCGTGCCCGCCATCTCGCCGTTGTCGTGGAATTCGGACACGTCGCAGACGCTGCGGCGGCCGTCGCGCCTGGCGTAGCGGTAGTCGGCCTTCATCCGACCGTTGAGGTACCAGGTCTTTTCGCTCGCCAGTTCGCCGGCCTGCCAGTGGCGCTCGCGAACCAGGTTGCCGCTTTCGTGGAACTCCTGTTCCAGTTCCTTGGTCCGGCTTTGCCCGGTCGTCGCCCAGCGGGTTTCATGGCGCTTGACGCCCTCGCGCGAAAAGCGGCGCTCGACCTGGTTGCCCTCGCCGATTTCGCGCTGGTCCCGCAACTTGCCGTTGTCCCAGAGCGATTCGGAAAGCGTCATTTGCCCGGCCAGATGCGCCACCCGGCCGCGCACCTCGCCCTTGTCGGAATACAGTTCGCTCACCACCGGCTTGCGGGCGCCGTGCCCGCACAGCGCCTTGTCATCCACATACAAACCCATCACCGGGCGATCCGCGCAGCGCAGGTCCTGAAGCTGGCCGCGATCGTTGAACTCGGCCTCGGCAATTTCGCGGCCATCGTCGCCGCGCACCACGATGCGCTTCAGCGCGCCGTTCGGATGCCAGTTCCTGCCGATGCCGAAGGTGCGGCCGTTGCGGTAGGTTTCCTCCCGCGCGACACGGCCGTCGGGAAAGAACTCCCGCGCCAGTCCATCGCGATTGCCTCTCTCATTGATGCGGTGCTCGCGCTCCAGTTTGCCGTCCCGGTTGTAGAAACGCTCGAGGCCGACGAACTTGCCGGCGCGCAATTCCCGCTCGCGCGCCAGTTCGCCGGTATCGCGGTCGCGGCACTTCATCACGCCGGTCCTGCCCGCGGTGGTGTGGCCGTTGGCCGGGTTGACGTACTCGCCGTTCAGTTCGCAATCCTGGACGGCAAATGCAATGGGCGACGCGGCAAAGAGAATCAGCACCAGACGAGCTCGTTGCATGAGGAAGCTCCAATATTCCAATGGCAAGTAATGGCGATTCTAACGACTGTGGCGACGCTTTCCGTCGCTGTCGCGATATTCCCGCCATGAGTGTGGGGGCTTGCCCCCCCCATCCCGCGCCCGTCAGGAAAAGTCAGCCGTGGTGGTACGCCGCGCGGCCGGCCAAGTGCGACAAGATGCCGCATTCCACGCGCATTCGAGGCGACTAATATTCCATGGTTCAAATTCCCACTCGACAAGGAGTACCCCCCATGGATCGTCGCGAAGCCCTGAAACTCTCGTTGTTCGCCGGTGCAGGACTGGCCGTCGGCGCTACGCCTGCCCAAGCTGCCCAATGCGAGGGCGACGGCACACCGATGCAGTTCATCCCCCGCAAGTCGGACCCGAAGCCGCAGGAGAACGACATCGAGAAGGCGCCGAAGTGTCCGTACTGCGGCATGGACCGAACCAAGTTCCACCATTCGCGCATGGTCGTGCATTACAGCGACGATCTGTATGACGGCACCTGCTCGATCCATTGCGCGGCGATCAGCCTGTCGATCAACCTCGACCGCGATCCGAAGGCGCTCTGGGTGGCGGACAACGCGGCCGCTGGCGACATCAAGCCGCTGGTGGAAGTCGACAAGGCCTCGTTCCTGGTCGGCGGTTCCGCCAAGGGCGTGATGACGAAGCGCAGCAAGGTCGCCTACGGCAGCGCAGACGCGGCCAAGGCGGCGCAGAAGGCCAACGGCGGTGAACTCGCCGACTTCGACCAGGCCCTGCTCGCTGCCTACTCAGACATGGCCGGCGACGTCGCCATGATCCGCAAGATGCGCGCCGAGCGGCGCAAGAAGATGACGGAAATGAAGCACGGATGAAACGCATATTCGGCGCAATACTGCTGTCGCTCTGGGCCGCGGTCGCCGTGGCCCAGATGCCGCCCAAGCCGGGCCCGAAGGATACCTGCCCGGTTTGCGGCATGCTGGTCTCGAAGTATCCGAACTGGGTCGCCACCATCGTCTACAAGGACGGCCACGCGCACCACTTCGACGGCGCCAAGGACATGTTCAAGTTCTGGTTCGATCCGCCGAAGTACGTCGCCGGGCACAGCCAGAAGATGATCACTGCGATCTGGGTGACCGAGTACTACGGGCTCCGCAAGATCGACGCCCGCAAGGCCTGGTACGTCATCGGCTCCGACGTCCTCGGCCCCATGGGTCACGAGTTCGTGCCGCTGGCGAACCAGGCGGATGCCGACGACTTCCTCAGGGAGCACAAGGGCAAGCGGATGCTGCGGTTCGATGAAGTCAGCGCGGCGATGACGCTCGACCTTGACGAGGGGCGGTTCTGACTCTCAGCCCGCGCTGGCCTTTCAAAAGGCCAGCGCCAGACGGCGCAGCCCGAGCAGGATCAGGACGAGCGCCGCCGCCCACACCAGCCAGCGCGACAGCCACGCTCGGCCGGATTTGATCTCCCGGCCGAGGCGGCCGGCGAGCGGAACCAGGACGAGAATCGGCGTCATCGCCGCGCCGAGGCCGAAAGCGAGCCCGAAGGCGGCGCCGTGCAGCGCGCCGCCGGCATTGGCGGCGAGCGCCAGCAGCGAGGCGAGCGGGGTGCAGGGCGTGAGCGTCAGCGCGGCGCCGAGAAACAGCGGCGGCAGGGAATCGCGCTTGCGCTTGAAGCGGATCGGCTGCGGTTCCTGAAAAGTCAGCGGTGGCGACACGCCGCCGCAAGCGGTGGCGGGACGGCGCAGCAGCCAGAGGCCGGCGACGATGCTGGCGCCGCCGATGACGGCGTTGCCGAGGTTGCCACCGAGCGCCTTGGCGAGGCCGACGCCGACCGCGCCGGCCAGCGCGGCGAGCAACGTATAGCTGAGCACGCGACCGGCGAGGAAGACGCCCGTGTGGAGAAAGGCTTCCACCCGGCCGCTGGCGCGGCCGAGCGCCCAGGTGCCCATGAAGGGCAGGCAGGTGACGGTGCAGGCCGTCATGCCCATGGAAACGCCGAGCAGCCAGACGGTGGCCAGGGTGACCTGGCCGGCGTCGAGTGCGTCAGGCATCGGCGGGGTTGGGGGTGGCCGCGTTCTTGACGATCTTGACGGGCTTGACCGTGCCATCGGGCAGTTCGCGCTTGACCTTGTTCTTGTAGTACTCGCGACTCGACGAGAACAGTTTGAACGGTCCCCATTTCAGCGTGATGACGCCATCCTGCGGGCAGTATTCGGCGCAGCGGCCGCAGAGCGTGCAGTCCTCGTGGTAGGCCTTGCGCCCGCTCTGTTCCGAGATTTCCTTGATGTCCATCGGGCACGATTCGGTGCAGATCGAGCACTTGTCGCAGGCGGCGTGCTTCGTCTTCACCAGCCGCATCGGCGACAGCCGCTGGAACAGTGCGTTGAACGATAGCAGCGGGCAGATGCGGCAGAACGGCTGGCGGACCGCCAACGCGCCGACCAGCGTGAAGCCGATGAGCAGGTCGGCGATGGCGTTGAGCGTGAAGCTGATGTTGTCGTCGGTGCTCACCGCGAGTTGTTCGGTGTTGCCGGTGAGCAGTGTGGTGGCGATGCGCGACGGGCAGATGTCGCAATAGGGATTGCCCAGCGAGTGCGGCGCGACGCCAAGCCCCGCCAGCAGCGGCAGCAGGAAGACGAGGCCGAGCAGCAGCACCCACTTGACCGGCCGCACGCGTTTCACATCGCCGAGGTCGCCCTTCTCGAAGCGGCGCAGGCCGATGCCGAAACGCCGGCCGATCTTGCCGATCCATTCCTGCAAGGTGCCGAGCGGACAGACCCAGCCGCAGAACATTTTGCCGAGGACGAAGAAGAAGGCGAAGAAGGTGAGCACGGTCATGATCAGCGGCACGAAGACGCCGAACGTTACCTTCTGGGCCATCACGATGCCCTGGCCGATGCGGTGGTGGATCTGGTGCTGCGTCGGGATCAGGATGCAATAGCCGGCGTTCTGCTGGTCGTAGGCGCAAGAGAGCGCCGGCAGCTCACCGGAGATTTTTTCGGCGGCGTAGTGGCCGACAATGGCGCTGCCATAGACGAGGAGCAGCAGCATGAGGAGCTGGACGACGAAGCGGACGCGGGCCAGCGTCGGGAACAGGGCCTTAAGCATTCTTGTTCTCCGAAAAGTCAGCCGTGGCGGTACGCCGCCGCAACAGCGGCAGCGCCGCGACCATGCCGATCAGGCCGAAGGCGGCGCCCCAGCCGAGGCTGCGCTCCCGGTCGGGGTCGGGCGAGTAGGTGGTATTGAAGGCGGTCAGGTAGCGTTTGCCTTCGGCATTGCGTTCGGTCGATAGCACGAACTTGACGCGGCGTGGACCGTGGCCGGCATGCTCGCCGGCGTCGCCGCCAGTTGGCGCAATGTCGCGGGGGAACAGCACGGTGGCGATGCCGTCGGCACCCGTCGTCGTCCGCGTGCGTGTGCCGGAATCGGTTTCCAGCGTCAGCGCCTGGTTGGCGAGCGGCTGGCCCTGCCAGCGGATGAGGAAAGACCACTTTTCGCTCTCGCGATAACTGCCGTGCTCGCGCGGCAGCGGCTGCGGCACGATTTCCAGCTCGTGCTTCGGCATCAGCAGCATTTCGGTCGGCGCGGGGCCGGGATTGCTGAAATACCAGACGGTGGAAGCGACGCGGACCTCGTTTTCGTCTTCCTGACGGGCGACGACCCAGTGGTAGTTGCCGACCATTGGCCCCGCGGTAGCGATCGCCGCGCCCTCCAGCGTTACCGGATAGGCGACCTGCCGCTTCTCGGACGGGCCGCCGGACGCGTACACCACCACCTCCGATACGTCGAGTCCCCGCGGCCGCAGGACCGCGGCGTTGCGGCTGCCATTGCGCATCGGACGCGGCAGCAGCAGGGGCTGATGCGTCCATTCCTCTCCAAACGGCATCGACGATGCCTGCATCTGTTGACTGGAGTGGTCATGCTGCGCGAGCACCGGGCCCGCCAGCGCGGCCAGGGCGAAAATTGCGATCCGGCGGTTCATGGCGGCGCCTAGCGGAAGTCGTAACGGTAAGTGAGCATGATCGTGCGCGGCGAGGCGGCCGTGTAGGTCACCCGGCCACTGGTGTCCTTCTTGACCTCGGCGGCATACAGCTTGTCGGTCAGGTTGTCGGCGTTGAGCGTCAGCGAGTGGGCCTGCCACTGATAGCTGACCGAGAGGTTGGTCACCCAGTCCCAGCCTTCGTATTTCTCGGTGTTGGCGTTGTCCAGCCAGTACTCTCCCCAGGTATTGGCCGACAGCCGGGCATGCCATGGGCCGGACTTCCACCCGAGCGACAAGCCATACTGGTTCTCCGGCACGAAAGGCAGGGTTTTGCCGGAACGATCGAGGTTGACTCCCGAAACCAGTTCGGTGAAGTCCTGGTATTTGTAGTCCGTCCAGCTGTAGTAGCCGCCGACCTCGAACCCACCACCCACTTCGATCAGGCCGGCCACTTCAAAGCCCTTCTTGTCCGTGCGTCCGGCGTTGAGATAGGTGGTTACGCCGCCGTTGTTCTGCTGGACGATTTCGTCGCGCACCTTGGTGACGTAGTAGCTGGCGTCGAACGTCCAGTCGCTGCCGCGGCCCTTGAGGCCGACTTCCTGATTGCGCGCGACCGAGGCGTCGAGCGACGGATTGCTGGCGATTTCGCCGGTCGAAGGAATCTGCGCCGCCTGCGCCACCGTGGCGAACAGGTGCAGCGCATCGCTCAGCCGGTAGCTTGCCG
Organism: Gammaproteobacteria bacterium; assembly: GCA_018819515.1. Classification (GTDB taxonomy): domain Bacteria; phylum Pseudomonadota; class Gammaproteobacteria; order Burkholderiales; family Rhodocyclaceae; genus Fen-999. Next base: position 324,005 of record JAHJPX010000007.1, read on the forward strand.
CCACTTTCGGCGCCGGCAGGTGGAAGGTCTTGTTTAGCGTGGTTTCGCCCGCGCCGGCGACGTAGCGTCCGGTGGAGTAGCTGTAGGCGTAAAGCTCGTTGTTGGTGTCCTTGAACTTGGCGACATCGTAACGGCCACCGACGTCGATGATCCAGCGTTCGCCCGGGCGCCACGATTCCTGGAGGTAGATGCCGGTCAGCAGGGTCGTCGAGTCGTCGATTTCCGTCAATTCGCCCTTGGAGTCGCTACAGGTCGCAAGGATGCGCCCGGAGGCGGTCGCGGAATCGACACAGGCCCCGGCGCTGGTCGTGGTGATCACGCTGGCGTAGCGATACTTGCGCGAGTTCGGCACGCGCTCCTGGCGCACCGTCAGGCCGCCCACCAGGCTGCCATCCGTGTGGCGATACGAGCCTTCGATATCAGTGCCCAGGTTCCACACCCAATCCTCGGTCTCATTGACGATGCCGGTGACAGGGTGGTAGTGGTACCAGGTGTTGTAATAGACGCGCGGCTTGAAGGTGAAATCACCGTGCTGCGATTCCAGCTTCGAGTTGAAGAACCAGACTTTCGAGTAGCGCCCGGAATTCTTCCACGCCTCGGAGGTCCCGCTCTGCTTGCCGGTGGATTTGAACTCCTCGAACAGTGTCGCATCCATGGCGCCGGGTAACTGCACGTTGGCCTCGGCATATGAAAGTTCGCTTTCCAGTACCCCACCGGAGCCGAGCACGAGTCCGTGCTTCAGTGAAGTCTGCGTGGTGTCGAACTCGTTCCAGTAGCGCCAGTCGCTATCCATTTTGCGGTGGGTCGCAGTGACGGCCAGCGCCTGGTTTTCTGACACCTTGCCGCCGTAGCGGAGATGGTAGTTCTGGGTTCCGTAGTTGCCGAAGCCGACGCGGGCGTTGTTGGCCGAATCGTCGAAGACCGACTTGGAGAAGACCTGGATCGCGCCGCCGGCGCTGCCCGCGGCGAACAGGTTACCCGGACCCTTGGCGACTTCGATGCGCTCGATGTCCTGGGTGTCGACGAAGTCGAGGCGGGTGAAGCTGTCGGGGTCGGAAAGGGGAACGCCATCGCGCAGCACCATGATTTCCCGGATGCCGTAAGGTGCCTTGAGGCCGGCGCCGCGAATGATCAGGCGCGCGTCGAAGCCGCCGTTCTTGCTGTCGATGAGGACGCCAGGGGTTTCCTGCAGTGCGTCCTTCATGTTGAACATCTTCTTCTGGTCCATCGTTTCCTTGCCGATGACCGATATCGCCTGGGGAACTTCCGCGGTGGCGCGCGCTTCGCGCGTGGCGGTGACGCTGATTTCGTCGAGACGTTGTTCCTGCTGCTCCTGGGCCATCGCCCCTTGGGCGACGAAGATGGCGGCGACGGCAAGCGCGCATTGCGTCTGATTCACGGAAAAATCCCCCTACTAAGGTAAAGGTCCGCAGTCTAGAAGCGCCGCCACTCGCAGTGCCGCGACACGTCGCCGCATGCGACCTTATGTCGCGGAACCGGCGGCTTGGTGGCGTGTCGCCCGACTGACCAGCCCGAAGGGCACAGAACGCCACAAAATAGCGGTCCCGTGCACAGCAAGGATAGGGCAACGCCCCCCACTTTTCACCGCGACCGGCGGGCGCCCGTGCGACGTTTGCAATCGCCCACTCGACGGCCAAGACCAACCAAATCTGTCGGGAACTTTGGTGTATCATTAGCACTCATAACGCCCGAGTGCTAAAATTTGTATCGAAGGAGGATCGGACAGATGAGCCACGCCCTGACCCTTGCCCAGTTTCCAGCGCCGGCGACTGCCGGCAGTATCGAAGCCTATATCCAGGCGGCGAATCGCGTGCCCATGCTCGCCGACGGGGAAGAGTTCGAGCTCGCACGGCGCTTCCGTGACGACAACGATATTGAGGCCGCCCGCCGGCTGGTGCTTTCCCATCTGCGTCTGGTGATCGCCGTTGCCCGTGGCTATCTCGGTTACGGATTGCCGCATGCCGACCTGATCCAGGAAGGCAACATCGGTCTGATGAAGGCGGTGAAGCGCTTCGACCCGGAGCGAGGCGTGCGGCTGGTGTCGTTCGCCATGCACTGGATCAAGGCCGAGATCCACGAATACATCCTGAAGAACTGGCGGCTGGTGAAGATCGCCACCACCAAGGCGCAGCGCAAGCTGTTCTTCAACCTGCGCAGCATGAAGCAGAGCTTTGCGACGCTTGGCCCTGACGAGGTCGCGGCGGTGGCGAAGAAGCTCGGCGTCAAGCCCGAGGAAGTAGTGGAGATGGAAACCCGCTTCACGGGCGGCGATGTTGCGCTCGATCCGGGCGTGGATGACGACGAGGACCACTTCGCGCCGATCGCCTATCTGGCGGCCGAGAGCAGTGCCGAACCGTCTGCCCAGCTCGAACGCAAGCAACATGACCGCTTGCAGGACGAGGGGTTGCACGAGGCGCTGACGACGCTCGACGACCGCAGCCGGGCCATCATCCAGCGCCGCTGGCTGGTCGCGGAAGACGGCAACGCCGCCACACTGCATGAGCTGGCGGCCGAGTACGGCGTTTCGGCCGAACGCATCCGTCAGATCGAAGCCAAAGCCATGCAAAAGATGAAGGGCGCGCTGATTCAGCGCATGTAGGCCTGCCCTCGATCCAAAAGGAAGGGCTGCCCGCGGGCAGCCCTTCTTTTTTTCGGTGCGGGAATGCGCTATTCCGGGCCGCTGATCGCCATCTCTGCCGGCGTTTCGTGCGGGAAAAGCGGCGCGTTACCACCTTTGACCGGCACCAGATCGTCCAGCCAATAGGCATCGTCGTTCCGCTGGTAGACCAGGAAACGCCCGCGCAGGTCGGCGTCCTTGGCGCGCTGGTAACGCAGGTAGATTTGCTTTTCGTCGACGCCGAGGATTTCGATCTTGCCGGTTTCGTGCGACATTACGAAGCGCGCGCGACGCGCCAGACCGGAGCCATAGCGCAATGCTTCGCGGAAGATCTCCCAGCCGCGCACGATCGGCACCTTGTAGGGGTCGTTACCGGCGGTCGGCCGCCCCTGAAAGACGTAGTACGGCGGACAGCCAATCCAGGACAGGCGGCGGAACAGATCGGAAAGGACCGCCGGGTCGTCGTTGATGCCGGCAATCATCGGGCACTGGTTGGTCATGATGACCCCGGCGCGGATCAGTCGGTCCAGCGCCTGGACCGCTTCGCCAGTCAACTCCCGCGGGTGGTCGAAGTGGTTCATCATGTAGATGCGCTTTTCGGCCGTCGAGTCCTTGGCGAACAGCTCGACTAGCGCCGGGTCGTCGAGTACGCGGAACGGGTTGAAGGCCGTCATTTTGGTGCCGATGCGGATGATCTTCACGTGATCGATGCCGCGCAGGGCGTCGATGATTTCCTTCAGGCGACGCGTACTCAGCAGCAGGGGATCGCCGCCGGTCAGCAGGACATTGGTGATCTCGGGATGGGCGCGGATGTAGGCGAGTCCCTCGCTCAAATCCTTGCTCGCCTCGTCGTTCTCGTTCATGAACAGGCGCTTGCGGAAACAATAGCGACAATAGGCGCCGCACACCTCGTTGCAAAGCAGGAGCGCTGTATCCGGATACTTGTGCTGGACGCCGCGCATGACGGTATTGGCCGCCTCGTTGCTCGCGTCTAATTCGCCCCACGCGTTCAACTCTTCCGGCCGGGGAATCACGAGTTGACGTATCGGATCGGCCGGATCGTTCCAGTCGATCAACTTCAGGTAGTAATCGGTGACGCGAAACGCGAACAGTTCGGTCACCGGCTGCAGCGCCGTCCGTTCGGCGTCGCTCAGTTGGGAAATGTCGGTCAGTTTCTTGATGTAGCGCATGTTTCCTCCTTCGCCATGGCGTTCCCACCGTTCGGGCCGCAAACACGTACCCCCAAGGTCCAGCAAACGATTTTGCCCGATTCGGTCGGGCCTATCCCTGGCTGGCACCCAGCGCAGCCAGGAGTTTCAGGTGTATGCCCCCAAAGCCTCCGTTGCTCATCACCAGCACTTGGTCGCCGGCGTGCGCTTCCGCGACAATCGCCTTGACCAGGGAATCCATATTGTCGAGCACCGTAGCCCTGGTGCCCATCGTCGCAAGTGCCGCTGCCGCATCCCAGCCCAGATTCGCCGCATAGCAGAATACGCGGTCGGCGCCGGCCAGACTGAGGGGCAGTTGCGCCTTCATGGTGCCGAGCTTCATGGTGTTCGAGCGCGGCTCTAACACGGCAAGGATACGGGCCTTGCCGACCAGACTTCTCAGGCCTCCAATAGTAGCAGCGATGGCCGTCGGATGGTGCGCGAAGTCGTCCAGCACTGTCACGCCGCGCACCGTACCGCGTGTCTCCAGCCGACGCCTGACGCCGCGGAAGTTGGCGATCGCTTTCAGCCCGACCTCCAATGGCACGCCGGCATGGCGTGCGGCAATCAACGCCGCAACCGCGTTGGCGCGGTTGTGGGCGCCGGGCAGGTCGAGCCGGGTTTCCCCGATCGGCGTACCGCCACGGCTGACTTTGAAGGCCCCCGCCGCATCGGCGGCCCCGGCTTCCCAGCCGTCGGCGCAATTGAAATATTCGACCGGCGTCCAGCAACCTCGTTCCAGTACCCGCGCCAGCGGCGCTTCGGCACCGTTGGCGACAATCAGGCCATTTCGCGGCAGAGTGCGCACCAAATGATGGAATTGCGTCTCGATGGCGGCAAGATCGGCGAAGATATCAGCGTGATCGAACTCAAGGTTATTCAGAATCGTCGTCCGCGGGCGGTAATGGACGAATTTGGATCGCTTGTCGCAGAAGGCCGTGTCGTACTCGTCGGCCTCGATAACGAAGAAGGGCGAGTCGGTCAGCCGGGCCGAAACTCCGAAACCCTGCGGCACGCCGCCGACCAGAAAGGACGGCTGAAGGCCGGCCTCCTCCATTATCCAGGCCAGCATGGCCGTCGTCGTCGTTTTGCCGTGGGTACCGGCGACGCCCAGTACCCAGCGGCCCGGCAATATGTTCTCGGCCAGCCATTGCGGACCGGAAACGTACGGCAGGTTGCGGTCGAGAATCTCTTCCAGCAGCGGATTGCCGCGTGATATGGCGTTGCCGACCACGAACAGATCCGGACCAAGCGCCACTTGGCCGGCGTCGTAACCTTCGGTCAGGACGATGCCCTGCTCTTCTAGCTGCACGCTCATCGGCGGATAGACATTGGCGTCGCAGCCGGTCACGGTATGTCCGGCCGCTCGCGCCAGAAGGGCGACGCCGCCCATGAAGGTTCCGCAAACGCCGAGAATGTGGATGTGCATGGCAGGGTCTTTCGGGCGCCGCAACGAGCGTGCAATAATGGCCCGGCATTCTACCTGCGAGTCTGCCATGCCCCGACGCAAGCCCGCCCAGCCCGCCTCATCGAACCTGCGTCACTCGATCGCCAGCGCCGCTGCCCGATTGATGGCCGAAGACGGCATCGGTGACTACGGGCAGGCCAAGCGTAAGGCGGCACGAAGCCTGGGGGCCGGGGTGGGCGATGCCCTGCCGAGCAACGAGGAAATCGAAGCCGAACTTAGGGCCTACCAGGCCATCTTCCAAGATGAAGAACAGACGGAACGCCTGCGCGAACTGAGAATGGCCGCACTTGAAGCAATGGAATTCCTGGCCGACTTCCGCCCCTATCTGACCGGCAGGGTGCTCGATGGTACCGCCGGCCGTTATGCCGAAATCGAAATCGAAGTTTTTGCCGACAGCACGAAAGATGTCGAGATATTCCTGCTATCGAACGATATCTCCTACGAACTTGCACAGAACCGCCACCAGGGCCCGGACGCCCCGGAAACTCGCCTGCGCCTGGACTGGGGCGACGCGGGTATACTGCTGTCGGTATTCCCCTACCGGCTGGAACGGCGCCAAAAAGGCCACGCCCACCCGGGCCGGGCACGCGCCGAGGCGGTCGCTGCCCTACTGGCAAGCTAGACAAACTGTAGTGATTTGAGGCAAACTCGCCGCCATGTCGAAGACAACTAGCAACAAATCGAAAGCAGGCAGCCGCGCCGGCGATAGTGCCCGACGCGCGAGAATCCTGGTTTTGCACGGTCCCAACCTGAATTTACTCGGTCGTCGCGAGCCCGAAGTCTATGGCTATGCGACGCTCGCCGACATCCACGCCATTATGGAGGCGCGTGCGCGTGCGGCAGGCGTTCAGATCGAGAGCTTCCAGAGCAACTCGGAAGGCGAGCTGATCGACCGCATCCAGGCCGCCGCCGCCGAAGGCATCGAATTCATCATCATCAACCCCGGTGCCTACAGCCACACCAGCATCGCCATTCCGGATGCTTTGCGCGGCGTGGCGATTCCGTATATCGAAGTACATATTTCAAATATTTTCGCCCGCGAGACGTTCCGCCATCATTCCCACTTTTCGGCCAGCGCGGCCGGGGTTGTCTGCGGCCTCGGCGTTCAGGGATACGAACTCGCGCTGGACGCCGCCCTGTTACGCATCAGCCAAGCCTGACCCGAAGCCCGCGGCGGAACACCCCTAATCAAGACACCCAGGAGTCAGCATGGATTTGCGCAAGCTCAAGACATTGATCGATCTCGTCCAGAATTCGGGCATCTCCGAACTGGAAATCAGCGAGGGCGAAGAGAAAATCCGCATCGCCAAGCATGTGGCCGCACCTTCGGGCACCACGGTCATGATGGAGGCGCCGACGCCGGCCCCCGCTGCCGTTCCTGCGGCTCCGGCGAGCCCAGCGGCGGATACCGCTCCGGCCGAACCCGAAGGGCACCAAGTGGTCGCTCCGATGGTGGGAACCTTCTATCGCGCCGGTAGCCCGGGCGCGGCAGACTTCGTCGAAGTCGGCCAGAGCGTCAAGAAGGGCGACACACTGTGCATCATCGAGGCGATGAAGCTGATGAACGAGATCGAAGCCGACGCGTCGGGGACCATCAAGGCCGTTCTGGTCGAGAACGGTCAGCCGGTGGAATACGGCCAGACGCTGTTCATCATCGCCTGAACCAGGTAAAGACGGTCTTATGTTCGAGAAAGTACTGATCGCCAATCGAGGCGAAATTGCGCTCAGGGTATTGCGCGCCTGCCGTGAGTTGGGCGTCCGCACGGTGGCCGTGCACTCCGTGGCCGATACGGAGGCCAAATACGTCAAGCTGGCCGACGAGTCGGTCTGCATCGGCCCGGCGCCTTCGGCGCAGAGCTACCTGAACATCCCCGCGATCATTTCCGCCGCCGAGGTCACCGATTCCGAAGCCATACATCCCGGCTACGGCTTTCTGTCTGAAAACGCCGATTTCGCGGAACGGGTCGAGAAGTCCGGCTTCGTCTTCATCGGTCCAAAAGCGGAAACGATACGCCTGATGGGCGACAAGGTTTCTGCGAAGGATGCCATGAAGGCAGCCGGCGTCCCCTGTGTACCAGGTTCCGAGGGCGCGCTTCCCGAGGACCCGAAGGAAATCGTCAAGATCGCCCGCGAGGTCGGCTACCCGGTGATCATCAAGGCGGCGGGCGGCGGCGGCGGGCGCGGCATGCGCGTCGTCCATACCGAAGCGGCGCTGGTCAATGCCGTCAACACGACGCGCTCCGAAGCGCAGGCGGCATTCGGCAATCCCATGGTGTACATGGAGAAGTTTCTGGAGAATCCGCGCCACATCGAGATCCAGGTGATGGCGGATAACTACAGGAACGCGGTGTGGCTTTCCGAGAGGGATTGCTCGATGCAGCGCCGCCACCAGAAGGTCATCGAGGAAGCGCCGGCGCCGGAAGTCAGCCGCCGCGTGATAGCCAAAATCGGCGACCGCTGTGCCGAGGCCTGCCGCAAGATCGGCTATCGCGGCGCCGGCACTTTCGAGTTCCTCTACGAGAACGGAGAGTTCTACTTCATCGAGATGAACACCCGCGTTCAGGTCGAGCACCCGGTCACCGAACTGGTCACAGGCGTCGACATCGTGCAGACGCAGATCCGCGTCGCCGCCGGTGAAAAGCTCTGGCTCAAGCAGCGCGAGATCGAGGTCAAGGGCCATGCCATCGAGTGCCGCATCTGCGCCGAAGACCCCTTCAGGTTTACGCCTTCGCCGGGAAAGATCACCAACTGGCACGCGCCGGGGGGGCCGGGGATCCGCGTCGATTCCCACGTCTACACCGGCTACACGGTGCCGTCGCACTACGATTCCATGATCGCCAAGCTGATCGCCTACGGCGACACCCGCGATCAGGCAATCCGTCGCATGCGCATTGCCCTGTCCGAAATGATGGTCGACGGCATCAAGACCAACATCCCGCTGCATCAGGAACTGATGCTCGACGACCGCTTCATAAACGGTGGCACCAGCATCCACTACCTAGAGGAAAAGCTGGCGGCGCGCGAAGAAGTCAAGAGCCTGTACCCGAGTGTGGATCAGCGCCGCGACCACCACTGACGCCAGCCGCGCCGAGCCGCTGTCCGAGGCGCTCTTCGCCGCCGGCGCGATCTCGGTCAGCGTCGAGGACGCCGAGGCCGGCACCGAATTCGAGACGCCGCAATTCGGCGAACCCGGCTCGCCGGAAACACCGCTATGGCGGACCAGCCGCGTCGTCGCCTTGTTCGAACCGGGCGACGATCTGCAGCAGCGCATCGCCGACGCCAAGGAAAAAGTCAGCCTTGGCGACACGCCGACCGAGATCGCCGAAGTCGCCGAGCAGGACTGGGTGCGGCTCACGCAGTCGCAGTTCGACCCGATCCGCATCAACGACCGGCTATGGATCGTGCCCTCTTGGCACGCGGCGCCCGATCCGCACGCCATCAATCTGGAACTCGACCCCGGACTCGCCTTCGGCACCGGCTCGCATCCGACCACGTGGCTGTGCCTCGAATGGCTGTGCGAAAAAGTCAGCCGTGGCGACACGCTGCTCGACTACGGCTGCGGCTCGGGCATCCTGGCGCTCGCCGCCGCCAGGCTCGGCGCTGCCGGGGTGCTCGGCGTCGATATCGACGACCGGGCGCTGGAAGCGGCCGCCGACAACGCCGCCCGCAACGGCGTCGAACTGCGCCTCGCCCACTCGAAGCAAGTACTCACAGAGCAGTTCGACATCGTTGTCGCCAACATCCTGACCAATCCACTTTGCGTCCTGGCGCCGCTGATTTCCGCGCGTGTCGCGCCCGCTGGACGCCTGGCGCTCTCCGGCGTGCTCGCCGCCCAGGCGGAACAGGTCATCGCCGCCTATGCTCCGTACATCGCGCTGACCGTCGGCGCGACGCTCGACGGCTGGATTCTTCTCGAGGGCGGCAAACCATGATGCTGACGCGCTGCCCCTACTGCGGTACCACCTTCCGCGTCACCCCCGAGCAGTTGAAGATCCGCCAGGGCCAGGTTCGCTGCGGGCAGTGCCGACGCGTTTTCGACGCCTTACGCGGCCTCGCCGAAAACGCGCCACCCGTCACGCCTGTCGTGACACCGAAAGCGCCGCCCGCCCCACCCCCGCGCGAGGAAGCGGTCGCCGAATCCAAATCGGACCTGTCGTGGTCGATTCTCACGCCGGCTCCACCAGGCACCGATTCGCCCGCCGAAACCGACACGGCGCAGGATTTCGCCTTCGTGCCCACGGAAACGCACGAACCCGTCGCCAAATCCGTGCCCGAAATGCCGACGGGGTTCGAGCCGGTGATAGAAGCGCCGCCGAAGCAGCGCTTCGAAACAATCGATGTTGCCGCCGCGGAAGAGTATTTCGAGCCCGAACCCCAACCCGAACGCACCACGGAGCATACGCCCAAGCCCGCTCCGAAACCGGAACCTGCGCCGGAACCCGTACCAGAACCCGTACCAGAACCCGAACCGGAACCGGAACCTGTACCCGAACCCGAACCGGAACCTGTACCCGAACCCGAACCGGAACCTGTACCAGAACCTCTGCCTGCGCTGGAGCCGGAACGAGAACCCGAGCTCGCGCCTGAGCCCTTGCCGGAACCCGAGCCCGTACCGGAGCCCGCACTGGCGTCCGTGCCGGAATCGGTACCTGAAGCATTGCCGAAAGCGTCGATCAAGCAGGACCACTGGTCAAGCCTGGTGCGGGCGCGCCACGAACCGGAACCGGATCTGGATCCGCCGACCATCCTGGCATTACACGAGGAGCTTCCTCGCCAAAGGCGGACCTGGCCGTGGGTACTGGGGAGCCTGCTGGCAATCCTCGTGCTAGCGGCGCAATTGCTCCTGCATTTCCGCACCGAACTGATCGCCGCGGCACCCGAAACGCGCCCCGCATTCGTCGCCGCCTGCGAATTGCTCGATTGCCGGATATCACTGCCGCAAAAGATCAACCTGATCAGTATCGAAGCGTCCAGCCTCTCGCCCAACGAGAAGAAACCCGACACGCTGCACCTGACGACCACGCTGCGCAACCGCGCGCCCTTCGCCCAGGCCTGGCCGCATCTCGAAATCACCCTCACCGACGCGCGGGAGCATGCCTTGCTGCGCCGCGCCCTGGCACCCGACGAATACCTGCCGCCGGAAGCGAAAGCCGCCGCCGGTTTCCCGGAGCGTAGCGACCGCCCCGTCGAACTTGAACTGGCGGTTACCGATGTTCCGGCCGTCGGCTACCGTCTCTACGTTTTTTATCCCTGACCCTACGCACAATGAAAACCCTGATCTGCGGCTCGCTCGCCTACGACACCATCATGGTGTTCCACGACCAGTTCAAGAACCACATCCTGCCCGAACAGATTCACATCCTCAACGTCGCCTTCCTCGTACCGGACATGCGGCGCGAGTACGGCGGCTGCGCAGGAAATATCGCCTACAATCTGAAACTGCTGGGCGGCGAACCGCTAATCATGGCTACGGTCGGCGATGACAGCAAGCTGTACTTGCAGCGGCTCGCTCACCTCAAATTGGACAGCAGCTACGTTCGCCACATTCCGGACACTTACACGGCGCAGGCGTTCATTACTACCGACCTCGACGACAACCAGATCACCGCCTTCCACCCGGGAGCGATGAATCACTCGCATGCCAACAAGATCGGAGACGCCAACGGCGTGCAGCTCGGCATTGTTTCGCCCGACGGCCGCGAAGGCATGACGACGCACGCGAGCCAGTTCCATGAAGCCGAAATTCCTTTCGTCTTCGATCCAGGCCAGGGACTGCCGATGTTCAATGGCGACGAACTGCTCGATTTCCTCCGCTTGGCCGACTGGTGCACCGTCAACGACTATGAGGCCAAGCTGCTTTCCGAGCGCACCGGCCGCAGCCTCGAAGACCTCGCGCGCGAAGTGAAAGCGCTGATCGTCACGCTCGGTGCCAACGGCTCCGAAATTTACGCCGACGGCCAGCACATCGTCATCCCAAGCGTTCCGCCCGAAGCCGTGGTGGACCCCACCGGCTGCGGCGACGCCTATCGCGCCGGGCTGCTCTACGGTATCGGCCAGGGCTGGGACTGGCAGAAAACCGGCCGCCTAGCCTCGCTGATGGGATCGATCAAGATTTCCCATCGCGGCGGCCAGAACCACAAGCCGGCGCGCGACGACATCGCAGCGCGCTTCCTCAAGGCCTTCGGCGAACCGCTCTAGGACGAAAAATCAGTGGCTACGCTGGCGATCGTGATTCGCGCGGCCTTTCGCGTCACGCGGGTGGCCCTGCACCTGTTCTGGGGCGTCGCCACCGCTGCACTGGTCTTCCCGTGGCTGCCCAACCGCGCGCGCCTGTATCTCAAGGCCCGCTGGTCCCGGCAACTGCTCGAGGAAATGGGCGTCGCCATCGTCGCCAGTGGTGCGCCGCCCGCGCAGGGGCTGCTGGTGGCAAACCACATTTCCTGGCTGGATATCTTCGCGATCAATGCGCTGGCGCCGACAACATTCCTGTCCAAGGACGAGGTGATGTACTGGCCGGTCATCGGCTGGCTAAGCCGGCAAGTCGGCACCCTGTTTCTCGAGCGCGGTTCGCGCGCTGCCGCACAACGCGCCAAGGAGCATCTGATCGCCGAACTCAAGGCCGGCCAACTGGTCGGCGTGTTCCCGGAGGGAACGACGGGTTTCGGCGACCATGTCATGCCCTTCCACGCGGCCCTGTTTCAGTCCGCCATCGACGCCGGCGTCGCGGTGACGCCGACACTGATCCGCTACATAGACCGGAATGGCCAACCGACGACGGCCGCCGCCTACGTCGGCGACACCAGCCTGTGGGAATGCATGCGCAGCATCGTGACGGCGTCCGCGCTGACGGCGCACATTACCTTTCTGCCCGCGGTCGAATCCGCGGGTGCCGATCGACGCCACCTGGCGCACCACTGCCACCAGCTCGTCAGCCACGCGCTGGGGGCTTCTACTCCCAGCCCTCCGGCTCCACCTGCCGGGAGCATGGCAACTGGAACACCCGCCGGTCCTCAAGGCGCACCGCCGTCAGGCAGCCTCCCCACAGACAGCCGGAATCCAGCGCCAGCAGATTCTTTTCCCGCCTGAAACCGAGCGCCGACCAGTGGCCGCAGATGACCATGTCGCCGGCGCTGCGCCGGCCCGGCACCTCGAACCACGGCAGGCAGCCCGCCGGGCCGCGGTCCGGCGGCCCCTTTGCGCCGGGTGCGCGAAACTCCATGGCGCCCTCGGGCGTGCAGAAGCGCAGCCGCGTCATGGCGTTAACCACTACGCGCAGACGATCCCAACCGGCCAGATCGTCGCGCCACGTATCCGGTTCCGAGCCCCACATGTTGGCCAGGAAGTCGCGATAGTTGGACGCAACCAGCGCCGCGTTCGCCTCGTCCGACAACGCCATCGCCTGCGCGATGTCCCACTGCGGCAGCAATCCCGCGTGGACCATGGCGTACTCGTCCTCGACATGGAACAGCGGCAGGCCGCGCAGCCAGGCGATCAGTTCGTCGCGGTCCGGCGCGGCGAGCACCTCTGCCAGCGTGTCCTCACGGCTGACTTTTCCGTGCCCCTCCGACTGCATCACCAGATGCAGGTCGTGATTGCCGAGCACGGTAATCGCGCTCTCGCCCAATCCTCTGACGAAGCGCAGCACGGCAAGCGAATCCGGACCGCGATTGACGAGATCGCCGACCAGCCACAGCCGGTCGCGCGACCGCGAGAAACCCAGGTAATCGAGCAGGCGAGTCAGTTCCGCATGGCAGCCCTGGATGTCGCCGATCGCGTAGGTGGCCACTAGCCCACCCGGTAGTAGTCGCGATACCAGGCGACGAACCTGCCAATGCCGTCGGCCAGCGGAGTGGACGGTGAAAAGCCGACCGCCGCGCGCAACCGCGACGTTTCGGCATAGGTGACGGGCACATCGCCGTCCTGCATGGGCAGGAAGTTGTAAGTCGTCTTTTTGCCGAGCGCGTCTTCGAGCGTGCCGATGAACTCCATCAGGTCGACCGGGTTATGGTTGCCGATGTTGAACACGGTATGCGGCGGCTCGCCGGCCGCCGCGGCTGGCGGCTTGTCGAGTATGCGCACCACGCCTTCGACGATGTCGTCGATGTAGGTGAAATCGCGCTGCATCTTGCCGTGGTTGAAGACATCGATCGACTTGCCGGCCAGGATGTTCTGCGTGAAGCTGAAGTAGGCCATGTCCGGCCGGCCCCATGGACCGTAGACGGTGAAGAAGCGCAGGCCGGTAGCGGGAATGTCGTAGAGATGACTGTACGAATAGGCCATCAGTTCGTTGGCCTTCTTGGTTGCCGCATAGAGGCTGACCGGATGGTCGACGTTGTCGTCCTCGGCGAAGGGCACCTTCTTGTTGCCGCCGTAGACACTGGAACTCGAAGCGTAGAGGAGATGTTTGACGCCGTTGTGGCGACAGCCTTCGAGCACATTCACGAAACCGATCAGGTTGCTGTCGGCGTAGGCAAGCGGATTCTTCAGCGAGTAGCGCACGCCAGCCTGGGCCGCCACGTTGATCACCGCATCGGGGCGTACCTCCGCAAACAACGCGGCCATGCCGTCACGATCGGCGAGGTCGAGCTTGACGAAACGGAAGGCCGGGTCCGGCGCCAGCCGCGCCAGCCGCGCCTCCTTGAGCGACACCTCGTAGTAGTCGTTGAGATTATCGATGCCGACGACGGTATCGCCACGCGCCAGCAGACGCTCCGCAACATGCATGCCGATAAATCCGGCAACCCCGGTAATCAGTACCTTCATCGTCGCTCCGCAGTGATGGCGCGCATTTTCGCATACTTCATGTGGCTGTTCCGGCAGCCGATGAGGATGTGCGTCAGCCCGGGGAGCCCATCCAGAAAGCCAAAGCGGACGAAGTAGAACTTCAGGAAGCGTACCAGTGGCGACAGTACGAGATGCAAGAGCGTGGCGCGTTTGCCACGAGCCAGAGCCTCTTCGGCGGCCAGCGTGGTGTAGCGGTCCTGCTTCGCCAGGTAGTGTTCCAGCGTTTCCGCGGAGTCGTGAAGAAGATCGCCGCGCAACGTGCCCACCTCGCTGTCGGCAAGCACCTTTTCATGCACCGCATCGTCCGACCAGCGCGCCCGGCGACGGTCGAACAGGCGCAGGCTCCAGTCCGGATAACCCTCGCCATGGCGCAAATAGCGACCCATGAAGCGGTTGCAACGAGGGAAGCGGTAGGCGTCGTATCGCGGCGCGGCGAGTTCGGCGACGATGGTGGCGCGCAATTCGTCGCTCACCCGCTCGTCGGCGTCGACGCATAGCACCCAGTCGTTTCGCGCCTGTTCGACAGCGAATTGCTTTTGCGGACCGAATCCCGACCAGTCGCGTTGAATCACGCGCGCACCGTGTTGCCGGGCAACCGCAACGGTATCGTCGTCGCTGCCGGAATCGATGACGACGATGTCGTCGCAGAATTCCAGCGCGGCGAGACACGCCGGCAGTTGCGACGCCGCGTTGCGCGTGATGAGTACTGCGGAAAGGGGCCTTCTAGCCTCGGGCATCGCTATAATCCGTGCGTTTCCCCGATTCTACTGGCCTATTCCCCTAGCGCCATCGACGCGACACAGTGCGCATACTTCTGGTCAAGACTTCCTCGCTCGGCGACGTGGTGCACAACCTGCCCGTCGCCACCGACCTCGCGCGACACTTCCCGGACGCCGAGATCGACTGGGTGGTCGAAGAGAACTTCGCGGAATTGCCGCGCCTCCATCCGGCGGTGCACAAAATTCTGCCGGTTGCCATCAGGCGCTGGCGCAAGGCACTTCACAAGCCAGCGACCTGGCGCGAGATCGGCGCCTTTCGGCGTGCCGTCAAGGCTGACTGTTACGACGCCGTGATCGATAGCCAGGGCCTGCTGAAGAGCGCGTTGATCGCATCAATGGCTTCGGGAGAGCGCATCGGCCACGATTGCCATAGCGCGCGCGAACCGTTGGCTTCCCGTTTCTACAATCGCCGCATTTTTGTTTCCCGCGACACGCATGCAGTCGAGCGCAACCGCCTGCTGGCGGCAACTGCTTTCGGCTACGCGCTCGACCCGGTCGTCGATTACGGCATTTCTGCGCCGCCTCTGGCCGCATCCTGGCTGCCGAAAGGCAACTACGCGGTACTGCTCACCGCCACCAGCCGTGCCGACAAGGAATGGCCCGAAGGCGACTGGCAGGCGCTGGGCATGGCGCTGATCGCCACCGGCTTGCGTTGCGTGCTGCCCGGCGGCAGCCCTGCGGAGCGCCAGCGCGCTGCCCGCCTGTCGACCACGCTGGGGCGCGCCGTCGCCGCACCGGCCATGAATCTTGCCGACCTCGCCGGGCTGCTTTCCGGTGCCGCGCTGGTGGTGGGCGTCGACACCGGGCTGGTGCATCTTGCCGCCGCGCTCGGCCGGCCGACACTGGCGCTCTATTGCGGTTCGGATCCCGAACTCACCGGCGTTCTCGCGGGCGCCAATGCGGTCAATCTCGGCAGTGCCGGCAGCCCGCCCAGTGCCAGCGAAGTCGTCCGCCACGCGCTGCAGATGGCGTCCTGATGGCGCGCTTCGCTTACACCCTTCTGCTGATCCTGCTGCTGCCCTGGGCGCTGCTGCACCTTCTTCTGCGCGGCCGGCGGCAGCCGGAATACCTGCGTCACTGGGGCGAGCGATTCGGTTTGTTCGGCGCTCGTCCGGAGCAGCCGGTCATCTGGATCCACGCGGTCTCGGTCGGCGAAACGCGCGCCGCGCAGCCGCTGGTCGCCGAACTAAGCAAACGCTACCCGGATCATCGCCTGCTGTTCACCCACATGACGCCGACGGGCCGCGAAACATCTGTCGCGCTGTTTGGGGATGCGGTCGATCGCATCTATTTGCCATACGACACACCCTGGGCAGTCGGCCGGTTCCTCGCCCATTTTCGTCCCGCGTTCGGCCTGATCATGGAAACGGAGTTGTGGCCGAATCTCGTCGCCGCCTGCCGGTCGCGGGGGATACCGCTGCTGCTCGTCAATGCGCGGCTGTCGGAGCGCTCCGCGCGGCGCTACGGGCGCTGGCCGACGCTGAGCCGGATGACCCTGCGCGGACTGACAGCGATCGCGGCTCAAGGTGAAAATGATGCTGTACGCCTGCGCGAAATCGGCGCGCCCGAAGTCGCCATTCTCGGCAACATGAAGTTCGACATCGAGCCGCCGCCCGCGCAACTGGCGCTCGGCCGCGAACTGCGTGCCGCCATCGGCGACCGGCCGCTGCTGCTCTGCGCCAGCACGCGCGAAGGCGAGGAAGCGCTGATCCTCGACGCCTGGCCACATGACACGAACGTGCTGCTGGCCATCGTGCCGCGCCATCCGCAACGATTCAATGAAGTCGCGGCCATGGTCGCTGCGCGGGGCCTGTCCGTGCGACGGCGCTCGGCCCACGAAGCGCCGACAAGCGATACGCAGGTCTGGCTCGGCGACAGCATGGGCGAACTGTTCGCGTGGTACGAAGCAGCCGACGTCGCCTTCATCGGCGGCAGCCTGCTCGACTACGGCAGCCAGAACCTGATCGAGGCCTGCGCCGTCGGCACCCCCGTGCTGCTCGGCCCGTCGACGTTCAACTTCGCCGACGCCGCGCGCGAAGCGCTCGCTGCGGGCGCCGCATTAAAGGTTAACGCGGCGGCAGGGCTGGTCCGCGAAGCGCTGGCGCTGATAAGAGACACAACCCGGCGTACCGCCATGGCTGACTTTGGCCGCGCCTTCGCCGCCCGTCACCGCGGCGCCACCGCGCGCACCATGAAGATCATCGAAGAAGTCTGGCCGCAGGGGTAGCCCGGCCCCCGCCGTTCTGCGAGCGGGAAAAGTCAGCCGTGGCGGCACGCCACCTGGGGCAGAGCCGGGGGTGGGGCGACTATTCCAGCAGCGCGTTGATCGCAACGAGGTCGTCTTCGGTCAGGTTGCCGGCAGCCTGCTTGAGTTTGAGCTGGGCGATCAGCGTATCGAAGCGCGCCTTGGTCAGTTTCTGGCGGGTGTCGTAGAGCTGGCTCTGCGCGTTCAGCACGTCGATGTTAATGCGCACGCCGACGTCGTAGCCGACCTGGTTTGATTCCAGTGCCGACCGCGAGGACGCCACCGCTGCTTCGTAGGCCCTTACCTGCGACAGGCCCGAGGTAACGCCGAGGTAGGCCTGCCGTGCACTGAGTGCCGCCTGGCGGCGCGCGTTGTCGAGATCGGCCCGCGCCTTCTCGCGCAGGGCCACGGCCTCGCGGTCCTTCGACATGATCGCGCCACCGGCGAAGAGGGGTACCGACAGTTGCAATCCGACCGTGGTCGCCTTGGTATCCACGCCGGTTCCCGTCGCGGCGTAGTAGCCGGTGCCGCTCTTGCCGTAAGTGGCAACGATGTCGAGTGTCGGCAGATGTCCGGCGCGTTGCTTGCCTACTTCCTGATCGGCGATTTCCTTCGCTGCTTGCGCCTGCATCACCGACAGATTGCCGGTTTCCGCCGTCTCCGCCCACTTCATCATGTCGTCCGGCTGCGGACGCCCGATCTGTGCCCCGGCCTTCAATACCTTCAGCGTGTCCGGTTCCTTGCCGATCAGCACTTGCAGCGCCTGACGCTTGACGGTCAGGTCGTTCTGTGCGGCAAGTTCCGCCGCCACCGCGAGATCGAATCGCGCTTGCGCTTCGTGGGTATCGGTGATGGTGGCCGTGCCCACTTCGAAGTTGCGCTTGGCCGATTCGAGCTGGTGGGTGATCGCGGTCTTCTGCGCAGCCGCTGTCGCCACCGTTTCCTGCGCCAGCAGCACATCGAAATAGGCTTGGGCCGTGCGCACGATCAGATCCTGCTGGGCGGCGCTGAACTGGGTTTCGGCAATCGCCGCCGCCAACTCGCCCTGCTTGTACGCCGCCCAGTTCTGCCAGCGGAACAACGGCTGGGTCAGTGAGGCCGTCCAGCCGTTGCTGTTGTACTGGTTCGCGTAGGTCATCGTCGGACTGGTCCGCGGGGTCACTTCGGTATCGTTCCAGGTGGTGTTGGCCGACACGCCGATGGTCGGCAATAGACCCGAGCGGCCCTGGGTCAGCTTCTCGCGACCGGCATCCAGACTCGCCCGTGCCGCCGCGAATTGCGCGTCGTAGACCGACGCATCGCGATACACCGACATCAGGTCCGCCGCGTTGGCCATGGTGGTCGCCAGGCCGAATCCGGCCAGCAACAGGGAAATCGTCTTCTTCATCGCCGACTCCAGTGAGTATTCAGTAGGTGGGCGTAGTCGGATCGACATCGCGCGACCACGCCGCCATTCCGCCATGGAGGTTGAACAGGTTGGAAAAACCCTGCTGCTCCAGAAACATGCATACCTGATAGCTGCGCGCGCCGTGATGGCAAATCACCACGGTTTCGGCGTCGCGCTTGAGTTCCATGAAGCGCGCCGGAATGGAGCGCATCGGCATAGGCTTGACGCCGCCGATGCGGCAGATGTCGAATTCCCACGGCTCGCGCACATCGATCAGCACGGGCTTGTCGCGGGACGCGTCGTCCAGCCATTCCTTCAGTTGCACGACAGTCAGTTGTTGCATGGGCGGTTTTGGCGAAAGGGCGCAATATTAGCATACCCTTATATATGGCCGAATGAATCGATTTCAATTCTACGCCCTCTCATTTTCGCGGACCGGCTCGCTCACCCGGTACCAGGCCGCGTAGAGCGCCGGCAGAAACAACAGCGTCAGCACCGTCGCGACCACCAGCCCGCCCATGATGGCCACCGCCATCGGCCCCCAGAAGATCTGCCGCGACAGTGGAATCATCGCCAAAACTGCCGCCGCCGCGGTCAGCATGATGGGCCGGAAGCGGCGCACCGCCGATCCGATGATCGCGTCCCAGGTGCTCTTGCCTGCCTGCTCGTCCTGCTCGATCTGGTCGACCAGGATCACCGAGTTGCGCAGGATCATCCCCATCAGCGCGATCACTCCGAGGTTGGCGACAAAGCCATACGGCTTGCCGAACAGCACCAGCGCCATGGCGACGCCGATCATGCCGAGCGGCGCGGTGAGCAGTACCATCAGCGTACGCCTCATGCTTTGCAACTGCATCATCAGCAGCGTGATCACGACGACGATCATGAGTGGCGCCACGGCCTTGATCGCGGTCTCGTTCTTCGCCGACTCTTCGATGGTGCCGCCCATTTCGACGCGGTAACCCGGCGGCAGCCGACTGCGCAATTCGTTGAGTTCGGGATCGATCTGCAAGGAGGCGGTCGGTCCGGTAACGTCACTATTGGCCAGGTCGGCGCGAATCTGGATGGTCGGCACCCGGTTGCGGCGCCAGATGACGCCTTCCTCGAGCGCCGGCACCAACTTCGCCACCTGCGCGAGCGGCACCCATTTGCCGCCCGCCGGCACGGGGAGATCAGCGAGGCGGTCAAGTCGGTTGCGGTCGCTACCACCAGCCCGCCAAACGACATCGATCAATTGGTCGCCCTCGCGGAACTGGGTCAGCGTCGCGCCGATCTCGTGGGCTTGCAGCACTTGGGCGATGTCCTGGCTGGTAACGCCGAGCGCGCGGGCGCGATCCTGGTCGATCACGACACGCACCGTCTTCGCCAATTCGTTCCAATCGAGATGGACGTCGCGAACGTTCGGATTCGCCCGCATCACCTGGGCCACCTGCCCGGCAATCTCGCGCAGCGTTGCTAGGTTTTCGCCCATGGCGCGAAACACCACCGGGTAACCGACCGGCGGGCCGTTCTCCAGCCGTTGGACGCGGGGCCGCAGATTACTCCAGCCGCCGTCGGCCGCATCGAAAGCCTGCAATAGGCTCGACCTTACCGCTTCGCGCTCGTCGAAGCCCTTGGTGACGATTACCAACTGGCCGAAGTTGTCGTTGAACAACTGCTGGTCAAGCGGCAGGTAGAAGCGCGGCGCGCCGTTACCGATGTACGAGGAATAATTGGCAATCCCGTCGTCGTCCTTGATGAGCGCCTCAACCCGCTTGACCTCGCGCTCGGTGGCTTTCAGCGATGAGCCTTGCGGCAGCCAGAGGTCAACCAGCAACTCCGGACGATTCGACGGCGGAAAGAACTGCTTCTGCACGCCGGTGCTGAAGAGCACGATGCCCAGCACGAAGGCCAGCACGGTGATGGCGATGGTCTTCCAGCGGTGGCGAACGCACCACTCGACCGTGCTGCGTATGCGTCGATAGAAGGGCGTGTCATAGATATCGCCGTGATGATCTTCGCCGTACTTTCGGAGTTTCTCGACGTTGAGTAGCTTGTAGCCGAGGTAGGGTGTGAACACGACCGCCACCAACCAGGAAGTCAGCAGGGCAATCGTGGTGACCGAGAAGATCGCGCCCGCGTACTCGCCGGCACCGGAATGGGCAAAGCCCACCGGGGTGAAGCCCGCCGCGGTGATAAGTGTGCCGGTCAGCATCGGGAACGCCGTCGATGTATAGGCAAAGGTGGCGGCCTTGAACTTGTCGAGACCCTGCTCGATCTTCACCACCATCATCTCGACGGCGATGATGGCGTCGTCCACCAGCAGTCCGAGCGCAATGATCAGTGCGCCGAGCGAGATACGGTGCAGGTCGATGCCGAACACGCGCATCATCAGGAAGGTCATCGCCAGCACCAGCGGAATCGACAGCGCCACCACCATACCGGTGCGCAAACCGAGGCTGAGGAAACTCACCGCCAATACGATTGCCAGCGCCTCGGTCAGCGTTTGCATGAACAGCTTGAGCGAAACCTTGACGATGGTTGGCTGGTCGGCGACCTTATGCACCTCCATGCCCAGCGGCAGATCCGCCGACCGCCGCGCAACCTCGGCGGACAGGTTCTCGCCCAGCTTGATGACATTGCCGCCACGGCTCATCGCAACCGCGATGCCGACCGCGTCCTGCCCGCCGACGCGCATCCGCGGGCTGGGCGGATCGGCGAAACCACGCTTGACTTCGGCGATGTCGGCAAGCCGGATGATCTTGCCGCCGATCGCCAGGTGGGCGCTGCGAATGCGCTCGACGGTGTCGAAGGCGCCCGAGACGCGCAGGCGGACGCGATCGGTATCGGTCTCGACAAAGCCTGCCGGTGCGACCTCGTTCTGCTTCGCCAGCGCTTCGGCCACCGCGGCCGGCGTAAGGCCGAACGCAGCCAGTCGCGTGGGCGCAATCTCGATGTAGATTTTCTCGTCCTGCACGCCGAGCAGGTCGGCCTTCTTCACGTCGGGCAACGCCCGCAGTTCGCGTGCCAGGCGATCGGCCTGATGCCGTAGGGCGCCCATGTCGAAGCCGTCGCCGGTCAGAGCGTAGATGTTCACGTAGACGTCGCCGAATTCGTCGTTCGGGAAAGGACCACGAACACCGGCAGGCAGCGTTGCCTGGATGTCGTCGAGTTTGCGCCGAACCTGACGCCAGGATTCCGGCACCGCGTTCTTGGGCGTGTAGTCCTTGAGCGTGACGAATATGAGCGACTCTCCGCTCCGCGACACCGAGCGCAGAACATCGACGTATGCCGTCTCCTGAAGCTTCTTCTCGATGCGCTCGGACACCTGCTGCTCGACCTCACGCGCCGTGGCGCCGGGCCACAGCGTACGCACCACCATGATCTTCAGCGTGAAGTCGGGATCCTCGGCGCGGCCGAGATTCACGAACGCCAGCGCGCCACCGACCATCAGCACGATGATCATGTACAGCACCATCGAGGGGTGCTCTAACGACCAGGCGGAAAGATTGATCCGCCTCATGGTGTGGCGATCCTGACCGTTTCTCCCGCGCTGAGTTTGAACGCCCCGGCGGCGACAATGGTCTCTCCTTCGTTCAGCCCCGCGCTGACGAGCGCGCCGGCATCCCCGTAGCGCGCCACTTCGACAGGTCGCAGTTCGACCGCATTGTCCTTGCCGATCACCCATACCGCCGGTCGATTGCCTTGCTGGAAGATGGCGGCCAGCGGCACGATCAACGCGTCGCCCGACGCGCGCGAAAAACTCACCGTGGCCGACATGCCGAGCGGCAGCGCCGGAGCAGCGCCCATCAGACTGATGCGGGTTGCAAAACTGCGGGTTGCCGGGTCGGCGCCGGGTGCAATCTCGCGCACCTTGCCAGTGAAAACCTTGCCGTCCGCCCACAGTGTCACGGTAGCCGGACTGCCGGCCTTCACCGTCGCCAGCGCCGTCTCGGGCAGCGCGATGGCCACCTCGCGCTCACCGTCGCGCGCCACGCGAAAAACGGGTTGGCCGGCGGCAACCACCTGCCCCGGCTCGGCCAACACCGCGATGACGACGCCCGAAGCATCCGCCGTCAGCGTAGCGTAGCTCGCCTGGTTGGCGGCCAGGTGTGCCTGCGCCTCGGCCGCCTTGGCGGCGCTGGCGCGCGCATCCAGCGCCGCCTGGCTAACGAAATTCTTGTCGCGCAGTTCCTGCGCGCGCTTGTAGTCGGCGACGGCAAGCGCCGCGTTGGCCTCGGCCTGGGCGGCGCCAAGGCGTGCATCGGCCGGATCGAGTCGCGCTAGCGGCTGGCCGGCCTTGACCCGTGTACCGGCGTCCACCAACCGCGTGGTCAGTTTGCCGCCGATGCGAAAACCGAGCACCGACTCGTACCGGGCGCGCACTTCGCCGCTGTAGCGGCTTTCGCTCGGCGTGTCGCCAGGGCTGACTTTCATCGCCTTGACCAGTTTCGGGCCGGCGACCACGACATCGGCGGGCGGCAGTTTCTCGCCGCAGGCCGCTAGCAGCGGCACGGCAGCCAGTAACAGGAGCTTTTTCATTTGCGTTTGTCCATGAACGTGCGGTAGAGCAGCGGCACGACGAACAGCGTCAGCGAGGTGGAAAACAGCAGGCCCCAGACGATGCTGGACGCAACCGGCCCCCAGATCAGCGATTTGCCGGCCAGGCCGAAAGCGAGCGAGGCGAGACCGGCGATGGTGGTCAGCGAGGTGATCAGAATCGGCACCACGCGGCGGCGCGCGGCATACAGAATGGCGTGCAAAATGCTCATGCCGCGCCCGCGTCGCTCGTTGGCGGCGTCGATCAGGACGATGGCGCTATTGACCGCGATGCCGGTCAGCGCGATGACGCCATATAGCGTATAGAGCGAAAGCGGATGGCGCGACACCAGCAGGCCGTAGACCACGCCGGTGAAAGCGAGTGGCACGGTGGCGAGGATCAGCATCGGCTGAAAGTAGCTGCGGAATTGCGCGGCGAGGATCAGGTAGATCAGGCCGACGCCGAGCACGAACAACACCGCCATGGAATCGAGTGCCTCATAAATGTCGTCCAGCTCGCCGGAGAAGTCGATATCGGTGGCAGGAAAGCCTACACGCGCCTTTTCCCACTCGGTCTTGATGTGGTTGTTGACGGTCAGCGTGTCGGTCGCTTCCTGGTCGATATCCGCCTCGACGGTGATGGCGCGACGCAGGTTGTAGTGTTTGATGACACCCGCACCAGTGCGCGTTTCCGCGCGGGCCAGCGCACCGAGCGTGGTCGCTCGACCATCGGGCAAAGCGATTGGCTGATCGATCAGTTCGCCGATGTCGGCGCTGTCGATTTGTCTGGCGCGCACGCGCACATCGACCTTCTCGCCACGGTCGCGCAGCACCGCCACCACCTCGCCGTCGACGTGCAGGCGCACCAGTCGCGCCACCTGCGCCGCATTAAGGCCGGCGGCCTTGATCGCCTCGCGATCGAGGCGCAGCGTGAGTTGGGGCCGGCCGGGGACGTCATCGTCCGCGACGTCGCGGGTGCCCGGCGCCGCCTCGACAATCGCCTTCAGCGCATCGGCGGCAGCTCGTAGTTCCACTGGATCGTCGCCGCGCACGCGCGCCTTGACCGGCTTCCCGGTCGGCGGTCCGCCGGAGAGCATGGTGAAGGTGATCTTGCCGCTGATCGGGCTGGCCGCTACGTCGGCGCGCATTTCCTCGACGATTTCCGGCACGTCCCGCCCCTCGGAATGAAGCGTTACTACCACCTGGCCGTAGGCATCACCGTAGAGCGGCTCCGTGTCGGTAAACTTGGCGCCGGCGTACGCGGCCACCGCCCGCGTTTCGTCGGGCTGGAGATGCTTGCGCACGCGCTCCTCCACCACGCGCACCTGGCGCAACGTTTCCTCGATCGGCGCATCGGCAGGCGCATCGACGTTCACGTAGAAGATGCGCAGCGGGTCGAAGGCGAAGAACTGCACCTTTACGGCGCCGACCGCGACCGCAGCGACAGCCACTGCAAAGACGGCGGCGAAGGCGATGAACGAAAGCCGCTGGCGGCGCATGACCCAGATCAGCGCCTTGCCGTAGCGCACGCGCAGCAGCCGATTGAAGCGGGTGCGCCATTTCTGCATGCGCGACGGCTTCGTGTAGTCGATGTTCATCGCCGCGACGTGGGTCGGCAGTATCCAGTAGGCCTCGATCAACGAAATCGTCAGCGCCAGCGCGACCACGAAGGGGATCACGAACATGAACTTGCCGACGATGCCGGGCAGCAGCATCAACGGCAGGAAGGCAGCCAGTGTGGTCAGCACCGAGGAAGTGACCGGCGCAAATACCTCGCGCATCGCGGCCACTGCCGCGGAAACGGCATCGGCGCCGCGCTGCATCCGGTAGTAGATGGTCTCGACCACAACTACCGCGTCGTCGACCAGCATGCCGAGCGCGATAACGACGCCGAGCAACACCGAAATGTTGAGCGTGTAGCCGACACCATGCAGGATGGTGAAGGTCGCTGCCAGCGAAAACGGAATGCCGATGCCGATCAGGATCGCTACCCGGGTACCGAGAAACACCCAGCAAACGGCGATAACCAGCAGCAGACCCATCAGCGCGTTGGTCTCCATGAGCTGGATCGCCTTGCGGGTGGGCACCGTCTGGTCGTCCAGCAGCGACAGGCGCAGCCCCTGCTGCGCCAGGGTGGCGTTCTCGCGGGCGATGAACTGATTGATGCGCTCGACGAGATGAATGGTATTGGTATAGCTTTTCTTGGTCACCGAGAGCATCACGGCGGGACGACCGTCCTTGGTTACCATGCTTGCCGAAACGGCGCGCGCGCGCGCCGTTTCGGCAACCGTATCCAACGCAACTTGGCGGTGCGGATCGGCGGCCGGCGAGACGGCGATACCGGCCAGGTAGTCGGGGTCCGGGTCCTGGCCCTGGACGCGAACCAGCCACGCCTTCGCGTCCTCCCCTTTGCCCACCTGACGCTTGCCGGCGAAGGTATCTCGGAACCATGCGCCAACGCCGTCGGCAATGTCGGTTGCGGTCAGTCCGCGCGCCTGCGCCGCGTGGGGATCGAAGTCGACCCGCACTTCCGGATCGTTCAGGCCGAGCGAGTACACGCGGTCGACGCCGGTCAGGCGCTCGATTTCGTCCTTGAGACGGCGGCCGGCATCGCGTAGCACCTCGTCGTCGGCCTGTCCTTCGAGCAGCAGCATGGCGGTTGGAAATCCGTTGGAGGTGGTGATCTCCCATATCCGCGGATCCTTGGCCTCGACCGGCAACTCCGAGCGCTTGTTCTGGATTTCCCGACGCAGGTCATTCACGCGCTTGTCGAACGTGCGCTCGTCGATTTCACGGAACCTGACCAGCAGCGAGGCGACGTTCTCGCGCGATGACGACATGGAAAAGCGTACGTCGGGAACGTTCTTGATCGCGTCCTCGAGCGGCTTGGTCACCAGGCGCTCGACGTCCTCGGGTGCCGCACCGGGCATGAAGGCAAATATGCTGACCCAGTTGAAGTTGATCTCCGGGTCCTGCTCGCGTGGCATCGAGAGATAGGCGAGCAGGCCGACCACCAGTACCACCGCGAAGGCGATGTTGGCGAACGGATGGTTTTCGATAAGGCGGCGATAGAACGTCATCGCACCGCCATGCCGTCGCGCAACGCCTGCTGCCCGGTGACGACGATCTTCGTCGTCGCCGGCAAAAAGTCAGCCGTGGCGGGACGCCCCTCCTGCGCGTTCGGCAGCACGACGAAGCGCGCTTTGCCTGCCTCGGCGACGAACACGCCGAGGTGGCCGTCGCGGCGCACCACCAGATCCGGGGGCAGGTGAGGCCGGGGATCGCGCCAGACGATACGGCCTTCGAGCCCGGGCGCCAGCGGCTTGCCGACGAACGCCAGGCGGGCCTCGACACTACGCGCTTCGCGATTGATGGCGGGCGAGACGCGCAGGAGCTCCAGGACCGAGCGCTTGCCCGACGACTCCCAAAATATCTTGTCGCTGGCGGCCAGCGTTGCGGCATAGGCGTTTGGTACCTGCGCAGTTACTTCGAGGTGCGTAAGATCGACAAGCGTCAACAGCGGCGTTCCCGGCGCCGCCATTTCGCCGACGGCGGCATGGCGTGCCCGCACGGCGCCCTTGAATGGCGCGCGAATGATCGTCTTGGCGACTGCACGGCGCGCGGCGGCAGTCGTGGCCTGGGCGGCCCTGAGTTCGGCGCGGCGTGATTCGGTCTCCGAAACCTTGAGCTGCAGACCGTCGGGAGAAATGAACTTCTCCGCGGCCAGTTCGTGATAACGCTGCAACTGCGCCTCGGACTGCGATAGCCGCGCCTGCGCGCCGGCCAATGCGGCCTCGGCACGCTGCAGTTCGATAGCTGCATCACGGTCGTCCAGCCGTGCGATGACACTGCCGGTGGCGACCACAGCCCCGACCCCGGCCGGCAGCGCGACGACGGTGGCCGCGATTTCGGCGGAGATTTTCGATTCGTTGGCGCTGACCACATTGGCCGGCGCGTTGCGCTCGGGGAAATAACCAGCATCCGTCAGCGGCTTCAGGGTAACGACGACGTCTGCCGGCGGCGGCGCATCCCCGGCCCGCGCTGCGGGCGCCAGCAGAAATGCCAGCAAGGGGAACAGGGCGGCAATCACGCGCATGGCGGAGTCCTCTTCAGTCCGTGGGTGAGTAGGTCGAGTGCTTGTTCGAAGTAGTCTTCCGGCTCGGGTAAATCCGGCATGGCGGCGCCGAGCGCGCGTCGCCAGAGGACATACGAGAACATCATCGCAAAGACTATGCGGGCAACGCCCAGCGGCTCTACCGGCCGGAAGTCACCAGAGGCGACGCCGCGCGCGATGATGCCGACGACCGCGCGCTTGCCGCGCTGGATCATGTTTTCGTGGAACCAGATGCCCAACTCCGGAAAGTTGCCAATCTCTGCGACCAGCAGTTTCGGGAGCGCTCCGATGTCGGTTGAACCGACTTTCTCCCACCACCAGAAGACGAACTCGCGCAAGGCCTCGCCGGGCGATTTCGCCGGGTCCGCAGCTATCGCTTCGCCAGCCTCAAGGGCCGGGATGATGGCGGACTCCACCGCCGCCTTGAACAAAGCTTCCTTGCTGTCGAAATAGAGGTAGATGGTGCCCTTGGACACGCCGGCACGTTTCGCAACCTCGTCCAGCCTCGTGGCGGCAAACCCGCGTTCCGCAAATACCTCGAGCGCAGCCGTCATCAATTCGCCCGGACGGGCATCCTTGCGCCGCTGACGGGCCCGGGGACAAAGGGAAAAAACCATGGGATTACCGACTTAATTACTGACCGGTCGGTAAGTTACTACATGAAATATCCCGATGTCAAGACTGTCATGGGACTGCTACCCGGCCCCCCAAGGGCGCACTAGGGTATGCGGAACGTCGATCTGATCGAGGATGCGGGCGACGACGAAGTCCACCAGATCGCTGACGCTTTCGGGGTGATGGTAAAACCCGGGCGCAGGCGGAAGGATTACTGCGCCGGCACGCGACAAGCGCAACATATTCTCCAGATGAATGGCCGAGAACGGCGTCTCGCGCGGCACCAGTATGAGCTTTCTGCCTTCCTTCAAAACAACGTCGGCGGCACGGGCGATCAGATCGTCGGCGAGTCCCGCCGCCACCTTGGCCAGTGTACCCATGCTGCAAGGACAGATGACACAAGCGTCGGGCGGATTGGAGCCCGACGCCGTCGGCGCATACCAGTCCTGAACGCCAAACACGGTCAGTTGCCCCTCTTTGGCTGCAAAGCGCTCGGAGAAATAGCGCTGCGCCTCGCGAGGCTGCACGGGAAGCACCATGTCCAGTTCCTGTTTCGCTACCAGTTGTGCCGCCTGCGAGTACATCAGCCAGACACGGACATCCGCCGCCAGCAGACATTCGAGCAATCGCAAGCCGTAGGGGAAGCCGGATGCGCCGGTGAAGGCGAGCGCGACGGTTTTCAATTGGATCCCTCCTGTAGCAGGTACGCCGCAACCAGGCCGTTGATGACACCGAACACCAGCGCGAAAAGCGCGAACACGGGCACAAGATAGAAAACGCCGTCATGCGGTACCAGCCACACCCGCGCCAGCAATACTTGGCCGCCAATGTGGGCGAAAGCGGCAAGAATGCTCTGAGTGACGGAGCCGAACCAGCGCCGCGGCAAATGGCAGGCGAACGCGAGCACTGCGAGGCTGAGCAGGGCGCCGGTCAGGCTCAGAAAGAAACCCGGTGCCAGGAACTGGCCAACCAGCAGACTGCCGGCGACGACACGTAGCAGCGATACCCACGCAGCCTCGCGCCAGCCGTGGCGCGCAAGCACGATCAGGACAACTATATTGGCAAGCCCCGGCTTGATGCCCGGCAACGGAGTGGGGATGGCGGCCTCCGCCACCGTCAGCACGATAGCCGCCGCTGCGTAGCGCGCCACCCGACGATCTGCGGCCAAAACCCGGAGTTCGATGGCGCCGGAAGTCACCTTGTCAATCTTTGCAAAACCGGCGCCGGCTGCAACATCGTTGCCATATAATCGCCTGATGAAATGCTGCCAAATGTCATTGGTTGTGCAGCCGCACGTTGAGCGGCCACATCTCGACAACATTATGGGACTTTTTTTGTCATCGTGACTTCCGCCCCCACCGTTCGCCCGGCAGATTTCGTCCCGCGACCTTCTCATCTTAGCAAGCGCCTGTGGCGCATTGCCGGATCTGCTGTTGGCGTGCTATCGGTCGCTTGGCCCTTCTCATGTTACGCACTTGGTCTGGGGCCACTGACCGGCGAAGCCATCATCGGTGAGCCGCTACGACTGGAAGTTCCGCTGTCCGGCACCCTCGACCAACGACTCGACGCCAGTTGCGTCAGTATACGGCGAAATCCCGATGGCATTGACGCTGAATATTTCCCGCGCGATCTTGTGGCCCACCTCGACGGCCAGGAAAGCGTACCGACGGTAATGCTGGCATCCCGCTCCGCGGTACGCCAGCCGCTGGTGGAGTTCCGCATCTTCATCGCCTGCGGCTACAACCTGTCGCATGATTATGTCCTGCTGACAACGCCGCGTCGCGCGCCTGTTCCCCCGGTCGTTACGGCACCGGCACCGGCTACCTCCGGGGTGACGCGAATCGTCCCGGCAGCAACTGCGATGCCTGCGGCCACAGCGGTCGCAGCGCCGGTCCTCGGTTCCATCGGCCAGCTTCCCGACGGCATCCCTGGACAGAATATCGTTCTCGACCGGGATATGACCCTCGAGCAGTTGGCCCAGAAGCACTTCCCCGGGCCGTTGCGCCAGCGGCGTTTCATGCGCTGGGTGGTCGAGGCCAACCCGCAGTACTTCCCGGATGCGAAGAATCTGCGCCAGCAGCACCTGCCGGGTGGTGCATCGTTGGTCGTCCCGAAGGGAGTGCCACCGCGCCGTCCAGGCGATCATCTGGGCAATGTCACCCCCTTGGGCGAACCGATAGAACGGGTAGCCCAATCCTCCGGCAGCGCCCGAACGGGACTACCCGACGGCATCGCCGGCAAGGACTTCGTTGTCGACCACGACATGACGCTGGAAGAAGTCGCGCGCCTTCACTTCCCCGGCCCGTTGCGTCAAGGGCGCTTCATGCGCTGGGTGGTCGAGGCCAACCCGCAGTATTTTTCCGGTGTCGACACTTACGATCTCCGCGATCACACGCTGAAGCAGGGCGCGCATCTCGTTGTACCAGCCGGCGTCCCACCCCGCCGCCGCGGTGACCACCATGGCGAAGTCACGCCCTTGGGTGAAATGACCGAATATCTGGCGACCGGAAAGAAGCCGCCCCCGTCCGTGACGCAGGCCGTTCAGGGCGCCACCAAAGCCGCCGACGGCGCCGGAGACCGCCTGGTTGTCGGCGGAGGCATGACGGCTAGAAATATGAAGGAGGCCATGGCATTGGTCAATCAGTTGACCGACATGATGGAGAACCAGCTCAGCACGCAGGACGCCTACATTGACAGGATCAAGCGACTCGAAACGACCTTTGACGAGCTGAACCAGCAACTCAGTACGCTGAAGGAGCAGGCTGCGCAGAGCGAGGGACAATGGCGGAAGGCCCTGCAGGCGGAGAAATCGGCACGCGAGCGGGACGCCGAACGCGCGTGGTGGCAGTTGTTGATCGCTGCGGGACTCGGCGGCCTCGTCGTCGGTGTCGGCTTGTTGTTTGGCGCGCGCTTGCTGCCGAGCCGCAGTCAGGCGCTGGCGGACGATCTCGACGAACGCCTGGCCGACGATTCGGCCGGTGATTCGATCGAACCCGCCACGGACTATTCTCCGACCGTCGCAAAACCGACGGCCGCAATGCCCGTGACGGCCACCGTCAGCCGCCATGAAACGCCGGCGGAAGATCACGTGGTGGCGCCGACCGCCACCCCGCCGCGCACGGCGCCGCCGCTGGTCGAGTTCGGGTGGGACGACGATCCCGAGACGGCACCGCCGCCGACCTTCAAGGCTGCGGCAACGCCATCGAAGTCCCCACTCGCATCGGACGAAGGTCGCTCGTCCCCCGCGCAGAGTGGTCATATCGATTTCGTTCTGCCTGTCAGCATCACGGGCACGCCCGACCAGGAACCGAGCGACCCCGCGACTGCGGCCATCGAGCTGGCGAACATCATGACGTCGATGGGCCTCACCGAGGCGGCAGCCCAAACCCTGGTCGAGCATATCCGCGAGAACCCGCGCGAGTCGTTGCCTCAATGGTTGAAGCTGCTCGAAATCCACCGCCTGAATGGTAACCGCGACGAATTCGAACGATCCGCATCGGAGCTGAAGCAGCATTTCAACGTCCAACCGGATGAGTGGAATTCCGGCGGCAGCCACGGACGCCTGTCGCTAGAGGCCTATCCACACATCCGGTCGCAGATTGTCCGCCTGTGGCGGAAACCGGATTGCGTGGCCTTGCTACGGGCCTTGCTGTTTGATAACCGTGAGGGAACCCGCCTCGGTTTTCCGCTGGCGGTCGCCGAGGAAATCCTGCTCCTCATCGCCATACTCGACAGCAGCAAATGAGTCCTTCAGTATTTGAAGTCTCCGTCTCCGCCGACGGCATGGTGGAGCCAGGCAAGGGCATTCTCGCCGTGTTCGTTCCCGCCAGCGACGGTTCGTCGCCGCTGGTCGTCGCCGGTTGCGATCCCCGCCACAATCCGGGCAAGCCTATCGAAGGACTGGCCGGGCCCGTCTTTCTCCATGTCCGGACAGCGCTTGCAGACCCGACGGGTTTACGCTGGGTCGTCGTCGACAACTGGGGACGCTTCTTCGAGGCATTGCCGCACTGGGCGGACTGCGGCCAGAAAGCACCAGTCCTGGAATTCAAGCGCTTCCCGGGCGGGGTCGGCATCGACGCCTTCAGCAAGGAAATGGGCGCATCGGGCGATGCGGCGCTCGAGCTGCTATCCACCATCGTCGAAGGCGGGATTCCCGAAACGGTTCCCGTCAGCGCGCGCCAGTTTCTCGAAACCATCGAGCTTCACGGCAATCTTCCCGCGCCCGGCGCACTGTTCCGCGTAGTACAGGCAGCCGCGCTGACCGGTGACGTTACGGCAGCGACTCGTGGCATTCAGGCTGACCCCGTCATTTCGGCGACCTTGATCAATTACGCCAACGCCGCCGCCTTCATCCGTGCAGGCAAGACGGCTTCGGTATCTGAGGCCATTCAGCGCCTGGGCCTGGATCAGGTTCGCCGCGTGGTGTTCGTGGCCGAGATGATGGCGAAGTACCAGAAGGGCGCGTGCGCCACGTTCGACTACAAGGCCTACTGGCACAACGCCGTCGCGACCGGCGCGGCGATGCGGGGCCTGATGGAATCGTTCGAGATTCCGACGCGGCTCGCCGACGACGGATTCACCACCGGCCTGGTATCGGGAATGGGCTGGCTGGCCATCGCCGAGACATATCCGAACCTCATGTCCGACTACATCAAGCTGTCGGCAGGGCGAAACGCAACCTCCAAAGCGAAACTGCAAAGGGAAGTGTTCCCCGCATCCATCGCCGAAGTGACGGCCACCTACCTGGCGCGCTTCGATTTTCCGGAAACCATCCGTTCAGCCATCACCGGCGTCCCGACGAGGGACGGCTGGGCCTGGTTCGACTGCCTAGCCAGCGCGTCACGCGTCGCGCAATCGCTGGCACCACTGCCTTTCCTGGCGTTTCCGCAAAACATCCCGGTTCCCGACCGCTGCCAAGACGAATGGCGGAACTGGCAGAGCCTGCTCAATAGTTGAGCGAATCGTAGTTCGCGTCGCGACCGGTCAACATCAGACTAACGTGGTTCGGTGCGCAGATGGCAACCGCACCGCCGCGGCTGAGCCAGCCCTGGCGAACGCAATACTGCCGCGGACCCGGGTCGGAAAATACGCGCGCCCGGCCGGGCTGGATTTCGATCACGGTCGTGCCCATCGGTCCCGGTACGTCGATGCGCCGCGCGGCATCCAGCGGATACTCGGCAAATACCCGGCCGTCGATGCGGATCACCGCCTGATCGGCCTTGCCGCCGTGCCACAACAACGGAAACGATGCCGCCACCACCACTGAGGCCACACCCGCGACCAGCCAGTCGCCGGGGCGGAGCAAAGTCAGCCACGGCGTCACGCCGATACCAGGCTGCGGTGGCGAACGAGGACGCGTACCGCGTCACGGAAGCGGGCCGCTAGCCGTTCGGCGATATAGACCGAGCGATGCTGGCCGCCGGTGCAGCCGAGTGCGATCGTCAGATAGGAGCGGTTGTCGCGGACGTAGGCGGGCAGCCAGTCGTCGACGAACTTGCCGATGTCGGCCACCATGCGCTGCACATCGGCATCCGCATCGAGGAAGGCGATCACGTCGGTGTCGAGCCCGGTTTGCGGCCGCAACAGCGGATCGTAGTGGGGGTTCGGCAAACAGCGGACATCGAACACCAGGTCGGCATCCATCGGCAGTCCGTGCTTGAAGCCGAACGATTCGAACATCAGGATCAGGCCCGCGCCGTTGTCGACCTCGACGAAATCCTTGACGAAGGCGCGCAGTCCGTTCGGCCGCAGGTTGCTTGTGTCGATGTGATGCCCGAGGCCCGCCAGCACGTCGAGCGCTTCACGCTCATGGGCGATCGCCTCGGCCAGCGTCGTGTCGTCGGCGGCCAGCGGATGGCGGCGGCGCGTTTCGGAAAAGCGCTGGATCAGGATGTCGTCGCGGGCATCGAGGAAGATGAAGCGCAGATCAATATCGCCGCCGGTAGACAGGTCGCGCAACTGCTGCGGCAGGAAGGTGGCGACATCGGTGCCGCCGCGCATGTCCATGGCCACCGCCGCACGTGCGTAACCGTCGCGGCCGAGCTGCTCGACGAGCTGCGGCAGTAACGGCAAGGGCAGGTTGTCGACGCAGAAGAAGCCCAGATCCTCGAGCGTATTGAGGACGATGGACTTGCCGGAACCCGAAAGGCCGCTGATCAGGATGAGTTGCATGGTGCGAAGGATAGCCGAAGCTGGCGCCTCATCGTGTGACACCAGCCTCTTCAACTAGCCAGGCGATGAACGCCTCCACCTCTGGGCGGGGCTTGCCCGCCACTCGCAGCAGGTAATAACCGCGCGAGGCGACGCGCTCGCGTGCTTCCATCAACGGTGCCAGCCGGCCCTCCTCGATCAACCGCCGCACCAGCGGCCCGCGGCCAAGTGCAATGCCCTGGCCGTCGGCGGCGGCGCGGATCAACTGATCGTACTGGTTGAACTGGGTCAGCGCCTTGGGCCGCGCCTTTTCCAATCCCAACGACACCAGCCATGGCGACCAGTCGAGGCCCGGCGTCGGCTCGCCCGTATAGCCGAGCAGCGTCACCTTTGCCAGATCCGCCGCGGTCGGTGCCGCCGGGAATGCCGCTGCGATGGCCGGCGCGGCAACCGGGAACACCACCTCGTCGAACAGTAACGCCGCGCCCGGCGGCATCAGTTCCGGCGGGCCGTAGCGCAAGGCGATGTCGACCTCCTCGCGCGCCAGGTCGACGCTGCGGTTGTCGGCGGAAAGGCGCACGTCGACATCCGGATGGCGCTCCTGAAAACTGCCCAGGCGCGGGACCAGCCACAGCGCGGCGATGCTGATCGCCGCCGACACTGTCACCCGCGGCCGCCGCTGGCCGGCACGCAATCCGGCGCAAACCTCGGCTAGATCGGCCAGTGCCTGCGCCGCCGCACGGTGCAGGTGCTCACCCTCCGCCGTCAGCGTCAGCTTGCGCACGCCGCGTACGAACAGGCGTACGCCCAGTTGCACTTCCAGCGTCTGCACCTGGCGGCTGATCGCCGACTGCGTCAGCGACAGTTCCGCCGCCGCGCGCGTGAAGCTCAGGTGCCTGGCTGCCGCGTCGAAGCCCTTCAACGCGTCGAGCGGCGGTAGGCGGCGCAGCGGGTTATCCATGCGATTCACTCATCCATGCGATTCCGTTTTTCCGTTTGTTAGTCTTTCTTTAGGCCACTACATTGCATCCAGGCGCCACACACATGCGCTTTCTGCATGAAAGGATACAAATATGAGCGATACTCTGCAAGTCCGGCGATTCGTCCTCGACACCCGCGAACTGGTGGTCATCGACGATGCCCGCGATCAGTTGCTTAGCTGTGAGGCCGGCGAACTCTGGATCACCCAGGACGGCGACCGGCGCGACGTCATCCTGCCGCCCGGCCACCGCTGGCGTGTCCGCAGCAACCGGACGGTCGTGGTTTCGGCGCTGAAGCCTTCCGTGCTCGGCATCGCCGCCGCACGGGCCGGCAGCGCAATTGCGTGGCCCTGCCGCCGCGATGCCGAATCGGTCCTGACGCGCATCCGGCGTTGGCGCTTTCCTGCGCTGGCCAGCTTCCCCGCCTCCCACATCCTCTAGGAGCATCGAATGAAACGCGCCCTGCTGGTCATCGACGTCCAGAACGAGTACTTCAGCGGCGGCCTGCCGGTCAGCCACCCGGCGGGCAGCTTCGCCAACATCCTCGCCGCGATGGACGCCGCGCATCGCGCCGGCGTGCCCGTCGCCGTGATCCGCCATGGCAGCGCCGCACCGAATGCGCCGCTGTTCCGCAAGGGCGGTCACGAATGGGAACTGCATGCGGAGATCGCCAAACGGCCCTGCGACATCCTGATCGACAAGGAATGGCCGGACAGTTTTCAAGGCACCGGCCTGCGTGACTGGCTGACCGAGGTCGGCGCGAACACCCTCTGCATCGCCGGCTACATGACGCAGATGTGCTGCCAGACCACCGCCTCGCGCGCCTGGCACCTCGGCTACCAGGTCGAATTCATCGCCGACGCCACCGGCACGCTCGACCGCCCCGGCTTCGCCGGCCCCGTCAGCGCCGACGAACTCTATCGGTCTGTGCTCGCCACGCTGGCGCGTTTTACCCACGTGGTGAGCACCGCCGACTGGCTGAAGCGCATCGCCTGAAGGAGGCCGCCATGCCCTTTCTCGACGTAAGAGTCAGCCGTGGTGGTACGCCGGATAGCGCTGCAGAAATCGCCACGGAGCTGAAGCGACTCACCCACGAACTGCTCGGCAAGAAGCGCGAGGTCACTGCCGTGGCCATCGACTGGCTGCCGACCGAGCAATGGTTCATCGGCGGCGAGTCGATTGCCGCATCGAACCTGCGCTCCTTCTTCCTCAAGATCGAAATCACCACCGGCACCAATACCAAGGACCAGAAGGCCGCCTTTGTCGCCGCTGCGTTCGCTGCGATGGAGAAACTGCTCGGCCCGCTGGCACCGGCCAGCTACGTCGTCATCCAGGAAGTCCCCGCCGATGCCTGGGGCTACGCGGGGCGGACGCAGGAAAATCGCTACATCGAGGGCAAACGGCTTTAGGCGGTTACCATCACCGCTTCGCCAGTAGCGCCCGACCCGCCTTTGAACCGGTCTCGCGACCGATCCGGTGGCTGATCCACTCGCCCGTCTGGGCCAGCGCCACGAGGTCGACGCCGGTTTCGACACCCAGCCCGCGCATCAGCCAGACGACATCCTCGGTGGCGACGTTGCCCGACGCGCCTGCGGCATAAGGGCAGCCGCCGAGGCCGGCAATCGAAGAGTCGAATACCGCCACGCCCGTCTCCAGCGCCGCGCTGATGTTGGCGACGGCCATGCCGTAGGTGTCGTGGAAATGACCGGCCAGGCGAGCCATCGGCACGCGCTGCGTCACGGCGTCGATCATGGCGCGCGTCGCGTCCGGCGTGCCGACACCGATGGTGTCGCCCAACGAAATCTCGTAGCAGCCCATGTCGTACAACGCCGCCGCCACCTCGGCCACGGTCGCAGGCGCGACCGCACCCTGATATGGGCATCCGAGCACGCAGGAGACGTAGCCGCGCACCTTCACGTTAGCCGTCTGCGCCGCCGCGACGACCGGCCGGAAGCGATCGAGCGACTCCGCGATACTGCAATTGATGTTCTTCTGCGAGAAGGCTTCGGACGCTGCGCCGAACACCGCGATCTCCTGCGCGCCAACGGCCAGCGCGGCCTCGAAGCCCTTCATGTTCGGCACCAGCACCGGGTAGCTCACGCCGTCACGACGCTCGAGTGCCCGCATCAACTCGGCGCTGTCGGCCATTTGCGGCACCCACTTTGGCGACACGAAGGCGGTCGCCTCGATGGTCTTCAATCCGCAGGCGGCGAGACGGGATATCAGTTCGAGCTTGATCGCCGTCGGCACGAGTTGCTTCTCGTTCTGCAAGCCGTCACGCGGCCCGACTTCAACGATGCGCACCCCGCGAGGTCGCACCATCTACGTCGCCTCCTTGGGTTCGGCGATGTTCCAGGCACCCTTACGTCGGCGACTGGCGCCATGAATGGGCGCTACGCCCCCGCTCTCTACGTTCGCGGGGCCCCCTCCGCTATTCATGACGCCGCCTCGAACTCGACCAACTCGGCGCCGTCGCTCACCTGCTCGCCGACGGCGAAGTGGAAGGACTTGACCGTGCCCGCCGCCGGCGCGCAGATGGCGTGTTCCATCTTCATCGCTTCGAGGATCAGCAGCGGCGCACCCTTGTCGACCTTGGCGCCGGGACTTGCAACCAATGCGATCACCTTGCCCGGCATCGGAGCAGTGAGGCCACCTTCGGCGCCTCCGCCCTCGCCGGCGTGATGGAGCGGATCCATGGCGGTGAGCACGAAACAGCAGCCGAAAAGGAAGATGTGGCGCTTTTCGCCGGCAACGACCACTGTCGCGGCAACGCGGTTGCCGCCGAAGTCGGCGCGCAACTGGCTGCCCGGCAGCATCTCGCCGCTGGCAAACATCGACTGCCCGTCGACTTCCAGTTCGTATGCATCGCCGACGTAACTGACGCCGATGGCCTTCGTTACCTCGCCGCTGCGAAAAGTCAGCCGTCGCGATACGCCGAGGTTCATGCGCCAGCCGTCGCGGCGATGCCAGGGCGAGTGCGGATCGCTGTCGCGCCTGGCCGCCGCGTCCGCCACGGCCTGCTCGCGCAGCAATTCGGCCAGTGCTGCGGCCAGCCAGGCTTCGCGCGGGGTGTCGGCATTCGCTGGAAACAGGAAATCATGCTCGCGCTCGATCAGGCCGGTGTCGAGGTCGGCCTGCGCGAACGCGGGGCAGGCCACCAGACGCGAGAGGAACTCGATGTTGTTGGCGACGCCGACCACGCGGTACTGCGCCAGTGCCTGCAACATGCGCGCGCTGGCTCGTTCGCGGCTTTCTCCATGCACGATCAGTTTGGCGATCATCGGGTCGTAGTGCGGCGTGATCTCGTCGCCTTCTTCGACGCCGGTATCGATGCGTACGTCGAGCGATTCGGCTGGTGGCGCCAGATGCACCAGCCGCCCGGTCGAGGGCAGGAAGCCCCTGTCAGGATCTTCCGCGTAGATGCGCGCCTCGATGGCGTGGCCGCGAATCGACAACTGCTCCTGCGTCAGCGGCAGCGGCTCGCCGGCGGCGACGCGCAACTGCCACTCGACCAGGTCGAGCCCGGTGATCATCTCGGTGACCGGATGCTCGACCTGCAGGCGGGTGTTCATCTCCATGAAGTAGAAGGAGCCGTCCTGGTTGGCGATGAACTCGACCGTGCCCGCGCCGACGTAGCCGACAGCCTTCGCCGCATCGACCGCCGCCTTGCCCATCGCCGCGCGCCGCTCGGGCGTCATTCCCGGTGCGGGTGCTTCCTCCAGCACCTTTTGGTGCCGGCGCTGTACGGAGCAGTCGCGCTCGAACAGATGCACGACGTTGCCGCTCGTATCGCCGAACACCTGCATCTCGATGTGGCGCGGCCGCTGCAAATACCTCTCGATCAGCACACGGTCGTCGCCGAAGCTTGCCGCCGCCTCGCGTTTGCACGAGGCCAGCGCATCGGCGAATTCCGCCGCCGCACGCACGATGCGCATGCCCTTGCCGCCGCCGCCCGCAGAGGCCTTGATCAGTACCGGCCAGCCGATGCGCTGCGCTTCGTTGGCGAGAAACATCGCATCCAGATTGTCGCCGTGATAGCCGGGCACCAGTGGCACGCCGGCCTTCTCCATCAGCGCCTTGGCGGCCGACTTCGAACCCATGGCGCGGATCGCCGCCACCGGCGGGCCGATGAAGGCGATGCCCGCCGCTGCGCAGGCTTGGGCGAAGTCCTCGTTCTCGGAGAGAAAGCCGTAGCCGGGATGAATCGCCTGCGCGCCGGTTTCCTTGGCCGCGGCAATGATGCGTTCGATGTCGAGATAGGACTCGCGCGCTGCGGCGGGGCCGATGCAGACAGCCGCGTCGGCCATGCGTACATGACGAGCATTGGCATCCGCTTCCGAATACACGGCCACCGCGCGAATGCCAAGACGACGCGCCGTGCGGATGACTCGGCAGGCGATTTCACCGCGATTGGCTATCAGAATCGTACTAAACACGTCGCTGCTCCGCGGTGAGATCGCCTGGGCACGCTTCGCGTGCGCGGTAATTTGGCTTCGCCGCCGCGCCGCTGTACGGTTGGTCCCCGCGGTTGGCGATGAGGATGGTCGAAAACACGTTCGCTATTTGATCCAGCCGGGTTGGCGACCTTCGAGGAAGGCGGCGACGCCATGACGACCTTCCTCGCTGGCGCGCACGCGTGCGATGCGCCGAGCCGTTTCGGCGATCAGACTGGCGTCCATGGCACGATGACCGATACTGTGAATCAGGTCCTTGCACTCGGTGAGCGCTCCCGGCCCGTTGCCGAGCAGGCTGTCGACAATTGCGCCGAGCGCCTGGTCGAGCGCCGCCTCGTCGGGAACCATCTCGTGCACCAGGCCGAGACGGTAGGCCTCGGCGGCGGAAAAGCGCTCGGCCGTCAGCATGTAGCGGCGCGCATGACGTTCGCCGATGGCGGCGATGACATATGGCGCAATGGTGGCGGGAATCAAGCCCAGCTTGACTTCGGAGAGCGCAAATTGCGCGTCGAAGGTGGCGATGGCGATGTCGCAGGCGGCGATCAGGCCGACGCCGCCGCCGTAGGCCGGACCCTGGATGCGGGCGACGGTCGGCTTCGGCATCGTGGCGAGGCGATGCAGCATTTCCGCCAGCACCCGCGCATCGGCCTCGTTCTCGGCCGATGTCCACCTGGCCGCCGTGCGCATCCACTCCAGGTCGGCGCCGGCGCAAAAGCTCTTGCCGCTGGACGACAGTACGACGACGCGCACCGCATCGTCGCTGGCCATGCCGGCGAGGGACTGGATCAGTTCGCCGACGGTCTGGCCGTCGAAGGCGTTGTGCCGGTCGGGCCGGTTGAGCGTGATGATGCCGACGCCCTGATCGACTTCGGTGATGATGTTCTTGTACATGGCTTACATCCTGAATATGCCGAACCGCGTCGGCGCCATCGGCGCATTGAGCGCCGCCGAAATTCCCAGGCCGAGCGCGCGGCGCGTCTGCGCCGGATCGAGCACGCCGTCGTCCCACAGGCGCGCCGTCGCATAGTACGGATGGCCCTGAGTCTCGTATTGTGCCCGGATCGGCGCCTTGAAGGCCTCTTCGTCCTCCGGACTCCACGCCTTGCCTGCCGACTCGATGCCGTCGCGCCTGACGGTGGCGAGCACCGACGCGGCCTGTTCGCCGCCCATCACGGAAATGCGCGCGTTCGGCCAGGTCCACAAGAGTCGCGGCGAATAAGCGCGGCCGCACATGCCATAGTTCCCCGCACCGAACGAGCCGCCGATCAAGACGGTGAACTTCGGCACCGCGGC
Source organism: Gammaproteobacteria bacterium (assembly GCA_018819515.1). GTDB lineage: Bacteria > Pseudomonadota > Gammaproteobacteria > Burkholderiales > Rhodocyclaceae > Fen-999. The sequence goes on from JAHJPX010000007.1 coordinate 364,638, forward strand.
GGTCGCCACGGCGGTGACCATCTTGGCGCCGTCGCGGGCGATGCCGCCGTTTTCGTACTTGCGACCGACCATGAAGCCGGTGATGTTCTGCAGGAACACGAGCGGGATGTTGCGCTGCGCGCACAACTCGATGAAGTGCGCGCCCTTCAAAGCCGACTCGGAGAACAGGATGCCGTTGTTGGCGACGATGCCGACCGGATAGCCGTGGAGGCGCGCGAAACCGGTCACCAGCGTGGCGCCGTAGCGCGCCTTGAATTCGTCGAAGCGCGAACCATCGACCAGCCGGGCGATGACCTCGCGCACGTCGTAGGCCTTCCGCGTGTCGGTCGGAATCACGCCGTAGAGTTCTTCCGGCGCATAGAGCGGTTCCTCGGGCGTCGTCAGATCCAAGGCCACCGGCTTGGGCCGATTGAGGTTGGCGACGATGCGGCGCGCGATCGACAGCGCGTGGTTGTCGTTCTCGGCGAGATGGTCGGCAACACCCGAAATACGCGTGTGCACATCGCCGCCGCCTAGATCCTCGGCGCTTACGACCTCGCCGGTGGCCGCCTTTACCAGCGGCGGGCCGCCGAGGAAGATGGTGCCCTGGTTCTTTACGATGACCGTCTCGTCGCTCATCGCCGGCACGTAGGCGCCGCCTGCGGTGCACGAACCCATGACCACCGCGACCTGGGGGATGCCCAATGCGCTCATGTTGGCCTGGTTGAAGAAGATGCGGCCGAAGTGGTCGCGGTCCGGGAATACCTCGTCCTGCATCGGCAGAAACGCGCCGCCGGAATCGACGAGGTAGACGCAGGGCAGGCGGTTCTCCTGCGCGATCTCCTGCGCGCGCAGATGCTTCTTCACCGTCATCGGGTAATAGGTACCGCCCTTCACCGTCGCGTCATTGGCGACGATCACGCACTCGACGCCGGAGACGCGGCCGATGCCTGTCACCACGCCGGCGGACGAAATGTCGCCGCCGTACATGTCCCACGCAGCGAGCGCCGAAAGTTCAAGGAAGGGTGCGCCGGGGTCGAGCAGGGCATCGATGCGGTCGCGCACCGGCAGCTTGCCGCGCGCGAGGTGCTTCTCGCGCGCTTCCGGCGTACCACCACGGCTGACTTTTGCCGACTTCTCGCGCAGGTCGTCGACCAGCGCGCGGAGTGCGGCGGCGTTGGCGCGGAATTCTTCAGCGCGGACGTTAAGCCTGGAGCGAATGACCGACACTCAGAATCCTCCGTTTTCCAGCCAGTATTCGACCTGCGACAGGCGATCGTTGCCCCAGAAGTGCTCGCCGTCCACCGTGATCCAGGGCGCGCCGAACATGCCCAGCGCGATGGCCGCGTCGGTCTCCTCGCGCAGCCTTTCCTTCACCGCCGGATCCTCCATCGCCGAGGATAGCGAAACCGGATCGACGTCGAGCTTGGCGGCGACGTTCAGGATCGTCGCCGGCTCCGACACGTCGCGCCCGTCGCCGAAGTAGGTACGGAAAACGGCGTGGGCGAAACGCTTTGCCAGCGCTTCGTCCTGATCGAGCAGCCAGTAGTAGGCACGGGCCGGCGCCTGCGTCGCCACCGGGAAGCGTAGCGGCATGCGGAAGGAAATGCCATGAAAGCTCGCCGAACGGGCGAAGTCGCGCAGGGCATAGTCGTGCATGCCCGGCTGGCGGGTCAACTGCACCGTGCCGTAGTGTTTGAAGATGGCGCCGAGGAGCACAGGCTTCCAGACGACTTCGCGGCCGAAGCGCTCCGCCAGCGCGTCGATCCTCTCCGAGGCGAGATAGGAGTACGGCGAGGCGAAATCAAAGCGGAACGCAATCGGTTCGGCCATACTGTGCTCCTCTTATGTCGTCACTGTTCGGCGACGGCGCGGCCGATCACCAGCCGCTGGATATCGGAAGCGCCTTCGTAGATCTGGCAGACCCGGACATCCCGGTAAATGCGTTCGACCGGAAAGTCGGCCACGACCCCGTAGCCGCCGTGGATCTGGATAGCATCGGAGCATACCCGTTCCGCCATCTCGGAGGCAAAGAGCTTGGCCATCGAGGCCTCCTTCAGGCAGGGGTTGCCGGCGTCGCGCAACGTCGCCGCGTGCCAGACCATCTGCCGGGCAACCTCGATTTGCGTGGCCATGTCGGCCAGACGGAAATTGACGGCCTGGTGCTCGATGATGGCTTTACCGAAAGTGACGCGCTCTTTGGCGTAACGTACCGCAGCCTCCAGCGCGGCGCGCGCCATGCCCACCGATTGGGCGGCAATGCCGATGCGTCCCGCTTCCAGATTCGACAGCGCGATCTTGTAGCCATCGCCTTCCTTGCCTAGAAGGCAATCGGCTGCGACGTGACAGTCCTCGAACAAAATCTGCGCAGTGTCGGAAGCATGCTGGCCGAGCTTGTCTTCCAGTCGCGCGACGACGTAGCCGCTGGTATCGGTCGGCACGCAGAAGCAGGAGATGCCCTTCTTACCCGCCGACGGATCGGTTACGGCGAAGACGATGGCGATCTTCGCGTTCTTGCCCGAGGTGATGAACTGCTTGACGCCATTCAGCGTCCAGCCATCACTGACTTTCGTTGCCCGCGTGGTGATGGCAGCCGCGTCGGAGCCGGTGTGCGGCTCGGTCAAACAGAAGCAGCCGAGCATTTCGCCCGACGCCGCGCCCTTCAGCCAGCGCTCCTTCTGCGCATCGGTACCGTAACGGCTGAGGATGCCGCAGACCAGCGAGTTCTGCACCGACATGATGGTCGACGTGGCACCGTCGCCGGCGGCGATTTCCTCCAGCGCCACCGCCAGCGTCAAGTAGTCGAGGCCCGCGCCACCCCACTGTTCCGGCACCACCATGCCCCAAACGCCGAGTTCCGCCAACGCCTGGATCGCCTCGCGCGGAAAGGCGGACTGCTTGTCCCACTCCGCGGCGGTGGGCGCCAGCTGCTCGCGCGCGAAGTCGCGCAGGGTGTCGCGGATCAGCCGCTGCTCTTCGTTGAGGATCACGACATTTCCACCGCGACCGCGACGGCTTCGCCACCGCCGATGCACAGGCTGGCGACACCGCGCTTGCCGCCCGTCTTCTTCATCGCACCGAGCAAGGTGACGAGGATGCGGCAACCGGAAGCGCCGATCGGGTGGCCCAGCGCGCAAGCGCCGCCATGAATGTTCACCCTGTCCGCCGGCAGCTTGAGGTCGTGCATCGCGGCCATGGTGACGACGGCGAAGGCTTCGTTGATCTCGAATATGTCGACGCTGTCGGCGGTCCAGCCGGTCTTGGCAAACAACTTCTGCATGGCGAACACCGGCGCCGTGGTAAAGAGGTTGGGTTCCTGGGCGTGCGTGGTGTGACCGACAATGCGCGCGAGTGGCGCCAGCCCCAGAGCCATTGCCTTGGATGCGCGCATCAGCACCACCGCCGCGGCGCCGTCCGAGATGGACGAGGAGTTGGCAGGCGTCACCGTGCCGTCTTTCTTGAACGCCGGCTTGAGAAGCGGAATCTTGTCGAGTTGCGCCTTGGCCGGCGATTCGTCGCGATCGACGACGACGTCGCCCTTGCGACCGCTCACCGTCACCGGGGCGATCTCCCACGCGAACGATCCGTCGGCGGTCGCGGCCTGCGCGCGCGTTGTCGAGCGGATCGCGAATTCGTCTTGTGCCTGCCGCGTAAAGCCGTAGTTTTCGGCGCACTCCTCGGCAAAGGTGCCCATCAACCGTCCCTTCTGGTAGGCGTCTTCGAGTCCGTCGAAGAACATGTGGTCGAGCAGTTGGCCGTGGCCGAGGCGATAACCGCCGCGCGCCTTCGGCAACAGGTAGGGCGCATTGCTCATCGACTCCTGCCCGCCGGCGACGCCGATCTCGTAGCTGCCCGCCAGCAGGCTGTCGTGCATCAGCATCACCGCCTTCAGCGCCGAGCCGCACACCTTGTGCACCGTGGTGCAGCCTGCCGACAGTGGCAGACCCGCGCCCAGAGCGGCCTGGCGGGCAGGCGCCTGGCCGATGCCGGCTTGCAGCACATTGCCGAAGACCACTTCCTCGACCTGCTCTGGTTTGAGTCCGGCTCGCTCGACGGCGGCCTTGATGGCGATGCTGCCCAACTGGGGCGCCGTCACTGAATTGAGGTCGCCCTGAAACGCGCCCATGGGCGTGCGAGCGGCGCTGACGATGACTACGGGGTCGGATTGCACGTCGAGACTCCTTTCGAGGATGCCGATTCGCGAAGAATGGCGAGACCGCCGGAAACGACCAGGGCCGCAATGCCCAGGCCGACAATCAGGTCCGGCAGCCGTGAACCCGTAAGGGCCACAAGACCGCCGGCGGCGAGAACGGCCAGATTGGCGATGACATCGTTCTTGGTGAAGATCCACGAGGCGCGCATGTGAATCTCGCCGCCCCGATGTTTCTGCAACAACAACAGCGCGGCGATGTTGACGGCCAGTGCCAAGAGCCCGACGACGCCGATGACTTGTGGCTCCGGACTGGACCCAAAGATCATGCGCCGCAGGACGTCCATCAAGACCCCGAGGCCAAGCAGGAGTTGCAGCCATCCCGACAACCGGGCGGCCGACGTCTTGTGTGCCACGTGACGGCCGACGGCCCACAGGGCTACGCCATAGACGGCGGCATCGGCGAACATGTCGAGGCCATCCGCAAGGAGACCAGTCGATTGCGCCAACCACCCCGCGATGCTTTCAACGACGAACATGGCCCCGTTGAGGACCAGCACGATCCAGAGCACGCGCCTCTCCCCGGCGCTTTGCGCGCGCAGGCCCTCGCCGCAGGAACAGCCGCCACCCGACATCAAGCGGTCTCGGTGAACAGCTCGCGGCCGATCAGCATGCGGCGGATTTCGCTGGTGCCGGCGCCGATCTCGTAGAGCTTGGCGTCGCGCCAGAGCCGGCCGGTCGGATACTCGTTGATGTAACCGTTGCCGCCGAGCACCTGGATCGCCTCACCGGCCATCCAGGTTGCCTTCTCGGCGCTGTAAAGGATCGCGCCGGCGGCGTCCTTGCGCAGCGTGCGCGCGTGGTCGCTCGAATCACAGGCGCGGCCGACTGCATAGACGTAGGCGCGGCTGGCCTGCCAGGTGGTGTACATGTCGGCCACCTTGCCCTGCATGAGCTGGAATTCGCCGATCGCCTGACCGAACTGCTTGCGGTCATGCAGGTAGGGCACGACGACGTCCATGCAGGCCGCCATGATGCCCAGCGGTCCACCGGACAGGACGGCGCGCTCGTAGTCGAGGCCGGACATCAACACCTTGACGCCGTTGCCGATACCGCCGAGCACGTTTTCTTCCGGCACTTCGCAATCCTCGAAGAACAGCGGATAAGTGTTCGAGCCGCGCATGCCGAGCTTGTCGAGATGCGTTCCGTGCGAGAAGCCCTTGAATCCCTTTTCGACGATGAAGGCGGTCATCCCCTTGGCGCCGGCCGCGGGATCGGTCTTCCCATAGACGACCAGCGTGTCGGCATCGCCGCCGTTGGTGATCCACATCTTGCTGCCGTTCAGTACGTAACGGTCGCCCTTCTTCTCGGCTTTCAGCTTCATTGAGACGACGTCCGACCCTGCGTTCGGCTCCGACATCGCCAATGCGCCGACGTGCTCACCCGAGATCAGCGTCGGCAGGTACTTCTTGCGCTGCACGTCGGTGCCATTGCGATTGATCTGGTTGACGCAGAGGTTCGAGTGCGCACCGTAGGAGAGGCCGACCGACGCGGACGCACGGGAGATTTCCTCCATGGCAATGATGTGGGCGAGGTAACCCAAACCGGTGCCACCGTGCTCCTCGCTGACAGTCATGCCCAGCAGGCCCATGTCGCCGAACTTGCGCCACAGATCGGCCGGGAATTCATTGTCGCGGTCGACTTCATCCGCGCGCGGCGCGATCTCGCCTTGGGCGAAGTCGCGCACCGCGTCACGCAGCGCGTCGAGGTCCTCGCCGAGGTGGAAGTTGAGGCCAGTCATCATTTCATCTCCTGAGCAGTCCGGCCGCAGGGCCGTCCCAAGGCCTGGCGGAACGCCGCCGGAGGCGGCATCCGTACGAACGTACCAGCAACGTCGCCCGTGTTACGCAAGCGGAGCGAGGAAGCGGGCTTGCCCCCGAGAGGGGTGGGTCGAGGGGGGCGGGCCATCACGTCTCCGATTTGCCGTGCATGGTCATGAGCGTCTGCTGCATCGTCGAACAGTGCGTGACCTTTTCGCCCTTGACGACATAGGCCTCGCCGCGGGCGATCACCAGCGTCTTGCCTGGCTTGATCACCTCGCCGGTGGCTATCAAGAGTTCGCCGTCGCCGGGCGACAGGAGATTGAGCTTGAATTCGACCGACAGCACCGAAGTGTTCGGCGGCATCAATGTAAAGCCGGCGTAGCCTCCCGCAGTATCGACGGCGGTCGAGATGATCCCGGCGTGGAAGTAGCCGTGCTGCTGGGAGAGGTCGGCCCGCCAGGGGACGTGTATCTCGCAATAGCCGGGACGCAGTTCCGCGAGCGTTGCGCCGATCAGGCCCATCGCGCCCTGCCTGGCAAAGCTCTCGCGGGCCTTGGCCTCCCAGTCGGGATCCTTCGGCTCGAAGCTCCGGACCTTGTGCTTTTCGAAGTGCATGCCTTCTCCTGGGACAATTTTAGGTTGACGTTGACGTCAACGTCAATATATCGTTACCGGGCGATGCAGCGATGTTCTGGCAGTCAGGCGGCTTTTTGCCCGCTCAGGAGCTGTTGGCACTGTTGCTCGAAGCGGTTGATCTCGGCCAAGACCTCCTCGATGTCCTCGCGCTGCTGCTCGAGCGCTGCCTTTCGGCGGGAGAGCACGGCGAGGAACTTGAGCAGTTGCGGGCTTTCGTCGGCCGCGGTGTCGTACATGTTTATCAGTTCGCGGATTTCGGCCAGAGAGAGACCGAGGCGCTTGCCACGCAGCGTCAGTTTGAGGCGGGTGCGGTCGCGCTTGGAGTACACCCGCTGCATGCCCTTGCGCTCGGGCGCGAGCAGGCCGTGGTCCTCGTAATAGCGGATCGCACGCGGCGTCATCTGGAATTCGCGCGCCAGGTCGGTGATGGAGTAAGTGATCTCGCTCATGGAAAAGGAACTATGAAACCAGTGGATTGCTGCATCGCAGCATCAAGCCGTGACTTGTGTAGAATGTTGTCTTTCCAGAACTTTCTGCAGCCAGTTAAGCAGATTTCTCCGGGCAAATCAATCAGTGGCCATGACTGCCTCCGCAATCTCATATCCGCATGATTCACCGCCGGCCGCCGGTGTCGCGATGCCCGTCGCGCCCGGCGTTTCCTGGCTTCGCATGCCGCTGCCGTTCGCGCTCGACCATATCAACCTCTGGCTGCTGGAGGACGGTAAAGCCTGGACCGTCGTGGACACCGGCATCGCAATCGATCCGGTCCGCGACGCCTGGAAGTCAGTCATGGCGACACGCCGCCTCGGCCGGCTGCTGGTCACCCATTTCCATCCCGACCATCTGGGTCTCGCCGCCTGGCTTCAGGAGCAGACCGGCGCGCCGCTCTGGATCACGCAGGGCGAGTATCTGACGGCGCAGATGGTCAAGCACCAGATCGGCGCGTACGGCGTACCGGCGATGTGCGATTTCTTCCGCGGCCACGGCCTCGATTCCTCCCGCGTGCTGGCGCTGCTTGAGCGCGGCAATGCTTACGGAAGAGCCGTACCGGCGATTCCGCCGACCTTCCATCCGCTGTGGGAAGGCGAGGATGTCGAAATCGGCGACCGTCGCTGGCGGGTCATCATCGGCCACGGCCACGCGCCCGAGCACGCCAGCCTTTACTGCGACGAACTGCATGTACTGATCTCCGGCGACATGCTGCTGCCGCGAATTTCCACCAATATCGGCGTCTTCGCCGGCGTTCCCGACGCCAACCCGCTGGCCTGGTTCCTCGCCTCGCTGGACCGCCTGCGCGAACTGCCCGAAGACACGCTGGTATTGCCGTCGCACGGCCTGCCGTTTCGCGGCCTGCACACCCGGGTCGACCAGTTGCACGCACATCACGCCGATCGTTGCGCCGATCTGCTCGCCGCCTGCACCGGGCCGAAGAACGCGGCCGAACTGATTCCGGTATTGTTCCCGCGGGAAATCACCGATCCGCACCAAACGATGTTCGCCATGGGCGAGGCGATCGCCCACCTCAATTATCTGGAACAGGCGGGCCGCTTGCAGCAAACCGCCGAAAACGGTATTACCCGCTACTCGAGAATCGACAAGGAGTAAACAATGACCTCGGCCGCCCCTTCCAAGCAACCGCCTTTACCCGACCCGAAAGAGATCACCAAGACGTACGCCGAGGTCGCCCAGCGCGCCTCCAAGCTTCTGACCGACCATATCCAGCGCCAAATGAAACACGGCGTCGCCGTGCCGCAGGACGAGCTGGGCATCGCGCAGGCGTTCATGGACATGATGGCCAAGATGCTGGCCAATCCGTACAAGCTGGCGCGGGCGCAAATGAATCTGGTCTGGGACTACTATTCGCTCTGGCAACAGTCGACCCTGCGCCTCATGGGCATCGACGTGCCGCCGGTCGCCCTGCCGGCGAAGGACGACAAGCGCTTCAAGGACGAGCAGTGGGAAGAGCACTTCCTGTTCGACTTCATCAAGCAGTCCTACCTGATTACCGCCCGCCACATTCACGACTCGGTCTGCTGCGTCGAGGGACTCGACGAGCATAGCCAGCAGAAGGTCAACTTCTTCACCCGCCAGTTCGTGAACGCACTGTCGCCGACCAATTTCGCGATGACCAATCCGACGGTGTTCCGCGAAACGGTCAAGACGAACGGCCATAACCTGGTCAAGGGGTTCAAGAACCTGCTGCGCGACATCGAGGAAGGTGACGGCCAATTGCGCATCAAGATGACCGACACCTCCGCCTTCGAACTGGGCAAGAACGTCGCCACCACACCGGGCAAAGTGGTTTTCCAGAACGAGCTGATGCAATTGCTCCAGTTCGATCCGACCACCAAGCAGCAGTTCAAGCGGCCGGTCCTGATCTTCCCGCCCTGGATCAACAAGTACTACATCCTCGACCTGCGCGCCGAGAATTCCTACATCAAGTGGGCCACCGACCAAGGGCACACGGTGTTCGTCATTTCCTGGGTCAACCCGGACGCCAAGCTGGCGAAGAAGGGCTTTGAGGATTACCTGATCGACGCGGCGCTGGTCGCCGTTGACAAGGTCTGCGAACAGACCGGCGAGAAGGAAGTCAACGCCGTCGGCTACTGTCTTGGCGGCACGCTGCTCGGCGCGACGCTCGCCTGGATGGCGGCGAAGAAGGACAAGCGCATCGCATCCGCCACCTTCTTCACTTCGCTGCTCGACTTTTCGATCCCCGGCGAACTCGCCGTGTTCATCGACGAGCAGCAGGTCGCCGGCCTGGAGAAGAAGATGAAGCAGCGCGGCTATCTCGAAGGCACCGAGATGGCCGGCACCTTCAACATGCTGCGCTCGAACGACCTGATCTGGTCGTTCGTGGTGAACAACTATCTGATGGGCAAGGACCCGTTCCCCTTCGACCTGCTGTTCTGGAACAGCGACTCGACGCGCATGCCCTACGCGATGCACAGCTTCTACCTGCGCAACATGTACATGAAGAACCTGCTCAAGGAACCGGGCGGCATCACCCTCGCCGGCGTGCCCATCGATCTCGGCAAGATCACGATCCCCTGCTACTTCATCTCCACCATCGAGGACCACATCGCGCCCTGGAAGAGCACCTACCTCGGCGCGCAGCGCTTCTCCGGACCGGTGCGTTTCGTGCTCGGCGGCTCCGGCCACATTGCCGGCATCGTCAATCCGCCCGCCGCCAACAAGTACGGCTACTGGCTCAACGACAAACTCGCTGACAGCGCCGACGACTGGCTGGCAAAGGCCAAACAGCACCCCGGTTCGTGGTGGACCGATTGGCAGCAATGGGTCACCGGCCTGAACGAACAGAAGGTGGCCGCGCGCAATCCGGCCAAGGGCAAACTCGGCGTGCTCGAAGATGCGCCGGGCTCGTTCGTCAAGTTCCGCCTCGATACCCAGAAGAAGCCGGCCTGATGGGGACTGCGGTACGCGTGGTGCTCGACACCAACGTGCTGCTTTCCCTGTTCGTCTTCGCCGACAGCCGTTACGCACCCTTGCTAGAGCGGCTTCGGATCGGTGCATGGCTGGCGCTGACCGACGAGCGCTGCCTGGGCGAATTCCGCCGCGTACTCGCCTATCCGCTGTTCTCGCTCGACGATGCCGCGCAAGCGGCCGCGTACGACACATACAGCGGGCTTGCCGAGAGCGTGCCGCCGGCGTCGGGGCTCAAGGTCGCCTTGCCGCTATGCACCGATGGCGACGACCAGAAGTTCCTCGAAGTCGCGCGCGACGGCAATGCGCAATTGCTGGTCACGTCCGACAAGGCGCTGCTCAAGCTGGCGCGGCGGCGCAAGCTCGCCCACCTGTTCGGCATCGTCACGCCCGAGCGGGCACTGGGGATCGGATCGGCCGCGTAAGGCAGCCCGGTCGGCGTCCCGCCACGGCTGACTTTTCTCAGGTGGCGGAGCTGCGCGGCTTGCGGCCGCGGCCTGACAGGATCGCGTCGAACAACGGGTTGGGCAGCAGGCGCAGCAGCTTGGCGACGATGGCCATCTGCCAGGGCACGACGGCGTAGCTGCTGCCGTAATCGATGACGCGGGCGATACGGCGCGCCGCCTCATCGACCGGCAGGATGAAGGGCATCGGATACGGGTTCTGTGCCGTCATCGGCGTTTCGATGTAGCCCGGCGCCACTGTCACCACCTTGACACCGCTGCCACGCAGTTCGCCGCGCAGACTTTCCAGATACGAAATCGCCGCTGCCTTGGAGGCGCAGTAGGCGCCGGCGCCCGGCAGACCGCGAATCCCCGCCACCGAGGCGATGCCGGCGAGGGTGCCGAAGCCGGCGGTACGCATCGGCGCAATGAACGGCTGAAAAGTGTTGAAGAGTCCCGTCACGTTGACGGCGAGCACACGTTCGAAGGCCGCGAGATCGCCCGCTTCCTCCGTCACAGTGCCAACCGATATCCCCGCGTTGCCGATCACCAAATCCGGCACGCCGGCTTTCGCGATGAAATCGGCAGCCGCGGCTTTCAGCGCCTCGGCATCGGTGACGTCGAGTGGGTAGACAAAAGTGTGGGGCGCGGCCCCATCCCTCGCTTCGCTCGGGACCGCCACTGCGTGGCGTCCCGCGCCCTTCGGGCTGGTCAGCCCTGGCAACACGCCGGCCAGGCGATCCAATTCGGACTTGCGGCGCGCAATCAGCGCCAGCGTCGCGCCGCGGGCAGCGTAGTGCTTCGCCAGCGCCTCGCCGATGCCGGACGAAGCGCCCGTGATGACGATCTTCATCCCGGCACTGCGCCGAAGGTGCGCCCCGGACAATCGCTTGATCGGAGCCTCCGAAAACAAGCCGCGCGAAGCGCGGCTTGCGTACTCCTCCGTCTCGGGGCGGGGGCCGGGGAGTGGGGGGCCACTATTTGCCGCGATCCTTGCGCGCCTTGTCGATCAGGGCGTCGGTCACCGCCAGCATGTCCTCGCCGGCAATGGCGCGATAGCGTCCATCCACAGTCAGCGCCGGAACGCCGTCGAGGCCGTACGCCTGCGAGAGCTGCATCGCGCGCAACACCTTGCTGCGCACGGCGAAGGATTGGTAGGTTGCCGAGAACGCCTTCGTATCGACACCTTTCTTGCCCAGCCAGTTGACCATGCCCTTTTCGCTGAGCAGGTCGGCGCGTTCGACCTGGATGGCCTTGAAAATGTCGCCATGCAGTTTTTCACCGTAGCCCATGGCGTCGAGGGCGAAATACAGGGCGGAACCGGAAGCCCATTGGCCGGGTGTGCCATCGCGCCCCGGGAACACGGCCGGCACACGACGGAAGACAACATCCTTCGGCAGGCGCTTGAGCCACTTCTGGAGTTCCGGCTCCAGGTGGAAGCAGTGGCTACAGCCATACCAGAAGAATTCCGTGACCTCGATCCTGTCGCGCACGTCGGTGGCGCGCGGCGGATTGTAGGTGACGTAGTTCCCCCCCTCCTTGAGATCGACGGCGCCGGCAAGATTGGCGAAGGCGATGATGGCCGCGCCGACAATCCAGGTAATTTTTCTCATGAATACTGCCCTCTCCGCTATTTGCCCGTGACCTGGGTAGCCCGGATGCCATTTTGAGACAACAGTCCGCGCGCCCGGTTCATCTCATCAACGCTCGAGAACGGTCCCGTGCGGACACGGTACATCCTGCCCTTGTCGGGCAAATCGACTGCCTGGACGCCTGCATCCAGTCCGATCAGCGCCAGCTTCGCCTTCAGGTTGTCGGCGTCGGACGCATTCTGGAAGGCGCCGACCTGGAGATACGCCGGCCCGGATCCACTCGATTTCGGCTGCGCGACGGGGGCCGGAACCGGATCCTGGTCCTTGGGGAGAATCTTGTAGAACTCGAAACGCGGTTTATTGGCGGACTTGTCATCGGACTTGTCACCCTGCTGGCCGGGCGGGGCGGCCACCGTGCCGGACTGCTCGCCATCGCCCGGCCGTTCGGTTTGCGCGCCATTGTCGCGGAATGGCACCGGCGTGCTGTTCATCATCCACACGACACCCAGGGAGATCAGAACGCCGACGACGATGCCGGCAAATACTCCCAGCAGCGTATTCCCTTGCTGCCGTCGATTCAGTTTCATCACATAGCCTCCGGCGCGGAAACGCCCAAAATGCGCAAGCCGTTGCGCAGCACCTGCCGTACGGCGACCGCCAAAGCCAGGCGGGCGCGCCTTTGCCGGTCGTCGTCGACCAGCAGCCGTTCCGCGTTGTACCAACTGTGGAATTCACCCGCCAGATCGCGCAGATAGAAAGCCAGCGCGTGCGGCGCGAAATCGCCAGCAGCCTGCGCGACGACTTCGGGGAAGGATTGCAGCCTGCCGCAAAGGCCGAGTTCCCGCTCGCTCGCCAGCGGCTTCAAGTTCGCCTCGGGCAGCTCGTCTTCCTTGCCGCCCCATTGATCGAGCACCGAGCAGATGCGGGCATGGGCATACTGGACGTAATAGACCGGGTTGTCGTTCGATTCCGACTTCGCCAGCGTCAGGTCGAAATCGAGCGCCTGATCCTGCTTGCGCAGCAGGTAGAAGAAGCGGCAGGCATCGCCGCCGACCTCGTCGCGCAGCTCGCGCAGGGTCACGTAGCTGCCGGCCCGGGTGGACATCGAAACCTTCGCGCCGTCGCGGAACAGGCTGACGAACTGCACCAGCGCGACATCCAGCCGGTCGGCATCGAGATCGAGCGCCTTCAGCGCCCCCGTCACCCGGGCGACATAACCGTGATGATCGGCGCCCCAGATGTCGATCACGCGATCAAAGCCGCGTTCGAACTTGTTGGCGTGGTAGGCGATGTCGGAAGCGAAATAGGTATAGGAGCCGTTGTCGCGCTGCACGACGCGGTCCTTTTCGTCGCCAAACGCGGCCGAGCGAAACCACTTGGCACCGTCCTGGCCATAGATGTGGCCGCGCTTTTCCAGTTCCGCGACCACCTTCGCGACCATGCCGGTGTCGTACAGCGAGCGTTCCGAGAACCAGCAGTCGAAATGCACGCCGAAGGCTTCCAGGTCCTCGCGGCAGTCGGCCAGTTGTTCCGTCAGCGCGTGCTGGTGCACGTACATCCATTCCTCGCCGAGCAGGTCCTTGGCCGCCTCGATCAGTCCGTCGAGATGCCGTTCGAGTTGTTCCTTTTCCTCCGGCGGATACTCGCCGTCCTCGCGTCTTGCGGGCGCCGGCGGCACGCTGGCGAGTATCGCCACCGCCGGATGGACGTAGAGACTGCCATGCGCCTGACGGATTTGCGCCGCCATTTCGCGTACATAGTCGCCCTGATAGGCGTTGGGCGGGAAGGGCACGGTCTCGCCGAACGACTCCAGATAGCGCAACCAGGTCGACAACGCGAGGATGTCCATCTGGCGGCCGGCGTCGTTCACGTAGTATTCCCGGCAGACTTCGTTGCCGGCGAAGGCCAGCAGGCAGGCGAGGCTGGCGCCGTAGGCAGCGCCGCGACCATGGCCGACGTGCAGCGGGCCGGTCGGATTGGCGGACACGAACTCCACCTGCACCTTGCGACCGGTCGGTGCGCCGCGGCCGTAGTCGTCGCGGCGGGCCAGTACCGCCTTGACGACGTCGGTCTTCGCCGCAACGGCGAGACGGAAGTTGATGAAGCCGGCGCCGGCGACTTCGGCCTTGTCGACCATTGGCGAAGTCGGCAGTTCGCGGACCAGCCGCTCGGCGATCTTGCGCGGGCTTTCCTTCAGCGCCCGCGCCAGTTGCAGCGCCAGGTTGCTGGCGAAATCGCCATGGGTCGGGTCGCGCGGCCGTTCCAGTTGAATGTCGGCGCGCTCGCCGGGCGCCACGCTCGCCAGCGCGGCCTGCAGCAGCTCGGCCAGATGGGTCTTCGGATCCGATGACATCAAGGTTCTCAAGGGCAAAGATGCATTATAGCGACCCGCGCCGGGCGCCCACTCTTCCGGCTGTGGCGGAAACCGGGCACAATCGGCGGTTTCCGAATTCACCCCGCTGCCAACTTGCGACTATTTCGCCTCGCCAAGATCATTCGCGTCGGCCTCGGCCACGGCCTCGATCGACTGATTCTCGACCACGATCCGGAGAATCGGCTCGCCCGCTGGACGGGTCGCCTGTTCTTCTGGCGCGACCTGTCGGAACCGCGCGCTGTGCGCCTGCGCCTTGCGCTGGAAGCGCTCGGCCCCATCTTCGTCAAGTTCGGCCAGGTGTTGTCGACGCGGCGCGACCTGCTCGCCGACGACATCGCCGAGGAACTGGCGAAGTTGCAGGATCAGGTGCCACCGTTCGCTTCCGAAGAGGCCTTTGCGGAACTCGAACGCGCCTACGGCAAGTCGGCGCACGAGGTGTTCAAGACCTTCAACGCCGAGCCGGTCGCTTCGGCGTCGGTGGCACAGGTGCACTTCGCCACGCTGCCCGATGGCCGCGATGTGGCGGTGAAGATCCTGCGGCCCGGCATCGCGCCGGTCATCAACCACGACATCGCCCTGCTCGATACGCTGGCCGGGCTGCTGGAGCGGCTCTGGTCGGACGGCAAGCGGCTCAAGCCGCGCGAGGTGGTCGCCGAATTCTCGAAGCACCTGCACGACGAACTCGACCTGATGCGCGAGGCCGCCAACTGCTCGCAACTGCGACGCAACTTCAATCCGTCGCCCCTGCTTCAGGTGCCCGAGGTGTACTGGGACTGGTGTACTTCGTCGGTGATGGTGATGGAGCGGATGCGCGGCATCCCGATTTCGCAGATCGAGCGCGTCCGCGCCGCCGGCGTCGACCTCAGGAAACTGTCGCGCGCCGGCGTCGAGATATTTTTCACCCAGGTATTCCGCGACGGCTTCTTCCACGCCGACATGCATCCGGGCAACATCCTGGTCGCACAGGACGGCCCGAATCTCGGCAAGTACGTCGCACTCGATTTCGGCATCATGGGCACGCTCAATGAGATCGACAAGCAGTATCTCGCCATCAACTTCCTGGCCTTCTTCCGGCGCGACTACCACCGCGTCGCCACCGCCCACATCGAATCCGGCTGGGCGCCGAAGGAAACCCGCGTCGACGAGCTGGAAGCCGCCGTGCGCGCCGTCTGCGAGCCGATCTTCGACCGGCCGCTGAAGGACATCTCCTTCGGCCACGTGCTGCTGCGCCTGTTCCAGACCTCGCGCCGCTTCAACGTCGAGATCCAGCCGCAACTGGTGCTTTTGCAAAAGACGCTGCTCAACATCGAAGGCCTCGGCCGCCAGCTCGATCCGGAACTCGACCTGTGGGACACCGCCAAGCCCTTCCTCGAACGCTGGATGAAGGAGCAGATCGGCTGGCGCGGCCTGCTCAATCACCTGAAACTCGAGGCGCCGCAGTGGGCGACGCTGCTGCCGCAACTGCCGCGCCTCGCGCATCAGGCGCTGAACAATTCCTCCTCGGCGATTCTCGCCGGGGAACTCGCCGCGCTGCGCGAGGAACAGGCGAAGCAGCGCCGACGCCTGACCTGGCTGGTCGGCCTGCTCGTCACCCAGATCGCGATTTTTCTCGCATTTACCCTGTACTGATCGCCCCTTGCTCTAGGAGGAGCCCTCGCCATGCTGCTCGGTTTCGTCATCCTCTATCTGGTCGTATCTCTCGGTCTCGGCTTCTACGCCGCCACCAAGGTTCATAGCGCCAAGGACTACATCGCCGCGGGCCGCTCGCTGCCCTTCTACATCGTCATGGCCATGGTGTTCGCCACCTGGTTCGGCGCCGAAACGGTGCTCGGTATTCCCGCCACCTTCATGGAGGAAGACCTGGCCGGCCTGATCTCCGACCCCTTCGGCGCCTCGCTGTGTCTGGTCCTGTTCGGCCTGTTCTTCGCCCGCAAGCTCTACCGGATGAACCTGCTGACCATCGGCGACTTCTACCGGGAGCGCTACGACCGCAAGGTCGAGGTCGTTACCGGCATCGCCATCGCGCTCTCCTACCTCGGCTGGGTCTCGGCGCAGGTAACGGCGCTCGGCCTAGTCTTCAACGTGCTGTCGGACGGCGTCATCACCCAGCAGCAGGGCATCCTGATCGGCGCCGCCATCGTGCTGATGTACACGCTCTACGGCGGCATGTGGTCGGTGGCGCTGACCACCTTCTTCCAGATGATCATCATCGTCATCGGCCTGTTCTACATCGCAACGCTGCTCGCCGACATGACCGGCGGCATCGCCCCCGTCATCGAGCATGCCGCGGCCAACCGGAAGTTCCACTTCTGGCCCGACATGAACGCCGTCGCGATGATCGCCTTCATCTCCGGCCTGCTGACCATGGGCTTCGGCTCCATTCCCCAGCAGGACGTCTTCCAGCGCGCCAACGCCTCGAAGAACGAGAACATTGCGGTCTGGGGCACGGTCATGGGTGGCGTCGCCTATTTCCTGTTCGCCGCCGTGCCGCTGTTCATGGCCTATTCCGCCAACCTGATCGACCCCGAGCTGGCGACGAGACTGCTGGCGGACGACAGCCAGAAGCTGCTCCCCGAACTGGTCAAGGGCCACCTGCCGCTGTTCGCCCAGGTGGTGTTTTTCGGCGCGCTGCTGGCGGTCATCATGTCGACCGCCTCGGGCACGCTGTTGGCGCCATCGGTGACCATTTCGGAAAACGTCATCAAGGACTTCATCACCCGCCGCCGCCACCTGCCCGACCACCAGTTGCTGGTCATCACGCGCTGGGTGGTGGCGGTCTTCACTGTGCTGGTTACGCTCTACGCCCTCTGGGCCATGGAGCACGAAACCGGCATCCACCAGATGGTTGAGAACGCCTACAAGGTCACGCTGGTGCTGGCCTTCGTGCCGCTGGTCGCCGGCCTCTACTGGCCGCGCGCGACCACCCGCGGCGCCTACTGGGCGATTGTGCTGGGCCTGTCCACCTGGCTGCCGATGGAATTCTGGCTGCCCGAAGGCGAAGGCTTCATGCCGCCCCAGTTCGCCGGCTTCCTGATGGCCATCCTCGGCATGCTGGTCGGCTCGCTGACTTCGCGCCCGGAGCATCACAAGCACCACGGGCATCACGCCCCGCCGGCCGAACAGCCACAGGGCTGAATTCGATATGCTGGGCGCGCTGACCCTGTTGCTGCTGTATCAGCTCGCCGGCGAAGTCATCGTCCAGTTCTTCGCGCTACCCATCCCCGGGCCGGTGATCGGCATGGCGCTGCTGTTCGCCACGCTGGTCGTGCGCGGCGGCGTCTCCAACGAATTGCGCGACACGGCCAGCAACCTGCTGCAGCATCTTTCGCTGCTGTTCGTCCCGGCCGGCGCCGGCGTCATGGTGCACTTCTCCCGGCTCGGCGAGGAGTGGCCGGCCATCGTCGGCGCGCTGGTCATCAGCACCTTCGTCACCCTCGGCGTCACCGGCCTGCTGCTGTGCGCCTTCCTCAAGCGCGGGGAAAGTCAGCCGTGACACCACGCCTCGCCGAAATCTGGGTCTATCTCGCCGCTTCGCCGCTGCTCGGCCTGACGCTGACCCTGCTTGCCTACCAGGGCGCCTACTGGCTCTACCGGCACTCCGGCATGAATCCCGCCGCCAACCCGGTCGCCATCGCCGTCGCCATCATCGTCGCGCTGCTGATGCTGACGGACACCTCCTACGCCACCTACTTCGAAGGCGCGCAGTTCGTGCACTTCCTGCTCGGCCCCGCCACCGTCGCGCTGGCCATACCGCTATACGCCCAGTTGCCGCGCCTCAAGCGCATGTTCGGCCCGGCGCTCGTCGCGCTCGCCATCGGCTCGCTCACCGCCATCGTCTCCGCCATCGCCGTCGGCTGGGCGCTCGGCGCCAGCCGACCGACGCTGATGTCGCTCGCCCCCAAGTCGGTGACGACTCCCATCGCCATGGGCATTGCCGAAAAGATCGGCGGCCTGCCCTCGCTCACCGCCGTCCTCGTCGTCGCCACCGGCATCCTCGGCGCCATCGTTGCGCAGTGGCTGTTCCGCCTGCTGCGCGTCAAGGACGAAGCCGTGCAAGGCTTCGCCATCGGCCTCGCCGCCCACGGCATCGGTACCGCCCGCGCCTTCCAGATTTCCGAAACGACAGGCGCCTTCGCCGCCCTCGCCATGGGCCTCAACGGCCTCGCCACCGCCCTGCTGCTGCCGATACTGATCCGCGCCTGGGGCGGATAGCGGCCCGGGTGGCGTACCACCACGGCTGACTTTTCGACTGGGCGGGAGCGATCTCTAGCAGCCGTCCATGACGGACATTCCATCAGCCTGATGGGAGAATATTGGAAGATCAGCAACCGATATGAGATGGCGACAATGAAGGCAACCTTATACAAGCTCGGTCCCTTTGCCGTTGTCGAAGGCAATGTCGAGGGTGCGACTTGCTACTGGGTCGAGAGGGGTGGCGTGCGCGTGAGCGGATACGGCAGTATCGATGACGCCAAGGAGCACGCGAGCCTGCTGTACGAAGAATATGTGGCTGACGCCGACGTTAGCACGGGCGAGTGATCAGGGCGGCAACCGGCCAGGAGCGGACATCGAGGGTGCCTTCCGAAAGCTGACAATTGACCCCTCGGCAGGTATGCTGACGGCGTTTCTTAAGGCTGCCGCTTTTCACGATTCGTTTAGTACTGTATGAACTTACTTACGACTCTCGATAGAACACGTTGCAATGCGGGTTTCAGGCTATTTAGGCGCTCCAGGTTAGGGAGCAGCCGCCCAAGTTATGCAGCAAAACTGCTCCCGAAAACACGTTGGGCCCCTACACATGAAGTCCTCTTCAGTGCCTGAACCATCCACGTGCACCAATTGCGGCGGCGTGCTCGAAAAGCGCTTCGCCCGAAAATACAATCGTATCGATTTGGTTGGCGTCGCGGTAATTGGCGTGCCTGTTATCGGCGTTCTTGCCTTCTCAGGATTGCGGAAACTTGCATTCTTGGCTGCCGCTGCCGTGGCGTTCGGCCTCTATCATTTCGTTGGCTCCCGCAACGTCGCGCGTTGGCGATGCCCTTCCTGTGGTACCAACTTCGATGAAAACCAAGATGGAGTCGTAAGGTAGTGGTCATAACAGGCATCCCGTCGTGTTCGGCTATGGCCGTTCGCACCTGAGGCTTTCAGTATCCCGAGCTATTCACAATGGCACGCTCCCTTTCGCCGTGGCCCAACCCTACGCTCAAGTTCGCTCCCTCTGGTCGCTGGGACGCGCCTTCGGCGCGCCCCTTAGCTTCACGTTGGGGCTCTCGAAATAGCTGACCCATGCGCCTATTTCTGTCCACCATCCGGGTTTTGGTTGTTGGTGCGCTGGCATTGGCAGTGTCTTTGCTCCTTGTGTATGTGGTGGGGGAGTTGCTCTTGGTTTGGTACATGTGGCGCTCTGATTTGTCTGCTCGCGCCGAACTCTCAGAGGACTACGGCTTTGCCATGCTTTATGTGGCCGTTGGAGTTGTCGCCTTTGCGGTTGCCTTTCCGACCACGTTCTATTTCTTGCAGCGCTTCTCTGAGCGGTTGCTGGTCACTTTGTAGGGAGCATTGCGCCTAGTGAAAGACATCGCGGTTCCAATCCTCGCCCCAACCCGGCGCTCAACCTCGCTCCCTTCGGTCGCTGGACGCTGCGCGATAGAGCCGCGCAGCGCCGGTTAGCTCTACGTTGGGCCCCATGAAATTCACCGTCACAAAAATCGACGCGGCAGTAGACCAAATGGACTGGGCGATCAAGCTCCTTCTTGATCACCAAGCCTATATTCCAGCCATCACACTTGCCGGTGCAGCCGAAGAAATTGTTGGTGAACTGCTGGGGGACGAATCAGCCTTTTCGCAACTCAAGAAGAAATTCTGCGCACAGTACAACCTCCCTGTGAATGTTGTGTCACAGGCCCATCTGAATAGAGCGAAGAACTGGCTAAAGCACTGGAGGGATTTGAAAGATAACGAGCAAACCGAAATTGAGTTGGAGGAAGAAGCAATCCAGTACATCGTTCGCGCACTTATCAACTTGGTTACTCATGATCGCTCGCTTCCAAGCGAAGGGCCGCGCTTTCTAGACTGGCTGGCCAAGCGACAATAGACAGCACATGTGGCCCAACCTTCCGCTCCAGAGGGACACTTCGCCGGCAAGCCGGCTTCGCGCCCCTGAGCTAGCACGTTGAACGTCCGCTTCACATACGTCTAGAGGCCGCATCGGGCACAACCGAGACATTCCGGAGAAAAGTCAGCCGTGGCGGTACGCCGCCTAAGGCCGGTCCGATCGACCGGGGGGCTTGGGACTCAGATCCATCGGTGAGTTCGACTCTTGTAGGCAAGGAAAGCGGCGCCGAACTTCACCGCCAGGGCCTTTTCTTCGGGAATGATCTGAAAGCGGGTGATGTACGCCGCAAAGAAGGCGGGGCCCAGCCACTCGACCCAGGAGCCGAGGCGTACCGCGTACGCGATGAGTAGCAGCAGCAGGCTCAGGCACAGCGGATTGCGCGTGATCCGAAAGATGCCGCCGGTGAGCAGCGTCGACGCGCGGGATGGGTCGAACGGGTTGATCGTGGTCCTCGCGAGTCCGAAGCCGACGACGGCCAGGAGCGCAATGACCGCACTGAGCTGGGAAAGGCGAATGCCGAATTCGGCAAGGACCGGCGACGTATCGATCGAGAGGTGGGCAGCGTGTGCGTACAGCTTCATGATGCCACCGACAGCAGTCGCTACGACAGGGGCGGGGATCGTGGTCTTCACTCTCTGCCTATCGCGTGTTCAGCGTCCCGACCTCGTCTTGCCCAGCGACGCTGGAAACCGTTCCAGCGGGCAGCGGGACAAGCCGACGGAAAATGCGCGACTCCATGTCATCAACCGCCTCCGGGAACGTATCAGCAGGACCATGTGGACCGGAGTCGTCAGGTTCGGCGGAAAAGTCAGCCGTGGCGGTACGCCGCCGACGGCTGCTCGTGAGGCGAATCAGCGCCTCCGGCCGATGTCCTCGATGGCGTCGACGACCATGGCGGTGCCGGTGGCGATCAACAGAATGTCGGAAGCGACGCGCACGTATTCGTGGTGCAGCGGTGGCGGCGGCAACTGGACGACGAGGTCGCGGGGCAGGGGCGCATACACGACGCCTCGCGGCAGCGGGTGGCCGCGTTCCCAGCGACGGGTGTAGTGACCCGGCGGCACGCAGCGGTTGCCCTTCCTGGCGAGGCCCGGTGGGCAACGGCCGCGCCGTGCCTGTCTGTCGTAGTAGACGTCGATGCGGGCGCGCATGTGCTCCTGGAAACGAACGTCGCGGGAATGCCAGTAGTCACGCCGGTAGCGATCATCGTCACGACGCTCGTTGCGCCGATCGTCGCGACGGTTGTCCTGGCGGGCATCGCGGCGGTCGTCGCGGCGGTCTTCGGCGCGCGACTCGTGCTTGCCGTTGCCTGCCCTGGACGGCTTGTCGGCGAATGCCGGGGCGGCGGCCAGCGCCGCGAACAGTATGGCCATGGCCATTCCTGTCCATTTCGTCGTTCTCGAATTCACGCTTGATCTCCTTCGGGGTTGTGTGGATTAACGAGCCTATTCCCGATTTTGACGGGCATCAAGCTGTCGCCAAAACCGGCTGCGTATAATCCCGATTCGTCCTTTCGGAATTTCCATGAACGCCCCCAACCCCATCGAACTGGTCTGTCCGGCCGGCGGACTGCCCGCGCTCAAGGCCGCCGTCGACAACGGCGCCAACTGCGTCTATGCCGGTTTCCGGGACGACACCAACGCGCGCAACTTCACCGGCCTCAACTTCGACGAGAAGAGCCTGAAGGACGGCATCCGCTACGCCCATGACCACGGGGTCAAGGTGCTGATCGCGCTCAATACCTATCCGCAGAACGAAAACTGGTCGCGCTGGACCGCCGCCGTGGACCGCGCCGCCGACTACGGCGTCGATGCGATCATCCTCGCCGACCCCGGCCTGATGGCCTACGCGCAGCGTGCGCATCCGGACCTGCGCCTGCATCTTTCCGTGCAGGGCTCGGCGACGAACTACGAGGCGATCAACTTCTACCACGAGCGCTTCGGCATCCAGCGCGCGGTGCTGCCGCGCGTGCTGTCGCTGGCGCAGGTCGAACAGGTGATCGCCAACACGAAGGTGGAGATCGAGGCCTTCGGTTTCGGCGGCCTGTGCGTGATGGTGGAAGGACGCTGCGCGTTGTCGGCCTACGCCACCGGCACCTCGCCGAACTGCAACGGCGCCTGTTCGCCGGGCAAGGCGGTGCGCTGGGAACAGACGCCGCAGGGACTGGAGACACGGCTCAACGGCATCCTCATCGACCGCTACGCCGAGGGCGAGCGCACCGGCTATCCGACGATCTGCAAGGGCCGCTTCGAAGTCGACGATGAAACCTATTACGCGATCGAGGAGCCGGCCAGTCTGAACACGCTGGAGTTCCTGCCGGAACTCGTGCGCATGGGCATCCGCGCCATCAAGATCGAGGGCCGCCAGCGCAGCCCGGCCTACGTCGCGCAGGTGACGAAGGTCTGGCGCGAGGCGATCGACAACTGCCTGCGCGACCCCGACCGCTTCGCGCCCAAGGCGGCGTGGATGGCAGAGTTGAACAAGGTTTCGGAGGGGCAGTCGTATACCCTCGGCGCGTACAACCGGCCCTGGAAGTGACTGCCATGAAGCTCTCCCTCGGCCCGCTCCAGTATTACTGGCCCCGGCAGACGACGCTGGACTTCTACGCATCGGTCGCGACGATGCCCGTCGACATCGTCTATCTCGGCGAGACGGTCTGCTCGCGTCGCCACGAACTGCGGCTCGACGACTATCTCGACCTCGCGGCGCAACTGGCCGATGCCGGCAAGGAAGTCGTGCTGTCGACGCTGACGCTCATCGAATCGGAATCCGACCTCAAGGCTCTGCGGCGACTGGTCGACAACGAACGCTTCGTGGTCGAGGCGAATGAAATGGGCGCCGTGCGCCTGCTGGCTGAAAAGAAGCTTCCCTTCGTCGCCGGGCCGACGCTCAACGTCTTCAACGCCGAAACGCTCCGCCTGCTGGCGGACATGGGCGCGTCGCGCTGGGTGATGCCGCCCGAAGCGGGCCGCGAGCTGCTGGCCGGCATGAAGCCGATGCTGCCGACGGGAATCGCCACCGAGGTCTTCGTGTACGGCCGCGTGCCGCTGGCGTACTCGGCGCGCTGCTTCACGGCCCGGCGCTTCAACCTGCAAAAGGACACCTGCGAGTTCAAGTGCATCGATTTCCCGGACGGCATGACGATCCGGACACGCGAGGGCGCTGACTTCCTGTCGCTGAACGGCATCCAGACGCAATCGGCGAAGGTATACAATCTGCATGCCGATTTGCCTGAACTGGCCGCGGCGGGGGTCGACATCCTGCGCATCAGCCCGCAGTCGACCGGTACGGCGGAAGTCGTGGCCGCCTTCCGCGCCAGCATCGACGGCAAGGCCGCCACCCTGGACGGCGACACCTGCAACGGTTTCTGGCACGGCCGGCCGGGACTGGAACTGATAGGAAAAGCCGCATGACGCAACAATTCAAACTGCCCGATTTCACGCTGCCGGCACCGCTCGCGCGGATCGGCGCGAAGCTGCCGCAATTGCCGCCGACGCTGGCGCTGGTCACCGGCCTCAATTTGGCGCTGGGCCGCATGATTCCGCGCGAGCCGCTGGAGCCGCTGATCGGCAAGCGCTTCGCCATCCGCGTCCTCGACGCGGGCATGACCTTGCGCTTCGCCTACGGCAGCCGCGGCTTCCGGCCGATCTTCGACAGCGCGCCGGCCGACCTCACCATCTCCGCCCGGAGCCGCGATTTCATCGCCCTGCTGACGCGCGAGGAAGATCCCGACACGCTGTTCTTCAGCCGTCGCCTGCTCAACGAGGGCGATACCGACCTCGGCCTGCTGGTCAAGAACACGCTGGACGGCATCGAGTTGCCGCGTTTCGACGCGGCGCGGCTGTCGCCTGCCGAAGTGCTGCGTCGACTGCGGGAACGGTTGGCGACGGCCCGCGCGACGTAACCGGACGCGAGCGGTGGCGAGACCCTTTTCGCCGCTCCCGCTCTATCTTGCGAGCGCCTATTCGCTGCTGGCGATCTACGGCAGCCTGTACCCGCTCACCGACTGGCGCCACTCCGGCGCGCCACTGACGGCCTTTCTGGGCAACGAGTGGCCGCGCTACACCACCACCTTCGACATCGCCATCAACGTCGGCGCCTACCTGCCGCTCGGCTTCCTCTGGGTCGCGGCATTGCGGCAGCGGTTGACGCCGCTGGCGGCAGTCGGCGCCGCCGTCCTGATCGGCACGACGATCAGCCTGGGTATGGAAGTCCTGCAAAACTTCCTGCCCAGCCGTGTGCCCTCCAATCTCGATCTGGCCTGCAACGCCATGGGCGCACTGGCCGGTGCGCTGGCCGGCGCAGTCTGGGGCAGGTCGATGCTCGATGGCGGCCGCCTCGACAGCCTGCGGCGACGCTGGTTCGTGGCTGGCAAGATGCCGGACGCCGGACTGCTGCTGATCTGGCTGTGGCTGCTGACCCAATTCAATCCCGACACGCTGCTGTTCGGCAACGGCAGCCTGCGCAGTTTGCTCGATGTTCCCGCGCCGCTCGACTACTCGGCCGGCAGTTTCGTCCGTATCGAAGCCGCCATCGTCGGCGCCCATACGCTGGCCATCGCGCTCATCGTGTCGCTGCTGGCGCGGCCCTGGCACCCCGGTCTGGCGCCGGGCATCGTCGGCGCCGGACTGGCCGCGAAAAGTTTCGCGTTGCTGCTGATGATGCATGGCAGCGCCGGACTGGCCTGGGCGACGCCCGGCAGCGTCGGCGGGCTCGTCACCGGGCTGCTGCTGTGGTTCTTGGCGACACCGCTGCAGCCGCGCTGGCAGCGGGCACTGGCGGCGCTGGCGCTGCTCGTCGCGACGACGCTGGTGAACATCGCTCCCGAGAACCCTTATCTGGCGCACACCTACCAGACCTGGAATCCTGGCCAGTTCCTCAATTTCCACGGCCTCACCCAACTGGCTTCCAACTTGTGGCCGTTCCTCGCCCTGCCGTGGCTGATCCTGACGAGAACCGACAATGAACTCTGAGCCCGCATCCATCCATGATCTCGCCAGCCTGCGCGATGCCCTGCGCGACTTCGCCACCGCCCGCGACTGGCGGCAGTTCCATACGCCGAAAAATCTCTCCATGGCGATGATCGTCGAGGCGGCGGAACTGGTCGAGCATTTCCAGTGGCTCACCCCGGAGCAAAGCCTGTCGCTGGCGCCGGACAAGCTCGCCGAGGTACGCGACGAGTTGGCCGATACCCTGATCTATCTCGTGGAATTGGCCGACGCGCTGGGCATCGACCCCATTGCCGCGGCACGCGATAAGATTGCGAAAAACGCAGTCAAGTATCCCGCCCCCGAGAGAACCCCATGAGCCACTACAAGTACCACGTCTTCTTCTGCACCAACCAGCGTGAAGCCGGCGAGATGTGCTGCAACAACCACGGCGCGGCAGTAATGCGCGACTACTGCAAGCAGCGCGTCAAGGAACTCGGCGACAGGATTCCCGGCAAGGTGCGCATCAACAACGCCGGCTGCCTGGATCGCTGCGACCTCGGGCCGGTCGTCGTCATCTATCCCGAGGCGACCTGGTACACCTACGTCGACCAGGAAGACATCGACGAGATCATCGACTCCCACCTCGTCCAGGGCAAGGTCGTCGAACGACTGAAGGTATGAGCCGTCACGAGCGCGTTCTGCTCGACGGCCCGGCCGGCAAGATCGAGGTCTTCGTCGAACCGCAAGAGGCGGCGACCGGTATCGCAATCGTTGCCCATCCGCACCCATTGTTCGGCGGCACCGCCGACAACAAGGTGGTCACCACGCTGGCGAAGGCGTTTCGCGAACTCGGCTGCCACACGCTGCGACCGAGCTTCCGCGGCGTCGGCGGCAGCGAGGGGGCGCATGATCGCGGCATCGCCGAAACCGACGACCTGCTGCTGGTGCACGACTACGCGCGCGAACGCTTCGGCGACGTGCCGCTCTACCTCGCCGGCTTTTCGTTCGGCGCCTACGTGGTGACGCGGCTGGCCGACCGGCTGCGAAAGTCAGCCATGGCAAGACGCCACCCTGCGCGCCGACTGGTGCTGGTAGGCACCGCCGCCGGCTTCATAGAAGGCGACCGCAAGTACGAAACCGAAACGGTGGCGTCCGATACCATTGTCATTCACGGCTCCGAGGACGAAACCGTGCCGCTCGCCAATGTGCTGAAATGGGCGGAGCCTCTGGAGTTGCCGGTGACCGTCATTCCGGGGGCGGACCACTTTTTCCACCGCCGGCTGCACCTCATCCGCAAGATCATCCACGACGCATGGAAACCCTGAACCAACCGCTGGTCGTCACCGACCTCCACAAGCGCTACGGCGGTCGCGAAGTCGTAGCCGGCATCTCCTTCGCGCTGGCGAGGGGCGAGTGCTTCGGCCTGCTCGGTCCCAACGGTGCGGGCAAGACCACGACATTGCGCTGCTGCCTCGGCCTCACCGGGCCCGACAGCGGCAGCATCTCCCTGGTCGGCGAGCCGATACCCGCCCGCGCCCGCGAGGCGCGGGCGCGCATCGGCGTGGTGCCGCAGTTCGACAACCTCGACCCGGACTTCACCGCCGCCGAGAACCTGCTGGTCTTCGGTCGCTACTTCGGCATCGACGACGCCGCGATCCGCGCGCGCATTCCGCGCCTGCTCGATTTCGCCGGCCTGTCCAGCAAGGCCAACGCGCAAATACGCGAGCTGTCGGGCGGCATGAAGCGGCGTCTGACGCTGGCGCGGGCGCTGATCAACGACCCCGACCTGCTGGTGCTCGACGAGCCGACCACCGGGCTGGACCCGCAGGCGCGCCACCTGATCTGGGAACGCCTGCAAGGCCTGCTCGCCGAAGGCAAGACCATCCTGCTTACCACGCATTTCATGGAGGAAGCCGAGCGCCTGTGCCACCGGCTCGCCATCATGGACGAGGGGCGCATCATTTCCGAAGGCACGCCGCAGGCGCTGATCGCCGAGCACATTCCCGTCTCGCCGTCGCCGCTGCGGCCGTCCAACCTCGAAGACGTATTCCTGAAACTCACCGGCCACGAACTGAGGGACTGATGATGGAAGCCGCTGCGCATTTTGCCCCACCCAGCCTCTCGTGGCGCGCCGTCTCCGTCTGGCGGCGCAACTTCATGGTCTGGCGGAAGTTCGCCATTCCATCCATTCTCGGCAACCTCGCCGACCCGATGATCTACATGTTCGGCCTTGGTTACGGACTCGGCAGCCTGTTGCCCCAGGCGCTGCCGGCATTCGGCGGCGGATCCTACATCGCTTTCCTCGCCGCGGGCACGGTGTGCGCGTCGACCATGAACGCCGCTTCGTTTGAGGCGCTCTACTCGGCTTTCGCGCGCATGCATGTGCAGAAGAGCTGGGACGCAATCATGAACGCGCCGATCTCGCTCGACGACATCGTGCTCGGCGAACTGCTCTGGACGGCCGCCAAGGCCATGCTTTCGGGAATTGCCATCCTGATCGTCATCGCGGTGCTGGGGTTGACGCACTCGCCGCTGGCGTTCTGGGCGATTCCCTGCGTCTTCCTGACCGGCCTCGCCTTCGCCGCGCCGGGCCTGATCGTCACGGCGCTGGCGCCGTCCTACGACTTTTTCATGTACTACTTCACGCTGTTCATCACCCCGATGATGTTGCTTTCGGGCGTGTTCTTCCCGCTCGAACAACTGCCCACGGCCTTCCAGGCGGTAGCGCAGGTGTTGCCGCTGACGCACGCGGTAGCGCTGATCCGCCCGCTGCTGTTCGGCCAGGTGCCCGACATGGCCTGGCTGCACATCGCCGTGCTGGCGACGATTACGGTCGTCTGCTACTGGATTGCGCTGGGATTGATCAGGCGGCGGTTGCTGTCCTGATCCTGAAAGTCAGCCGTGGCGACACGCCGCCCGAAGGCCTCGGCATCGGTTTCGAGGCGCAGGGTGGCGGGCGGGGGAGCGGGTGTGGTGGCGGGCAAGGGCGCGGGTGCAGCGACGACCGCGGTGGCAGGCGGCTGGCTTTCCGTGGCCACCAGCCAGCCCAGTGCGGTGCCCAGCAAAAGGGCGGCCAAAGCCACGCCCGGAACCAGGTAACCGCGACGCGACGGTGCGCTGTCTTCCAACTGATCGACAATCGCCGCATTCGACGAATCCATCTGCACCGTCGGCTGATCGAGGCCGGCAGGACGGGTACTCGGCCCGTGCGCTTGCGCGGCCATCTGGCGCAAATGCGCCTGCACTTCGCGCCGGGCCGCTTTGGCCTGCGCCGCCTCGTTTTCCCGGTCGCCGCGCTGTTTCGCCAGGTCCGCCGCGTCACGCTCGGCGGCTACACGCGACATTTCCACCGCTTCCAGGCTGCGCTCCATCTGTGTCTTTTCGTTGGCCGCCTGCACGGCGGCCTGCTCGGATTGCGCGCGGGCTTCGGCCACCGCCAGCGCCTCGGTTTCGCGCTTGAGGCGCGCAGCGATCGCATCGCGCAAGTCGGCTGCCGCCTGCTCACGGCGGCGCGCTTCAGCCAAAGCCTGTTCCTCCGCTTCCTGACGTTGCCGGGCCAGACGCTCGTTGTCGCGCTCGAGCGCAATACGCTCCGCAGTCAAGGTACGCGCCGCGATATCGGCCTTCAGCCGCGCTCTGGCCTGTTCGATCGCGGCAGCTTCGGCCTTGGCGCGTCGCCGCGCGACCTCCAGTGCTTCGCGCTGGGTCTCCCGGATTTCCGTCGCCCTGGCTGTGCCGTTCGCTTCGTCGGCCAGCCAGGCCAGGGCCGCGGCCTCGCCTTCGCGATCCGCCGCCAGTTGGTCGTCTTCGGCCTTCCTGCGCTGCTCCGCTTCCTTCAGGTCGCGTATCAGCTTGCTCATGCCATCCCTCCCCGAACCGGTCGTGCCCCAACGTTAGAATAGTAGTATGGACACCTTGCTCATATTAACCAATTGGCCCGATATAGCTAACGCCCGGGCGCTGGCCGATGAGGTGATCGCAGCGCGCCTCGCGGCCTGCGTGAACATCCTCGCCCCCTGCCGCTCGGTCTATCGCTGGCAGGGCAAGGTCGAGGAGGCCGAGGAAATACCCTTGCTGATCAAGACCACTGCCGAACGCTACCCTGCGCTGGAGGCGGCGATTCGCGCCAGGCACCCTTACGAACTTCCGGAGATCGTCGCTGTCCCAATTAGCCACGGCCTCCCTGCCTACCTCGATTGGGTGGCGGCCGAAACCAGGCCCGCAACCCCGTAAGCCCATGAACCCAATCCGCCTGCTGTTACCGCTGTTCGCCTGCCTTGCCCTGCCCGCGTCGGCCGCGGAGCCGCTCGAACCGGAACTGGCCTACCGCTACTCGGTGCAGGCGATCGACGACCATACCGTCGAGGCGCGCTGGGAGATCACAGACAGCTACTACATGTACCGCGAGAAGTTCCGCTTCACCGCCGAACCCGCGACGGTCAAGCTCGGCGAACCGGTCTTCCCCGCCGGCCACGTCAAGGACGACGAGTTCTTCGGCAAGGTCGAGACCTACCGCGGCTCGGTCGCCATCCGCATTCCGGTCGAAGCGGGCGGCGCCACCACCTTCACGCTGAAGGCGGTATCGCAAGGCTGCTGGGACGAGGGCATCTGCTACCCGCCGACGCCGCAGCAGGCGGTGGTCGACCTGTCGAAGATCGGAGCGGCGACGCCGATTGCCACGGCGGCCCCGCTCCCGAACGCGGGCGCGCCCGCCGCCGACGGCGACGAGTCTTCGAAGATCAGCCAATTGCTCAAGAACGGCAGCTTCTGGCTGATCATCGCCAGTTTCTTCGGCTTCGGCCTGTTGCTCAGCTTCACCCCCTGCGTGTTTCCGATGGTGCCGATCCTCTCCGGCATCATCGTCAACCATGGCCACGCGGTCACGCACGCCCGCGCCTTCTGGCTCTCGCTCGCCTACGTCATGGGCATGGCCGTCACCTATGCCGCAGTCGGCGTCGCCGCCGGTTTCTCGGGCACTCTGCTTTCCGCCGCGCTGCAAAACGCCTGGGTACTGGGCGGCTTCGCGCTGGTATTCGTGGTTCTGTCGCTGTCGATGTTCGGCTTCTACGAACTGCAACTGCCCGCTGCGCTGCAAAGCCGGCTCTCGGAAGAAGCCAACCGGCAGGGCGGCAGCTTCGGCGCCATCGCCATCATGGGCGCGCTGTCGGCGCTGATCGTCGGCCCCTGCGTCGCCGCGCCGCTGGCCGGCGCGCTGCTCTACATCGCGCAAACAAAGGACGCCGTTCTGGGCGGGTCGGCGTTGTTCGCCATGGCGCTGGGCATGGGCGCGCCGCTGATCCTGGTCGGCGTCTTCTCGCGCTCGCTGCTGCCCAAGGCCGGGCCGTGGATGGAGGCGGTGAAGAAATTCTTCGGCGTGATCATGCTGGCGACCGCCTTGTGGCTGGTGACGCCGGTCATCCCGGTCTGGGCGCAAATGCTCGGCTGGGCGGCGCTATTGATCGTGCCGGCGATCTACATGCATGCGCTCGACCCGCTGCCACCGCACAGCGGCAACTGGAACCGGCTCTGGAAAGGAGTCGGCGTGCTGATGCTGCTGGCCGGCACCGCGATGCTCGCCGGCGTGCTCGGCGGCGCCCGCGACCCGCTGCAGCCGCTCGAATTCCTGCGCAGCGAGGCCGCCGTCGGCGTGTCGCCACGGCTGACTTTCGAGCGGGTGAAGTCGGTGGCCGAACTCGATGCCCGCGTCGGCGAGGCCGCCGCCAACGGCCAGTCCGTGATGCTCGACTTCTATGCCGACTGGTGCGTGTCCTGCAAGGAGATGGAGAAGTTCACGTTCTCCGACGCGCGAGTGCGGGCGAAACTGGCCAACGTACGTCTGCTGCAGGCCGACGTTACCGCCAATTCCGGAGACGACATCGCACTGCTCAAGCGCTTCGGGCTGTTCGGTCCGCCGGGCATCATCTTCTTCGACCGTCGGGGTCAGGAGGTCACCGATGTGCGCGTCGTCGGCTATCAGGCAGCCGACGAATTTCTGGCCTCGGTCGATCTGGCGCTTCGCCCCTGAATTCCTTGGGCCAGCGGTCGCGACTTATAATGCGGCCTTCCCACTCTCAGGCATATCCCGAGCATGTTTACCGGCATCGTCGCCACCACCGGCAGAATCACGCATTTGCAGACCCTCGAAAAAGGCTTGCGCCTGACGGTCGAGGCGCCCGGCCTTGACCTCGCCGACGTCGCCGTCGGCGATTCGATCGCGCACGGCGGCGTTTGCCTGACCGTGATCGAGAAGGGCGGCGCCAGCTACAAGGTCGATGTTTCCCGCGAGACTCTGGATTGCACCGTCGGCCTCGACGCGCCGGGCGAAGTCAATCTCGAAAAGGCCATGCGCCTGTCCGACTTCATCGGCGGCCATCTGGTTTCCGGCCATGTCGACGGCGTCGGCGAGGTGCTGAAGTTCGACAGGATCGGCGAGTCGCACGAGCTTGTCATCCGCGCCCCGCAGGACCTGGCGAAGTACATCGCCCGCAAGGGATCGATCACCGTCGACGGCGTATCGCTGACCACCAACCGCGTGAGCGGCGCCGAGTTTTCGATAAATTTGATTCCGCACACGGTCGAGGTCACGACGCTGAAGCGCTGCCGGCCGGGCGCCAGGGTCAATCTCGAAGTCGATCTGATCGCCCGATACGTCGAACGGATGATGAATCCCGAGACACCGGCGTAAAATCGGCGCCCCATCCGAGAAAGCACCCCCATGAGCATCAACCCCATCCAGGACATCGTCGCCGACATGCGCGCCGGCAAAATGGTCATCCTCGTCGACGAGGAGGATCGCGAGAACGAAGGCGACCTGGTTCTCGCCGCCGAGCACGTAACGCCCGAGGCGATCAATTTCATGGTCACGCACGCCCGCGGGCTGGTCTGCCTGACGCTGACCGAGGACCGCTGCCGGCAACTCGGCCTCTGGCAGATGGCGCGCGACAACAAGAGCCCGCACAGCACCGCCTTCACCGTTTCGATCGAGGCCGCCGAAGGCGTCACTACCGGCATCTCCGCCCACGACCGGGCGCGCACCGTGCGCGTGGCCGTGGCGGCCGATGCGAAGCCGGAGGACGTCGTCCAGCCCGGCCATGTGTTCCCGATCATGGCGCGTTCGGGCGGCGTGCTGGTGCGCGCCGGCCATACAGAAGCTGGCTGCGACCTGGCGCAAATGGCCGGCCTGGCGCCGGCGTCGGTGATCTGCGAGATCATGAACGAAGACGGCTCGATGGCGCGTCTGCCGCAACTGGTCGAGTTCGCCGCCCGGCATCAGTTGAAGATCGGCACCATCAGCGATCTGATCCACTACCGTTCGGAAAACGAAACGCTGGTGGAATGCGTCGCCGATCGCGAAGTTTCGTGCGCCCACGGCGCTTTTCGTCTGCGCGCCTTCGCCGATCGAACCAGCGGCGAAGTTCACCTGGCGCTTTCCAAGGGCGAGATCGTCACCGATCAGGAAACCTTGGTCCGCGTGCATGAGCCGATCTCGGTACTCGACTTCCTCGATTGCGCCAGCCATCGTCACAGCTTCAGCGTCGATCAGGCGATGCGGGCGATCGGTCGCAACGGCAAGGGGGTCATCGTCCTGCTCCATCGCAAGGAGGCAGCCGGCGATCTGCTGGCGGAACTGCGTGGCGAGAGCGGAAACCAGGCGGCGAAGTGGGATCCGCGCATGTACGGCATCGGCGCGCAAATCCTGCGCGAACTGGGCGTCGGGAAAATGCGCCTGCTCGCCAGCCCGCGCAAAATGCCCAGCATGGCCGGCTTCGGGCTCGAAGTCTGCGGTTATCTGACTCCCGAGGAGGCGGCATGAATAGCGGAGGGGGACCCGCGAGCAAGGCGAGCGGGGGCGTAGCGGCCATTCGTGCCGCCAGCTGCCGACGCAAAGGCGGTCGGAGTTTCGACATGTTCAAGGAGGCAGCGGCATGAGCTTTAAACCGAATCCTCCTGGCACACCGGCCGCAACCGGCAAGTGCGGCGACATTCGCGAAATCGAGCCGAACCTGGCTGGCGTCGGACTGCGAGTCGGCATCGTGATGGCGCGCTTCAACAAGGATATCGGCGAGGGCCTGCTCTCCGGCTGCTGCCATGAGTTGCGCCGGCTCGGCGTCGCGGAGACGACGCTGGCCACGGTGCCGGGCGCGCTGGAAATTCCGCTGACACTGCAAACCATGGCGAAAAGCGGCAAATTCGACGCGCTGGTGGCGCTGGGCTGCGTGATCCGCGGCGAGACCTACCACTTCGAAATCGTCGCCAACGAATCCGCGCGCGGCGTGAGCGAAGTACAACTGGCGACGGGAATTCCGGTCGCCAATGCAGTGCTGACCACGGAAAACGACGAACAGGCGGAAGTGCGCATGCACCAGAAAGGCGTGGAGGCAGCGCAATGCGCGGTCGAGATGGCCAATCTGCTGAAGGCCGTCAAGTGAGCCGTTCGCCGCGGCACCGCGCCCGCGAGTTCGTGATCCAGGGGCTCTATCAGCATCAGCTCGGCGGCAACGACATGGCGGCGATTCGCGCGCACGCCGAATCGGTCGCCGGCTTCGACAAGGCCGACACGAAGCTGTACGCGACCTTGCTCGAAGAAACGCTGGCCCATGTCCCGGAGCTGCGCGATGCGATCGCGCCGCATGTCGATCGGGCCTGGGAAGAGGTATCGCCGATCGAGCGCAGCATTCTCCTGCTCGGCGCCTGCGAATTGCGCTTTCATTCGGAGACGCCGTACCGCGTCGTCATCAACGAAGCCATCGAGCTGGCCAAGACCTACGGCGGCACCGACGGCCACAAATTCGTCAACGGCGTGCTCGACAAATTGGCGCCGATGCTGCGGCCGGACGAAGCCAGGCCGGCCGGGCACCAACCGTAGCGGCGATGCCGTCCGAGTTCGCGCTGATCGACCGCTACTTCCGCCGTCGGACGCGCCACACGGTGCTCGGCGTCGGCGACGATGGCGCCATCGTCCGCCCCTCGGCCGGCATGGAACTGGTCGTATCCACTGACATGCTGGTCTCGGGAACTCATTTCCTGCCCGATGCCGATCCGGAGGATCTCGGCTGGAAGACCTTGGCCGTCAATGTTTCGGACATGGCGGCGATGGGCGCGCAGCCGCGTTGGGTGGTACTGGCGGCGGCGCTGCCCGCGGCGACCGAGAGCTGGATCGAGAAGTTTTCGCGCGGCTTCTTCGCCTGCGCGGACCAATTCGGCATCGACGTCATCGGTGGCGATACGACCAAAGGACCTCGCAACTTCTGCGTGACGATTTTTGGCGAGGTGCCGCCGGGTCAGGCATTGCTGCGTTCCGGCGCACAGGCCGGCGACGATGTCTGGGTCTCGGGTCATGTCGGCCGGGCCGCGCTCGGGCTGGCGCATTTGCAGAGCCGGATCGTGCTCGAAGAGCCGGACCGCAGCGAATGCCTCGCCGCCTTGCATCGCCCGCAACCGCGCGTGGCGCTTGGGCTGGCGCTGCGCGGGCTGGCAACGGCGGCGATCGACGTGTCCGACGGGCTGCTCGCCGACCTTGGCCACATCCTCGACGAATCGCACGTCAGCGCCCATCTGGACATTCCCGGACTGCCGCCGACCGGCATCGAACGCGAATGCCGGCTCTCCGGCGGCGACGACTACGAACTGGCGTTCACGGCACCCGCAGCCTTGCGCGGTGAAGTGGAGGCACTCGTCGAACGGCTCGGGTTGGCGCTCACCCGTATCGGCAGCATCACGAGTGGCGTATCGCCACGGCTGACTTTTCCCGATGCCGACGGCAACCCCGTCGAGATCCATCCCTCGGGCTACGACCATTTCGGTTCCGGTGCGAACTGAAGGTCATCCTCCACCGGCGTCGTGTTTTGGGTAGTGTACGGAAATGGCCAAGGCCCCCGCGCCCCCCTTCAAATTCCTGCTGCAACATCCCGCCCACGTTATTGCCTGCGGCTTCGGTAGCGGTCTGTCGCCCTTCGCGCCCGGCACGGCCGGCACCTTGTTCGCCTGGCTTTCCTACCCGCTCTTGCGCCACTATTTCGTCGATGACATCTGGTTCGGCGGCTTTCTGGTGCTGATGTTCGCGCTGGGTATTCCTGCCTGCCATCTCACTGGACACAAACTGGGCGTCGCCGACCATGGCTCCATCGTTTGGGACGAGATCGTGCCGTTCTGGGCGGTCCTGATGCTGGCACCGCCGACCGGCATGTGGCAGTTGACGGCCTTTCTCTGGTTCCGGTTCTACGATATCGTGAAGCCACCGCCGGCGCATTACTTCGA
The DNA here is from genome assembly GCA_018819515.1 of Gammaproteobacteria bacterium. Taxonomy (GTDB): domain Bacteria; phylum Pseudomonadota; class Gammaproteobacteria; order Burkholderiales; family Rhodocyclaceae; genus Fen-999. Next base: position 400,382 of record JAHJPX010000007.1, read on the forward strand.
CAACGAGGTCAAGAACGGTTTCGGTGTGATGATGGACGATCTGGTCGCTGCCGGCTACACGGTGCTGACGCTCGCCCTGTTCAAGTCCCTTCTGGAGCGCTTCCTGTAATGGATACCCAATTCGACGAACTATCCCGGAAGATCGGCGCTGCATTGAAGCAGCAGTCCCTGACACTCGCCACCGCCGAATCCTGTACCGGCGGCTGGGTTGCGCAAGTCGTGACGCTCACCTCCGGCAGTTCGGCCTGGTTCGATCGCGGCTTCATCACCTATTCGAACGACGCTAAAGTGGAAATGCTCGGGGTGAGCCCGGAATGCATCACCGACTACGGTGCAGTCAGCGAGGAAACGGCGGCGGAAATGGCGGCGGGAGCACTGGTAAACTCCAACGCCATGTTTTCATTGGCTGTTTCCGGTGTTGCCGGGCCTACGGGTGGCTCACCGGATAAGCCAGTGGGCACCGTATGCTTCGCCTGGTGCAAGCTGGGTGAAGAGCCGCAAACCGAACGCCATCATTTCGATGGCGACCGCGAATCCGTCCGCCGCCAGGCGGTGATTCATGCGCTTGAAGGCCTGCTCGCGCGAGTGAAATAGGCGGCGCAAAAACTGTGCCATAATCCTTTCGGCTTCGGAGAATCACACATGGACGAGAACAAGACCAAGGCGCTGCAGGCGGCGCTGGCACAGATCGAAAAGCAGTTCGGCAAGGGCTCCATCATGAAGATGGGCGAAGGCCTCGCCACCGACGACATTCAAACCGTTTCCACCGGTTCGCTCGGGCTTGATATCGCGCTCGGCATCGGCGGCCTGCCCCGTGGCCGCGTAGTGGAAGTATATGGGCCGGAATCTTCGGGCAAGACGACGCTGTGCCTCCATGTCGTCGCCGAAGTCCAGAAGGCCGGCGGCACCGCCGCCTATATCGACGCGGAAAACGCCCTCGACCCGGGTTATGCCGCCAAGCTGGGCGTCAATGTTCCGGATCTGCTGATTTCCCAACCCGATACCGGCGAACAGGGGCTCGAAATCACCGACATGCTGGTGCGCTCCGGCGGTGTTGATCTGATCGTGATCGATTCGGTAGCGGCACTGACGCCCAAGGCCGAAATCGAGGGCGAAATGGGCGACCAGTTGCCCGGCCTTCAAGCGCGCCTGATGTCGCAAGCCCTGCGCAAACTGACCAGCAACATCAAGCGCACCAACACACTGGTGATCTTCATCAACCAGATCCGCATGAAGATCGGCGTCATGTTCGGCAACCCGGAAACGACTACCGGCGGCAACGCCCTCAAGTTCTACGCTTCGGTGCGCATGGACATCCGTCGCACCGGCGCCATCAAGAAGGGCGACGAGGTCATCGGCAACGAAACCAAGGTCAAGGTCGTCAAGAACAAGGTAGCCCCACCGTTCCGCGAAGCGCGCTTCGACATCCTTTACGGGGAGGGCATTTCCCGCGAAGGCGAGATCATCGAACTCGGCGTCGAGCACAAGTTCGTCGACAAGTCGGGTGCCTGGTATGCCTACAACGGCGAAAAGATCGGCCAGGGCAAGGACAACGCCCGCGAATTCCTGCGGGAACATGCGGACATTGCGGCGGAAATCGAAAACAAGGTGCGTGCCGCGGTGGGAGTCGCCGCCATCGACACCGCCGCTGGCGCCGAGTGAATGAACTGAGGCGGCGAGCACTTCGATTGCTGGCGCGACGGGAACACAGCCGCGCCGAATTGAACCGCAAGCTGGCCGCCCACGGCACAGACGAAGAAATCGGCAACGTGATCAATCAACTGGAAAGCGAGGGCTTGCTCTCGGATGTTCGTGCCGCTGGCGCCTACGTGCGAGCCCACGCTAGCCGATTCGGCACCACGCGACTACGTCAGGATCTTCGCGCCCGCGGTCTCGATCCGGCACTGGCCGGCGCCGACATGGCCGAGCTTGACAGCGAACTGGATCGCGCCCGAGTGGTCTGGGCCAAGAAATTCCCGGCCCCCCCATGCGATACCCGCGAATGGGCGCGCCAGGCCCGCTTCCTTCAGGGACGCGGCTTCGCGACGGATATCATCCGCAAGTTACTGAAAGATCCGCAAGGCGAACCGGAATGAGCACCTTGTCCGTTTTCAACCTGCGCAAGCAGTACCGCGCACGTACCGTTGTCAAGGACGTGTCATTTGACGTCAAGGGCGGCGAAGTGGTCGGGCTGCTGGGCCCGAACGGTGCCGGCAAAACGACCTGCTTTTACATGATCGTCGGCCTGGTTGCTTCGGACGGCGGCGAAATTCGCCTGCAAAACGGCGACGGAGAGCCGGGCGCCAATCTTACCCACATGCCGATCCACAAACGGGCGCGCCTCGGCGTCTCCTACCTGCCGCAGGAAAACTCGGTGTTCCGCAAACTTTCGGTCGCCGACAATGTCCGGGCCGTTCTGGAACTCCAGGACGGCCTCGACGACGATGCCATCGAGGAACGCCTCGACGATCTGCTGCATGACCTTCGCGTTTCCCATCTGCGTGACAACATGGCGCTGTCCCTATCCGGCGGCGAGCGGCGGCGCGTCGAAATCGCCCGGGCACTGGCCACCAACCCGCGTTTCATTCTGCTTGACGAGCCGTTTGCCGGCGTCGACCCGATCGCCGTCATCGACATCCAGAAGATCATCCGCTTTCTGAAAGAGCGCGACATCGGCGTGCTGATAACCGACCACAACGTTCGGGAAACACTCGGCATCTGCGATCGCGCGACGATCATCAACGCCGGCGAGGTGCTGGCGGCTGGACATCCCGCCGAGATCGTCGATAATGAAAGTGTGCGGAAGGTCTATTTGGGTGAGCATTTCCGCATGTAGTACGGCGTTCGCCGCAATATGAGACAAAGCCTCCAGCTCAAGCTGTCCCAGCACCTCGCGCTGACGCCGCAATTGCAGCAGTCGATCCGGCTATTGCAATTGTCGACGCTGGAACTGAATCAGGAAATCGATCAGGCGTTGCAGGACAATCCTTTGCTGGAGCGGGAGGAGGAGGGCGGCGCAGCCTTTTCGCCGTCGGCCGATACGCAGCCCCAGGTTCAGGAGCGCCCGGTCGATGAGCCGCCACAGCGCGAGACGGACGAACCCGCGGAATTCACTTGGGGGAACGATCTGCCATCCGGCCAGGGTTCCCGCGACCCTGAAGATGATGACGTCGACGCCGGGGAAATCCAGGCCGCCGCCGTCGGCCTGCGCGAACATCTCAATAGCCAGTTGGCACTGACACAGCTTAACGAGCGGGAACGCGGCATGGTCGCCATCCTTGTCGAGGCGCTCGACGATGATGGCTATCTGACACAGAGTCTGGACGAACTCATAGAGGTCGTCGCCGGGGATAGCAACATTGACCGCGAGGAATTGCTCGAAGAGTTCTCGATCGGGCTGCGCCACTTGCAGCATCTCGATCCGCCCGGCATCGGCGCCCGCAACCCCAGAGAGTGTCTCGACCTTCAGCTGCAAAACATGCCGCCTTCGCCGACGCGCGATCTCGCCCGGATCATCGTTTGCGATCACCTCGATCATTTGGCTGCCCGCGACTACACGAAGATCCGGAAGGCGCTCGGGTGTTCCGACGACGAATTGCGCGACGCACAGACACTGATCAAGTCGCTGAATCCACGGCCGGGTGCCCAGTACTCACCGCTGGATACACGTTACGTCATCCCCGATGTCGTCGTCAGGAAGATGCGCGGCATCTGGAAGGTCAGCCTGAACGGCGACGCCATGCCTCGCCTCCGGATCAACCGGATGTACGCCGACATTCTGCAAAGCCAGCGCGGCGGACGCGGTAGTTCAGCCGGCAGTCTGGCGGGGCAGTTGCAGGAAGCTAAATGGCTGATCAAGAACGTCCAACAGAGATTCGACACCATCCAGCGCGTGGCACAGTCGATCGTCGACCGGCAACGCGCATTTTTCGATCACGGCGAAGTCGCCATGCGGCCGCTGACCTTGCGTGAAGTCGCCGACGCCGTCAGCCTTCACGAGTCCACGATTTCGCGCGTTACGACACAGAAGTACCTAGCCAGCCCGCGCGGCATTTTCGAACTCAAATATTTTTTCGGCAGCCACGTCGCCACCGACACCGGCGGGGCAGCCTCATCCACCGCGATCCGAGCGTTGATCAAACAGCTGGTCGGCGCCGAAGACGGCCACAAGCCGTTTTCCGACGCCAGGATCGCGGAAATCCTCGGCGAGCAGGGAATCGTAGTCGCGCGACGGACCGTCGCCAAGTACCGCGAGTCCCTGAACATCCCGCCGGTCAATCTCAGAAAAGTGCTCTAGAAGGAGACAACATGAACCTCAACATCACCGGCCACCACGTCGAAGTCACTCCGGCCCTGCACGACTACGTCACGGGAAAGCTTGAGCGGGTAATTCGGCATTTCGATCACGTCACCAGTGTGCACGTGGTGCTTTCGGTGCAGAAACTGAGGCAAAAGGCCGAGATCACGCTGCACGTCAAGGGCAAGGACATTTATGCCGACGCGGACGACGCAGACCTTTATGCCGCCATTGATGCCCTGGCGGACAAACTCGACCGCCAAGTGCTGAAACACAAGGAAAAAATCAACGACCACGCGCGCGACAAACGCGCTGCGGCAGAATAGGCATTTCTTCCCGCCGGGGGTGGGGGTATACTCCGCAGCGCTTCAGCTTTTGCGGTAGGCCCACCCGCCGGCCATACCCGGTCAAAGACTGCCGATGAACCAGATCGCCAAACTACTGCCAATCGAAAACGTCGTTGTTGGCCTGGAGGCCAGCAGCAAGAAACGCGTCTTCGAGCAAGCGGGTATCCTTTTCGAAAACCAGCACGGACTCGCGCGCAGCCTTGTGTACGATGCGCTTTTTGCTCGGGAAAAGCTCGGGTCGACCAGCCTCGGCCAGGGCATTGCGATTCCCCACGGTCGCATCAAGGGACTGAAGGATGTTCGCGCAGCGTTCTTGCGCCTCGCTACGCCGGTTCAGTTCGACGCCCCGGACGGCAAACCGGTCGGCTACGTGTTCATTCTTCTGGTGCCGGAAGCAGCAACAGAGCAACATCTGCAACTGCTTTCCGAACTGGCTCAGATGTTTTCCGACAAGACGTTCCGCGAACGCCTGGCAGCTGCCCCGGACGCGGCGGCGACGCACGAGCTGTTCGCGCAGTGGTCGTGCGCCAGCTGATCGTCGCCCAACTGTTTGAACGCAATCGCAGTCGCCTCCAGCTCAACTGGATCTGCGGGACGCTCAATCGAGCAATCACTATCACCCGCGACGACATATCGCCGGCCGATCTGGTCGGGCATCTCAACCTGATCCATCCCGACCGCTTGCAGGTACTCGGCTCACCGGAAATCTCCTGGGCGTCCAAGCAAAGCCCGGAGCGCATCACCAACCACATGGCCGAGGTCATATCGGCGAAACCGCCGGCACTGATCGTCGCTGACGGTTGCGAGGTACCTTCTGCCATCCAGAAGGTATGCGAGTCATCGGACACGCCGCTTTTCGCCACGCCCCAGCAGTCTGCGGCAGTCATCGATTCCTTGCGCCTCTACGTATCGCGGCAACTGGCGGAGACCATTACGCTGCACGGCGTGTTCATGGATGTGCTTGGCATGGGCGTCATGATTACCGGCGATTCCGGCGTCGGCAAGAGCGAACTGGCCCTCGAATTGATTTCGCGTGGCCATGGCCTGGTCGCCGACGATGTCGTCGAGGTATCGCGCGTTTCGTTGGACATTCTCGAAGGACGCTGTCCCGAACTGCTGCGCGATTTTATCGAAGTGCGCGGTCTCGGTCTGCTCAACATCCGGGCGGTATTCGGCGAAACCGCCTGCCGACGCAAGATGCGGATGAAACTCATTGTCCATCTGCAGCGACCGCAGGCCAGCCCGGAAACCCAACGCCTGCTGCTCGACGCGCAAACGGAAACCATCCTCGGCGTACCGATCCGCAAGGTGATCCTCCCCGTCGCTGCGGGCCGCAACCTGGCCGTATTGCTCGAAGCAGCGGTGCGCTCCACCATCCTTCAACTACGCGGCGTCGATAGCATGCAGGAATTCCTCGACCGGCAGCAGCGCGCACTGGAATCCGACGACGGCGCCAACTGAGTCCAAGGGGCACTGTTCGTTGGTCCAAAGCGGGCAGGCGAAAGAAGGAACCACCGAATATGCCAGACGAGTCTCCAAATGTCATAGAATGCCCAACCGAATGCAACGTAGTCGGTATCGTGCCCATTGCTGCATAACTCATGACCTAGGAGATGCAAATATGAATTCCAAGTTTGCTCTGGTTGCCGCTTCGCTGTTTGCGCTGGTTACTGCTCCCGCCGCTATTGCCGGCTCTCAGCAGGAAAAGATGAAGACCTGCAATGCCGAAGCCAAGACCAAGGCGTTGAAGGGAGACGAGCGCAAGGCCTTCATGAAGGAATGCCTCTCCACCAAGGGCGAAAATGCCAAGGGCGCCCCGAAGGCGCAGCAGGAAAAAATGAAGAGCTGCAACGCCGAAGCCAAGACCAAGGCTCTGAAAGGGGATGAGCGCAAGCAATTCATGAGCAACTGCTTGAGCAACTGACAGTCGGACATTCCCGAACGCCGGCCGGTTTCGGCCGGCGTTTTCTATTGCAGGTCAGCCGACGATTTCGAACTCGACGAGTTCCTCGCCCTGTTCCTCTGTCGAATGGCCGAATGCGATCTGACCACGACCGCGCAAGATGATCTCTTCGTGGCGCAGAACGACCTCGGGTTCGCCATGAAACTTGACGTAGGTGCCATTGGTGCTCTGGTCGATCACGACGTACTTGTCACGGCGACGCTCGACCCTGCCATGACCGCGCGAAGCCCGTGAGTCGTAAGTCACCAGGTCGGCGTAGGGATCCCGCCCGAAAATTGCGCTCGGCTTGGAGGCGCCCAACCACACCTCCTGGTCGCCGAGGCGCAAACGCAGGCGGGTGTCCCTGACCGCCGGAGGTGTCGCCGAAAAGCGCATGGTCAGGTCTTCGTCGCCGCGACCCCAGAGAACCTCGACGACATCGATCGCATCGTCCCTGCCTTTCACCGCCAAGGCGTCGATAGCCCGCGTCCTATCACGCAGCTCGTCGGACATCAACGCAGCCGTCTCGGCCGTGGTGAGCACTTGGCCGGCCTTGGCGAGTCCCGCCAAACGCGACGCAACATTGACGGTATCGCCGAAGACATCGCCATTCTCCTCGACGACTTCGCCGTGATGAAAACCGATCCGGATCGCCAGGCTAACGCCTGATACCGGCGGCAGCGCATCGACACGCAGTTGAATCTCACCGGCAGCCTGGGCAGCGGCATCGGCAGACTCGAAGGCCGCCATCATCTCATCGCCGACGGTCTTGACGATACGCCCTTTTGCCGCCTCGGCAGCGCGCTCCATGCGATGCAGGCAGCGCTCCACTGCACGCAAAGCCTCGGTATCGCCCAGCTTTTCGTAGAGACGCGAGCTGCCGCAGATATCGGCAAACAGCACGCTGACGCTGCCTGGTTCGGTGGTCATGTCAGGCCTGAACTCCCGTAAAGATCGATCGTGCCGCGGCCAGGGCCGCCCCTTTGTCCGCCTCGACGCCCATGCCGGACAGTGTTTCGGCAAGCGCGCCCAGGCACAGCTCGACATTCTCGGCGCGAGCCGAGTAGCCCATGAGTCCGAGTCGCCAGACCTTGCCGGCGAGAGGGCCGAGACCGGCGCCGATTTCGAGGTTGTACCGGTCCAGCAACTGCCTGCGGACTCCAGCCTCGTCGATACCGACGGGCACGTGGACGGTGTTGAGTTGCGGCAGACGGGCATCTTCGCGAACGAGAAACCGCAAACCCAGCACTTCCAAGCCAGCCTTCAGCGCCGCATGATGCAAACGATGACGCCCCCAGGCGGTCTCGATGCCTTCGTCCCTGAGCATCACCAGTGACTCGTGCAGCGCAAACAGGCTATTCACCGGCGCGGTGTGATGATAAACGCGCTTGCCGCCCGGCGCGTTCCAGTACTCAAGGACCAGCCCGAGGTCCATGAACCAGCTGGGCACCTTGTTTTTGCGTTCCTTGAGACGCGCAATGGCCCGCTCGCTGAACGTGACCGGCGCCAAGCCGGGCACGCAGGAGAGGCACTTTTGGCTGCCCGAGTAGACCGCGTCGGCGCCCCATTGATCGGTCAGTACCGGCGTTCCGCCCAATGAGGTAACTGCGTCGACGATGGACAGGCAGCCGGCGTTGCGTGCCAGCCCGACGATGGCAGCCGCATCGGATTGGGCACCCGTCGAGGTTTCCGCATGAACGAATGCAACGGCTTTGGCGTCGGGATTCGCTTTCAGCGCATCGGCAACCTTTTCCGGATCGACAGGCTCGCCCCAGCCATCGTCGACCATCAACGCAGAGCCGCCGAGACGCTGCACGTTTTCGATCATGCGTCCGCCGAACACCCCGTTGCGACAGACGATGATCTTGTCGCCCGGTTCGACGAGGTTGACGAAACAGGTTTCCATTCCGACCGATCCGGGGCCAGAAACAGCGAACGTCAACTCGTTCCTGGTCTGGAACGCATAGCGCAGAAGCGTCTTGATCTCCTCCATCATGGCGACGAAGGCGGGATCGAGATGGCCGATGGCCGGCTTGCCGAGCGCGGCAACAACGCGCGGATGCATGTCCGACGGACCGGGGCCCATAAGGACACGAGTCGGCACGACGCAACTGGCGATGCCTGACGGAGGCGGAATTCGGGCGGTCATAAACCGAAGATTTCAAGCGAAAAATTGTTCAGAATCATAGCACTCCCGGGGGTAGGGAGACTACACCATCGTTAGAGAACTCCTCCACGTCGAAGGCGATGTCGCCTTGCGGGTCTGGAACCCCGGTCGCCCGCAGATTCCTGAAGTCGTGGAGCTGCGCGTCCAACAGATGCGACGGCACTACATTGGCCATGCTGCGGAACAGCGTCTCGATGCGACCGGGGAACCGCTTTTCCCAGTCCCGCAACATCCGCTTGACCTGGGCTCGCTGAAGATTTGGCTGGCTGCCGCAAAGATTGCACGGGATGATTGGGAACTGGCGCACCTTCGCCCACGCTTCCAGATCGTGCTCGCGCACATAGGCCATGGGTCGAATCACGACGTGACGGCCATCGTCGGTAACCAGCTTGGGCGACATCGCCTTCATCTTGCCACCGAAGAACATGTTGAGAAACAGGGTCTCCAGAATATCGTCGCGGTGGTGACCGAGGGCGATCTTGGTCGCGCCGAGCTCGGCAGCCACCCGATAGAGAACGCCGCGTCGCAGGCGGGAACAAAGCGAACAGGTGGTCTTGCCTTCCGGCACGAGCCGTTTGACGATGGAGTAAGTGTCCTGCTCCTCGATCCGGAACGGAACACCCAGGCCGGCAAGGTAGGCGGGCAACACGTCGGCGGGAAACCCCGGCTGCTTCTGGTCCAGATTCACAACGACGATGTCGAAACGGATCGGCGCATGCTCGCGCAGATAGAGCAGCACGTCGAGCAGGCCGAAGGAATCCTTGCCGCCCGACAGGCAAACCATGACCTTGTCGCCGTCCTCGATCATGTTGTAATCCGCGATCGCCTGCCCGACACCGCGACGCAGCCACTTGGCGAGCTTGTTGGCTTCGAAAGCGGCCTTGCTGGCCTGGCGCGCTGTGGGTGCCGCTGCTTTTCCGCTCACTTGGGCCGGGTATCCATTTCGATGGTCTTGGCTGTCATGGCGCCCTGAGCCAGTGCGCTGACCACGCAGGGGAAACGTGGATTGCATATATCGCCCGCCGCATAGAGGCCGGGAACGCCACTTCTGCCGCCCGTGTCGACGATCAGGTAATCCTGGCCATCGAAGCGCAACCTTCCGTACACCTCCGTCGGCAGGATTTCGCGAAGAAACGCGGTATTCGGTTTGTAGCCGGCCAGCACATGCACGCGGTCGACCTCGAAGCGTTCCCTTTGGTCGGAGACAGCGAGCGTCACTTCGATGCTGGCGCTAGTCGACGCCATCGATTCGACCACGGCAGGGCAAAGGACACGACAATGGCCAGCGGCTTCCTCGACCGCAACAGCGGCAACAAGACCTTGCTGCGCCCGCGGTTGCGAACGGATGGCGATATGCACCATCGCCGCGACTGGCGCGAGCAGGCGCGCGTTTTCATAGGCATTGTCGCCGCCGCCAATGATGAGAACGCGCTGTCCGGCGAGGGCGCCGAGTTCGGCAAAGGCATGCGGTCCATAGGCGATGCGCTCGCGTGGAATGTCGGAAATGACTGCCACGGCCGTCAGCACCTCCTCGGCGCGATAGCGTGTGCCCGTCGCAACCAGCACGGCAATGCAGTCAAGCGGCGATCCGTCGCTTAACTGCAACCGGAACGCGCCGGCAGTTCCTTCCAGTCGCACGGGCCTGATGCCGGTTCGTATCTGAACGCCGTCGCTGACGACATGGTCGACAAAGCGCGCTGCCAGCGCCGGACCGGTCTGGCCGGTCTGGCCCAGCACCCAGTCGTTGGCAAGGAAATTGAGGTTCTGCATCCCGCCGGGACGTTCTGCTGCGTCGAGCACGCAGGGCTCGAAGCCGAGGTTGCGCAGCCACAACGCCGCCGACAGTCCCGCCGGCCCTCCACCAAGTATCGCAATGCACCGCTTCGCTATCATGGCGCGAAGTATACCGGTCAAGTCGCGGCGACCAGTTCCAGTGCTATGCTCGCGGCGGCGAAGCCGAAGCTGGCCGTCACGCATACGGACGAGCCGTAGCCGGCGCAGGAAAGCCCGGCGGTCGGGCTTTCGCAAAAGTCAGCCGTGGTGGGACGCCGCACCGGTTCGGTCGAATAGACGCATTCGACTCCGAACTTCCTTTTCGGGTCGCGAGGGAAACCATGATCGCGGCGCAAAGTCGCGCGTAGCTTGGCCGCCAGCGGATCCTGCGTCGTGCGCGATAGATCCTCCACGCAAATACGCGTCGGGTCGCGCTTGCCGCCCGCTGCGCCGGTTGTGACGACGGGAACCGCCGCCGCCCGGCAATGCGCGATCAACGCCGCCTTGGGGCGCACCTGGTCGATAGCATCGATCACGCAATCGCACGGAGGCAGCAAAGTCGCGACATTGTCGAAAGTGGCAAACTCTTCGATCGGCGTCGCGATGCAGGCTGGATTGATGGCGGCAATGCGCGCTTTCATCGCCAGAACCTTCGCCTGCCCCAGCGTGTCCTCCAGCGCCTGAATTTGCCGGTTCATGTTCGACTCGGCGACGTGGTCGAGATCGATCAGGGTCAGCCTTCCAATGCCGCTACGCACCAACGCTTCCACGGCCCAGGAACCGACACCGCCAATACCGACAATGCAGACATGGGCAGTGCCGAACTTGGAAGATACCGCCTCGCCGTACAGACGGGCGAGGCCACCGAAGCGGCGCGTGAGATCGGGCGTGGCCACGCAAATAGTCCTGTTCTAGTCATGGAAATGGTGCCGGGCAGCAACGAATGGTAGTTTACTCGCCCCCGTTGCAGTTTCGCACCCGAGCGGTATGATGACCGCTTACCCCGATACCTGACAGACGAAAAAGAAACGATGGGCGGATGGTTTGACGCGTGGGGCCAGTTGTTCAGCGAATGGTGGCAATCCTTGGGACTGCGCGGCCAGTACGATCTTTGGCTGACCGTGGGCTGGGTCGCGCTGGTGTTCTGGATATGGGGCTCCTACCGTCTACTGCGACGCTTGGCCGGCTACCGCAAATTCGGCGGCCGCTGGTACAACACCGCCGAGTACGAGAAACTCATGCAGGTGCTCTGGGAAGACCAGCATGCGGGCAAGCGCGTGATGAGCCATGCCGAACTCAAGGCGCTACGCGAGTATCGCTACGGCAAGTCGGTCAAGCCCGTCATGTCCGGGAAACGCGGCGGCTATTCCGACGTCTGACAACGGTTGTTGTACGGGCCGTGGCACAATTCCGGCCCAAATGACGCACACGCTGCCGGAACCCGCCGAGTCCGCCAAGGAAACCAGTCTCGCACTGTCGAGCCTGATCGCCGCCGAGATCGACGCCGCTGGCGGGTGGATTTCCTTCGCGCGCTACATGGATCTGGCATTGCATGCGCCCGGACTCGGCTACTACGGCGGCGGCGCGCACAAGTTCGGTTCCAGCGATGAAGGCGGCGACTTCGTTACCGCGCCTGAACTCACGCCCCTGTTCGGCCAGACCCTGGCGGTCCAGGTCGGACAGATCATCGCCGCTACCGAATCGACGGTCATGGAAGTCGGCGCCGGAAGCGGCAGGTTGGCGGCCGATCTGCTGGTCGCGCTCGACTCCGCCGGCGAGGCGCCAGATCGTTACCTGATCCTGGAGCTCTCGGGCGAACTGCGTGCCCGCCAGCAAGCCGCCATTGCCGCTGCCGCACCCGCTCTGATTGATCGCGTGGTCTGGCTCGACCGTCTGCCGGAGCATTTTTCCGGTTGCGTGGTGGCAAACGAACTGCTCGACGCCATGCCCGTCCATGCACTCGCCTGGCGTACCACGGGGCTGCGGGAGCGCGGTGTAACCCTTACAAACGGGGACTTCGGCTGGTCGGAACGGCCAGCGCTGGAAGATCTGTCGCGGGTAGCCGGGACATTGCCGGTAACGGCGCCCTTCGACAGCGAAATCGGACTGGCTGCGGCGAGGTGGGTCACCGAGTGGGGGCACCGGCTTGAGCGCGGTGCGCTGCTACTGATCGACTACGGCCTGCCGCGCCACGAGTATTACCATCCCGGGCGCAACGGCGGCACCCTGCGCTGCCACTATCGCCATCGCTCGCACGACGACGTCTTCTGGTGGCCGGGACTCTCCGACATCACCACACACATCGACTTCACCGCGATCGCCGAAGCGGGACACGCAGCCGGGCTCGATGTGCTCGGCTATACCAGCCAGGCGAACTTCCTGATCAATCTGGGACTGGGAGAACGGTTGGTGATGCGCCGCGAGGAGGATGAATCGTCCGCATTGCGCGCAGCGGGTGCCGTGCAAATGTTGATATCCCCGAATGAAATGGGCGAACTGTTCAAGGTGATCGCCCTAGGACGCGAAGTACGGGAACCCCTGTCGGGCTTCGCCCGCGGCGACCGGATACACACGCTTTGAATGGGGTGATGGAAACACCGCACCGCGCGCTATCCGGCACGGCGGATGTAGGTGCCAGGAACTATTCCTGACAGTAGTAGACCGCGTTGAGGAACGACTCGATTTCGACGTCGCGGACCGCACGATCACGATGGTGCGAGACGGGCTGGAGGCCGAGCTGCAACTCGGGCCGCTGCCATTCCGCGTTCAACACCTCGTCCTCGAAACGTCCGAACTCCGGCTCGAACCGTTCTTCAATTTTTCCGGTGCTCATGTCCATCACCACTAACATGTCTGGCCTCCGTTGAGAAATCTGACCTGACGCTATTCACTATAGCGGCAAATCCACGCGAATGTTGAGTGTTGATGAGGTCCGAACGGACTAATTCCACTTTGGCCGAACTCTTTGCCATGCCACCGACCTCAACGAACCAGAAGCCGGGTTCCGACCATGAAGGCGCCGAGGGAGGTATCCCATTGCTGGCCGAGCGAGGCATTGTCCGCATTGGCCGGACGAACGGCGAAGCGGGCGTCCTCTCGCAGACTGGATGCGGCGTCCGGCAGGGCGACGAACACGTCGTACGTGCCGACACTCAGGCTGCCGGGAAGCGTGAGCGCCAACGCATCGGCGTTGTCCTGATCGGGCAGCCACGTGCGCGGATCGGCACCGCTGGTGTCGATTCGCGTGATGGTACCTGTGCTCTGGTTGCGCAGGACGATCTGCACCGTCCGGGGATTGTAGGGCCGGGCCCAGCCCGTATTGCGCACGACTAGATTCACCGTCATGGCTTGGCCGGCACCTGCCGCATCTGGATGACTGACACTCTGAAGTTGCAGGCGATAGCCCATCTTTCGCTTGACCTCGGCCATGCAGCCGTTGGCGATCCATTGGTCGTGAAATACGTTACGGTAGTACTCGTCGTTCAAATAACTGAGGCGGTACCTGGCGCCCTCTCCCAGAATGTCGGCGCAACTGGAGCGAGGCTGGGGATCCGGATCGTCGGCTGGATCGCAGGTTTCTCCGCCGAACGGGGCAAGTTGCCCGAGCGCCGCGACATAGGTCTGTTGCGCGGCGCGCGTAGCCGAATCTTCCGAGTAAGTGCCGACATCGGTGGGGCTGGCGAGAAAGCAATCGTTGTGCATGCCAACGCGGTAGCCGCCCTGAAGTGTGGCAGTCAAACTGGGCAGGGTGGGTGTCCACGCCATGATGTAGGGCGGATAGCGCACCTGAATGAAGCGGTCCGCCGGAATGGCGTCGAGCAGGGCATCCCGAATCCGGATGCGGTTGTCGACAGTCGTCAGGTCATTGGATGACGTGTGCCACTCACCCCACGCGCCGATGAAGCCTGCCTGCACGAATGCAATGACATCGCTATTGTCCTGGAAGATCGGCTTGAGTTGGCCGATGTGCGCCAAGACTCGCTCCAGCGTCGCATCCTGTGCGTTGAGGTAGGCGGTTTCGGTTTCCGGATAATTGTAGACGGCGCGGACCAGAAGCTTGACGCCCGCGCTCCGTGCCACGGCGAAACTCGCGCGCAATTGGGCGAGCAAGCTATCCGGCAAGGTGGTGGTGCGATAGGCGTCCAGGCGCAGCGGCGCATAGACGAGGCGATAGCCATTGTCGAAAGCGTCCTGCATGTCGTCCGCAGCCAGTCCTTCAAGTGAGAAAGCCCAGATCCAGCGATAGAAGCCACGCTCCGGATTCGGTATTTCAGCATCGCTGGCGGAAAAGCTCGCGGTTACAAATGGTCCATCCGATGAGGGAGGTGCCAGCATCGAGTCACCATCTGCAGAGCTTGATGTCGTACCCCCGCCTCCGCCGCACGCAACCAACAGAATGCCTGTTGCGATCAACGCTGAAACTCCGGCTGAACCAATGACTGGCCTCACACAGAAGAAACGCATCCAGTACCTTTCTGACTTACTGGTATGGGATCGGCGACCCGTCGTCATAGGTATTTCCGGTCACCGTGGGAGTCGGATCGTCGATGGCCCAAGGGCCGTAAACGGCGTCGCGACGGAAGCGGTTGTTGATCACACGCGTATTCTTCGGTCGTGTTACGCCGGTTCCACGGATGTTGAGCGTGTAACCACCCCCCGAGAGCAGACTGTCCTCGATGGACAGGTCTTCCGTCGCCCCTCCCAGATCGCCGGTTTGAACGGCGGCATTGCTCGCGCCGGAAATGTTGCTGTGGCGAATGGTGACGCCCTTGCCGCCGGTCGACTGCACCCCGTCGTTATGCTCGTCAACGCCATTCGACAGGTCGTGAATCCAGCAGTCCTCGATCAACACATCCGCATCCGCCTTGAATCCATCGGCCATGCCGTGCACATTGAGCCGACGTGCAGTGTAGTGCTGAAAGGCAATCGCCGAGGTCACGTTTCCGGACAAGCCGATGATTTCGCTGTCCTCGACCAGTAGTCCGACATTGTCGTTGTCGAAGTACCGGATCGGGTAGTAGTCATTGCTGGTGATCCTCACGTTGCGGATCGTCACATTGTCGGCAAGTACGGTGATGCTCCCGGTGATATCGAGGTTTTCAATCACCGCTCCGTCCGTTGTGACCGTGATCGAATTGCTTCGCGCAAGCGACGACCCCGCCCGAACACCGGTATTGGTTTCGTTTGGCCAACCACTGGCGGTGTCGCCACTATTCGACGTCATACCGCCACTGGAAGCGCCAACTTCGCTGCCGCCGCCACACGAGGAAAGCAGCGTGACGCCCAGGAAGACGCCGTATATCAGATTGCGCATCGTCGAACTCTCCCGAATTGTCCGATCGTGACACCGGTGCGGCCGCAAACTCAAGTGTCGCTTCGCCACCACGGGGCGACCTTGAACAACAGCAGCATGCCCGGCACAGCGAGCGCAGCGCAAAGCAGGAAGAAGACGAACCAGCCCAGTTGGTCAACCCAGTAACCCGCGCCGGAATTGATCAGTGTGCGCGGCACTGCGGCGAGGCTGGAAAACAGCGCGTATTGCGTCGCGGTGTAGAGTGGATTCGTCGCCCTCGCGATGAAGGCGACGAAGGCGGCGGTGCCCAGACCCACGCCCAGCGCCTCGAAGCCGATCACCAGTGCGAGCTGCGCGAGTTGCGTTGCACCGACAGTCTGGTTCGGGCCCAGCCAGGCCAGCCAGGCGAAGCCGAAGATCGACACCAGTTGCACGACGCCGAACAGCCACAGTGCGCGGTTGATGCCTAGCTTCACCATCCACAGGCCGCCGAGCAGGCCGCCAATCACCGCCGGCCACAGCCCGGCGTTCTTCGCCACCCAGCCAATGTCCAATTTGGCGAAGCCCATCTCGAGGTAGAAAGGCGTCGCCAGCGCCGTGCAGAGCGAATCGCCGAGCTTGTAGAAGAAGATGAACGCAAGGATCAGCAGCGCCTCGCGCCAACCGGCGCGACCGATGAACTCGCGGAACGGCTCGACGACCGCCTCGCGCAGCGTTCTCGGCGTGCCGCCACGGCTGACTTTTTCCGAAACCAGCAGCGTCATGACGAGACCGGGCAGCATGAACAGTGCGGTAATCGCGAACACCTGGCCCCACGGCAAATAATCCGCCAGGATCAACGACAGCGAGCCGGGGACCAGGCCGGCGACGCGGTAGGCGTTTACATGCACCGAGTTGCCGAGGCCCAGCTCGTGATCGGGAAGCAGTTCCCGGCGATACGCGTCGAGCGCAATGTCCTGGGTGGCGGAGGCTAAGGCGAGCAGCGTCGCCAGAACGACGACGATTTGCAGGTCGTCACGCGGGGCGAACAGGCCGAGACCGGCGATCAGTCCCAACAGCAGAATCTGGGTCGCGGCCATCCAGCCGCGCCGCCGGCCCAAGCGCATCACCGCATAACGGTCCAGCAACGGCGACCAGAGGAACTTCCAGATGTACGGAAACTGGATCAGCGCGAACAGGCCGATGGCCTTGATACTGATGCCTTCGGTGTAAAGCCACGCCGGCACGAGGTTGAGCAGCAGGTAGAGCGGCAGGCCGGAGGAAAAGCCGGTGAAGATGCAGATCAGCATCCGCCGGTTGAGCAGGGCCTCCAGCCACGCCGGGCGACTCATCCCCCGAACAATCCGTGCAGCATCTTGGCGAGCAACAGGAGCAGCAGCCCGGCGAAGACCTTTTTCACCGTCGGCACGGGCAGACTGTGCGCGACCCTGGCGCCGAGCGGCGCGACCAGCATCGACGCCACCACCGTCGCCGCCAGCGCCGGCAGGTAGATGAAGCCCCAACTGCCGGAAGGCAGGTTCGTCGCGCCGTAGCCGGAGATCATGTAGCCGACGGTGCCGGCCAGCGCGATGGGGAAGCCGATCGCCGCCGAAGTGCCGATGGCGTGGTGCACCTTGACATTGCACCAGGTCATGAACGGCACCGACAGTGAGCCGCCGCCGATGGCCACCAGTGCCGAAATGCCGCCGATGAACGCGCCGACGCCGAACATGCCGGCCTTGCCCGGCAATTGGCGCGAGGGCTTCGGTTTGACATTGAGGATCATCTGCACCGCCACGTAGGCGATGAAACAGGCGAAAAAGATGGCCAGCGGCCGGGTCGGAATGAGTCCGGCGACTTGCGCCCCGAGCAGCGTACCGACCACGATGCCCGGTGCAATGTTGCGCACGATGGGCCAGATCACCGCGCCGTGCTGGTGGTGGGCGCGCAGGCTGGAGATCGAGGTGAACACGATGGTTGCCATCGAAGTGCCGAGCGCGAGGTGCATCAAATGCTGGTCAGGAAAACCCTGTGCGGCAAACATCAGCGCCAATACCGGCACCATGATCGCGCCGCCGCCGACGCCGAGCAGGCCGGCGAAGAAGCCCGCCACCGCGCCGAGGATCAGATAGCCGACGAACCACTCGTTCATTTCAGCAATTTTTCCACAATGAATTTCCATTCCGACGGATCGGCAGGCGTGATCGATAGGCGGTTGCCACGCTGGAGCACACGCATACGTTCGAGTTCCGGATGACTACGCAATTCCGGTAGGCCGATCAGGCGCGTCTTCTTCGTCACGCGCACGTCGACGTTCACCCAGCGCGGATTCTCCGGCGTTGACTTTGGATCGTAGTAATGGCTCTCAGGATCGAATTGCGTGCGGTCGGGATAGGCGAGTCTCGCCACCTCGGCCAGGCCGGCGATGCCCGGCTCCCTGCAATTCGAGTGATAGAAGAGAACCTTGTCGCCCACCTTCATCTGGTCGCGCATGAAGTTGCGCGCCTGATAGTTGCGCACCCCCCACCAGTCGACCGTCTGGTTCGGCATCGCCAGCACATGATCGATGCCAGCGACGTCGGGCTCGGACTTCATCAGCCAGTAACGCATGTTCCCGTCTGCCAAAAAATAAGAGCACGGAAGTCCGTGCTCTGAATTTGGTTCCCCGCGCATGCCGTCAGGTCGAATCTCCTGAACCTGGGTTCAGGGAGGCCGCTTTCCTGCCGCATCAGGTGCATCCGGCGAGGGATGCTCACAACAGCGGCGTCTAGGGTCGGCGACCTTGTCACGTAGACATTGGTTCAAAGGAATTACGACCTTAACGAACACCGCAGGGAAACTTTGCGGGCGGTCTTAGAAGAGTTCTTCTTGTGGAGCGAGAACCGCATCCAGACGCGCCTCCATGGCAGCGATTCTACGCTGCGCTTCCTGCGCGTCAATTGTCGTTGCAGGTTCTTTGATGTTGATCAGTTCATGCGCAAGATTGAGTGCGGTCATCACCGCCAATCGTTCGCCGGAACTCTTCGTTTGCTTGGCGATCTCGCCCATTTTCCAGTCGAGGAAGGCGGCAATCGCCAGCAGATCCTCCTTTTCCTCGGGTGTGCATGCGACACGGAATTCCTTGCCGTGCAGCGTGATATCGATTGTGCTGGAGGCGCTCATTCGACCGGCAGCCTGTCCATGACCGTTTCGAGACGCTCACGCGCGGTGGTCATGCGTACAGCGAGTGCTTGCTTCTCGTGCTCGAGCTTGGTGATGCGCTCGCGAAGGGCGTGATTCTCCTCGCGCAGCTCCTCGCAGAATGCGGCGACGCGTTCGACTTTGGCTTCGAGGGACGAAATGTCGATATCCACTTTTACCAGTGTCGTTGAAAATTCCTGCCCGGTCAAGCATTAAGCGACGATATTGAAGGTTATGCCGCATGTATCGCCAAAGTCCGTCGATGATGCAAAACCACGATGCTAGAATGCCTCCCGTTCGTGGTGCCCGCCCGCCCTAAGTCATGGGCGTTCGGGTGAAACGGGAAACAGGTGCGCCGGACAAGCAAGTCCGGCAATGCCTGTGCTGCCCCCGCAACGGTAAGGAAGTGCGGGTGCGCCATTCAGCCACTGGGGATAACCCGGGAAGGCGGCGCATCAAGACTTCCGAGCCCGGAGACCGGCCATGGACAACGGTTGGAAATGTCGCGGGAGGCGGCAGCCGATGTTCCTGGCTCCCTGCTCCCCCTGCGTTTCCGTATTGCAATGTGCCGGCGTGCGGGACTGCGCGCCGCTCATCGGGAGTCATCCATGCAGCCACGTTTCATCGCCGCCGCCATCGCGGCACTCGGTTTTCCCCAATACGCTCTGGCGATCGACGACGAAGCGACCGTCGTTGTCACTGCCACACGTTTCTCCGACGCCGATCCGCGCATTCCCGCCAACATCAGCGTCATTACGCAACAGGACATCGCCGAAACGCCTTCAGCCACGTTGCCGGATATCCTGAAGGCGCGGGCCGGCATCGGCGTGCGGACCATCTCCGGCAGCCTCGGCATCGACGCCACGACCGATCTGCGCGGCTTTGGCGACACGGCTGCCAGCAACACACTCATTCTTCTGGACGGCCAGCGCATCAACCCCATCGACATGGGATCGATCAGTTGGTCGGCCATGCCATTGGCCGGTGTACAGCGCATCGAGATCATCCGCGGCGCCGGCACCGTCCTCTATGGCGATCGCGCCAGTGGCGGGGTCATCAACATCATCACGGACAAGACCGGCCGGCCGGTCGCCTCCATCGCAGCCGAAGCCGGCAGTCACGGCTATCGCGTCCTGGACGGACATGTGGCAGGTGGTGGCGAGCAGGCGTACTTCAATCTCGCCACGCGCTACGCCGAGGACGAGGGCTGGCGCCAAAACAACCAGCAGGACCAGCGCGCCTTGTCCGGCCGTGTCGGTCTGCGCCTTGCGGCCGGCGACGTGTTCACCGATTTCGCCACCTATCGGGATTCCTCCGGCCTGCCCGGCTATCTGCGCAGCGCTGCCTACGCCGATGATCCACGCAGTGCCCGCACGCCGCTGGACAACCATTCGCGCGACGGCTATCGGCTACGACCGGGCGTTCGATTCGACATCAGCGGAACGTTGACACTGGAAGCGGAAATCGGTGCCGACCAGGAAAATCGCCACGGCAACTATCTCTCATTCGGCAGCGTCTCCGACAGCCGCAAGGAAACCAGCTCAACAACGCCGAGGCTACGCTGGCGCCACGGCTTGGCCGGGCTGGACAGCGAAACCGTGCTCGGCGTCGACTATTACGATGGCGATGTCGAATCGCGCTACTCGACTTCGCCGCGGCAAACCGCCGACCAGACCACTACGTCCGTCTATTTTCAGAATTCGACGGCCTTCACCGACGCCTGGACGCTGACCGTCGGCGGACGTCGGCAGCGAATGAAGCAGAGTGTCCACCAGGACGCCTATCCGGCATGGTTCCAGCCTTCGCTCGACGGCGGCGCGACGCGCACGCAGAACGCCGGCGATGTCGGTGTCAGCTATAGCGGCGACGGCTGGCGTGCCTATGGCAAGGCGGGTTCCACTTACCGGTTCGCCAACACCGACGAACTGTTCGGCTACGACAACGTCCTTTACGTGCCGGTGTTCGCGGGCGACCTGCGTCCCCAGCACGGCAGTATCGGCGAAGTGGGCGGCAGCATTCGCGCCGGTGCGGTCGATGCGCGCATCGCCGCCTACCGGATGGATCTGAAGGACGAGATCGGCTATGACGGCTCGGCTGGCGCCAACGTCAATTTCGATCCCACCCGCCGGCAGGGCATCGAAGCGGAACTCGGCTGGCGTTCGGGCGGTGGCCTCAGAGCCAAAATCGCCTACACGTATACCGACGCGCATTTCCGCGAGGGCACCTATGCCGGCAATGCGATACCGCTGGTATCACGCCACATGGCCACGCTGCAGCTCGGTTGGGACGCGGGCAGCGCCGGAAGTTACGACCTGTTCACCCATTACGTCGGCAACCGGCGCTTCAGCGGCGATTTCGCCAACGAGCGCGACTTGTTGCCCGGCTACACGACGGTTGACCTGCAGGCCGCATGGAAGCTCAAGGCATGGACCATGACGGCGCGTGTGCTCAACGCCTTCGACAAGCGTTACGCGCCCTTCGCCGGCTATTCGACCTATATTTCGGACTATTACTACTATCCGGGTGACGGACGCAGCATCCGCCTCGCCGCCCGTTACGACTTCTTCTAGCCCGCATGCCCTCGCGCCGCCGCGCCCTGCTCGTTCTTCTTTCGCTGGCATCGCTGGCAGCGGCAAGCATGGTCGCGGCGCTCGCGGCGGGCAGCCTCGCCCTGCCGCCCGGCGACGTCCTGGCGGCGCTGGCGGGTAGCGACAACGTGGCGCACGCCGTGGTCTTCGACCTGCGCCTGCCGCGCGCGCTGGCCGCCTTCGCCTGTGGCGGCCTGCTGGCCCTTGCCGGTGCGCTGATGCAGGTATTGCTGAGGAACCCCTTGGCCGATCCGTACGTGCTGGGCATCTCCGGCGGCGCCGGCGTCGGCGCGCTGGCCGCGATGCTGCTCGGGCTGGCGGGCCTCGCCGTTCCAGGCTTCGCCTTTGTGGGCGCGCTCGCCGCGATGCTGCTGGTTTTCGGCCTCGCCCACGGCGACGGCAGCTGGACGCAGACGCGGCTGCTGCTTACCGGCGTGGTGGTGGCCGCCGGTTGCGGCGCACTGGTCGCGCTGATCCTGACACTGGCGCCCGACCAGAAGATCCACGGCATGCTCTTCTGGCTGATGGGTGACCTCTCGCAGGCAGTCAACCCGCTGCCCGCGCTGGGCGTGCTGGTTGTCGCACTGCTGGCAGCCATTCCCTTCGCGCGCGAACTCAACCTGCTGGCGCGCGGCGCCGACCATGCACTCGCGCTGGGCGTCGCCGTGCCGACCCTGCGTCGCATCATCTACGTCGTCGCTTCGCTCGCTACCGCGGTTGCCGTCACCACGGCCGGCTCGGTTGGTTTCATCGGCCTGATCGTGCCGCATCTGGTGCGCCTCGCCGTCGGCAACGACCAGCGCCTGCTGCTGCCCGCCTCGGTGCTGGCCGGCGGCAGCCTGCTGGTGCTGGCCGACACTGCCGCGCGTACCGTCGTCGCGCCCATCCAGTTGCCCGTCGGCATATTGACCGCGCTGATCGGCGTGCCGGTGTTCCTGACTTTGCTCGGCCGGAGTGCGAGAACATGATCCTCCAGGCCCGCCATCTCGCCGTCAGCATCGGCCCGCATCAGGTCTGTCGCGACCTCGACCTCACGCTGGCCGCGGGCGAGCGGCTCGCCATACTCGGCAAGAACGGCGCCGGCAAGTCAACGCTGCTCTCGACGTTGGCCGGATTGCGCGCCGCAGACAGCGGCGAATTGTTCGTCGATGGCCTGAGCTACGCCGACCTCGGCCTGCGCGATGCGGCGCGGATTCGCGGCTGGCTGGGACAGGACCACAGCGACCCCTTCGCCAGCACCGTGCTGGAAGCGGTACTCACCGGCCGCCACCCGCATCTCTCGCGCTGGTCGTGGGAATCGCCGTCGGACGCGCGCATCGCGCGCGCCGCGCTGGCGGACATGCGCCTCGCCGACATGGAAGATCGCGAAGTGCGCACGCTTTCGGGCGGCGAACGCCAGCGCGTCGCCATCGCCGCGCTGCTCGCGCAGCAGACGCGACTGTGCCTGCTCGACGAACCGCTGGCGCACCTCGACCTCAACCACCAGATCGCCACGCTCGAACTTTTGTCGCTGCGCGCCCGCCGCGACGGCATCGCCATCGCCATGGTGCTGCACGACCCGAACTTCGCGCTACGCTTCTGCGACCGTGCGCTGCTGCTGTTCGGCGACGGCACGTACCTCGCCGGGCCCGTCGCCGACGTGCTCGACGAGGCGAACCTCACGCGCCTCTACGGTCACCCGCTGCGGCGTCTCGCCACGGCTGACTTTTCGCAAACCGCTTTCGTCCCGGAGTAGTCCGGGCGTACGAACCCGCCGTCAGGAACTGCGCACCACGAGCGGCACCGCGTCGCCGGCGTGCTTCTTCGCCTGCTTGGCGGCTTTCTTTTCCTTGGGGGTCTTTGCGGCCTGCTTCTTGGCTTCCTTGTTCGACTTCTGAGTCTTGGACATGAGGCGCACTCCTCTGGAGGCGGGCGAGATCGCGTCCGGAGTATAGGCGCGCGCCAAAGAAACGGGGGCATTTGCGCGACGCGCCGGCCGCGCTGCCGCTATACTGTATCTTCCCCCTCCGCACCGACGCTTCCAGCCGTGACCCAGCGCGTTCCATTGAACCCCGTAACGCTGCATTTCCGCGATGCGGCGCTGGAATGGCGTTACCGCGAGTCCGGCCTGCCGGCGTTGCGCCGCCAAAGCCGCCTTGCCATCTTCGTCGGCCTGGTGCTCTACGCGCTTTCCACCTTTCTCGACGGCTGGTTCGTTCCCGCCGAGCAGCTGGATACCGTAGCCGTCGGGCGCTGGCTGACCATGGGGCCGGCCATCGGCACCCTCCTCTACACCTACTCGCACTGGTTCCGGCGTTTCAACTCCATTCCGCTGTCCCTCGTCGGTGCCTACGCCGCCGCTGGCACTTTCCTGGTCCTCTGGCTGGGCGACAACACAATCGCCATGTACTACAGCACCGCGTTGATTCTGATCATCCTGTTCACCTATAGCTTCGTCGGCGCACGCTTCATCCACGCGTTAATGGCCAACTTGCTGCTGGTCGCCGCCTACAACCTCGTTTTCGGCTTGATCCGGCCCTATCCTGTCCAACTGCTGCTGACCCAGGATTTCTTCTTTCTCTGTGCCAACGTTATCGGCGCTTTCGCCTGTTATCTGGACGAAGCGCATCGGCGCCAGCTATTCTTCCGCGAGCAGGAGCTTGACGAAGAGCGCCGCCATCATCTGGAACGCTCCCTGCACGACCCGCTCACCGGGCTGCCGAACCGTGAACTGCTGCACGACCGCCTTGAGCAGGCCCTGAGGCGGGCCGGGCGGAGCCAGCAAGGCGGCGTCGGCGTGTTCATCGACCTGGATGCTTTCAAGCCGATCAACGACAGCTTCGGCCACAGTGCCGGTGACAGCGTGCTCAAGGCCGTCGCCACGCGGTTGCGCAAGGCGGTCCGCGACAGCGATACCGTTGCCCGGCTGGGCGGCGACGAGTTCTTCATCGTCGCCAACGGCACCCCCACGCAGAAGGACATTCAGGTCCTCGCGGACAGCATCACCGCCGCGCTCGCCATCCCGGTCGACCTGCCCGGCGGTCAGCAGATCACCCGCATCCACGCCAGCCTCGGCTGTTGCGCTTTCCCCTACGAGGGGGTCACGCCAAGCGACATCATCCGCCGCGCCGACCATGCCATGTACTCCATCAAGCGCGCCGGCGGCAGCGGCGCCGCGCACTACGACGAGCCCGAACCTCAACTCGCCCCGGCAATCTGATTTCCCCCCGGCCATTTTCGTTCCGGAGCGGGCGCGATCCGTTGCCGCACCTTCACTCCGTCTTGCTGGGGACAACCTCCCGGGCGGCCTTGGCCCGCAGCGCGTCGGAAGCCTCGATCGGCAGCGTCATCCGGAACGTGGTGCCACGTCCGGGTTCGCTGGAAACCTCGATGCTGCCGCCATGCTTCTGGACGATGCCGTAGGCGAGAGATAGTCCAAGTCCCGTTCCCTTGCCCACCGGCTTGGTCGTGAAGAACGGATCGAAGATTCTTTGCAGATGTTCCGGCGGGATGCCGCGGCCGGTATCGGCAATCTCGATGCTGACGCGATCGCCTTCCAGTGCGGTACGGAGGGTGATGGTGCCGCGTTCCGGTATCGCCTGGGCGGCGTTGACCAGCAGATTCATGAACACCTGATTGATCTGCGAGGGAATGCACTCCACCTCCGGAATGCCGCCGTACTGCTTGACGACTTCCGCCTTGTACTTGATCTCGTTCCAGGCGACGTTGAGCGTGCTGTCCAGGCCACGCTCCAGGTCGGCCCATTGCGTTTCTGCCTCGTCCACGTGGGCGAAATCCTTGAGATCCTGGATGATGCGTGTCACTCGCTGCAGACCCTCGGCGGATTCGGCGATCAGGTTCGTAACGTCTTCGCGCATGAAGGCCAGATCGACGCGCTGTTTGACTTCGGCCAGCGAGGCGCGGCGCTCGGCGGACAATTTGGGCTCGGCGGCCTCGTAGGCGGCGATCGCTTCCAGCAGTTGGGTTATGTAGCGCGTCAGCGTCCCCACGTTGGAATTGACGAAGCCGATGGGATTATTGATCTCGTGGGCAACACCCGCCGCAAGTTGGCCGATCGACGCCATTTTCTCCGACTGCAGCAATTGCGTCTGCGCCTGCGCCAGCTTGCCGATCAACTCCTCCTGCTGCGCCCGCTCGGCCTTGAGCGCCGCGTTCGCCTCGGCCAAGCGCTTGCGGTCGTCCAGGAACTGCTCCACGGCACGTGCCATCTCGGCAATTTCGTCGCCACCGCGCACGGGCACAAGGGCCGGACCGTCAATGTCGCCGCGCCGCAAATGGTGGCTGACTTCTCGCAGGCGCGCGATAACGCGCCGACCGAGGAAGAAATGAGAGACCAGCCAGGCCAGCAGCAAGCTGCCGCCCAGCAAGGCCAGCACGCGAAGCTGGTCGCGTTGCGCCGTCTGCGCCAGCGCCTCGACCGCCAGCCTGTAGTCCTCGGCATACTGCCGCGAGACTTCCTGCGCGGCTTCCGACATCGCCAGCGCCTGCCGTTTCAGGTCATCGTCGAACTCGTGCGGCGACACCTGGCGGTCATGGAGGGCTCGTTCATGCAGACTGGCGACGACGTGGCTGGTATTACGGAACAACTGCGACGCTTCGTGCAACGACAGAATGGCGACGTCGTCGCTGCTGGCCGCCAGTTCGTCGACCAAGCGATCCAGCTCGCCGAGACGCCCGGTGATCTGAGCATAGCCGGCATGCACGTCCCCGGAACGCTCCGGCGACGGGCTGCGCGCCGATTCGCGCTCGATCGACAGGGCCAGACGTTCGATCTCCTGCGCTTTTTCGGCGCGTGCCAGCCGCTCGCCAGCCAACTGGCGCGTATTCTCACTGGCTACCTGAAGCGTGCGAACCGCGAGCAAGCCCGCAGCAACGATCAGCAGCATCAGGGCCAACAGCGCCAGCGTGAATTGGCGCCGCAACGAACGGGGTAAGGGAAGGCGGGAGATAAAGTCGAGCATAGGCCTGAATCAGCGCTGCCAGATCCTCCGGTAGGCCTCGCGATAGTTGTTGTCGGGATCGAACTGAAGGCGGGTACCGCCGTCGAAGGAGACGTTGTCGCCGGTCACCAAATGGACCGGAATGATAAAACCGCTCACCGGCTGATGCGCCAGCAGGCGGTTTAGCTCGTCCACCAGTTGCCAGCCATGCAGGTTGAGCGGCTCGGCGACCGTACCGGTCTGGAATGTCCGCGCCCGGATGCGCAGGAAGGCGGCCGCGCTGCCGTCGCCCGCCGAAAGCAGGCTGAGCCGATCGTTGGCGAGGCCCGCCTCGACCAGCTCCGGAACCGCATAGTCGAAGTAGATATCGTTGATCGCCAGTGCATGCGTCCATCGTTCGCCGTAGCGGGCCATCAGGTCACGGGTCACGCCCGGCATCGACTCCGCGCTGCGCGAAATGGCGACATCGCGAACTTCCAGCAGGGTGCACCGTGGACAGGCACGGACCACATAGGCCATCGCCTTGGCCTTGACCATCGCGATCTCAAAGTTGGAATCGGTGAATATTACAACCCCGGCGCGGCCGCCCGATGCTACCACCGCCGCCATGGCCGTGATGCGCGCAACCTCGATCGGATCGGTCGAAACGTTCATCGCCACCGGGCTGTCGGGCACCGGGCCGGCTTCGGAACCGACATGCCAGCCGACTATCGGAATGCGCCGCCGGGCAAACGGCTGCAAACGCGCATGCATTTCCCGGGCATCGGCGCCCACGACCACCAGCCCGTCCGGCCCGGCGGCCAGCGCATCGGCCGCGGCCCGGTCCCGTCCGGCCGCCGAACCGCCGGCGTCGAAGACCTTGACCTTCCAGCCGATGACCCTGGCTGCTTCGCGCACCCCCTGCGCGACGCCGAGGATGCCACCGTTGTGCAAGTCCTCTGCAATCAGCGCGATCGACTTTCCCTTCGCTCCGGCCGGCCCGGTGGTCGGCCCGTCCCACGTCGAGACCCTCCGGGTCGCCGCCTGCACGATCTTCTCGGCGTCGGCCGGCAGCGCCTTCGATTGGGCCCACGCAGCGTCAGCGAGCAGCACTGCTCCGAAAAGAGCTGTAGTCAACAGAATGCGTCGCAAGTGACAACCGCGGAGGATGGTGACGTCGTGCATGGCGGAAGTCCACATTGAATTCGGGGGCGTTTCTTTGCAAATGATACGTCAGCCGCGGCGGGGCGCCACTCACACCAAACCGATCATGACGATCCGACACTGGCCATCGCTATACTTGCGGCATTCAAGCCAAACCAGCAAAGGACACCCATGCCCGCAAACCGATCCATCCCTCTCCTCGTCTTCGCACTCTTCTCCAGCCCCGCCGCGCTGGCCGAGGGCTACACCGGCGATCTCGGCCTGGGCGTCTTCAGCCGCCAGGGAATCTACCGGGGTGAATCGACCCAGACCGACGTGTTGCCCTACGTCTATGGTGAATGGGGGAGTTTCTTCGGGCGCGTCGATACCTTCGGCTATCGCGTCATGCCGCTCGGCCACGGCTTCCTGGAAATCGGCACGCGCATCGTCCAGGACCAGATGGAAAGCGACAGTCTCAAGCAGGCCGGCGTGCGTGAGCGCAACAACTCACGGCTGCTCGGCGTCAGCACCTTCCAGTTCACGCCGATCGGCGCGGTTCAGGTTTCGCTGATGCAGGACTTCGGCGATTCGGAAGGCATGCTGGCGGACGCAAGCTGGATCGGCCGGATCAAGGCCGCCGACTGGCTGACCCTGTACCCCGAACTCGGCGTCGAACTGCTCTCCAGCAAATACACCGCCTACTACTTCGGCACCGATGCCGGCGAGGGCGGCCACCCGGCCTACGAGCCGGGGATGGCGCTGAATCCCTACCTCGCCATCCACACCAGTTCCCCGCTTGCCGAAAACTGGAACCTTGCGTTCACGCTGCGCAACAAGGCGCTGGATGAGGAGATCAGCAACAGCCCCATCGTCGGCCGCAACAGCCGCTGGAACGCCTACGTCGCCGTGAGCTACGAGTTCAAGTGATCCCGGGCGACGCCGAGCGGCTCATCGCCGATGTCGTCGCCGCCCACGGCGGCGAGACGCTCTGGCGATCCCTCGCCGCCATCGAGGCAGTGCTCTCGGTCGACGGCTTCCTGTTCACCGCCAAGCGCATCAAGCCGCTGCGCCGCCAGCGCGTCTCGGCTTCGACCACCGAAGCGCGCTTCACCTTCTTCGACTGGCCGTTGCCAGGTCAGCGCGGCGAGTGGATCGGCGAGGAGGAAGTGCGCATCGTAACCGGTGACGGCACGCCGATTGCCCGTCGTGAGCAACCACGCAGCGCCTTTCGCGGCCTGCGCCGCGAACTGTGGTGGGACAACCTCGACTTTCTTTTCTTCGCCGGCTACGCCACCTGGAACTACCTGACCACGCCGTTCGTTTTCCTGCGACCCGGCTTCCGCTTCGAGGTGCTGCCGTCCGCCGCCGACGGCATAACCCGCGTCAGGGCTGTCTTCCCGGACGACGTGCCCAGCCACTGTCGCGAGCAGGTTTTCCACTTCGCACCGGGCGGCGAACTGCTGCGCCTTGATTACACCGCAGAAGTCGTCGGCGGCTGGGCGCGCGCCGCCCACCTCTGCGTCGACTACCGCGACTTCGACGGCCTGCGCGCGCCCGCTACGAGGCGTGTCCGGCCGCTCTTCCATTTCGCCGACCCGCTGCCGTTTCCGACGCTCGTCGCCATCGACGTGCATGAATTGCGGCCGGTCAAGAAGGCTGGCTGAATTGCGCCTGGACAAATGGCTGTGGGCGGCCCGCTTCTACAAGACCCGCAGCCTCGCCCCCCGCGCCGATCCCCGACTACAAGGGCCGCCCCACCAAGCGCAACCGACGGCAGATCATCCGATTCCGATGGGAGTGGCGGCGTACCGCCACGGCTGACTTTTCCCGCGGCGCGCATTCATTGCTCTTCGGTGCCGCCATGCGGCATGATGCAGGTTGCATCCGGGTTCGATTACATTCCGGAAGCAGTCTGATTGCTTTGGAAAAGACAGATGTCGCTTCACGTCAGACGACGCATTGTCGGAGAATCTTCCAGCGCCATCAGGCGGCAGATTTTGCATTGGTCGACGCGAACCAGTCGATGGCGGTAGAGGAGGAGCCTGCATGGCAGACCGAACTGCAGAAACGTCGCCACTTGTCCTTGCGCGAGCGGCTGGGGTGCTGTACCTGATCATCATCGTGCTCGGACTGTTCAGCGAGATTTTCGTACGCTCGTCGGTTGTCTCGCCGGGAGATGCAGCGGCCACCGCCGCCAACGTCCTGGCGGCCGAGGGTCTCTTCCGAGGCGGGTTCCTTGCCGACTCGATCATGTTCCTCAGCGATGTGGCGTTGGCCGTGCTCCTGTTCGTGCTTCTGAAGCCGGTCCACATGACCCTGGCTCTCGTCGCGCTGTTCTTCCGGCTGACTCAGACAGCGGTGATCGCCCTCAATCTTCTCAACTACCATGCGGTCTTGCTCCTTCTGAAGGGGCCTTACACATCGACGCTCGGTGCAGCCCAAGTCAACTCGCTGTCGTCGTTCTTCCTCGACCTCCACAGCCACGGGTACGATCTCGGTCTGATTCTGTTTGGGGTCCACTGCCTCGTTCTTGGCTATTTGATCGCGAAGTCGCTGTACCTGCCGAAGGTTCTTGGCTACCTGGTAATGGCTGCAGGTGCCACCTACCTGATTGGAAGCTACACACGGTTTCTGTTTCCGGATCTCGTCGGTGCCGTGTCACCCATCTACTTGGTGGCCATCGTCTCCGAACTCTCGCTATGCCTATGGCTGCTCGTCAAGGGCGTAAACCTGGAACGCTGGCGGGAGGTAACAGGGAGCAATTCAGGGACAACCTGAGCCAGCCCATGTCTTCTTCCGACTAGAATCATGCGCTCTGCAAAAGTCAGCCGTGGCGGTACGCCGTGACCCCAACACTCGGACTTGTCCTTGCCTGTCTGGCCGCGGTCGCCGGCCTGCTCTACGCCGAGTATCGCGGCAAACGCTTCGCGCGCGTCGTACTCAAGCTCTGTGCGAGCACGGCGTTCGTTCTGCTCGCCGCCGTCCTCGGTGCGCACGAATCGACGTACGGCCAGTTCATCCTCGCTGCGCTCGTTCTCGGCTGGCTGGGCGACGCGCTGCTGTTGTCGGACAATTCCCGCCTGTTCATGGCCGGCCTCGGCGCGTTCCTCGCTTCGCATCTCTGCTTCGCCGCCGCCTTCATCGCCGGCGGTTTCTCCCTGCCGTCGTTCGGGCTGGCCGCGTTGCCGGCGGTCATCGCCGGTGGGGCGATCGCGCGCTGGCTGTGGCCGCATCTCTCCGCCGATTTCAAGGCGCCCGTCGTCGCCTATGTTGTCGCCATCCTCTTCATGTGCGCGGCGGCGGCCGGCTTCGCGGCCGCAACCGGCGTCTGGCGCGCGCTGGCTGGCGCGGTGCTCTTCGCCGCGTCCGACATCGCGGTTGCCCGCGACCGTTTCGTGCTCAAGAGTTTCACCAACAAGCTGTGGGGTTTGCCCGTCTATTTCATCGCCCAGCTTGTTCTGGCATCATCGGTAGCGGTGGCGTAGCGAGCGCGGCCCCCTGGCTGCCGCTGCGTTGCCCGAACTTCCGAAACCACCGTGATTGCGCTCAAAATCCTCCAATCCCTGCTGGGGCTCGTCTTCGCCTTCTATGTCTTCAAGGCGCTTCTCGGAAAGATGGGGGAGCGCGACTGGACGATCGCCTTCGCGGTGATGATGGCGGTGTTCGTGGTGGCGTTCGTCCGGTCGCGGTATTTCTTCGGAGGGTAGCCCGCCGCCCCCAGACTTGGCGGTACACCACGGCCGACTTTCTGTCGCCCGGCAACGACAGCGCGTACATAAACCGCTGCATCACACAATCGCCGCATCAATTTTTTGGCGTGACTTTTAGTCCATGTCACTTCAGACGTTCTTCACCAACGCAACGCGCTATTGCGCATTGATCGTCGCGTCGGCCATGCTGGTCGCGTGTGGTGGAGGCGGCAGTTCCACTACGGAAAATCCTCCCGCTCCCCCTGGTACCTCCGACGCGCCGACCGTAACCCTTGGTGCCGGTTCGACATCGGTCTCCTATAACACCGGCACAACCGTCACCTGGTCTTCAACGAACAGCACCTCGTGCACCTCGACAGGAGGCGGCGGCACGAGTACTTCAGGCTCATTTGACACCGGTGCATTGAGCGTCACCACCTCCTATACCGTCACTTGTATGGGCGCAGGCGGGACGACCAACAATGGCATAACGATCACCGTCGCTCCGTCGGCAATTACCGGAGTAGCAGATGCCGGTTCGGGCAATGTCAGGGTCATGTCGGCCAACGACCTGGCCGCCGGTTCCATCATTTCCATCAGTGGGACGACGAATTACGACGGCACCTACACCGTCGTGTCGGCCGACAACGCTGGCTTTGTCATTGCACATGCCTACGTTGCCAATGACACGACGGGCAGCTGGCAACTGGCGGGCGGCATGGTCGCCGGCTGTTCGACAATCGGGGATACGGGCGCCATTATGCTGACCACGGTCCCGAGCCGCTTCAACGGTGTCGCGCCATTGGCGGTCTTCTTCGACGCCGCAGCCACAACGGCCACCACAACGACCAAACCCTTCCACGAACTCGAATACCGCTGGGACTTCGGCGATTCCGCCGGTTCCCCGACGCGAGGCACAACGTGGAGCACAGGAAGCCGCTCCGGCGGCAGCAGCCGAAATTCCGCCACCGGCCCGGAGGCGGCACACGTGTTCGAGTCGCCCGGCG
Organism: Gammaproteobacteria bacterium; assembly: GCA_018819515.1. Lineage (GTDB taxonomy): Bacteria > Pseudomonadota > Gammaproteobacteria > Burkholderiales > Rhodocyclaceae > Fen-999. The sequence goes on from JAHJPX010000007.1 coordinate 432,706, forward strand.
TGTACACCGTTGGCCTGACCGTGACGGACGGTACGAACACGGTCTCGAACCATTGCGCCCGAATCGTCGTGCAGAATCCGGATACGGTGTTTGCCGGTACGAACACGATTTGCATTGGCGCCACCAGCGTTCCGTTTGCCGGGGTCAATGGCTGTCCTGCCGGTGCCGCGACGGCACAGCAACCGAGCTTCCCTGCCGCGCTAAGCGCCTATGCGCATTCGGGCAAGCGGGTTCTCTTCCAGCGCGGCAACACGTTCACCGCCGCCACGTCCGGCTACCTTACCGAAACGGGGCCGGGCATCCTCGGCGCGTTCGGGGCGGGATCGGCGCCCCTCATGCGCATGACGGGCAATGCCCAGATACTGCTCTTGTCCAGCCGGGACACGCCGAACATCAAGGACTGGCGGATCATGGACCTGGAGTTCGACGGCCTGAGCAAGACCGACTGCGTTGGTATCGACGCGGAGGGCGGCATCAACCAGGTGCTCATCCTGAACATGAATATTCACGATGCGGCCATCGGCGTCGGCCTGAACAGCGACCTGCTGAATCTGCACTACCTGAGCGGCGCCACCGGACACGCCATGTTCGACGAGATCGCGATCATCGATTCGACCATCACCCCGAGATTCAACGCTCCCGATGGATGGGAGGTGTATGCGTCGGCAACCCGCGCCTCCATTCAGGGCAACACCTTCGGCAACATGCTCAACGACAGTTCGATGGGCTCGCACGTTGTGCGCATTCCGTATATGGAAAAGGGTGTGATCGCCAACAACACCATCGCCAGGGCAGGCCAGAACCAGCTGGCCATCAAGCTGCACGGACAGCCGTGGTGCGAGTCCAACAGTTCCGCCGGAACCTGCACCGTCTATGACAACGAGACGCCGCCGCCCACCTATACCTATGCGACCAATACCCACCCCATCGGGATATTCAATACGCTGAGCGGATATACCGAAAAGATCATCATCGCCGACAACAAGATCATCGGCGCCGACAATCCCTACACCATGAGCGTAGCCTCGCAGAACCTCAACAGCGACGAGCGCCTGAGGGACATCATCGTCGAGCGCAACTGGTTCGTCTCCGGAACAGGAACCCAGCTTGCAATCCTGTTCACCGCGAAGGACATGACGATACGGAACAATATCGTCGACATGAATCTCGGCATCTACAAGACGTTTGCCAACGTATTCGATCCCGGAACCTCGCCGCCGTCCAACAACATCAAGATTCTGAACAACACGGTATACGGAGGTGCGGGAAACGAGTTTGTCGGCGTCGAGATACATCCCACGGCGACCAACATCAGCGTCGTCAACAATCTGCTTTCAGTACCGGCGGCGCTGAATCCGGTGATGATCTCCGGCACCGGAGCTTCCGGGCTGGTCCAGTCGAACAACCTCCTGAGCAATTCGCCGGCATCCTTGTTCATCAGCGCTAGCCCCGTCAATCCTGCCGATTTCGGACTCAACGCCACCAGTCCGGCCCGCGAAGCCGGCTCATCGGCAGTCCCCGTCCGCTCGGACTTCTTCCTCACGGGCCGCCCGCTAGGCATCACCGACATCGGCGCTTACGAATACTGATGTGTTGTAGAGTCCTCCCATGAAACCGGTCTCCCAATTTCGCATTGCCCTGCTGTTTTCGCTGCTCGCGGCGGGATCGGCGCTGGCGACGTATGGCTGCGGCGGTGGCGGCGGTGGCGGCGACGGTGATGGAATCAGCAGCAGCGGAAGTAGTAGCAGCGGAATCAGCAGCGGTGGCACGAGCAGCACCAGTAGCGGCACCAGTAGCAGCGGAAGCAGCAGCGGCACGGTCACCCCCACAGGCGCGCTGGAACTGCCGGTCGCCGGTCAATCGGTCGAACTGGTGCGCTACCCCTTCCTTCAGGTGGCCGACTCGCCCGACAGCATCCGCATCGTCTGGGCTACCGCCTCGTCCGGTACCAGTCAAGCCGTGGTTCGCCCGGCCGGCAGCAGCAGCGCGACCACAGTGACCGCGAGCCAGGCGCAATATGCCAGCGGCGTCACCGGCATCACGACGTTCTACCAGCAGGAAGCGCTGCTCACGGGCCTGCAACCGGGGGGCGAATACGTGTACGACATCGTCCACAAGGGCGCCACGCTCGCGCGCAACGTGCCCTTCGTTGCGCTCAAGGCTGCCACCGCAACGTCGCTGAACTTCATCGCCTTTGGCGATTCCGGCACGCAATACAGCGAGCCGCGCAATGTGCGCAACGCGATCTCGTCCAGGGACGCTATCGGCGACTATGTCTATCCGCACGACTTCGTCGTCGGTCTCGGCGACATCGCCTACAACACCGGCAGCCATGCCGAATACGACGCCAACTTCTTCGACCAGATGAGCGCGCGCGGCGACGACGGCGATGGCGCGCGCGGCATCCTCGCCGACCGGCCGTTCGTGCCCGCGCTGGCCAACCACGACTACGACCAGTCGTACGCGAACACGCCGGACGGTTTTCTCGACTCGTTCGTTCTGCCCACGGACGGGGTGCCGGCGGCCGATGCGGAACGCTATTTCAGCTTCGATGCCGGCGATGCCCATTTCGTGGTGCTCGACAGCATGAAGTTCGATACCACCGACTCGAGCGAAACCGCCAATCGCCTGCAGGCCATGCTCGACTGGCTTGCGGCCGACCTCGCCGCCACCACCAGGACCTGGCGCATTGCCTTCTTTCATCACACCATCTTTTCCGCCGGCACCCACGGCACCTACGGCGACATCGGCATCAACCGGCTCATGCGCCAGAAGCTGGCGCCGATCCTGCAGGCCCACGGCGTCCAACTCGCCATGTTCGGGCACGATCACCTGTACGAACGCAGCAAGCGTCTGAGTGTCGACGCCAGTGGCAAGATCGTTCGCAGCGCCACCTGCAACGGCATCACATCGAATGTCGTCGAGTCGACCGCGGGCATCGTGTACGTCGTCGCCGGCAACGGCGGTGGCGACCTCTACCGCCGCCAGACCGACCCGACCAAGGTCTGCGGCACGGCGACCTACGCCAGCGATGTCGCCAATTACGGCGATGGTTACGACTTCGTTGCCATGAACGGCAGCGCGCCGGCCTTGTACGACGATTACGTTTCCGGCGAAGTCCCGGCGACACCGACCATTCGCCACGGCTTCACGCATGTCGCCATCGCCGGCACGCAACTGACGATCACCTCCTATAACTACGAGGGCGTCGTCATGGACCGCTACACCATGTCCGCGCACTGAGCGGGCCGCATGGCGTCCCGCCACGGCTGACCAGCCCGAAGGGCGCAGGACGCCGCGAAGCACCACACTTTGTTGCCTTCCTGTACGCGATCGGGTGGAATACCGCAAGTGTCCAAATGAACGCCTGGGGGTGCCATGCTGCTCTACATCGCCAACAAGAACTACTCCTCGTGGTCGCTTCGTCCCTGGGTGCTGCTCCGGCAACTGGACATTCCCTTCGAGGAACGTCTGATGCCTTTCGGCGGCGAGTCCTATACGTCCTTCTCGCCCAGCGGCCGGGTGCCGTGCCTCGTCGACGGCGATACGACGGTCTGGGATTCCCTCGCCATCGCCGAGTACCTGGCCGAAAACCACGCCGGCATCTGGCCGGCGGACAAGGCGGCACGCGCCTGGGCGCGCTGCGCCAGCGCCGAGATGCATTCGGGCTTTCAGGAAGTGAGGAACATCTGCACCATGAACTGCGGCCTGCACATCAAGCTGCGCGACTTCCCGGAGGCGCTTCGTTCCGAGTGGGAACGGATCGATTCGCTGTGGCGCGAAGGACTCGACCGCTACGGCGGGCCATTCCTGGCCGGTCCAACGTTCTCGGCCGTCGATGCGTTCTTCGCGCCGGTCGCATTCCGCGTCCAGACCTATTCGCCACCGCTTTCGGCGGCCGCCGCGCGGTACGCCGAACGCCTGCTGCAACTGTCGCCGATGCGCGAGTGGTACGCCGCGGCGCTCGCCGAAACGTGGCGGGACGCGGGACACGAAGCCGATGCGCGCGCGGCCGGCGAAACGATCGCCGACCTGCGAGGCACATCGCGGACCGGCTAATACCATATTAACGCTAGACGTTATGTCTGTGATGCGTTAATATTGCTGCCATGGCGATCAAGAGCTTCAAGTGCAAGGACACGCAGGCGCTCTTTCTCGGAAAACGCATCCGTCGCTGGGTGAATGTCGAGCGGCCTGCACTCCGCAAACTTGAACAACTCGATTGGTCCGCCGTACTGGAAGACCTGCGCGTGCCTCCCGGCAATCGCCTGGAGACCTTGAAAGGCAGCCGCAAGGGCCAGCACAGCATTCGCATCAATGATCAGTGGCGCGTGTGCTTTGTCTGGACGGCAGAGGGTCCGAAGGATGTGGAGATCGTGGACTACCACTGAAAGGATTCGACCATGCGTACCGTTGCCCCTGTTTCCCCCGGCGAAATGTTGGAAGAGGAGTTTCTGAAGCCGCTCGGTTTGACGAAGTACCGTCTGGCCAAGGACATCGGTGTGCCGCCGCAGCGGATCGGCGACATCGTGGCAGGCAAGCGGGCCATCACGGCTGATACGGACCTGCGGCTGTGCCGCTACTTCGGGCTGAGCGATGGATGGTGGCTGCGCGGGCAGGCCAACTACGACATGGCGATCGCCCGCGAAGCGATGGGCGAAACGCTTTCGCGCATTCCGCGCTGCCGCTTGCTGGCGGCTTGAAAAATGCAGGTCGCGCGGGAGTTCGCATTCGGCGTGCCGCCACGGCTGACTTTTCGGACGACTTCGATGCACGGACTCGCCATCGTTTGTATCGCGGTTTTGCTCCTCGGCAACCTGGCCGGTTGTTCGAGCCGGCAGTGGTACGCCGCCGGCCAGAACTACCAGCGCAACCAGTGCGAGCGGCTGCCGGACATGGGCGAGCGGCAGCGCTGCCTGGAAAAGGCGAACATGAGCTACGAGGAGTACGAGAAGGAAAGGCAGTCGGGAAGCCGCTGATCGCCTGCCGGAATCAGCTCCGGCGCTGGTAAACTACGCCATCTTGAAGTCGGCGCCCGCTCTGTGACTCCCCTGCTGCTTTCCCATCTGACTGCCACCACCTGCCTCGGCCGCGGCCTGGCGCCGACGCGCGCGGCGCTGGAGAACGTCGATAGCGGACTGAGGCACTGCGATTTCGAAACGGTGCGCCTCGACGTCTGGATCGGCGAAGTTCCCGGTGTCGACGAGGTGAAACTGCCGGCGGCGCTGGCGCGCCACGACTGCCGCAACAACCGGCTGGCGCTGCTGGGTCTGGAAGCGGACGGCTTCGCCGACGCGGTGCGCGCTGCGGTCGGCCGTTATGGCAAACGCCGCATCGGCGTCATCCTCGGCACCAGCACCTCGGGCATCCTGCAAATGGAACTGGCCTACCGCCGCCGCGATGCCACGACCGGCGCGCTGCCCGACGACTTCATCTACGAGACCACGCACAACGCCTACTCGGTCGCCGGTTTCACGCGCGAGCTGTTCGGCATCGAAGGGCCGGCCGTGGTCGTCTCCACCGCCTGCTCGTCCTCGGCCAAGGTGTTCGCCGCCGCCTCGCGCATGATGGCCTGCGGCCTGATCGACGCGGCGCTGGTCGGCGGCGTGGACTCGCTGTGCCTGACCACGCTCTACGGCTTCAACTCGCTGGAACTCACCGCGCCCTCGCCCTGCCGCCCCTACGACGCCCACCGCCACGGCATCTCGATCGGCGAAGGCGCGGGCTTCGCGCTGCTCGAACGCGCAACGGCTTCGCTGGATGCCGATGCGGTGCTGCTGCTCGGCGCGGGTGAATCGAGCGATGCCTTTCACATGTCGTCGCCGCACCCGGAAGGCCTCGGCGCGCGGCTGGCCATGGAACGCGCGTTGGCCGATGCCGATCTCACGCCCGCCGACATCGACTACATCAACCTGCATGGCACCGCCACGCCGGCCAACGACGCCGCCGAGGGCAAGGCCGTCGCTGCATTGTTCGGCACATCCGTTCCGTGCAGCTCGACCAAGGGCGCCACCGGCCACACGCTGGGCGCAGCCGGCGCGGTTGAAGTCGCGGCCTGCGCGCTGGCGCTGCGCCACGGCTTCCTGCCCGGCAGCGCCAACACCGAAACGCTCGACCCGGCGATCCCGCTCGACTACCTGCTCGCCACGCGTCACGGCGAAGTGCGCCGCACGCTGACGAATTCGTTCGGCTTCGGCGGCAGCAATTGCAGCCTCGTGCTGGGGAGGGCGGAATGAACCTCTCCGTATTCATCGACGGCATCGGCGTCCTCGCCCCCGGTCTGGAATCCTGGTCCGCCGCCGCCGAGGTGCTGGCCGGCCGCGCCGCTTACGCGCCCGCGCCGACCGTGCTTCCCGCGCCGGCCGTGCTGCCGCCCGCCGAGCGCCGCCGCGCCAGCCGGCTGGTCAAGACCGCGCTCGGCGCCGGCCTCGAAGCCGTGAATCATGCCGGCGCCGACGCCTCGTCGCTGGCGACGGTCTTCGCTTCCTCTTCCGGCGACGGCCACAACTGCCACGCCATCTGCGAGACGCTGGCCTCCGATGACCGCAGCGTGTCGCCGACGCGCTTCCACAACTCCGTGCACAACGCCGCCGCCGGCTACTGGGGCATCGCCACCGGCGCCATGGCGCCGAGCCAGGTGCTATGCGCCTTCGACGCCGGCTTCGCCGCCGGCCTGCTCGAAGCGGCCGTGCAGGTCGCGAGCGCGCAGACGCCGGTGCTGCTGGTCGTGTACGACGCCGAATATCCCGAGCCGATCTTCTCCAAGCGGCCGGTGCCCGACGCCGGCGCCATCGCGCTGCTGCTCTCGCCGGCGCGCGGCCCGCGGTCGCTGGCCGCCGCAAAAGTCAGCCTTGGCGACACGCCGATGGCGCGCATGGACGACGCGGCGCAAGAGAAGCTGCGTAGCGACATTCCCGCCATGCGCGGCCTGCCGCTGCTGCAACTGATCGCCCGCGGCCAGGCCGGCGGCGCCAGCCTCGAATACCTCGCGCCGCTGACGTTGCAAGTCGACGTGGCGCCATGCTAGACCGCGCCTGGATCGCGGCGCGCATTCCGCATCAGGGCAGCATGTGCCTCCTCGACCGCGTGGTCGAGTGGTCGCCCGAACGCATCCGCTGCGCCTCCTCGACGCACCGCTCGCCCGACAATCCGCTGCGCGACGCCGACCGTCTCGGCGTCGCCTGCGGCATCGAATACGCGGCGCAGGCGATGGCCGTGCATGGCGCGCTCGTCGCCGGCTCTGATGCCGCGCCGCGCCAGGGCTTTCTCGCCAGCGCCCGCAACCTCGAACTGAAAGTCGACCGGCTCGACGACATCGCCGGCGATCTCGACATCGTCGCCGAGCGCATCTCGGGCGACGGCAACAATGTGCTCTACGGTTTCGAAGTGCGCGGCGACGAAAGGCTGCTGCTGTCCGGCCGCGCCGCGGTCATCCTCGATGCGGAGATGTTGAAATGAAACGTGCTCTCGTTACCGGCGGCAGCGGCGGCATCGGCGCCGCCATCTGCCGCAAGCTCGCCGCCGACGGTTTCGACGTGGCGGTGCACGCCAACAGCAACCTCGACAAGGCCGAAGCGGTGGCCGCCGAGATCCGCGCCACCGGCGGTTCGGCGCACGCCATCGCCTTCGACGTCACCGATGCCGCCGCCTCGAAAGCCGCGCTGGAAAAGGAACTCGAAGCCGGTCCGATCCAGGTGCTGGTGAACAACGCCGGCATCCATGCCGACGCGCCCTTCGCCGGCATGTCGGCGGAGAAGTGGGCCAGCGTCATCGACGTCTCGCTGAACGGTTTCTACAACGTCACCCAGCCGCTGACGCTGCCGATGATCCGCACCCGCTGGGGGCGCATCATCAACATCAGCTCCGTGGCCGGCGTCATCGGCAACCGCGGCCAGGTGAACTACTCGGCGGCGAAAGGCGCGATCAACTCCGCGACCAAATCGCTGGCGCTGGAGATCGCCAGCCGCGGCGTCACCGTCAATGCCGTCGCGCCGGGCTTCATCGACACCGGCATGATCGAGGGCGTGCTCGATGCCGAGACAATCAAGAAGCTGATCCCCATGCAGCGCGTCGGCAAACCCGAGGAAGTCGCCGACCTCGTCGCCTTCCTCGCGTCGGATTCAGCCGGCTACATCTCCGGGCAGATCATTTCCATCAACGGCGCGCTGGCCTGAGCGGGCTGCGCGGGAAAGTCAGCCATGGCGGGACGCCGAGACTCCAAAGAATCCGGGGCGTCTGTTTTCCTGAAAATGGAAAATGTCGCTGATCCCTTTGGCCTCCAATGACTCCGAATCCTTCTAATTTCTTTGGTTGCTTTGGGGTGCTTGACTCAAAATAACCCTCTGGTGATAATCAAAAAATGGCATTGGAATTGCTGCCCTAGCAAATATATAGGTATCTACCGTGACTCACGCGTACCACGAAGGTGGCAAAGTCCAGATTTTCTCTGGAGTCATGTCTTTTTTTAGGCATTGGGCCGTCAGATACGGATTAGGCCCACTTGTCGTTTCGGTACCTGCAGGTCTAGTTGCTATGTATATGTCCGGTACCAGTGGTGGTGCGCATGATTTTGCTGTTGCGCTAATTCCATCTGGTGCTGTAAAGGCATTAGATTCTCATTCTATGTTTGCCCATGGTTTCGCACCGGCTTGGGCCTTTGTTTGTTCGCTTATTTATGGCTTCGTCGATTCGCAGGCAAAGAAGAAAAAAGTGGGAACAGACAACCTCTTATATCTTCACCGACTGTTGGAAACGATCGTCGAGGCAAAAGCTCATCGTCTTGGCGATTTTCTGAAAGGGCTTCGCAACGGAGGAGAGACCGTAAAGGCGTTGTATGACAAAGCGATGCAACCTGAGCAGCAAATCGTTTTGCACGCCAATGGTATCCATTCATTCTTTTCGCATTTGTTTCCAGACGTTGGTATACGAGTAGGGATCGCGATACTAGAGGACAATATTCCAAAGGAGTGGCTCTATTGGGTTCCGGAGAATAAACCACCCCGTAGTCCGATCGCGAGCCTGCACAAGGAAAACTCCACCCTAATGACATGTGTAGCAAGAAGAACAATGATCGTCATCGAGAATACTCAGGCGGAGGTCATGAAAGGGGGAAGCGCAAATTTCGTGCATACCTCTGAAGGAGAGAAGAGTGCAGAGTGCTCGTTGATTTGCTATCCAGTGATAGACGGCTACACTCAGCAGATACCTTATGTTTTGAATATTGCCGCTGATAAAAAGGGTATATTTCTTGAGAAGAATCGTAGCCTATATGAATGGATGCTCGGACATTTCATGCTACGGATATGTCTTGAGCACAATCTGTCAGCTATTTACAAACATGCCGAAGGATGACGATGAGCCAAAAACAGTCTCGATCGAGCAAAGTAGGCACCGCAACCAATCACGTTCTTGTGCTAGTTAAACCTGACGCATCTACGAGAGAGTTCAGCGCGCGCCTTGACAACAAAGTTGTTAGTGTTGAAGCAAAAAGGGACGCGCAGATACTTATACAACTTGAGAAGCTGATATTGGAAGCGCAAGCCGCGAGGAAATGTTAGGGATGATTTGTATTCCTTATACTTCCAAGAAACATAAGGGGTCAGAGACATTTGCCCATTCTGGGATACCTCAGGCTCATGTTGCCGGAAGCGGCGGCCCTTGGGAACGCCGATAGCATACCTGCACGCAGGCCATTATCCGCTTCCGGAGCATGGGGATCAAAGCCCGCTCCTGGCGAATCTCCGACTTCGGGAAAAGTCAGCCGTCGCGATACGCCACCCGCCTCAACCGCCGCGTTTCAAACACGCCTTGTAGCGGTCGGCGACGCGGCGGGCGAACCAGCCGGTGGTGAGCTTGCGCTGGAACTTGGGGCTGTTGAGTCTGATCTCGGGCAGGCGCTGGCGCGGCAGCGCTTCGCCGGCCCGCTGTTCGGCGAGGGCGAAGAGGCGCTCGTAGAGCCGGGTTCCGCCGAACTCCGCCGACTTTTCAAACAGGACCGACCACGCTCACTTCCTTCCATGGGCCATCCGGAATGGTATCGCCTCCCATTTCGTGCGGCGTACCGCCACGGCTGACTTTTACTCGATCAGGATCAGGTTCGACCGCGTCACGAATACCGTGGCGACCGCCGCGAAGACGAGGAAGCCGGCGGCGGCGATGGCGACTTCGCACGCGAAGCAACAGGGCTGGCCCCGGGACTCCGCATTGCATGCGGTATCGGCGCCGCACACAATCGCCCATCGTCGCCAACTGGAGACTATCGCCCAATTTCCGGAAACGCAGTCATAGTATGCGTATCGCATTGAGGTCCGCCCGTTCGCCGCGTCGCGGTCCCGGGGCGGCATGAGATGGAGGAACGACAACGCATGCTACGCATCAGGAATGCCCGGATCCAGTCCGGCAGCTTCGGCCCGCGGGTCCAGAAGGTCGACACGCTCGTCCTGCACCACACGGCGCTCGACCTGGAGGCGTCGCTCCGGGTGCTGCGCTACCGTGATGTCAGCGCCCATTACGTGCTCGCCACCGATGGCGTCGCGTACCGGATACTGAACGACGACGAAGTCGCCTGGCATGCCGGCATTTCGATGTGGCGCGGACGCAAGCGGGTGAATTCGCGCTCCATCGGGGTCGAGATCGTCAATCTGGACGGCAACAGGAGTCCCTATCCGGAGACGCAAATTGCCGCGCTGATCGAACTGTGCCAGCGGATCATGGCCGAGAACCCGGGCATCAGGCCAGGCAACGTCGTCGGCCATGCCGATGTCGCGCCGAAGCGAAAAGTCGATCCCGGAAGCAAGTTTCCGTGGAAGCGCCTTGCGGCCGATGGCGTCGGGCTCTGGCCCAGGCTGTCCTCCGCAAAAAGGATCGGCAGCAAGGCACGGATCCAGTCGCTGCTCGAACAATGCGGCTACCCGCGTCCGCACGGCTTCGGCACGAAGGGCGGGAGCTTCGTGATGTTCGACGACCCCAAGTCGCCGCCGGCCGGCGTGGCCGGGGTCGTGTCGGTCGGCACCCGGGACATCCTTCGCGCCTTTCAGCTTCACTATCAGCCGGGTTCCGCCACGGGGGTGGCCAACCTGACGACAATGCGCCTGCTGGAGGGGCTGGCCGCCGCGCAGTGATGCCCGGGTGGCGGTACGCCGCTATTCGATCAGGATCAGGTTCGACCGCGTCACGAACACCGTGGCGACCGCCGCGAAGATGAGGAAGCCGGCGGCGGCGATGGCGGCGAGGCGGGCGGAGACTTGCGGGATCACCTCGCGCAGGGACTCGACGCGGCGGAAGGGTTGCACGGCGCCGGCGCCGATGCCGCAGGCGGTGGCGGCGAACAGGGGGACGTAGAGCCAGTAGCCCTGCCAGTCGTACTCGGGCTTGAGGATGCAGAACGGGCAGTGGTGGTGTGGGTGCTCGTAGATGTAGAGCGAGACGAAGGCGATGATGCCCGTGAGTGCGGCGACGAAGGCGACGATGCTGGTGGCGGCGACGGCATAGCCGCCCCGCCGCGTTTGAGCATGGAAGGCGGCGGTGGCGAAGGCCAGCCCGAGCGCGACGTAGAAGCCGATCATCGCGGGGATGGGCGAGAGCGCGGCCATGTCGCCGGTGAGGCTCTTGGTGTCTTCCGAGAACAGGCTGCCGCAGCAGGAGGTGATGACGTCGGCGCGGAGATTCAGGAAGTACTCGAGTTGCAGCCACAACACCGCCGCGACGGCGGGCAGCAGCACCAGCAGCGCAGCGTACTTGATGCGCACCAGCGGGTAGTCGGGCGCGCGGGTGTCGACGTAGTTCACCGCCAGCCAGCCGGCGGCGAGGAAGAACACGGTCATCTGGGCGATAAGCGCCGGGAAGCCGTAGGCGTTGACGTTGAGCGCGCCGACCGCGCACATGGCGCCGACGAACATCTCGGACATCTTGTCGGCGTTGAAGACGAACAATAGCAGCGACAGGAGTTGCGTCGCCATGACGAATACGGCCAGCGTCGAGAAGAGGTAGGTACGGCGTTCGAGTTGCAGTTGCCGTTCCGAACCGCTCCTGATGTCCCAGTGGCGGATGATCTGGAGGGCGAAGGGTGCGGCGACGAACAGCATGGCGACCGACACCGCCGACGCCAGCAGCAGCGCGATGATGGCCGGCTGGAAGATCACGCCCGCCCCTCCCAGCCTCCCCTCGCGGGGAGGAGCCCACTTCCTCGCTGCGCTCGCGAGTAACGGGGGGCTTCGTCGCTGGCGTGTGTCCGGATAGCGCCTTCGGCGCGTGCCACCCCGCCTTGGGACGGCCCGGCGGCGGGGCTATTCATGATGCTCTACGAGCAAACCGTCGCGCATGTCGACGAGGCGCCCTACCACGGCTGACTCTGTGACCAGCGGATCGTGGCTGGTCAGGATGACCGTGCGGCCTTCCGCGCCGAAGCTTTCCAGAATCGCCATGAATTCCTTCGCCAGCGCGGTGTCGAGGTTGGCGGTCGGTTCGTCGGCGACAAGTACTTCGGGATCGTTGATCAGTGCGCGGGCGATGGCGACGCGCTGCTGCTCGCCGCCGGAAAGCCACTCGGCGCGGGCGTCGCGGCGATGTGCGAGCCGCAGTCTTTCGAGCAGCGCCTCGGCGCGTTGCGCCAGCTCGCGATGCGGCCGGCCGGTCGGGTAGGCGGGCAGCATCACGTTCTCGATGGCCGACAGGCCCTTGACTAAGTTGAACTGCTGGAAGACGAAGCCGAAGGTCTTGCGCCGGATCTCGGTCAGAAAGCGCTCGGGCAGGCCGGAGATGTCGCGGCCGTGCAGCGTGACGCGGCCGCTGGTCGGGCGGGCGAGGCAGCCGATCAGCGTCAGCAACGTCGTCTTGCCCGAGCCGCTCGGCCCGCGCAAGGCAGTGACGCGCTTCGCTTCGATTCCGAGCGAGATGCCGGACAGCGCCCAGACCTCGTTGTGCTGGCCCTGGTTGAAGGCCTTCTTGACGTCTCTTAGCTCAATCATGGCAGTCTCGCCGAAGGGCCGCCCCGAGGCAGGACGGCACGCGCCGAAGGCGCAGCCGCGACCACGACGAATCAACGTGACCCGTGATATTCGAGCGTAGCGAGGAAGTGGGTTCCCCTCCGCGAGGAGGGGCCGGGGGTGGCGGGCGATTGCTCATGAGCGCATCACCGCATCAGGATCAGTCACCGCGGCGCGCCAGATGGGCACCAGCACCGCAGCCATGTAGGGGAAGACCGTGAAGAAGAACAGCGTCGCCACCTGCAGGCCGTCGATGACCGGCACCAGATCGAAGCGCGGGTAGAGCACGGCCCAGCCCTTGAGTACCGGCGCGAACAGCGGGGCGCCGAACTTGAAGACATGCACGTAGGCGGCGACGAAGCCGAGCAGGAAGGCAGTGAGCGAGATCAGGCCGCCTTCCCAGAGCTTCATCCTGATCACGTCGCCGGTCTCCCAGCCGATCGCCTTGAGGATGCCGATCTCGCGCTTCTCGTCGGCGGAGAGGCCGGAGGCCTTTTCCCAGGCGAGGATGGCGAAGGCGAGAATGGCTGCCGAGAGCAGCGCCAGCATGATGCCTTCGCGCCAGTCGAACAACGAAGCGTAGGTACGCTGCATTTCCTCGCGCAGGATGGGCCGCGAATCGGGCAGCAGTTTCGAGAGTTTGTTCGCGACGTTGCGCACTTCCTTCGCGTTGGCGACTGTGAGCGCGACGTCGGTGTAGTGGCCGGCGGGGTAGTTGAAGAAGGCGCGGAAGTCGTCCTCGTTGATCAGGATCAGGTCGGCGCTGGCGATTTCGGAAGCCTGCGGCAGCACGTCGGCGATGATGAACGAACGCAGTTCGCCCGAGTAGGCGCGGAAGGAGACGCCGGTGTTCGCTTCGAGGCCGCGTTGCCTCGCCAGCGCCGGGCCGACGACGAGGGCTCCCTTGGCCACGCTGCCGTCCGCCGGAACCATGAAGGTGTAGTTGGCCTTGACGACGCTGTCGTAGTAGTAGCCCCAAAGCCGGCCGCGAATGTCCTGCACGCCGCGCATCTGGCCGATCTTGTCGATATAGCCGGGCGGAATCAGGTCGTGCCGGCCGGCGACGAGGCGTTGCAGCACGACTTCCGGCGCACCTTCGAGGATGACGGCCGCCTCGCGGCGCAGCGCGTGCGAATAGAGCATCGCCGAAGCGAGCACGAACACCAGTAGCGAATACACGACCAGCAGGCCGAGATTGCGCCCCCTTCGCCGCAACAGCGACGAAAGGGTGAAATCAATCAGGTGCCGTTGTTTCTCGATCCAGGATTTCATGGTGGGGAACGATCAGCGAACCGCTGGGGAAGTGTTCGAGCGCCAGCGGGTGGTCCTGGAAGGCCGAGTGCAGGTCGGCCTGGCTGGGGTGGCGCGTATAGCGCGCCTCGGTGAACAGCGCGAGATCGGTAAGGCCGAGCTGGGCGGCCAGGGTACGCATGGCGACGACCTCGCCGGCGCGACGCTCGACCGTCAGGCGGGCGTCGCCGAGGCAGGCCACGAAAGCGAGGGCCAGCGTCAGCAAAATGGCGGCGGCGCTCGTCGATGTCCTCATGGCAGATGCTTGCGGATGGCCGCGACGATGTCCGCCGTCGGCGTGCCGAGCGGAATCGTGACGGCGAGCTTGCCGTCGGGGTCGATCAAGTAGGTGTGCGCGCTGTGGTCGACGGCGTACCTGCCGTTGGCATCCGGCGGCCGGCGGATGTAGCCGGCACCGAACAATTTGGCGACGGTTTCGATCTCCGCCGCCGTGCCGGTGACGCCGATCATGTCGGGGTGGAAGAAGGCTGCGTATTCCTTCAGGCCTGACAGGGTGTCACGTTCCGGATCGACCGAGATCATGATCATCTTCGTCTTCGCCCGCTCTTCGGGAGTCAAGGCGATGAGCGCCTGCGAGCCGGCGGCCATCGAGGCCGGGCAGATGTCCGGGCAGTTCAGGTAGCCGAAGTAGATGAGCAACACCTTGCCGCGCAACGCCCGCGTATCGACCGGCCCCGACGCGGATTGCAGGACGAAGTCGCCGCCTTCGGGCCGGGCCGCGACGGAGGAGCGGTTGTCGCCGCAGCCCGCGAGGCAGAGCGCGACGAAGCAGAATACGGAAGGAAGCAGGCGAGTCATGAGGCGGATTGTCGCATCCCGGAGCCAACGCGACGCCGAGCGGCGACAAATTGTCGCACCGCGTTCCCTAGGCGTGGCAATGGAAGAAAATGCCCTTCTCGCCCAGCAATCCCCGCACGCCCCATGCCCGGTTTCAGTTCCGCCGACCCGTTGCTCGCCGTCGAAACGCCGATCCGGCAGGCTGTGCGCTTCGCGGTCATTCTGGCGGCCCACGTTGCCGTGCTGTGGGGCGGATTTCAGGCGGCCACGCGTCCGGAGCTGCGCACGGCCGCGAAAGAGCTGATGGTGAGCCTGATCGAGGCGCCGCTTCCGGAGGTGGCGCCGCCGCAAGTCGTGCCGCCGCCACCGGTTCCGCAACCGACGCGCAAGCCGAAACCCCTGCCGGTCGCCGTCGAATCCAAGGCGCCGGCGCCGGTGGAAACAGTCGAGGCGGCCCCGCAGCCGCCGCAGCCGGCCACTGAGCTGACGGCGGCAGCGGTGACCGAGGCGCGCTTCGACGCCGATTACCTGTCGAACCCGAAGCCCGTGTATCCGATTGCCTCGCGCCGTTTCGGCGAGGAGGGCAAGGTGTTGTTGCGCGTAAAAGTCAGCCCTGGCGGTACGCCGACAGCCGTCGAAATCAAGCGCCCCAGCGGTTTTCCGCGGCTCGACGCGGCGGCGAAGACCGCGGTCGAACGCTGGCGCTTCGTTCCGGCGCAACGCGGCGATGACGCCATTGAGTCCTGGGTGACCGTGCCCATCGTCTTTTCATTGAAGGCAGCGTAGGAGTCGTTATGCATTCACAACTGGGCCTTGCCCATTTCTGGTCCCAGGGCGATCTGGTTACCCACTCGGTGGCGATACTGCTGCTGCTGCTTTCGGTGTCGTCGTGGATGGTCATCGTCGGCCGCGGCCTGTGGCAGTGGAAGACGAACCGCTGCTTCGAGCGTGCCATGAATGCCTTCTGGTCGGCCGAATCGCTGAACCAGGCGGTCGAGGCGATCAAGGCCGAGGACAAGAGCGGTGTCTTCTCGCACATGGCGGCGGCAGGCGTTTCAGCATCGCTGGCGCACGAACTGAACGGCGCGCGCGGCATCGGCGCCGGCGTCAGCCAGAGCGAAAGCGTGACGCGCGCCCTGCGCAGCCAGATCGTGCGCACGCAGGCGGGCATCGAGCAGGGGCTCACCTTCCTCGCCTCGGTCGGTTCGACCGCACCTTTCATCGGACTCTTCGGCACCGTGTGGGGCATCTACCATGCGCTGGTCGGCCTCGCCGGCGCGACGCAGGTGGTGCTCGACAAGGTCGCCGGTCCCGTCGGCGAAGCGCTGATCATGACCGCCGCCGGCCTCTTCGTCGCGATCCCCGCCGTGCTCGCCTACAACGCGCTGACGCGCGGCAACCGCGTCGTGATGGCGCAGCTCGACGGCTTCGCGCACGACCTACATGTCTATCTGACCACCGGCGCGCGTAGCGGCGGCGGTACGCAACCGGCAGCGGCCGGCCAACTCGCTCGGGCGGCCTGAACGTGAGCTTCGGCGGCTTCGAAGACAAAACGGGCGTCGCGCCCATGGCCGAGATCAACACCACGCCGCTGGTCGACGTGATGCTGGTGCTGCTCGTCATCTTCATCATCACCGCGCCGCTCTTTCACCAGGCCGTGCCTGTCGACCTGCCCAAGGTCGACGCGACCAAACTCGAAGACAAGCCCGAGGTGATCCAGCTTGCTATCGACGAAGCGGGCACGATCTTCTGGAACGGTGATGCCATCCACCGCGACGCGTTGCCCGCGCGCCTCGAAGCCGCGCGCGGCGCGGACCCCGAACTGCACCTGCGCGCCGACCGCGGCACGCGCTACGAGCGCGTCGCCGAAGTGATGGCCGCCGCACAGGCCGCTGGCATCAGCAAGATCGCTTTCGTTACCGAGCCGGCACCGCGCTAGGGCGGCGCTTCCGGCTATGCGTTCTGACCGGTCATCGCGGGAGGAGCGTTGGCCTCGTCGAGGGTGGAGGCGAGCCACTGTTCGGCCGCAGCAGCAGACGGAAAGACCCGCAGCGGCAGGCCGCGGCTGCTCGTGACGTTTTCGACGAAATCCAGCATATCAGCCGGTGCTTTCGCGTCGACATAGGCGATGGCGTCGAAGATTCCCTGGTCGAGCCGCGCGTGCCATGACGCGATCTCGAAGGTGTCCCACGGCGGCAGCCGCGGTCCTTCCAGGCGGGACTCGATCAGCACGCGCCTGCAGCCCCGCGCTTCGCACTCCTTGAGTCCCTGCATCAGGTAGAGCGCCACGGTTTCGCGGCTATTGCTGCCGGTCGCGATGGCATGAAGGTAGCCGGGTTTCTCCACGAGGGTCAGTTGATAATCCATTGATCCCTGCCAATGCGTGACGTCCTCATATCAGAGTACTCCGGGTCGATGTCGCTCGCAATATCGATATTCGCAGGCCTTGGCTGGCCGGCACCCGGCTGTCGGCGCTCGTCCGGCCGACGAAATTGTCGTTCGCGCGGTGAGCGTGTTGCGGATGCAATGTCCGTCGACCAAGCTGGCGCAACGCAGATCGCGTGTCGGCGTATCGCTGCGGCTGACTTTTGGCCGCATCGGGCCGCGCAAGCAGATGGGTGCGACACCATGTCACTTCGGGAAAGTCGCCGCGCTGCCTAGAATCTGCGCGGTCTTTCTTTCCTCGTTCCCCCACCATGAAATTCACTCGCCTCCCCATCGCGCTGGCCATCGCGGCCATGCCCTTTGCTTCGCACGCCCAAAACAACACCCTCTCCGAAGTTGTCGTCACCGCGCCGCGGATGAGCGATCCGCTGGTCGTCGTCACCGATCCGAAGGCGCCGCAGGCGCCCGTGCCGGCAAGCGACGGCGCCAGCTTCCTGAAGAACATCCCCGGCTTCAACGTCATCCGCAAGGGCGGCACCGACGGTGATCCCGTACTGCGCGGCCTCGCCGGCTCGCGCCTGAACGTGCTGCTCGACGGCGCCGAATTCCATGGCGGTTGCGGCATGCGCATGGATCCGCCGACTGCCTACGTCTATCCGGAAGCCTACGACAAGGTCACCGTCATCAAGGGACCGCAGACGGTGCGTTACGGCAACGGCAACCTCGCCGGCGTGGTGCTGTTCGATCGCGAGGCGAAGCCCTTCGCCGAGAGCGGCCTGCATGGCGTTGCCAGCGCCATGGCGGGTTCGTGGGGTCGGGCCGACGCCATGGGCGACGTGACCTGGGGCACGCCGGACTACTACGTGCGCGGCAGCGGCACCTATTCCGATTCGGACGACTACGAGGACGGCAACGGCGCGAAGGTGCATTCCGCCTTCAACCGCAAGAGCGTCAACGTCGTCGGCGGCTGGACGCCCGACGAGAACACCCGGCTGGAACTCTCGGCCGTGCGCAGCGAAGGCGAAGCCGCCTACGCCGACCGCAGCATGGACGGCGTGATCTTCGACCGCGACGGCCATGGCATCCGCTTCGAGAAGAAGAACATCTCCGACCTGCTGCGCAAGGTCGAGGCGCAGTACAACCATAACTACATCGACCACGTGATGGACAACTATTCGCTGCGCACCAAGCCGCCAGCGGCCAACTACATGTGGAACAACCCGGACCGCGAGACGACCGGCATCCGCGCCAGCGCCGACCTCGGGCTCGGTCAGTCGGCGGTGATGACGGTCGGCGCCGACCGTCAAGAGAACGAGCACACCTTGCGCACCTACAGCGGCACGACGATCGTCAGCGTCGAATCGCGTACGCGCGTCAAGGATCTGTCCTCCACCACGACCGGCACCTTCGGCGAACTGATCTACCTGCTGGCTGACAAACAGCGCCTGGTTTCGGGCCTGCGTTACGACCGCTACAGCGCGGATCGCTATAACGCCATGACCGGCGCGGCGGTCGGCAGCGCCGACGAAAACCTGACCAGCGGCTTCGTCCGTTACGAAAACGACCTCAGCGCCGCCACCACGGCCTACGTCGGCTTCGGCCGCGCCCAGCGCGCCATGGATCACTGGGAGGCGACCACCTACAACGGCATCACCGCCACCCGTCAGCTCGATCCCGAGAGCAACAACCAGATCGACGCCGGCCTGCTCTGGCGCGGCGGCGATCTGAGCGCTTCGGTCTCCGCCTACTACTCGAAGATCGCCGATTACGTGCTGACCTATTCGAGCGCGGCGCAGGGCAGTTGCCCGGCCGGCACGCAGAACATGATGAGCGGCATGTGGAATTGCGCCTTCAACGTCGACGCGACGCGCTACGGGCTGGAGGCGGATGCGGCCTGGCGCTTTGCCGACAACTGGACTGCGCGCGGCGGCTATGCCTGGGTGCGCGCCGACAACGACAGCATGGACGTGCCGCTGGCGCAAACGCCGCCGCAGGAACTGCGTTTTGGCCTCGACTACGGTGCCGGTCCCGTCACTGTCGGCAGCCTCGTGCGCATCGTCGGCCGGCAGGATCGCGTGCACCTGCGCTACGGCAACATCGTCGGGCAGGACATCGGCGAGACCGGCGGCTTCGCCACGCTGGCGCTCAACGCCTCCTACCGCATCAATAAGACGGCGCTCATCTCGGCCGGCATCGACAACGTCTTCGACCGCGCCTATGCCGAACACATCAGCCGCGCCGGCGCCACCATTTCCGGCTACGACCCGGCCACCACGCGCGTCAACGAGCCCGGCCGCTTCCTCTGGCTCAAGCTGAACCTGGCGCTGAACTGACCGCCGCCGGCATCGCACCCATGGCCTCGGGCCCCGCCTTGGCGGGGCCTTTTCCGTTGCAGAGTCCGTTTCCTGTTGTTCTTCCGGCATGTGTGTTCTACAAACAGAGAAGACGGCTGTCTCGACGGCGGCGGGCAAGTGGAGTCCGATCGCGGCGCCGTATCGGCTGACGTCATCTCCCTGTCTCGACGAAGTGCCATGATTGATCGAGGCTGGTGCGATTGGCGTCGTTGAAGAGTATTGGCGTGCTTGAAGGGGATGCCATGAAAGCAAAACACAAGGCTGGAGTTCCGACGGATCAAGTTGCGCCACGAAGCGAAGCCGGGACGGAACGTGTCGGCAGGGACGACTGGATCGCGACGTGCGCCTACTTCCTGGCCGAGGCACGCGGCTTCACGCCGAACTATGCAGTGGACGACTGGCTCGAAGCCGAACGTTCCTATATGGAGCGGGGTCTGGCCAAGGGCGAGTCCGACTGAGTCGGCCGGCCCCGACTATTTGTTCCTGACCGGCGAATAGCTGCCGTCGGACATGCGCTGGTAGTAGCGGCCGTTGGAAGCGAAATAGCTTCCGTCCGCCATCCGCCGCAAGTAGGTGCCGTCGGAACTGGAATAACTTCCGTCGGGCAGGCGCTGGTCGTAGGTGCCGTCCGAGTTGAAGTAACTGCCGTCCGCCATGCGCTGGCTGAAGCCCCCGCAGGAACTCCAATAACTGCCGTCCGGCATGCGCTGGAGGTAAGTGCCGTCGGATCTCGAATAACTGCCGTCCGGCATCCTCTGCACATAGCCGTCCGCGCCTGCCGTCGCGCCGGAAATCAAGACGGCCAGCATCATTGCGGTCCCGGTGCGCGAAACCGGTGAGCGGCCCCGCCTGTTTCATGGCTTGTCCGCGATGCGGCGCGGAAGGTGTAGTCCATATGCATATCCGGCAGTGTATTCAATAGCGTGACATAAAGAAAGCAAGGCGTGGGCACGCGTCGCCAACCTTGGCGATACGCCGAGTGAGGACGGATAACGGCTGCTCTCTGACTCTGGCGAAAAGTCAGCCGTGGCGATACGCCACCCAAGACGAAACCTCAGTTGTCGCCGAGGTGCTGGCGCAGCGAAAGGCTCGCACCGAGCCAGCCGAGGACGGCGGCGACGATCAGCAGCAGCGTCGAATCGAGGGCCGAAAGCGGATGCAGCGTGAAGTCGATGCTGTAGAGCTTGGCGAACTCGGCGATCGGCGCGCCGAGCCACCAGGTGGCGGCAGCGACGATCAGCCAGGCGGTGACGCCGCCGGCCAGTCCGAGCATGATGCCGAAGTAGGTGAACGGCCGACGGATGAAGGCGTCGGTGGCGCCGAGCAGGCGCGACAATTCGATCTCCGCGCGGCGAGTCATCACCTGCAGCCGGATGGTGTTGAAGGTGATGGCGACCAGTCCGACGCCGAGCAGCAGCGCCAGCAGCAGGACGCCGGTGCGGCCGATCTTGAGCAGGGCCTCCAGCCGCCGTGCCCAGTCGGAGTCAAGCTGCACCTGCGCGACGCCGGGCAGCGTGCGCAGGTCGTCGGCGAGCCGTTCCATCGCCTCGGGACGGTCGTCTACCGGCAGCACGACAAATGCGTCGGGGAATGGATTCTTCGGCAGTGCCTCGATGACGTCGGCCAGCCCCTCCCTGGTCTTCATGCGCGCCAGCGTTTCCTCGCGCGGGATGAAGCGTGCGACCTTGACGTCGGGGTGATGCTGCAGCCGGGTTTCGATGTCCTCGCTGGCCGAGCCGGCGGCGTCGAGTTTCATGAACAGCGATATCTGCGGCGTCGGCGCCGAGTTGCGCGCCAGTTGTAGGGCGTTGTTGACCAGCATCTGGCCGCCGGCTGGCAGGGCTAGCGCGACGCCGATGGCGAGCAGCGACAGCAGTGTGTTGACGGGCGAGGCGAGCAGCCGCCGCATCGCGGTGCGGAAGGCATCGACGTGCTGGGGAAGCCAGACGCTCATTTCAGCCTCCCATGGTCGAGCACCAGGCGCCGCGCGCGCGGGAACAGATTGGTGTCGTAGGTGGCGATCAGCACGGTGACGCCGACGGCCTGGAAGTCGAGGAAGATGCGCGCGACGTCGGCGGCCGTTTCGGCGTCGAGGTGGGCGGTCGGTTCGTCGGCCAGCAGCAGGCTGGGCCGGCTTACGACGGCGCGGGCGATGGCCAGACGTTGCTGTTCGCCGCCGGAAAGCATGATCGGCATCGCCTTCATCCGCGCCAGCAGGCCGACCTTGTCGAGCGCGGCCTGCGCGCGCCGCTTCGCTTCGTGCGGCGGAAAGCCGGATATGGTCAGCGGCAGCATGACGTTCTCGAAGGCGTTGCGGTCGAACAGCAGTTTCTGGTCCTGGAACACGACGCCGAGGTTGCGGCGCAGGTAGGGAATCGCGTTGCGCTTCAGGCTGCCGATGTTCTGGCCCTGCACCAGTACGGCGCCGCCGGTCGGCCGCTCGATGGCGGCGATCAATTTGAGCAGCGTGGATTTGCCGGCGCCGGAATGTCCGCCGACCGCGACGAGTTCGCCCGCGGCTACGTCGAAGCTGACGTCCGAAAGCGCGTCCATGCCCGGCGGGTAGCGCTTGCTGGCGTGCGCGAAACGGATCACTGCGGCGCGCCCTCGAACAGCGCGTCGACGAACTCGGCGGTGCGGAAGGGTTGCAGGTCGTCGATGCCTTCGCCGACGCCGATGTAGCGGATCGGCTTCGGACATTGCCGGGCGATGGCGGCGAGCACGCCGCCCTTGGCGGTGCCGTCGAGCTTGGTGACGACGAGGCCGGTGACGCCGGCCGCCTTGTCGAAGGCCTTGACCTGGGCGATGGCGTTCTGGCCGACGTTGGCGTCGAGCACGAGGATCACTTCGTGCGGGCCGCTCGGCTCGGCCTTCTGGATCACGCGCCGCACCTTGGCGATTTCATCCATCAGGTTGAGCTGGGTCGGCAGGCGGCCGGCGGTGTCGGCGAGCACGACGTCGATCCTGCGCGCCTTGGCGGCGTTGATCGCGTCGAAGATCACGGCAGCCGGATCGCCAGATTCCTGCGCGATCACGGTGACATCATTGCGCCTGCCCCACTCGGCGAGTTGCTCGCGCGCCGCGGCGCGGAAGGTGTCGCCGGCGGCGAGCAACACCGACTTGCCCTGTTTCTGGAAATGCTTGGCGAGCTTGCCGATCGAGGTCGTCTTGCCGGCGCCGTTGACGCCCGCGATCATGATGATGAAGGGCTGGTGCGTCGAGAGGTCGAGCGTTTGTTCGAGCGGCGCGAGCAGACCGGAGAGCAGTTCGACGAGCGCTCCGCGCAACTGATCCGCCGTATCCAGCTTGTCGCGCTTCACGCGCGCCTTGAGTTCATCGAGCAGCCATTGCGTGGCGTCGACGCCGCAATCCGCCATCAGCAGCGTGGTCTCGAGTTCTTCGAGCAGGTCGTCGTCGATCCTGCCGTGCCGGAAAAGGCTGCCGAGCTGACCGCGCGTTTTTGCCAGGCCGGCCTTGAGCCGCGCGGTCCATGAGGGATTCCTGTCCTCGGCGACCGGTGCCTCTCCGTTCTTTTTCGGGAAACCAAACATGGGGATAAGTGTCGTAAGCTTCGCCGGGTTATCATCGTCGGCGACAAAAAACCATTTTAACAGAAGCTCTTACATGAACATCAAGAAAGCCTGGCCGATTGCTGTGGCGGTCGTCGCGTTGATCGCCGCGCCCGCAGCCCATGCCAATCCCTTCGAAAAACGGCTCGCCAACGGCATGCGCGTGATCGTCAAGGAAGACCACCGCGCGCCGACGGCGGTGCACATGGTCTGGTATCGGGCCGGCGCGATGGACGAGAAGGACGGCTATTCCGGCGTCGCCCACGTCCTCGAGCACATGATGTTCAAGGGAACCCAAAAGGTGAAAGGCGGCGAGTTCAATCGCATCGTCGCCGAGGTGGGCGGCCGCGACAACGCCTTCACCAGCCTCGACTACACTGCCTATTTCCAGATCGTGCCCAAGGCCGCGCTGCCGAAGATGATGGCGTTGGAGGCGGACCGCATGGCCAATTTGCGGTTGACGCCCAACGATTTCGCTTCGGAGCTGAAGGTGGTGATGGAGGAACGCCGTCAGCGGACGGAAGACAATCCGCAGGCGCTGGTCTGGGAGGCGCTGAACGCGACCGCCTACCGCGCCCACCCGTACCGGCGGCCGGTCATCGGCTGGATGGACGACCTGGAGCACATGACCTGGCAGGATGCGCGCGACTGGTACAGGCGCTGGTACGAGCCGAACAACGCCTTTCTGCTGGTGGTCGGCGACGTCGAGCACGAGGAGGTGTTCCGCGAGGCGGCGCGCACCTACGGCCGCATCAAGCCGCATGCGCTGCCGGTGCGCAAGCCGCAGAACGAGCCGGTGCAGATCGGCATCAAGCGCGTGACGGTCAAGGCGCCGGCCAGGCTGCCCTACATTGCGATGGCCTGGAAGGTGCCGCGGCTGACGGATGTCGAGCACGACCGTGAGCCCTACGCGCTGGAAGTGCTGGCCGGCGTGCTCGACGGCAGCGACGCGGCGCGCCTGTCGAAGAGCCTGGTGCGCACGCAGAAGATCGCCCAGTCGGCGGGCGCCGGCTACGACGGCGTGGTGCGCGGCGAGTCCCTGTTCGTGCTCGACGGGCAGCCGGCCGAGGGACACACCGTGGCCGAGCTGGAAGCGGCCTTGAAGGCCGAACTCAAGCGCATCGCCGACGAAGGCGTGACCGCCGACGAGCTGGAGCGCGTCAAGACGCAGGTCGTCGCTGCCGAAGTCTATAAGCGCGATTCGATGATGGCGCAGGCGATGGAGATCGGCCGCTTCGAGGCGAGCGGCTTCAACTGGCGCGACTACGACAAGCTGCTGGAGAAACTGCGCTCCGTTACGGCCGGCGAGGTGCAGGCGGTAGCGAAGAAGTATTTCGGCGACGGCAGCGACGACAGGCTGACCGTCGCGGTGCTCGATCCGCAGCCGCTCGACGAGAGCCAGCCGAAGGAAAAGTCAGGCGTGGCGGTACGCCACTAGGGGAATGAGGAACATGAGACTGCTACTCGCCGCGCTTGTCATGGCGCTGTCGTTTGCCGCGCAGGCCGGCGTCAAGATCGAACATTGGGTCGCGCCCTCCGGCGCGCGCGTTTACTTCATAGAAAGCCACGACCTGCCCATCCTGGACGTCGAAGTCGACTTCCCGGCGGGCAGCGCCTACGACCCCGCCGGCAAGGCGGGACTGGCCGGGTTGACGGCCGGGTTGCTCGAAGACGGTGCCGGCGACCTCGACGAAGAGGCGATTTCTTCCCGGCTGGTGGATATCGGCGCCATGCTGAACGGACAGGCCGGGGATGACCGTGCCGGGGTGACGTTGCGCACGCTCGCCTATCCCAAGGAGCGCGACGCGGCGCTGGCTTTGCTGCAACTGATCCTGGGCAAGCCGACGTTTCCCGAGGCGGTGGTGGCGCGCGAGAAGACGCGCAGCATCGCTGCCATCCAGGAAGCCGACACGCGGCCCGACGCCATCGCCGCGAAGCGCTTTGCGGCCGCCATTTATCCCGATCATCCCTACGGCATCAGCGCCACGACCGACAGCGTCGAGCGCATCGGGCGCGACGATCTGGTGGCTTTTCATCGCGACCACTACGCGGCCCCGACGGCGGTGGTGTCCATCATCGGCGACGTGACGCGGGGCGAGGCGGAAGCGATCGCGCAGTCGCTTACCGCGGCGCTGCCCGCCGGGCAGCCCGAAGCGCCGCTGCCGGAGGTCAAGCTGCCGAAAGCGGAAACGATCAAGGTGGCGCATCCGGCGGCGCAGAGCCACATCGCGATCGGCCTGCCGGCGGTGCGGCGCGGCGACCCCGACTACTTCGCGCTGCTGGTCGGCAACTACACCCTGGGCGGCGGCGGCTTCGTGTCGCGTCTCACGAAGGAGGTTCGCGAGAAGCGCGGCTTCGCCTACAGTGTCTATTCCTACTTTGCGCCCCGCAAGCTCGAAGGCCCATTCCAGATCGGCTTGCAGACGAGGCGCGACCAGGCCGGGGCGGCGCTCAAGGTCGCCGACGACGTGCTGGCGCGTTTCATCAAGGAGGGACCGACGGCCGCCGAACTGGCCGCCGCGAAGCAGAACCTGATCAACGGTCTCGGCCTGCGCATCGACAGCAATGCCAAGCTGCTCGGCTACCTGTCGACCATCGGTTTCTTCGGCCTGCCGCTGACCTACCTCGACGACTTTCCGGCCAGGGTCGAAGCCGTGACCGCCAGGCAGGTGCGCGAGGCCTTCGCCCGCCACGTCAAGTCTGAAAATCTGGTCACGGTGATCGTGGCGGGCGACTGAGATGACCCGCCCACCCCCAACCCCGCCCTCTCGGGCGGGGAGCCTGCAAGCTCGCTGCGCTCGGTTGTTTGGGGCAGCAATTCTCCGCGAACAGTGCGGTTGCAGCCTCCGGCTGCGCGCCGTTCGGCCTTGGGGCGGCCCGGCGGCCGAACTGTCCTGCCGATGAGTCGTGTGCGCATTACCGGCGGCGAGTGGCGCAGCCGCCTGATCAAGGTCATCGAATCCCCGGGCCTTCGGCCGACGCCCGATCGGGTCCGGGAAACGCTATTCAACTGGCTGGGCCAGGACATGACCGGCCTTCGCTGCCTCGACCTGTTCGCCGGCACCGGCATCCTGGGCTTCGAGGCGGCTTCGCGCGGCGCGGCGAAGGTCGTCATGGTCGAGTCGGATCGGCGCGTTGCCGCAAACCTGTGGCAAAACGCTGAAACTCTGGGTAGCGACGGGATGGAGCTGGTACGCGCGGATGCGCTAGAATTTGCGGCCTTGGCAGCCCGGCAGGGCCGCAGTTTCGATCTTGCGTTTCTCGATCCGCCGTACCGGCAGCACTGGCTGGACAAGCTCTGGCCGCTCCTGTTGCCGATCATGGCGGGCGGCGCGAAACTCTATGTCGAAGCCGAAGCCGTCGTGGCGCCGCCGGCGCCCTGGCGGATCGTGCGGCAGGGTCAGGCAGGCCAGGTCTTCTTTCACTTGCTGGAACGGGAATGATCAGCAGAGTTGCCGTCTATCCGGGTACCTTCGATCCGCTCACGCTCGGCCACGAGGATCTGGTTCGTCGCGCCTGCAAGCTGTTCGACCGCGTCATCGTCGGTATCGCCGAGAGCAGGTCGAAGAACCCTTGTTTCACGCTCGACGAGCGCGTCGAACTCGCCCGCGAGATTCTCTCGCCGCTCGCCTGCGCCGAGGTCATGGGCTTCGACGGGCTCCTGATGAACTTCATGCGCAAGCATGAGGCGACTGTTATCATTCGCGGCCTGCGGGCCGTGTCGGACTTCGAATACGAATTCCAGATGGCCGGCATGAACCGCAATCTCCATCCGGATGTCGAAACGGTGTTCCTGACGCCCGGGGAGCAATACATGTTCATTTCCGCGACGATGGTGAGAGAAATTGCCTCCATGGGAGGCGATGTGTCAAAGTTCGTTCAGCCGCTGGTGGGGGCCCGGTTGGCGAAAAAGTTCAACTTACATTCATGATTGACGAAAGGTAATAGCCATGGCCCTGATAATCACCGACGAATGCATCAACTGCGACGTTTGCGAGCCGGAGTGCCCCAACAACGCAATTTCGCAAGGTGACGAGATCTACATTATCGATCCCGACAAATGCACGGAATGCGTCGGCCACTTCGATACCCCTCAATGCCGGGAAGTCTGCCCGGTGGATTGCATCCCGGGCGACCCGAATCACGTCGAAACGCACGATCAGCTGATGGCCAAGTTCCTGAAGCTGACGGGCAAGTAGTCTCCCGCCCCTTCCGACCTCCCCTCACGGGGAGGAGCCTGCATCCTCGCTTCGCTCGATAGTCACGGGTCACCCGTTCGCCCCGTGGCGGGGTTGCGCCTCCGGCGCGCGCCGCCTCGCCTCGGGACGGCCCTTCGGCGAGACTGTGCCGAATATGTCGATCCAGTCTCCCGCCTTTTTCGGCCTCCCCTCACGGGGAGGAGCCTGCATCCTCGCTTCGCTCGATAGTCACGGGTCACCCGTTCGACCCGTGGCGGGGTTGCGCCTCCGGCGCGCGCCGTTATTCTTTGCCGTAGGGCCCGTTGCATATGCTGCCTGCGGATTGCCGCCAAGGGCGGCGTACCACCAAGGCTGACTTTTTACGCGGCGGCGCGTATCGGCGCGGCGTTGGGCGGGCGGAGCGTTTGGTCGAGCGCGGTTTCCATCTGCGCAAGTTCCTTCAGCCGGTCGTCGAGCAGCGTCCGCTCCTGTGTCAACTCCTCGATGCGGTCTTCGAGGCCCTCGGCTGCCTCGTAGATGCGACGCACATTGTCCAGGCGATGCCGCATCTGCCTTTGCACTTCGCGAACCTGGTTTTCCAGCGGCGACATCAGCGCGCGCAGCCAGTGGTCCGCGTCGCGGTTGGCGTGGTCGAAAATGCGGCGGATCTGCGAGACGATGGTTTCGAAGAACTGCTGGGTCAGTGTCCGCTTGTCGCTGGTCAGCAGGCGGATCACGCTTCCGTACTGACGTCGCGCGGCGACTTCGAGGTGGTTCAACTGGCGCCGCCGCATTGCCAGCGAAAACGGAACCGGTGAATCGATGGAGACGCCGTAAGCCTTGCCGAACCGGTCCCGCATGGCGCTCATCATCATCGAGATTTCGCTGATGTCGTTTTCGGACGTGTCCAGGCACTCGCCGGCAGCGGCGAACAGTTCGCCCATCGCCGTCAGCAGTTGTCGGGTGAAGCGCGCCTGGCGCATGGTTTCGCGGGTTTGCCGGGCGTGGGCGCGTAGCGCTTCCAGGCCGAGGTGCGAGAACAGGGTCTCGGAAAGGCGCGTGTAGACACTGCGCACGGCGTAGTACTCGCGCAGGCCTTTTTCGTAGGTTTCCTTCTCCAGTTGCGCGCGCCCAACCATTTGCGCAACCATGCTCTCATTCTTGCCTCGCAATGTTGCGAGTTCGTCGAGCTGCAACCCCAATGCGGCCCGTCGCGTCATCAGCAGTTGCCGGGCCTCGCCCGCCATTTGTCTGGCTTCCGCAGCGGTCACGCGCGCGACGATGTCCTGCTTCGCGGGCAACAGTCCTTCGGCCAGCGCGTCCTCGAGGAGAGGCAGCCGGCTCTTTTCCAGCAGTGCCTCGTTGCGTTCGATTTTTGCGACCAGGCCCTTTTGCGCCGACACGGCAAAGACGCTCGATGCCGGTAACCCGAGGGTGCGGCCGCAGGATTCGACCTGACGCTGGATTTCGGCGTTGATAACCTCGTCAGTGCGCAGGCCGTCCCACAGGCCGTCGATCTTGTTCAGTACCACCAGGCGGCCGCTGCCGCTGCCGACGTGGTCGCGCCAGACGGCCAGATCGGTCTGGGTGACGCCGGTATCGGCGGCGAGGATGAAAAGTACCGCGTGGGCGCTGGGGAGCAGTGAAAGCGTTAGCTCCGGTTCGGCGCCGATGGCGTTGAGTCCCGGGGTGTCGAGTACGACCAGTCCTTGTTCGAGCAGCGGGTGCGGGAAATTGATCATCGCGTGCCGCCAGCGGGGAATTTCCACCTGGCCGTCGCGGTTCGCCACCAGGCTGCCGTCCGATCCGTTGCCGATGGTGAATCCCAGCCCCAGCGCGTCGGCCGCGGCGATGAGCTTGGTGTCGCCGACACGCCGCAGCGATTCGGTGACCCCGTCCGGCATTTCCGGGTCGAAGGGGAAATTTTCCCAGGCTTCGGGCACGCTGCGTAAATCGGAGATGCTGGCGCCTTCGGCGCGGGTTTCGATCGGCAGCAGGGAAATGCGCGGTGGCAGACTCTTGTCCCAGGATATTTCCGTCGGGCACATGGTCGTGCGGCCGGCAGAGGAAGGCAGCACGCGGCCGCCGCGATCGGCGAAAAAGAGTGCGTTGATCAGCTCGGACTTCCCGCGCGAGAACTCGGCGACGAAGGCCACGACCAGCTTGTCCTCGTCGAGTCGGTCGCGGATGCGCCGCAACTGCTGTTCCGCCTGGCTGTCCAGCAGCTCGCCTTCGGCAAGCCAGGATTGCAGGCGACCGGCAAGCTGGCGGACATCGTCACGCCAGGCGCGATAGGCATCGAATTGTCGGGCTAGGGTCATGGTTCCGTCGCGATCTATACGAAAGTCAGCGTTGACAATGGGGGCAATAATACGTCGCCCGGCCGCCTTGCCGCAGCATTTTGACCGGAGTACCGCAATCTAGGCAAGGTTCTCCGACTCGGCCGTATACCCGGTGATGCGTCTGGAAGTCGCCCAATCCGCCTTCGCAACTCACGTAATCGCGCAGGCTGCTGCCACCCGCGCGGATGGCCGCGCGCAGGGTTTTCTTGATCGCCGGAACCAGCCGCTCCAGGCGCCGCATCGATACTCGTCCCGCGGCGGTGCGCGGGTCGATGCCGGCCAGATGCAGGCTTTCCGAGGCGTAGATGTTGCCGACCCCGACGACGATGCCGGCGTCCATGATTGCCGGCTTGATGCCGATGCGGCGACCGCGCAGCGATACGGCCAATGCGGCCGCGGTAAAGCCGCGCACCAGCGGCTCCATGCCGAGGCGCGCGAGCAGGGGGTGTGCGTTCGGATCATCCTCCAGCCAGAGGGCCGCGCCGAAGCGGCGCGGATCGCGCAGGCGGAGAACCTCACGACCGAAGCCGATGTCCAAGTGATCGTGTACCGCGGCCGGCTCGCCTGCGCGGACCAGACGCAAACTACCCGACATGCCGAGGTGAATCAGCAAATGGCCGTTGCCGAAATCGAACAGCAGATACTTGCCGCGCCGGCGTATGGACTGCAAGACGCGTCCGCGCAACTGTTCGGCGAGATGCGGGGGCAGCGGGTAGCGCAGTGCCGCGACACGCGTGGTCACCGAGGTGGCCGTGCGACCGATCAGGCGCGACGACAGACCGAGACGCGTTACTTCGACTTCCGGCAATTCGGGCATGACGACGGATGCCTATCCCCATTTGAAACTGCTAACATCAACCCATATATTCTATGTTTCCCGGCTTTCCCGGGGCCAATTCCGTGTCGCTCTCAAACATGAAACGTCGCCTGTTGCCTGTCCTGATCGCTGCCGTGCTGTCCCTGCCGGTTTTGGCCCAGGAGACGGAGATCGCCGAGCAGCCGTCGCCCGCGCTACCCGCGCAGGAGCTGACTCCCCGCGTGCTCTATGAGTTTCTGCTGGCGGAGCTCGCCGGCTCGCGCGGTCAGTTGGGGTTGGCGATGGAGACATACATGGACTTGGCGCGGACGACGCACGATCCGCGCATCGCCCGCCGCGCAGCGGAGATCGCCTTGTTCGGCAAGCGCTACGATCTGGCGCTCGAAGCGACCCGGTTGTGGTCGGAAGCCGATCCGGCGTCGCCGCAGCCGCGCCAGATGCTCACCAGCCTGCTGGCTGCGACCGGACATACCAGCGAACTCGATGCCGTCCTGACCAAGGAACTGGCTGGTGCCGGCAACGATCTTGGCGTCTCCCTGCTGCAGATCAATCGAGTTGTCGCCCGCCATCCGGACAAGAAGGAAGCCCAAGGCCTGGTCGACAAACTGACCCAACCCTATGTCGGAGTCGCAGAGGCGCACTTCGCTCGTGCGCAGGCAGCTCACAGCGCCGGCGATTCTGCGCGGTCGGTTGCCGAACTCGATCAGGCCCTTATCCTCAGGCCGGACTGGGAACAGGCAGCGTTGGCACGGGTTCAAATGACGAAGGATCCCGAAGCAGCGGCGAGCTTCCTCGGTGGTTTTGTTGCGGCCAATCCAGCGGCCACCGACGCCCGGCTTGCCTACGCCCGCAGCCTGGTGGCGGTGAAGAAGTTCCCCGAGGCACGGCAGCAGTTCCAGGCATTGATGGCCGACCATCCGGAAAATGGTGACGTGGTGTACGCGGTTGCGGTACTGTCGCTGCAACTCCGCGACACCGCCGAGGCCGAGAAGCAACTCAAGCGCCTGATCGAGATGAATCATCGCGAAAGCGATACCGCGCGTGTCTATCTGGGGCAGATCGAGGAGGAGCGCCACCAACCCGACGAGGCGCTCAAATGGTATGGCTCGGTTGGCGCCGGCAGCCAGTATCTTTCGGCGCGGCAGCGCATGGCGCATGTGCTGGTCCGCCAGCAGAAACTCGACGAGGCCCGGCGAACGCTTCGGGAATCGACCGCGGGGACCGTGGCGGACCGGGCGCAGCTTCTGATCATCGAGTCGCAGATGCTCCGGGATGCAGGCCGCAACGAGGACGCCTACGTCGTGCTGGCCGATGGTCTGGCGGCGCATCCCGACCAGCCGGAACTTCTCTACGAAGTGGCGATCATGGCCGAGAAGACCGGGCGACTCGACGTCGTCGAGCCCCGCCTGCGGCGGCTGATCGAACTTCGGCCGGATAGTGCCCATGCCTACAACGCGCTCGGCTATTCGCTTGCCGACCGCAACGAGCGCCTGGACGAAGCTCAGCGGTTGATCGACAAGGCGCTGCAACTGGCTCCCGAGGATCCCTTCATTCTCGACAGCAAGGGCTGGGTGCTGTTCCGCCGCGGTGACACCAGCGGCGCGCTCGACGTGCTGAAAAAGGCATTTACGTTGCGTGCCGATCCGGAAATTGCGGCCCACCTTGGCGAGGTGCTGTGGGCGCTGGGTCGCAAGGACGAAGCGCGCCAGACCTGGGACGAAGCGATCAAGGCCAGCCCGGGCAACGAGGTGCTCGTCGGCACGGTCAGGAAGTTCGACCCCTGAAACGCATCGGCTTGGCCATGGCGGCCCTTGTTCTGGCCGGGTGCGCGCAATTGCCGGCGGAAAACGCCATCCGGCGCAGCCCGCCTGCCCTCACCCAGTTCGAGCTCGTCGGTCGCGTCGTCGTGCGCGAAAGTCAGTCGCGGCACTACGCCAATATCGCCTGGCGGCACGATGCCGCGCGCGACGAAATCCTGCTGACCACGCCGCTCGGCCAGGGAGTCGCCGAGTTGAGCCGTGATGCGCGTGGTGCGCGACTGGTCACGGCCGACGGGAAGTCGACCGTCGCCGCCGACTGGGAAGGCCTGGCCGAGGAGGTGTTTGGTACCCGTTTGCCGCTCAACGATCTGCCCGAATGGCTGGCCGGCCACGCGCCGTCGCTGGTCTCTGGCTGGCGTGTCGAATATCTGGAGTACCAGAGCGACGCTCCGGACGCCTTGCCGACCTTGATCGAAGCGCAGCGTGGCGATATCGGGCTTCGCCTCAAGGTCAGCGAGTGGGTTGTGGCGAAATGAGCGGCGCGACGAACGACTGGGATCGGTCCTGGCCGGCACCGGCCAAAATCAACCTGTTCCTGCACGTCGTCGGCCGGCGCGCCGATGGCTATCACCTGCTACAGACGGTATTTCGCTTCCTCGACCATGGTGACGAACTGCGCTTTTCGTCGCGTGACGACGGCGAGATCGTTCTTGCCCGGCCGCTGCCCGGCGTTCCGCCTGAAGCGGACCTGACCGTCCGCGCCGCCCGGCTGTTGCGGGACGCGGCCGGTATCCAGGCCGGCGTGACCATCGACCTGAGCAAATGGCTGCCCGCGGGCGGCGGACTTGGCGGCGGCAGTTCCGATGCGGCGACGACGCTGATGGCGCTCAACCGCCTGTGGAGCTGCAGGTTGTCTTCGGCGGAATTGCAGGCGCTTGGCCTTTCGCTTGGCGCCGACGTTCCGGTCTTCATTCACGGCCGAGCCTGCTTTGCCGAAGGCGTCGGCGAGCGCTTCACCGATGTGGCGCTGCCGCCGGCATGGTATCTCGTCACTGTTCCCGGCGTCTCGGTGCCGACGGCAGAGATATTCCGTGCTCCGGACTTGCGCCGCGATACGCCGATGATCGTACCGGATGCGTGGCAGCCAGGTATGGGCGGCAACGACCTCGAGCCGGTCGCCAGCAGCCTTTATCCCGAGGTTGCGCGCCATCTCGACTGGTTGCGTGCGCGAGGCCGGGCCAGGATGAGCGCAATGACAGGATCGGGCGCCTGTTGTTTTGCCGAGTTCGCGGCGCTTGCTGACGCCGATGCTGCGCTGGCCGACTTGCCCGACGGAATGGCCGGATTCGTCGCCCGTGGTGTCGATTTCCACCCGATCCAGAATTGACAAGGCGGCGTAAACACAGGAAAATGCGCGTCCTTTCGGCGACCCCCTCGGACATGTCCGTCCGGTGGACGTCGGGATTGGGGCTTCGCCAAGCTGGTTAAGGCACTGGATTTTGATTCCAGCATACCCAGGTTCGAATCCTGGAGCCCCAGCCAGAACACGATACCGGGCAGACGGCGGTCTGCCCGAGTTTTTTCAGTGGTAAACCGTACGGACGGCGCCATGGCTTACGACAGCATGATGGTTTTCACCGGCAACGCCAACCCCAAGTTGGCGGCCGATGTCGTCAAACGTCTGAACATTTCGATGGGCCGCGCGACGGTCGGCCGTTTCTCCGACGGCGAAACCAGCGTCGAACTGCTCGAGAACGTGCGCGGCAAGGACGTCTTCATACTGCAACCGACCTGCGCGCCGACCAACGATAACCTGATGGAAGTGATCATCCTGGCCGACGCGCTCAAGCGTGCGTCGGCCGGCCGCATCACCGCCGCGATCCCCTACTTCGGCTACGCGCGGCAGGACCGCCGGCCGCGTTCCGCGCGCGTGCCGATCGCCGCCAAGGTGGTCGCCAACATGCTGCAGGCGGTTGGTGTCCAGCGCGTGCTGACGGTCGATCTGCACGCCGACCAGATCCAGGGCTTCTTCGATATTCCGGTCGACAACATCTATTCGACACCGATCCTGCTCGGTGACATCTGGCGCCAGCGCCACGACGACCTGATGGTGGTGTCACCCGATGTCGGCGGCGTGCTGCGCGCGCGAGCCGCCGCCAAGCTGCTCGAAGCCGATCTGGCGATCATCGACAAGCGCCGGCCGCGCGCCAATGTTTCCGAGGTGATGCACATCATCGGCGACGTCGAAGGCCGCAGCTGCGTCATCATGGACGACATCGTCGATACGGCCGGCACTTTGGTCAAGGCGGCCCACGCACTCAAGCAACATGGCGCCAAGCGTGTCGTCGCCTACTCCACACACCCGGTGTTGTCGGGCAGCGCGATTGCACGTATCGAGGAATCCGAACTCGACGAGGTCGTGGTGACCGACACCATTCCCCTGCGCGAGGACGCCGCCAACAGCAAGCGTATTCGCGTTGTGTCCATTTCCGCGTTGCTGGCCGAGACCATGCTGCGCATCAGTAACGAAGAGTCGGTTTCCTCGCTGTTCGTCGAATAGCGCCAAGTAGTTTTCTAACCCACTGTCTGGTCGCGGGCAGTGTTCATTTGGAGTAACACCATGTCAATCGAAGTCAAAGCCACCAAGCGCGAAGTACAGGGCACGGGTGCGAGCCGCCGCCTGCG
Organism: Gammaproteobacteria bacterium; assembly: GCA_018819515.1. Taxonomy (GTDB): domain Bacteria; phylum Pseudomonadota; class Gammaproteobacteria; order Burkholderiales; family Rhodocyclaceae; genus Fen-999. The sequence goes on from JAHJPX010000007.1 coordinate 467,867, forward strand.
TCGCGCCGGCCGCGTTCCCGGCATTATCTACGGCGGCGAAGCCAAGCCGCAAAACATCGAGCTCGACCACAATGACCTGTGGCAGCACCTGCGCAAGGAGGCGTTCTACTCCTCCGTGCTCGACCTCCAGGTCGAAGATACCAAGCAGATGTGCCTGCTGCGCGATGTGCAGCGCCATCCGTTCCGCCAGTTGATCCTGCATGTGGACTTCCAGCGCATCGATGCCACCCATGCCATCCACCAGAAGGTGCCGTTGCACTTCATCAACGCCGACATCGCCCCCGGCGTCAAGCTCGACGGCGGCATGGTTCAGCACGTGATGACCGAACTGGACGTCAAGTGCATGCCTAAGGATTTGCCGACCTTCATCGAGGTCGACCTCAAGGATCTGCAAGGCGGACAGTCCCTGCACGTGACCCAGCTTCCGTTGCCAGCCGGTGTCGAAGCCGTGCTGCACAAGGGCGAGGATCCGGTGGTTGCCACGATCGTCGTCCGCGGCGCGGGTGCAGCGGGCGATGAAGCGGTGGAAGAAGCCGCGGTCGAGACCCAAGTCACGACCGAGAAGGCGCCTGAAAAGAAGTAGGCCTTGGCCCTTAAACTGGTCGTCGGCCTCGGCAACCCCGGGGTCGAGTACGCTGAAACCCGGCATAACGCCGGGTTTTGGTTTTGTGAGCGTCTCGCGGACGAACTCAAGGTTTCGTTTGGCCGCGAATCCCGCTATCACGGCTGGGTGGCGAATGCCCGCGAAGCGGGTGTCTGGCTGCTCATGCCGGCGACCTTCATGAACGAGTCGGGCCGCGCCGTGCTGGCGCTGGCCCATTTCTACCGCATCCTGCCGTCAGAAATTCTGGTGGTGCACGACGAGCTTGACCTGCTGCCCGGCCGCGCGCAATTGCGCCTCGGTGGCGGCCTGGGCGGCCATAACGGCCTGAAGAGCCTCGCCGCGCATCTGGGTACGCAGGATTTCTGGCGCTTGCGCATCGGCATTGGCCATCCCGGCGACCGCAACGAGGTCGTCAACTACGTACTCAAGCCGCCGCGCAAGGAAGATCGCGTCGAGATCGATACCGCGATCGACCGCGCACTTCTGGCATGGCCCCAACTGGCGAAGGCCGATTTCAGCGCGGCGACACAGAAGATCAATACCAAACCGGCGGCACCGAAAAAGGAAGCAGGATCATGAGTTTGAAATGTGGCATCGTCGGCCTGCCCAACGTCGGCAAGTCCACCCTGTTCAATGCGCTGACCAAGTCGGGCATTGCGGCGGAGAATTATCCCTTCTGCACCATCGAACCGAACGTCGGCATCGTCGAGGTGCCGGACCCGCGCCTGGAGGCGCTGGCCGAGATCGTCAAGCCGCAACGCATGCAGCATGCCATTGTCGAGTTCGTCGATATCGCCGGTCTGGTGGCGGGTGCGTCGAAGGGCGAGGGCCTGGGCAACCAGTTCCTGGCCAACATCCGCGAGACCGATGCCATCGTCCACGTCGTGCGCTGTTTCGCCGACGACAACGTGGTGCACGTGGCCGGCAAGGTCGATCCGATTTCCGATATCGAGGTCATCGACACCGAGCTGGCGCTGGCGGACCTCGCGTCGGTGGAAAAGGCACTGGCGCGTTACTCCAAGCAGGCAAAGTCCGGCGGCGACAAGGAAGCGAAACTGCTGGTCGACGTGCTCGAGAAATGCCAGAAGCAGCTCGACCAGGCCAGGCCGGTGCGTGCGCTCGATCTGTCGAAGGAAGAGTGGACCAACCTGCGCCCGTTCTTCCTGTTGACTGCCAAGCCGGTGCTTTACGTCGCCAACGTCAAGGACAATGGCTTCGAGAATAACCCGCACCTCGACGCCGTGCGCGCGCATGCCGCGACCGAAGGCGCCGAAGTGGTTGCCTTGTGCGCGGCGATCGAGGCGGAGATCGCCGATCTTGCCGACGACGACAAGCAACTCTTCCTCGCCGATATGGGGCTGGACGAGCCGGGCCTGAATCGCCTGATCCGTACCGCTTACCACTTGCTCGGCTTGCAGACCTACTTCACCGCCGGCGTCAAGGAAGTGCGCGCCTGGACCATCCACACCGGCGACACCGCGCCGCAGGCGGCGGGCGTCATCCACACGGACTTCGAGCGCGGCTTCATCCGTGCCCAGACGATTGCCTTCGACGACTTCATCGCGTTCAAGGGTGAGACCGGTGCCAAGGAAGCGGGCAAGATGCGCGCGGAAGGCAAGGAATACGTCGTCAAGGATGGCGACGTGATGAACTTCCTGTTCAACGTCTGAAATTCGTCCGTCGCTGCGACGGAACATCCCGAAAGTGTGGGGCGTGCCCCATCCCTCGCGTTGCTCGGGACCGCCACGACGTGGTGTCCTGCATCCGTCGGAAAAGTCAGCCGTGGTGACACGCCGAACCGGACCGCGTGGATTCGCCAATCCCGATCCGACTCTTCGATATCGGGAACAAAGGCTTAATACTTTAGCTAAATTAATTTAAAAACGACCTCCAGACGCTTGAAAATTCGAGCGTTTAGTCGGAGGATTGTGCCTGACGTCCCCAGACCACGTCGCGGGGGCATGCGGACGGCCACGGATGGGCAGCACCAACTCGATGGATGCTATAGGTTTCGATTCACTTACCAGTTTTCTCGATCGCCGCGGCTGTCTGCGCGCGGCCGTTCGGCTCGCGGAAGGCAGTCGGCGGGAAAGGCGGCCATTGGCGGTGCTCTGGCTCGACCTCGATCGCTTCAAACAGGTCAATGAATCCTTCGGCCATCTGGGAGGCGATGTCGTTATTGCCAGGATTGCGTCCCGTCTCAACGTGGCATTGTCCGGTCGCGCCGAAGTTTCGCGCATGGGCGGCGACGAATTCGTTTTCCTGGTTCCCGGCTGCGATCGCGAGCAGGCCGAGGAGATCGCGGCAGAGTTGCTCCGGGCCGTTTCCGAACCGATCGAGATCGGCAGCATCCGCATCCGTCCCTCGGGAAGCGTCGGCATTGCCGTACTGGACGACCACGAGGATCCGCTGTCATTCATCGAGCGCGCCGACCGGGCGATGGTGGAAGCCAAGCGCCTGGGTGGCGGACGCCATGTCGTGTCGGGCGACGAACAGGTGCCAGGCAGGGTCGGCGTGCTGCTTGCCCGTGAGGAACTGGCGATCGAGAGCCAGATTCACGCCGCTTTGGAGAGTGGTGGCCTGACGCTGCACTACCAGCCGATCATCGGCCTGGACGGCAGGATAGAGGCCGCTGAAGCGTTGATGCGCTGCCATATCGGCGGCGAGTCGCTGCCGCCGGGGAAGATCATTCCGGTCGCCGAAAAAACCGGTCTGATTGTGCGGCTGGGCGAATGGAGTATGCTGAATGCAGCGCAGCATGCGCGCCGCCTCAGGGATGCGGGTTTTCCGATCAAGCTGGCGGTCAATGTTTCGCGCGCGCAGCTGACGGCGCCGAGGTTCGTCGAAGCCCTCTATGCGGCCATCTACTATGCCGATGTTGCTCCAGAAATGCTGGAACTGGAACTGACCGAATCGCTGTTCATGGACATCTCCGACGTTGTCCAGTCGAACCTGCTCGCCGCCCGCAAGGCCGGCGTTGCGCTGGCCATCGACGACTTCGGTACCGGATATTCCTGCCTGGCCAACCTGAAGGACATTCCGGCGAGCAAGCTGAAGCTCGATCGCGCGTTCGTCTGCGTGTTGCCGGAGGACCGGCGCTCGCTGGCGGTCGTAAGGGCGATGACCCAACTGGGCCGGGAACTCGGTATGACGGTCGTGGCCGAAGGCGTTGAGACCCAAGAGCAACATGATGTGCTATGCGACGTTGGTGTCGACGCGACGCAGGGATTTCTCCGTGCCCGTCCGATGGATGCCGACGCCTTGCTCGACTGGGTACGGAAACACCCATGAGGGACTCGGTGGACAAGACCCATTCCGCTGCGGCGCCTTCGATGGAGCAGGCGCTCGAAGCGTCGTTGCGCGACATCGGCATTCCGCCGCGGCCGCGCATCCTCGAACAGATCACCGTGGAAATGCGCCGACCGGAGCCCGACTTCCGTCACATGGCCAACATCATCAGCGCCGACGTGGCGTTGGCCGCCGGTTTGCTAAGGACCGCCAATTCACCCTATTTCGGCTTTGAAACGCGGGCCAAGACCGTCATGCAGGCCTTGTTGATGCTCGGCCTGGAATCAGCCAGCCACGCCATTGCCGGTCTGGTTCTGCGCCGCATCTTTCCGCCGCTGCCGGCGATCGAGCGGTTTTGGGACGGCTCGGCGCGCGTTGCCCGCACTTCCGGATGGCTGGTCCGCAAGCTCGGCGTGCGCGACAACATCCGTGCCGACGACGCTTACACCTACGGCCTGTTTCGCGACTGCGGCATTCCGATACTGATGAAGAAGTTTCCCGGATACGTCGATGTGCTCAGGGCCGCCAACGCGGAAACCGAGAAGCCCTTTACGGCCATCGAGCAGATACGCTGTCCGACCAATCATGCGCTGGTCGGCGGCTTGATGGCGCATAGCTGGTTGTTGCCCGAAGACCTTGGCGACGCCATCCGCCATCACCACGACGCGATCACACTGGCCTCGGTGCCGCAGGGCATGACGACTGCCAGCGCGCGCATGGTCGCGCTTGCCCAGTTGGCCGAACATCTGGTGCAACGGGCGACCGGCATGAGCATGACGCGTGAATGGCAGAAGCTGGAGGGCGTTTGCCAGGCGATCCTCGGCATCGACGGCACGATGGTCGAGACGCTTGCCGCCGAGGCACCCGCCGTCGTCGCCGATATCCTGGGCTAGCGCCGCGCGTTGCCCGTCCGACGAACCGACGCTGGGACAAGCAACTGATGACGACCGACAAGGCTTTCCAGGACTACTATCCGGAGAATCTCGCCCACTGTTTCGGCTGTGGCCACTTGAACGCGCACGGCCATCGCATCCGGACCTTCTGGGACGGCGAAGAGACGGTGACGCACTACACGCCAGAGGCCTTCCATACGGCGATCCCCGGCTTCGTATATGGCGGACTGCTCGCATCGCTGGTGGACTGCCATTCGACGGGGACCGCTGCCGCCGCGATGTATCGCGCCGAGGGACGACCCATGGACAGCGAGCCGCCCTTCCGTTTCGTCACCGGCTCACTGCATGTCGACTATCTGAAGCCGACGCCGCTGGGCGTCGAGTTGACGTTGCGCGGCAAAGTGAAGGAAATTCGCGGCCGCAAGGTCGTCGTCGAAACCACGCTTTTCGCCAACGATGTCGCCACCGTGCGCGGCGAAGTCGTGGCGGTGCAGATGCCGGACAGTTTCCAGGCCTGAAGCTTCAGGCCTGCTGGTCTTCTGCGGCGATTTCCGCGCGTACCTTTTCCATGTCCAGACCGCGCACACCGTCTATCAGTTGTTGCAGTCCGGCAGCCGGCAGGGCGCCAGCGTCGGCATAAACGATGATCTGTTCGCGAAACACCATCAGCGTCGGGATCGAGCGAATATTGAATGCCGCCGCGAGTTCCTGCTGTTCCTCGGTATTGACTTTGGCGAAGACGATGTCGTCGTGCTGCTCCGATGCCGCCTCGAAAGTCGGTGCGAAAGAACGGCAGGGCGCGCACCAGGAGGCCCAGAAGTCGATGATCAGCGTGTCGTTGTTGGCGACCACATCCTTGAAGTTGTCAGTGGTCAGTTCGACGGTGGCCATGGCAAGTCCCCTGTTAGCTTATAAGAAAACACTGATGCTACGCTATTCAGTACCGTCCCGCCAACCGTCCCCGCCATGAATGCCGCAAATTACGTCGGCCGCTTTGCCCCCAGTCCTACGGGGCCTTTGCACTTCGGCGCGCTTGTGGCTGCGTTGGGCAGTTGTCTCGAGGCGCGCGCCCGGCGGGGCCGCTGGCTCGTGCGCATGGAAGATGTCGACGAGCCGCGCTGTTCGCAAAAAGCGGCCGATGGCATCCTGCGCACGCTCGAGGCATTCGGTTTCGAATGGGATGGTGCCGTGATGGTGCAGAGCGCGCGCAAGGAGTGCTATCGCGAAGCGCTGGAGCGGTTGAAGCGCGAGCACCGGGTCTATCCTTGCGCCTGCACGCGTCGGGAACTGGCCGATTCGGCGCTGGCGCCAGATGGCGCAACGATCTATCCGGGCACCTGCCGCAACGGATTGCCGCCGGGCAAATCGGCGCGCGCCTGGCGACTGCGCGTTGACGAGTCGGTCGTGTGCTTCGACGATGCGGTTCAGGGACGCATTTGCCAGAATCTCGCGCGCGAGGTCGGCGACTTCGTGCTGCTGCGCGCCGACGGATATTTCGCCTACCAGCTTGCTGTCGTCGTCGACGATGCCGATCAGGGTGTCACCCATGTCGTGCGCGGCGCCGATCTGCTCGATTCCACGCCACGACAGATCTACCTGCATGGCTGTTTCGGCTTGACTTCGCCGCAGTACACGCATCTTCCTGTCGCAGTGAATACCGTCGGCGAGAAACTTTCCAAGCAGACGCGGGCCGCGCCGATCGACGAACGGCATCCGCTACCTGCGCTTGTCGCCGCGATGCGCTTTCTTGGCCAGGAGGTTCCGGCGGACATTCGGCGTACCACCACGGCTGACTTTTGGGCCTGGGCGGTAGAGGCGTGGCGTCTCGACCGCGTGCCGCGCCGGCGCACGCTAGCCGCGATAGTCCCCGCTCCGATAGCCCGCGATGCCGACGGCGATGCGGACGGCCGAATAGGCAAGCCAGCAGGCGGCGCGGGTCAGCAATGAGCGCTTCCTGAGGTCGTCGGCGCGGATCTCGACGCCATCGTTCGTGATTGCCCGTTCGAGGCTGGCGCGCAGTTCAGCCGCGAAGCCGGTATCGCGGACGATCACGTTGGCCTCGCGCGCCATCAGCAGACTGAAGGGGTCGATGTTGGACGAGCCGACGGTTGCCCAGTGGCCGTCGACGACCGCGACCTTGGCGTGCAGGAAGCTCGGCCGGTATTCGTGAATGGCGACGCCGCCGGCGATCAGGCTGCCGTAGAGTGCCTGCGTGGCGTAATGCTGAAGCACATACTCGACGCGTCCCTGCAGCAGTACGACGACGCGCACGCCGCGTGCTGCGGCGTCGATCAGCGCGCGGCGAATGCGGCGCCCTGGCAGAAAATAGGCGCTTGCCAGCACGACTTCGTTCTGCGCGGCCTCGATGGCGTCGAGGTAGGCTTCCTCGATGTCGCGTCGGTGGCGCAAGTTGTCGCGCACGACGAAGGCGGCGTCAATCTCGCCGGCCGGCTGAACTTGCGGCGATGCGGTGGCGCCTTCGGCAACGCGGCGGCGGAAGTTCGCCCAGCGTACCAGTCGCCAAAGATGGTGGGCGGCACGGTGGATCGTCGCCAGCAGCGGCCCTTCGACCGCAATGGCGTAATCCAGGCGCGGCGCGGTCATTTCGGGCGCGACGACGTCCTCGATAATGTTGATACCCCCGATAAAAGCGATACGGCCGTCGATCATGGCTACCTTGCGATGCAGGCGGCGCAAGCGATGTCGGCGCAGCCGCAGCCGTGCGACCTCGGGCCGATAGACCAATACCTGAACGCCGGCGGCGATCAGGGCGTAGCCCGGCGCGGACAAAAAGTCCGGTGACCCGAAGCCGTCGACCATCACGTGCACCGAGACGCCACGTTGGGCGGCGCGTACCAATGCCTGCGTAACCGACCGGCTGGTCGCGTCGTCGGCGTAAATGTAGCTTTCGAGGTGCACCTCCACCTGGGCGCCGTCGATCGCCGCAATCAGCGCGGGAAAGTAGCCCGAGCCTGTTTCCAGCAGGGTGATGCGGTTGCCGGCGGAGAAGACCGGTTTCATGGCGTGGCGGCGAGCGGCCGCAAAAGGGCACTAAGGGCAGCGTGGTCGGAAATTTTCGACCACGGGCGCCCGAAATGAACATCGGTGCCAGCAACCTCGAAGCCGCGGATGTAGATGCGATCCAGCCGCAGCATTGGCAGTGTGCTCGGGAAACTCCGTCGTGGTCGACCACCCGGGTCGGCGAACACCTCGGCCAGTCCCATTCGCTCGGCCAGCAGGTCGTGCGCCCGGTTGCGCCAATCGTTGAAATCGCCGGCGACGATCAGCGGCGCGTCGGCTGGCACGATGGCTTCGAGCCGGCCGGCAAGCGCATCGAGTTGCCGCTGGCGCGAACGGCCGAACAGCGAAAGATGCACGCAGACGCAATGCAATGGACGCGCCAGGCTCGGTGCCTCGATGGCGCAGTGGAGCAGGCCACGCCGCTCGAAACGCAGGTGCGTTACATCCTGATTCTGGCTGGCGATAATCGGGAAGCGCGAAAGAATCGCATTGCCGTGGTGGCCCTGATCGTAGACGACATTGCGGCCATAGGCGGTGTTGCGCCAAACGTCGGCGGCGAGGAACTCGTACTGTGGCTCTTCCGGCCAAGCATCATGTCGTTCGGCATGGCCCTGGTGCAGGCCCTGAACCTCCTGAAGAAAGACGATATCGGCATCGAGAGTACGCAAATGCTCGCGCAGTTCGTGCACCACCATGTGGCGGTTGAACTGCGAAAAGCCCTTGTGAATATTGTGCGTGGCGATCCGCAGCATGGGTCCCATGGTATGGTCAGGACGCGGCCAGCATCCTCTCCAGCGCCACCTTGGCAGGCGCGGCCTCGTGGGCCGGCACGACAATGCGGTTGACCACATTTCCCTCGGCGAGGTTTTCCAGCGTCCAGGCCAGGTGCTGCGGATCGATGCGCTGCATGGTCGAGCACATGCAGATCACGCTGCCCATGAACTGCACGATCTTGCCCTCGGGCTTCACCTCCTCGGCCAGCCGCTCGACCAGGTTCAATTCGGTGCCAACCAGCCAGCGCGAGCCCGGCGGCGATTGCTTTACCGTTGTGATGATCGTTTCCGTCGACCCCACTGCGTCCGAGGCCTGGCAGACTTCGAACGCGCATTCGGGATGCGAGATCACCTTCCCTTCGGGATACTGTTCGCGGAAACGAACGATCTGCGCCGGTTGGAACATCTGATGCACGGAACAGAAGCCGTGCCAGAGAATGATCTTCGCTTTGTGAATCTGCGCCGCCGTCAGCCCCCCCATTTCGAGGTCGGGATTCCAGATCACCATCTCGTCGAGCGGAATGCCCATCTTGTGCCCGCTCCAGCGGCCGAGATGCTGGTCGGGGAAGAACAGCACTTTGGGCCGCTGCCTGAACGACCACTCGAGAATCTTCGGCGCGTTGCTGGAGGTGCAGACGATACCGCCGTGCTCGCCGCAGAATGCCTTAAGGTCGGCGGCAGAGTTGATGTAGGTGACGGGCGTGATCTGCTCGTCGGGATTCAGGATCGTCGATAATTCACGCCAGGCGCGTTCGACCTTGGCCAGGCTCGCCATGTCGGCCATCGAGCAGCCCGCCGCGAGATCGGGTAGGACGGAAACTTGCTCCGGCCGTGAAAGAACGTCGGCGACCTCGGCCATGAAGTGCACGCCGCAAAAGACAATGAACTCCGCGTCCGACTGCGATGCCAGGCGCGACAGCTTGAGCGAATCGCCTGTCAGATCGGCATGGCGGAAGACGTCGGCACGCTGGTAATGGTGGCCGAGGATCACCGCCCGCTTGCCCAGGCGGGCACGGGCCGCGCGGATGCGTTCCTGCGCGTCGCCATCGGCGAGGTTGTTGAACTTGTCGAAACTGATGGTGGCGGTCTGCATGGGGGGTTGGGTTTGTGCCTGTACCAATCAAAGTTTAGCAGGCCGGGAACGCTACAATCCGCCAATGGACACTGATCACTCACTTGCGTCTATGAACGAGCCGCGCGACCACGAACGCTACCAGGCGGGCCGCAGGATTACGTGGGTCAGCGTGGCAGTCAACGTCGTTCTCACCACGATGCAGGTTTTCGTCGGACTGCTGGCCCATTCCCAGGCGCTCGTCGCCGACGCCATGCATACGCTTTCCGATGTCGTTGCGGACTTTTTCGTTCTTTACGCCAACCGCAAGGGCACCGAGGCGGCCGACGCCGAGCATCCCTACGGTCATGGCCGCTTCGAGACTGCCGCCTCCCTGGTGTTGGGCCTGCTACTCGTCGGCACGGGTACGGGCATCCTGTTGTCCGCCGTCGAGCGACTGCAAAACATTGGCAACCTGCCTGCCGTCGGTGTGGCGGCGATCTGGGCCGCCGCCTTCACCTTGCTGGCGAAAGAAGGCCTGTTCCGCTACATGCTCAGGATCGCGGAACGTCTGCGCTCTTCGATGTTGATTGCCAACGCCTGGCATGCGCGCGCTGATGCGCTGTCGTCGCTGGTGGTGGCGGTCGGCGTTGGCGGCGCCCTGCTGGGATTTTCGTTCGCCGATGCGGTTGCAGCGATTGTGGTCGGCGGCATGATCATCAAGACAGGTGCCGAATTTGCGCTCGACGCGATGCGCGAACTGATCGATACCGGGGTTGCCGAGGAGGAAGTGGCGCGCATCCGTGCGACGATCGGGGCAACGCCGGGGGTTATCGGCTTGCATGAATTGCGGACGCGTCGCATGGCGCGAAAAACCCTGATCGACGCCCATGTCCAGGTGGATGGGCATATCAGCGTGTCGGAAGGTCACCGGATCGGCGACGAAGTGCGCAAGCGAGTGCTTGCCGAACATGACGAGGTTGTCGACATGCTGGTGCATATCGATCCGGAAGACGATATGCGCGGTGCCGCCTCTGCCGGACTGCCAGGCCGTCAGGTTCTCTTGAACCATCTTGGTGCGCTTCTCGGCGACGAGAAGTTGCCCGAGTTTCGCAGGGTCCAGCTCCACTATCTCGGTGGGCGTGTGGAGGCTGAAATATTCATCGCGCATGGGGCGTCGGCGGATCGGGAACATCTGGTTCGCCTGGAAACCAAACTTGCCGAAAAGCTCCCTGGCGATCCCTATTTCCGAAGCGTCACCATCAACTCGACGATCGCACCATAATGGTGCATTGATGGGTGGAGTGCACCATTCTCGTGCGGCGCTCGTTGCTCCCCTTCGGCTATGTGCCTTGTGGCACAATCATCTACTTATTGCAGACGATTGGCACAGTAACTGCTAGATTTCCACGACAGTGTTTTGCCCAACTTCCGTTTTGATTTTTACTGATTTCCGTTAGGAGAGCCTCGTATGACGCCGCAAGATGTAATGAAGATGGTCAAGGAGCAAGAAGTCAAATTCGTGGACTTCCGCTTCACCGATACCCGTGGCAAGGAACAGCACGTGGGTGTGCCGATCAAGGCTTTCGGTATGGACAAGTTCGAAGACGGCCACGCCTTCGATGGCTCCTCGATCGCGGGCTGGAAGGGCATTCAGGCCTCCGACATGCTGCTGATGCCGGATGCCGGTACCGCCTTCATCGATCCCTTCATGGACGAGACCACGCTGATCCTGAGTTGCGACGTGGTCGAGCCGTCCGACGGCAAGGGCTACGACCGTGATCCACGCTCCATCGCCAAGCGCGCCGAGGCCTACCTGAAGTCTTCCGGAATTGGCGATACCGCCTATTTCGGCCCGGAACCCGAATTTTTCATCTTCGACTCAGTCGAGTGGAAGATCGACATGTCGGGCTCGTACTGCAAAGTGTTCTCCGAGGAGGCCGCCTGGGCGTCCGCCGAGAAGGTCGAAGGCGGCAACGTCGGCCACCGTCCCACCGTCAAGGGCGGCTACTTCCCCGTTCCCCCGGTTGACAGCCTGAACGACATCCGCGCCGCCATGTGCCTGGCGCTGGAAGCCTGCGGCGTCGAGGTTGAAGTGCATCACCACGAAGTCGCCACCGCCGGCCAGTGCGAGATCGGCACCATGTTCGCCAGCCTGGTGAAGCGGGCCGACTGGACGCAAGTCCTGAAGTACATCATCCATAACGTCGCCCACAGCTACGGCAAGACCGCCACTTTCATGCCCAAGCCCATCGTCGGCGACAACGGTTCCGGCATGCATGTGCACCAGTCGATCTGGAAGGACGGCAAGAACCTGTTCGCGGGCAATGGCTACGCCGGCCTGTCCGAGACCGCCCTGTACTACATCGGCGGCATCATCAAGCATGCCCGTGCGCTGAACGCCATCACCAACCCGCTGACCAACTCGTACAAGCGCTTGGTGCCCGGCTTCGAAGCCCCGGTCAAGCTGGCCTATTCGGCCCGCAACCGTTCCGCCTCGATTCGCGTGCCCTATGTCCAGTCCGACAAGGCCCGCCGTATAGAAGTTCGCTTCCCGGATCCGGGCGCCAACCCCTACCTGGCCTTCACCGCCATGATGATGGCCGGCCTTGACGGCATCCAGAACAAAATCCACCCGGGCGATCCCGCCGACAAGAACCTGTACGACCTGCCGCCGGAAGAGGATGCCAAGATCCCGACCGTCTGCTCGTCGCTGGATCAGGCGCTGGATTACCTCGATAAGGACCGCGAGTTCCTGACCCGCGGCGGCGTGTTCAGCAACGAAATGATCGATGCCTACATAGAGCTCAAGATGGAAGAGGTCACCAAGTTCCGCATGACCACCCATCCGCTCGAATACGAAATGTACTATTCGATCTAAACCAAAACGCGACTCATGCGTTAAGAGAGGACGGGCTAAACCCCGTCCTCTTTTGCTTTTTGGTACGTCCGGGCGCTGGTCGCTACGGGCATTCGCCTTCACCCAGACAGGGTTTTGGCATAAACTCGGAGAACCTGCCTCACTAATGTGCTGCCATGAACCATAGTCGTATCCCCCTGTTGCTGGTCGTGCTTGCCGGCATTGCTCATGCGGACACGCTTTACAAGTGCACCGATTCTGCCGGCCATACGACTTATACCAACCAGAAGACCTCGGGCAAACGTTGCGTCGTTCTGTCGCAGGACAAACCGGTTTCCACCTTTGCCGCGCCGAAGACGCAGTCGCGCTCGTCGGCTTCGGAAGGTTTCCCCCGCGTCAGTTCCGAGACACAGAAGAACCGCGACGGTGCCCGGCAAAAAATCCTCCAGGACGAACTGGCGACCGAGCAACGCAACCTGGAAGAGGCCAAGAGGGCCTTGGCCGAGCAGGAGGCGGTGCGCGAAGGCGGTGAACGCAACTATCAGCGCGTGCTCGATCGGCTTCAGCCGTATCAGGAAAAAGTGCAACTGCACGAACGTAACGTTGAGGCGATTCAGAAAGAGATCGACAGCCAGCGCTGACCCCGCTCGTTGATGGCGTGCATCTTGCTCCGTCCATGGACATGAATGCTGCCGACTCCGAAGTAGCGCCGACAGGCTTCCGCGGGCTGGACTTGCTGTCCTCCGCCGTCATCCTGCTTGACGGCCGCTTGTTGATTCGCTACCTCAATCCGGCTGCGGAGAATCTCTTCGCGGTCAGTCAGCGCGCCTGGATCGGGCGCCCTCTGGCCCAGTTCGCCGGAACTCCCGTTGCGCTCGACACGGCGCTCGAGAACGCGCTCCGGAACAACTGGAGTTACACCGGCCACAACATCGCGGTGACCCACGAAGCGCGCAATGCCGGCGACGGCGATCGCGAACCGCTGCACCTCGATTGCACGGTGACGCCTATCGACGAAGGGGGCATCCGACTGCTGCTCGAGTTTCGTCCGATCGATCAGCAACTGAAGGCGATCAGAGAGGAGCGGGAGGCCGTACAGCAGCAAGCCAACCGCGAGTTGATCCGCAACCTTGCCCATGAAATCAAGAATCCCCTCGGCGGCATTCGTGGCTCGGCGCAACTGCTGGAACGCGAACTGGACAATCCGGACCTGCGAGAGTACACCCAGGTCATCATCAAGGAGGCCGATCGCCTGCAAGATCTGATGCAGCGTTTGCTGTCGTCGCACCGCGCGATGCAGCCGGCCCAGGTGAGCGTTCATGAACTGCTCGAACGCGTTCGCCGCCTGATTCACGCCGAGTACTCCGGCGTCCGCGTTCGCCGCGACTACGATACGTCGCTTCCCGACATGACCGGCGATCGCGAGCAGTTGATCCAGGCGATTCTCAACATCGCCCGCAACGCGGCGCAGGCCATGGGCGGACAGGGCGAGATCATTTTTCGCACCCGGGCGCTGCGCCAGGTGACGCTGGCCAAGAAGCGCTATCGTCTCGGACTCGAACTCCAGGTCATCGACAATGGCCCGGGCATCCCCGAGGACATCCGCGACAAGATCTTCTACCCGCTGGTGTCGGGGCGCGAGGGCGGCAGTGGTCTGGGCCTGACTCTGGCCCAGAGTTTCGTGCAGCAGCACTTTGGCAGCATCGACGTCGAGTCGAGGCCGGGCCGCACCAGTTTCATCATTCGCTTGCCGCTCGCGGCAGCCAACGAACAGGAAAATTGACACCATGAATCCCGTCTGGATCATCGACGACGACCGTTCGATACGCTGGGTGCTGGAAAAGGCCCTGACGCGCGAGAACATCGAGTGCCGCAGCTTCGGTTCGGCCGACGAGGCGCTGGCCGCGCTCGATTCGGGAGCAGCGCCGCGGGCGCTTGTTTCCGACATCCGCATGCCGGGCACCTCCGGTCTCGATCTGCTGAAGCTGGTCAAGACCAACTTCCCCGAACTGCCCGTCATCATCATGACGGCCTACTCCGATCTCGATTCCGCTGTCGCCGCATTCCAGGGCGGTGCGTTCGAATACCTGCCCAAGCCTTTCGATGTCGACCAGGCCGTGGCCCTGGTGCGGCGCGCGGTCGAACAGGCCGGCGAAAAAGTCAGTGTTGGCGATACGCCGACGCTGGCGCCGGAAATCCTTGGTCACGCTGCCTCGATGCAGGAAGTGTTTCGCGCCATCGGCCGCCTCAGCCAGTCGCACGCCACGGTGCTCATCAACGGCGAATCGGGCACCGGCAAGGAGCTGGTCGCCCGCGCCCTGCATCGCCACAGTCCTCGCAAGGCCGCGCCCTTCATCGCCATCAACACTGCGGCGATTCCGCGCGACCTGCTGGAGTCGGAACTGTTCGGCCACGAAAAGGGCGCCTTTACCGGCGCCGCCGGCCAGCGCCGCGGCCGCTTCGAGCAGGCCGAAGGCGGCACGCTGTTCCTCGACGAAATCGGCGACATGCCGGCGGAATTGCAGACGCGCCTGCTGCGCGTGTTGTCCGACGGCCATTTCTATCGCGTCGGCGGACACCAGCCGGTCAAGGCCAACGTGCGCGTCATCGCCGCCACCCACCAGAATCTGGAGGAGCGCGTCAGGGACGGCCTTTTCCGCGAAGACCTTTTCCACCGCCTCAACGTCATCCGCTTGCGGCTGCCGCCGATGCGTGAGCGGCGCGAGGACATTCCACTGCTGGCCAAGCATTTCCTGAACAAGAGCGCTGCGGACCTTGGCGTCGATGCCAAGCGACTTTCCGACGCGACGCTGAAGTTCATGCAGGGCCTCGAACTGCCCGGCAACGTGAGGCAACTGGAAAACCTCTGTCATTGGCTGACGGTGATGGCGCCGGGGCAGACCATCGAGATTGCCGATCTGCCGCCCGAACTCAAGGAGCAGTCCGGCGCCGCCGCGCCTTGCGACTGGCTTTCGGCACTGGCGCTGGAAGCTGACCGGATGATTGTCGCGCAGCCCGGCCACGTTTTCGATCAGCTAACGCGCACGTTCGAAGGCACCTTGATCCGGCGGGCACTGGTGGCCACCGGCGGCCGGCGCATCGAGGCGGCGCAACTGCTCGGGATCGGCCGCAACACCATCACGCGCAAGATCCAGGAACTCGGTCTCGACGACGGCAAAGCCGCTGAAGAGTAGTGGATAATCGGGCCATGCCCGAGGATCGTTTCTCCGTCACTGCCGTTGCCGCCGCGCTCGGCCCGCTTGCGCCGCGCTTCGACATCGACGTCGTTGCCGAATGCGAGTCGACCAATACCCTGCTGCTCGCCCGCGCCGAGACTTCGCCCTCGGGTGCGGTGCTGGTCGCCGAGCGGCAGACTGCCGGCCGTGGTCGCATGGGCCGCCCGTGGCACGCCGAGCCGGCTGCCAGCCTGACCTTCTCGCTGCTTTACAAGCTGCCGCGCAGTGCGGCGCCGAGCGGACTCTCGCTCGCGGTGGGTGTCGCCATCGCCGAGGCGCTGCGTGAACTCGGCGTGGATGGCGTCGCGCTCAAGTGGCCGAACGACATCCTGCGCGACGGCAGGAAACTGGGCGGCATCCTGATCGAACTTTCCGGTTCGTCGGCCGTGGTCGGCATCGGTCTCAACCTGCGGTTGCCAGCCGACCTGCCGGACGATGTGCGGGCCAACGCCGCGGCACTGGAGCGCGACGTCGACCGCAACGATCTGCTGGCGCGCTTGCTCGCCTCGCTGCATCGCGCGCTCGACGCTTTCGACAGCGGCGGCTTCGCCGCGCTGCGCGGCCGCTGGTCGGCGCTCAACGCCTACGTCGGCAAGCCGGTGCGTGTCATCTCGGAGTTCGCGGTACCGGTCGAAGGCATCTGCATGGGCGTCGATGTCGATGGCGCGCTGCTGCTGGAAACCGCGGTCTGCGTGCAACGCATCATCTCCGGCGATGTTTCCTTGAGGCCGGCATGAAGACGCTGTGCATCGACGCCGGCAATACGCGTATCAAGTGGGGACTGCGCGACGGCGATGTGTGGGTCGAACAAGGTGTCGGTTTGCCCGATGAGGTCTCCGTCGACCGCATCGTCGCCTGCAACGTGGGTGGCGTGTCGCCACGGCTGACTTTCGAGGCGCTGGCGGCGCGGCTGCAGGCTCCGATCGAGTGGGTGCGTGCGCAACCGGAACAGTGCGGCGTGAAGAACGGCTATGAACATCCCGACCAGCTCGGTGCGGATCGCTGGGCGGCGTTGATCGGCGCGCGCGCCATGCATCGCGGCGACTGCCTGGTGGTGATGTGCGGCACGGCGACGACCGTCGATCTCCTGCGCGCCGATGGACGCTTCGAGGGCGGCTTGATCCTGCCCGGGCTGGACCTCATGCGCGACGCGCTTGCGGGCGGCACCGCCGACCTGCCGCCCGCCGCGGGCAGCTTCGTCGACAAGCCGCGCAACACCTTCGACGCCATCGCTAGCGGCGCCATCCAGGCGACAGTCGGCGCCATCGAACGCATGTTCCGCCAGCTCGATCCGGCGTGCGATCCACTGTGCCTGATCTCGGGCGGCGCGGCGGGCGGCGTGTCGCCACGGCTGACTTTTCCGCAGGGCGCAGGACGCTACGAAGTGGCGGTCCCGAGCGACGCGAGGGATGGGGCGCAGCCCCACACTTTTCCGCACCGCGTGGTCGACAACCTCGTGCTCGAAGGGCTGGCGACGATCGCCAACGGTGGTTGAGCCAACGCTACTTGCCGCGCTCCACCAGCGCCTTCACGGCAGCCAGCGTGTTCTCGACGTGCCGATCGGGATTCATCGCCGAATAGACGTAGGCGATCCGGCCGTCGGGGGCAATCACGTAGGAAATGCGGTTGGCGTAATGGGTCTTCCAGAGCAGCACGGCATCGTAGGCCTTCATGATGGCGCGGCTGGCGTCGCTGGCGACCGGAAACTTGCCGCGGCATTCGCTGACGGAAAACTTGTCGAGTGTCTCAATGTCGTCCGTCGAGACGCCGATAACGCTGGCGCCGAGTGCCTGATACTGCGGCATGGCCTCGGCGAAGTTGTGCGCCTCGACCGTGCAGCCCTGGGTGAAGGCGGCCGGGTAGAAGTAGAGGACCACGGGGCCGGCTTTCAATGCTTCCGACAGCCGGAAGGTGAACTCCTTGCCGCCCAGGCTGGCCTGGGCGGAAAAGTCGGGCGCGACGTCGCCGACGTCGAGCGCGGCGAACGCCGAGGACGCCAGCATGGAGGTCAGGAATGCGGAAAGGCGTTTCATCGCGGGCCCAAAGAAAGTCGACAAATATTATCAAGAATAATATAGATTGAATATGTTGTTACGGCCAGCGCACCGCGGGCGACGTTTCGACCAGGCAGAAACGGGGGCATCATGAAAATCAACGGGTTGCTAAAGATTGCGCTGTCGCTTGGCGTCATCGCCGGCGCGACATCGGCCCTGGCCGACGAGGTCAAGGTTCAACTTGCCGGAAGCCAGGAGGTGCCGCCGGTCGCGACGGAAGCCCGCGGCGCCGCGGACCTGGTTGTCAATTCCGACATGACGGTGAGCGGCAAGGTGACCACGACCGGTGTCGCCGCAACGATGGCGCACATCCATATCGGTAAGGCCGGCACGAACGGGCCCATCGCATTGGGCCTGATTCGCGGCGCCGAGGGCGAATGGCTCGTCGGGCCGGGCGCCGGATTCACCGAGGCGCAGTACGCGGCCTACAAGGCCGGCGAACTGTACTTCAATGTCCATAGCGCCGAACACAAGGGCGGCGAAATTCGCGGCCAGATCGTTCCGCCGCCAGCGGGGGCCATGTCGCCCCGGCAAAACTATTGAGGAGGCCATCATGCGGCAACTCCTGTTCCTGCTATTGGCGGCGTCTTTGGTCACGCCGGCGCTCGCCGCGGTCGATATCGAAAAAGGCAAGCGCCTGCACGACAAGCAGTGCGTCGGTTGCCATGTCGAGCGTTACGGCGGCGACGGTTCGCAGATATACCTGCGAACCGACCGGATCATCCGCGACCGGGCGGCGCTGGATCAGCGGGTCGCCACCTGCAACGCGATGACCAACGCCGGCCTACTCCCCGAGGACGAGCAGAACATCGCCGCGTATCTGGCGCAGCACTACTACAAGTTCAAGTAACTAGATTGCGTCCCACTGCGCGGTGGCGATGCCCTCGCCCAGGTCGGCCTCGATCAGCCGCCGCCGCACTTCCAGCAATTGTTCGATCAGCGCCGGCTCGGCCGCCGCGTAGGCGTCCGCATCCGGCTCGCGCTTGACGACCACCCCGAGCAGTTCCGTGATGGCGTTGCCGATCGAGTTCTGACTGATGGTGACGATCAGGTCGCCCTCGTCGTCCCGGTAGATGATCTGCTTGAACGCCGGCTGCCAGCGGATCGCGTTGGCGTACCTGGCGTCGTGGATGCAGCGATCGCGGACCATCTTCGCCGTCTTCAGGAAATCGTTGTCGAACAGCAGTTTCTCTTCCACCCGTTGCGGAAAGTGCAGGTCGGGCAGCATCGGCGCGTTGCGCGTCGACACCTGGCTGAAGAAGCTGCGGTAGAAATCGAGGAAGCCTTCGAGGATGATGTCGTACTCCTCCCAGAAACGGACTTCCTTCAGCATTTTTGCGCCGCCGCGGATCTCCCAACTCGGCAGGCCCTGCGGGTAGCCGGTCAATGCCAAGCGACGCGAGTCGTCTTCGCAGGGCCGCAGGATCTTCAGGTCGAGTCCGTCGAAAAAAGCCCGATAGACGTCGTGCATGTGCGCCTGGAACAGCGAGTGCTGGCCGCCGTCGGTAAGGTTGGGATTATCCGGTTCCGCCAGCGGCGCGGCGGCCAGCTGCGCCTTGTCGAAGACGATGAAGTGGTTGTGCAGCATGCGGATGCTCGGCACGCCGGGCGAGGTCAGCGGCCAGGTGGCGTCGAGGCTCGCCTCGCCGGCCAGCACCAGATGCGCGGCGGGATCGGGATAGCGTTCCAGCATAGTCTCGACGATGATCTGGTTCATGCGGTTCCAGACGCGCCGCGTCGGTGCCGGCACCTGTGTGCGCCGCACCGGCCGGCCCAGCGGATCGAGGATGCGCCGCGAGGTGTTGTAGATGATCGAAGTGTCGAAGACGTTGCTGTGGCCGAGCGCCTTGCGGTAGAGCAGCAGCCCTTCCGGATTCTGCAACAGGCCGTTGTTGTGCACCAGATCGGCCAGGTTCTCGGCGCTGTTGAAGAACTCGTTCGGCTTCATGCCTTCCGGAACGGTCAGCGGAATCGGCCGGTAAGGCGTTACGATCTCTCGGGGTCTGGTTTGCATGGGCGCTGTGCTCGGCGGGGTTGAGTCGCGCGAGAATAGCGTGCGGGCGCGGCGCGGCGACTCAAAGATGCTTACAGTGCCCTCAGTCGCTTCTATGCTCGTCAATCATTGAAAGGTGGGTAAAAACATGCGCGCATTCTTCTGGCTGGTCCTGCTCGGCGTATCGCCATGGCTGACTTTTCCCTCACTGGCGGCCGAAAGGGTCAGCGGCGCCGACGACCGCAGCGAAGTGGCGGTGGCGATCTACAACGATTCGCTGGCATTGATCAAGGAAACGCGCCGGCTCGACCTCGATCGCGGCGTGAACGACATCGCCCTGCGCGACGTGTCGGCGAAGATGCGGCCGGAGACGGCCAGCCTGCGCGCCCTCTCCGGGCCGCCGCTGCGCCTCATCGAGCAGAACTTCGATTTCGATCTGCTCACGCCGCAGAAGCTGCTCGAAAAATACGTCGGCCAGATGGTCGGCGTGATCCGCACCAATCCGGCCACGGGCGAAGAGACGCGCGAGGCGGCCGAAGTGCTGGCGACCAACGACGGCGTGGTGCTCAAGTTCGCCGACCGCATCGAAACCGGCGTGCCGGGACGGCTGACTTTTTCCGGCGTGCCGGCGAACCTGCGCGACCGGCCGACGCTGGTGGTGAAGCTCGACAGCCCGGGTGCCGGCCGGCAGACGACGGAGCTTTCCTACCTCTCGGGCGGATTGTCGTGGAAGGCCGATTACGTCGCCGAGCTCGGCGCCGACGAAACGCTGCTCGACCTGGCCGGCTGGGTGACGCTGACCAACCGGAGCGGCACGGCGTTCGAGAATGCCAGACTGCAACTGGTGGCGGGCGACGTCAATCGCGTGCAGGAAGACTTCGCGCGTCCGCGGCTGAGCAAGGCGATGGTCGCGGCGGCGCCGATGCCCGAGATGGCGCGCGAGGAAGTGTTCGACTATCACCTCTACTCGCTCGGCCAGTCGACCACGATCCGCGACAACCAGACCAAGCAGGTCGCGCTGCTCTCGGCGTCTGCCGTGCCGGTGAAGAAGGAATACCTCCTGACCGGCCAGAGCTGGTACTACCAGAACCAGGCCTCGGACCTCGGCCGGAAGCAGAAGGTCGCCGTCTTCCTGGAGTTCGACAACGCCGATGGCGACCTCGGCAAGCCGCTGCCGAAGGGCATCGTGCGCGTGTACAAGAAGGACTCGAAAGGCAACGCCATCTTCATCGGCGAGGACGCCATCGACCACACCGCCAAGAACGACAAGGTCCGCCTCAGGATGGGCAACGCCTTCGACGTCACCGCCAACCGCAAGCAGACCGATTACCGGCTGGTCACCGGCCGGCCGAACCCGGTGATCGAAACCTCGTGGCGCATCGAGCTCGCCAACGCCAAGGAACAGCCGGTGACCGTCAAGGTCGTCGAACCCATGCCCGGCGACTGGGACATGGTCAGCGAGAACCAGCCGCATGTGAAAGGCGACGCCCACTCGGCCGTGTGGCTGGTGGAAGTGCCGGCGGACGGCAAGGCGACGCTGGAATACACCGTACGGATACGCTGAGGGAAAAGTCAGCCGTGGCGGGACGCCGGGTAACGAAACATGGAGAAAGGCCGCATGAAGAACGCTGCGACGAAAGCAAGCGCCATTGCCCTGACTATTGCCGTCGGCCTTGTCATGGCCGGCTGCGAAAAGGCCCGCCTCGACGAACAAGTGCGGGAGCTTTGCGCCAAGGACGGTGGGATCAAGGTGTATGAGATCGTGACGTTGCCGGAGGAGAAGTTCGATTCAACCGGAAACGTCCGAATCCCATTCAAGCAGCACGCTGGGCCAAGCGACGAGTACTTCATCGAAACGGAGACGGTTGTTCTTCGAGAAGGTGATCCTAGCTTGGTTCGTATGAGTGCCCGAGTTGTTCGTCGTAGCGATGAGAAGGTCTTGGGCGAGAGCATTTACTACGGTCGGGGCGGCGGCGACCTACCGGGGCCGTGGCATCCCTCATCATTCACTTGTCCTAACCCAGCTGAGAAGCCCTACCTCGAACCATCGATATTTAAGAAGGGAGAAGTTCGGTGAGCACGATTTCCGAGTACTTTCAGCAAGCGGAACTGTCATTGGCTGCATACGCACAGCTTTCCTCAGGCATGTCGCCGGTAGCGCTTGCCGTGGCAGTCCAACAAGATGGAAAGGGCCTCTCCCCCAAGCAAGCCGAAGAGTTTGCCAAGACCTGGCGCGTCGTCGACCAATACACCCCCACGGAGACAGTGACAACGACCGACGAGTACGGAAACGAAACGCAGATCACCGTCTCGAATGGTCTTTCGGTAACCCTGTTCAAGAACGTCGAGACCCATGAACGCTACGTTGCGGTGCGCGGCACCGAAGTGGACGACGCTGGCGACCTCTGGACCGACTTCGTCGACATCGCCCTGCTGGGCACCCCGGAACGCCAAGCGCAATACGCCGCCCTCAAGGCCAGGCTCGACGAATGGCTGACCGAGCCGGATAGGCTGCAAGGCCAGACCTTCACCGTCACCGGCCACTCCCTCGGCGGCTTCCTTGCCGGCGCGCTGCTGGTCGATTTCCCGCCTGAGTGTGGCGTGCCGCCACGGCTGACTTTTGCGGCGGACGGCGCCAAAGCGCGGTCCGTCGCCGGTTTCCGTCTGGCCGGTGCCGGCGGGCGGCGAGGCGGTGCCGGCACACCGTGCGGGCGGCTTGATCCACGGGCTTGACCAATACGCCAAAAGCAGTAACGTACCCTCCTTTGCCGATCAACCATCGTAAGGGAGTGAACCATGGCCGGACCGACCAAGATCCTGCTCGAAGAGAACGACATTCCGACGCACTGGTACAACGTCGCGGCCGATCTGCCGAACCCGCCGGCGCCGCCGCTGGGACCGGACGGCCAGCCGGTGCCGCCGGAGGCGCTGGGGGCGATCTTCCCGGGCGCGCTGCTGGAGCAGGAGATGTCGGCCGAGCGCTGGATTTCCATTCCCGAGGAAGTGCGCGAAGCGTATCGACTCTGGCGGCCGTCGCCGCTCTACCGCGCCCACCGCCTGGAGCAGGCGCTCGGCACGCCAGCCAAGATCTACTACAAGGCCGAATCCGTTTCGCCGGCCGGCTCGCACAAGCCGAACACCGCCATTCCGCAGGCCTTCTACAACAAGCAGGCCGGCATCCTGCGGCTGTCGACCGAAACCGGCGCCGGCCAGTGGGGCTGCGCGCTGTCGTTTGCCGGCCAGATGTTCGGCGTGGCCGTGCGCGTGTACATGGTCCGCGTCAGCTACGACCAGAAGCCCTTCCGCCGCTCGATGATGCAGACCTGGGGCGCGGAAGTGTTCGCCAGCCCGAGCGACATGACGAAGGCCGGGCGCGATGCGCTGGCGGCCGATCCGAACAATCCCGGCTCGCTCGGTCTCGCGATTTCCGAGGCGGTCGAGGAAGCGGCCGGCCGCGCCGACACCAACTATGCGCTCGGCTCGGTGCTCAACCATGTGTTGCTGCACCAGACCGTGATCGGCCTGGAAGCCAAGAAGCAACTGGCCAAGGTCGGCGAGTATCCGGACATGATCTTCGCGCCCTGCGGCGGCGGCTCCAACTTCGGCGGCATTGCCTTTCCCTTCCTGGCCGACAAGGCGGCCGGCGATCCGAAGGCCAAGAACCTGCGCGCGGTTGCCGTCGAGCCCACCTCCTGCCCGACGCTGACCAAGGGCGTCTACGCCTACGACTACGGCGATGCCTCCGGCTACACGCCGATCATGAAGATGTACACGCTCGGCCACGACTTCATGCCGCCGGGCATTCATGCCGGCGGTCTGCGCTACCACGGCGATTCGCCGCTGGTGTCGCAGCTCTACCACGAGAAGCTGATCGAGGCGGTGGCGGTGCCGCAACTGGCGACCTTCGAGGCCGGCGTGATGTTCGCGCGTGCCGAAGGCATCATCCCGGCGCCCGAGTCCTGCCACGGCATCCGCGCCTGCATCGACGAGGCGCTGCGCTGCAAGGAGACCGGCGAGGCGAAGACATTGCTCTTCAACCTGTCCGGCCACGGCCACTTCGACATGGCCTCCTACGACCGCTACTTCGCGGGCGGGCTGGAAGACTTCGACTACCCGAGCGAAGCGGTGGCGGCGTCGCTGCAGCATTTGCCGAAGGTGGGCTGAACCTTCTGTGGCGCGTGTCTTCTTTCTCGTCCTGCTTCTCGCCAACCTGCTGGTCTTCGTCTGGGCGGCGGGCTACCTGGGAACTGCCGACGAGGGTCGGGAGCCGGAAAGGCTGAAGCAGCAGTTGCTGGCGGATCGCCTCAAGGCGACCGTCAGCGGAACGACCCCGCAGCAGGGTGACGCGCCGGCGCTGGCATGCCGCCGCGTCGGGCCGCTCGGCGAGAGCGAGGCCGAGGCGCTGGCAAAGGCCATTGCCGCGAATGGCGGCAGCGCCGAATCGACTGCGATCGAAGAGTCGACCTATTGGGTCTATATTCCTGCGGCTTCCGGCAAAGCGCCCGACAAGGATATCGCCGCCCTCAAAAAGGCCGGCATCAAGGACTACTCGTTGATCAAGGACAAGGGACCGAACCTCAACGCGGTGTCCTTTGGCTATTACTCCCGCGAAGAGGTCGCCAAGGGGCAAATCGAGAAGCTGGCCAAGGCCGGGATCAAGTCCGCGAAGATTCTTGCGCGCTCCTCGCCAACGGGGCGAGTCATGCTGAATGCCCGTGGCACTATCGACGTGCTCGATACCGCGTTCGCCGGTCTGGGGGCGCAGCCGGTCGCTTGCGCCGAGGAATGAACGGGATCGTCGTCGGCCTGACCGGCGGAATCGGCAGCGGCAAGACCGCAGTCGCCGAGTGTTTTGCGGGGCTGGGGGCGGCCGTGGTCGATACCGATGCGATTGCCCACGAATTGACCGGACCGGGCGGGACGGCCATGCTGGCACTGGAAACGGCCTTTGGCCGGTCGGTGGTGGCAGCCGACGGACGCCTCGACCGGGAAGCGATGCGTCGGCAGGCGTTTTCGGACCCGGAGGCGCGCAAGCGTCTGGAGACCATTCTCCATCCGATGATCCGGGCGCGCGCCGACTCGCGGTGCGAGGAAGCCGTGGCAGCGGGTGCGCCCTATGTCGTGCTCGTGGTGCCGCTGCTGGTGGAGTCGGGCGATGCCTATCGACGCCGTGTCGATCGGGTGGTGGTGGTCGACTGCGACGACGAGGTCAGGATCGGGCGCGTCATCGCCCGCAGCGGGTTGTCGCGGGACGACGTCGCGCGGATCATGGCCGCCCAGGCCAGCCGCGAGGCTCGTCTTGCGGCCGCGGACGACGTGATCGACAACAACGGCAGCCGCGACGACCTCGCCGCGCAGGTCGCGGTGCTTGACCACAAGTACCGTGCGGATTTTGCGCGAAAGTCGGTGAAGGGTTAAGATTTGCCCTCGATTTCCGCGGTTCCCATCGAATTCACTGTGTCGGGCGAAATGTGATCACATTCGAATATCCTCTGAGCGAGCGCGTCCGTACCCTGTTGCGCCTCGAGGACCTGTTCGACAAGGTGGCGTACTTCGCCTCTCGCGAAGGAGCGCCCGAGCATCATGTTGCGCTGATTACCCTGTTCGAGATTCTCGATGTCACCGGCCGCGCCGACCTGAAATTCGACCTGGTTCAGGAACTGGAGCGGCAGCGGCAGATTCTGCTGTCGTTTCGCAACAACCCGGAAATATCCGAGGAAGCCTTGGCCGGCGCGTTGCGGGAAATCGAGCAGTCGTCGTCGGCATTGCTGGCGGTGCAGGGGAAGATCGGGCAGAACCTGCGCGACAACGAGTGGCTGATGGGCATCAAGAATCGGGCTGCCATACCCGGCGGAGTCTGCGAGTTCGATCTTCCCGGCTACCATTTCTGGCTGAATCGCGACCCCGAGTTCCGTCAGCGCGACCTGTCCAAGTGGATCGAGCCGATGATGCCGGTACGGGAGGGGCTCGGGATAGTGCTGCGTTTGTTGCGCGCGTCCGGCCGTCCGGAGGCGCGCGTTGCAGAACACGGCATTTACCAGTTGATGCTGGCCGGGCGTACCGCTCAGCTCGTGCGCCTGCGCCTGAGCCGCGACGACGCGGTGATTCCGGAAATCAGCGCCAACAAGTACGCCCTGAACATTCGCTTCACCGTGCCAGGTACCGACTTGCGGCCCAAGCACACCGACGCGGATGTGTCGTTCGAGCTGACCTTCTGCAATCTTTGAATCTCTGGGGACGCTGCGGCCACGACGCTTAACGGCGCTTCCGGTCTGAATGGCGTGTTCCGGTTGCGATTTGCTGCGCCGCCAAAGCAAAAAGGCCTAGCCTCGTGGCCAAGCCCTTGAATCGGGTGGTGGGTCGTGAGTGGCTCGAACACTCGACCTACGGATTAAGAGTCCGCTGCTCTACCAACTGAGCTAACGACCCCCGATTACTGCAAATAGTTGGTGGGTGGTACAGGATTCGAACCTGTGACCAATTGGTTAAAAGCCAACTGCTCTACCAACTGAGCTAACCACCCGCGCGGCGAAAAGCGCGGATTATAGGGACGCGCA
The DNA here is from genome assembly GCA_018819515.1 of Gammaproteobacteria bacterium. Classification (GTDB taxonomy): domain Bacteria; phylum Pseudomonadota; class Gammaproteobacteria; order Burkholderiales; family Rhodocyclaceae; genus Fen-999. Next base: position 494,197 of record JAHJPX010000007.1, read on the forward strand.
ATATCTCCGTCAAATCGCAGGCGCCGATTACGCTTCGCGCATCATCTTCCAGTACTGGTATTTCATCGTTGCAACGGCGCCGGCGACGATGGAGACGAAAGCCAGGATGGAACCGACGGCAAGCGACGATATCCCGGTGATGGCCTGACCGACGGTGCAGCCCATCGCCAGTACGCCGCCAACGCCCATCAAAACCGCGCCCAGCGCATGATTGGCGAAATCACCGAGATTGACGAACCACTCGATGCGAAACTTGCGGGTGATGATCGCGTACAGGAACGAGCCGACGATTACCCCGGCCAGCGCGGCAATGCCGAAGTTGATCAGCGAAAAATTGCCGGGATGGGTCAGGTAGCGGACGCTGTCGCCCATCGGGCTGATGAAGGTGAAGGACTGGACTTCGACCCGCGACGGCGGCACGTCGGCCATTTCGGCCCATTCCTTCCACTCGGTGCCCGTGGCGCCGCCAGTGAGGTACCAGCCGGCGACGACCGCCAGACCAATCACCGCCCCGCCTAGGATGTTGTCGCGGTTGGCCCGGAACTCCGCTGAAGCGAAGGCGTAAGCGAGCAAAGAGACGACGATGACGGCGCCGACGATCAGGTGCAGCGTATCGGTACTCTCTATGCCCGCCAGTCCGCCGATTACGGCGTCCACGGTTTGGCTCTTCGCTCCGAAGGTACCGAGGTTGACGGCCAGCGGCGCCATCCAGCTGTCGAATACGATGCCGTAGAAGTCGCTCCACAACATGAAGTACGCCATGATCGAGGCGATGGCGAGCACGACCAGCGACTTGAGGTTGCCGCCACCAATGCGGACCAGAGTCTTGTTGCCGCATCCCGACGCCAGCGTCATGCCGATGCCGAACATCGCGCCGCCGAGGAGGTAGCGCAGCCAGGCGAAATTGGCCGTCCGGTACGGCGGAAAGGTCATGCCCGAAAGGTTGACCTTTCCCGTGGCCTCGAGCACCAGCACGCCGCCCAGCGCGACGGCAATGGCCAGCAGCCAGGCGCGCAGCCGGCCCTTGTCTTCCATGTTGATCCAGTCTGACACCGCGCCCATGGTGCAGAAGTTGGTTTTGTTTGCAATGGCGCCCATGACGGCGGCAATCGCGAACACCGACAGCAGTATCTCGTTGTGGATGGTGAATTCCATTGTCCCTCCTTGTTATATTGGTTCTCACGCGGTCCCCGTCGCGTGGCGCGATTTTAGAAGTCAATCGCCCGGACAAATGATCAATATTCCTTGATCCCCAATCATGAGCCTTGATAGCGGGTCGGATCGGGAATCCGTGCGGCCTCGAATCCGGTCCGGCGGAGGCGGCAGGCGTCGCACAGACCGCAGGCGCGCCCATCCGCATCGGCCTGGTAGCACGACACCGTGAGCGCAAAATCGACGCCAAGTTCCGTTCCGCGGCGGATGATCTCGCCTTTAGTCATCTCGATCAGGGGGGCGTGGATGCGCAAGTGCCAACCTTCATCCACCGCCTTGGTCGCGAGATTGGCCATACTCTCGTAGGCGCGGATGAACTCGGGGCGGCAGTCCGGGTAACCCGAGTAGTCAACGGCATTGACGCCGACGAAGATGTCACGGCTGCCCAGTACCTCCGCCCAGGCCAGCGCCAGGGACAGCATGACCGTGTTCCGGGCGGGCACGTAGGTGACCGGAATCCCGGGCATGATGCCGTCCGTCGGAACGGCGATGTCGGGGTCGGTGAGTGCCGAGCCGCCGAACTGGTTCATGTCGATATGTATGACGCGATGTTCCCGGGCACCCAGCGCCGTCGCTACCCGCCCGGCGGCGACCAGTTCCGCGCCGTGGCGCTGGCCGTAATCGACCGACAGGCAGAAAGGCGAAAAGCCTTCGTCGCGGGCAATTGCCAGGGTGGTGGCGGAATCGAGTCCGCCGGAGAGCAGGATTACAGCGGCTTGCATGTCTCGATGTTAGCAGACCGGCCAACACCGTTGGCGGGGCCGTCCCGGATGCCAAGCCACGCGATATGTGAATTGGGCTCTATAATGACAGCATGCCGGTTGATCCCATTACCGCCACCATTATCGGGTCCGTCGTCGGCAGCGTGATACAGGAAGTCAACAACCTGCCGCCGCCGAGTGCGCCTGTGCCCATCGAGGGCGTGCCACGGATGTTGCCCGAAAATACCCTGCGCGGCGAGATGATCGTCTTTAGTCCGACCAGCGCGGCGGTAAACGGCGAAATGAGGATGCTCGCGCCCGGCGTGCAGATTCGCGATCCCTTCAACATGGTGGTCCTTCCCGGGATGCTGCGGCAGCAGGTACCGGTGCGCTATCAGACGGACCCGTCCGGCGCGATCTCCAAAGTCTGGGTTCTCTCGCAGCGGGAAGCAGCGCAGCCCTGATGGCCAGCAAGGTGTTCATCCGCACTTTCGGGTGCCAGATGAACGAGTACGATTCGGCCAAGATGGCCGATGTGCTCGATTCGGCCTGGGGCGCGATCAAGACCGATCGGCCGGAAGACGCGGACATCATCCTCTTCAACACCTGCTCCGTGCGCGAAAAGGCGCAGGAAAAGGTCTTTCACGAACTCGGCCGGGTTCGCACGCTAAAGCAGGCCAACCCCAATCTGATCATCGGCGTCGGCGGTTGTGTTGCGAGCCAGGAAGGTGAGGCGATCGTTTCGCGAGCGCCATACGTCGATATCGTCTTCGGGCCGCAGACCCTGCATCGCCTTCCCGAACTGATCGAACGCCGCCGTGCTTCGGGGCGCGCCGCAGTGGACGTCTCCTTTCCGGAAATCCAGAAATTCGACAACTTGCCGCACGGTCGCAATGACGGTGCGGCGGCTTTCGTTTCGGTGATGGAAGGCTGCTCCAAGTTCTGCACCTATTGCATCGTGCCCTACACGCGCGGCGACGAAGTCTCGCGGCCGCTGGCCGACGTGCTCGGCGAGGTGTCACGGCTGACGTCGCAAGGCGTGCGCGAGTTCAATCTGCTCGGCCAGAACGTTAATGCGTATCAGGGCGAGATCGAGGATGGCGACACTGCGGATCTTGCCCACCTCATCGAAACGCTGGCCGAAATGCCTGACGTGGAGCGAATTCGCTACACCACCTCGCATCCGCGCGAAATGACGTCACGCCTGATCGATCTCTATCAACGCGTACCCAAGCTGGTTTCGCACCTGCATTTGCCCGTGCAATCCGGATCCGACCGCGTGCTTGCCGCCATGAAACGCGGCTACACCACGCTCGAATACAAGTCGATCATCCGCAAGCTGCGTGCGGCGCGACCGGACATCTCGATCTCCACCGACTTCATCGTCGGCTTTCCCGGCGAAACGGAAGAGGACTTCGAGAAGACCATGAAGCTGATCGACGAAGTCGGCTTCGACGCCAGTTTCTCCTTCATCTTCAGCCCTCGTCCCGGCACGCCAGCGGCGGAAATGGCCGACGACACGCCTGCGGATGTCAAGACGGCGCGCCTGATGCGCCTGCAAAGGCGCATCGACGAACTGGCTTTCGCCGTTTCGGAAGGCATGGCCGGCACCGTCCAGCGTGTTCTGGTGGAGGGCGTGTCGAAGAAGAATGCGCACGAACTGGCCGGCCGCACCGACAACAACCGCATCGTGAACTTCGCCGGCTCACCCCGGCTGGTCGGCACGTTTGCCGAGGTGCGCATCGTTGCGGCGCTGCCGCACAGCCTGCGCGGTGAAGTGGTGACGTCCGAATGGTGAAGCCCAGGCCACTCGACATCACGCTCGAGCCGCTCGACAACGAGCGCCTCGCCTGTCTGTGCGGGCCGCTCGACGAGAATCTGCGGCAGATCGAAACGGCTTTCGATATCACCATCGCCCGTCGTGGCGAGCATTGTCGCCTTACCGGCGATGCGGCCAGTGTGCGGCTTGCCGCCGAGGCACTGACGCATTTTTACGCAGAGGCCTTGCAGCCTTTGTCGATCGACGACATCCAGCTCGGATTGATCGAGCTGCGCAACCGTGGCAGCGCGCAGATGTCGGCGCCGACGCTGAAAACGAAGAAGGCCGACCTGCACGGCCGCACGCCGAATCAGGTGCAGTATCTCTATCAAATGCAGGAACACGACATTACCTTCGGCGTCGGGCCGGCCGGCACCGGCAAGACCTATCTCGCCGTCGCTTCGGCGGTCGATGCGTTCGAGCGCGACCAGGTGCAACGCATCGTGCTGACGCGACCCGCGGTGGAAGCGGGCGAGCGGCTCGGCTTCCTGCCAGGCGACTTGGCGCAGAAGGTCGATCCCTACCTGCGCCCGCTCTACGACGCGCTCTACGACCTGATGGGCTTCGACAAGGTCGGGCGACTGTTCGAGAAGGGGCACATCGAAATTGCACCGCTCGCCTACATGCGCGGGCGCACGCTCAATCATTCCTTCATCATTCTTGACGAGGCGCAGAACACCACGCCGGAGCAGATGAAGATGTTTCTCACCCGTATCGGCATCGGCGCGAAAGCGGTGATCACTGGCGACGTGACGCAGATCGACCTGATGAAGGGCCAGAAGTCCGGCCTGGTCGAGGTGCGGCGCATTCTTGCCGACGTGCGTGGGCTGGCGTTTACCGATTTCGACGCCACCGACGTGGTGCGGCATCCGCTGGTGGCGCGCATCGTCGAGGCCTACGAGCACCATGCCAAGAAGGCTTCCTGAACTGGTCCTCGGCGTGCAATACGGCTGTAAGGATGAGGCGCTACCCTCGCGTCCGCAAGTGCGCCGCTGGGTGCGCGCGAGTTGCGGGCGGCCGGCCGAGGTGGCGGTACGCTTTGTCGATGCCGAGGAGGGACGTACGCTCAATCGCGATTATCGCCACAAGGACTACGCCACCAACGTGCTGTCCTTCGTTTATGAGAGCGAACCGCGCGTCGTCGGTGACCTGGTGATTTGCCTTCCCGTCGTGTTGAGCGAGGCGGCCGAACAGGGCAAGCCCGTGGAAGCGCATTTCGCGCACCTGATCGTGCATGGTATGCTGCACTTGTTAGGTCACGACCACGAGACCGGCACTGGCGACGCGATGCGCATGGAAGCCGAAGAACGAAGAGTTCTCGCCGGCCTGGGCTATGCCGATCCGTATTCCGATTGATGGATTCCGACAGTCATAAACCGCACTTGCTCGAACGGCTCTCATCGCTGCTGATGTGCGAGCCGAAGGACCGCGAGCAACTCCTGAAACTGCTGCAAGGCGCTTTCCAGCGCAACCTGCTCGACGCCGATGCGCTGTCGATCATCGAGGGCGCGATGTCGGTTTCCGATCTGCCGGTGCGCGACATCATGGTGCCGCGCGCGCAGATGGATGTGGTCAGTCTGCACGACCCGATCGACAAGATCGCCAGCTTCGTCATCGAAGCCACGCACTCGCGCTACCCGGTGGTCGGCGAAAACCGTGACGACGTGGTCGGCATCCTGCTGGCGAAGGATCTGCTGCGCCATTTCGCCGGCAAGGAGTTCGACCTGCGCGATACCTTGCGCCCCGTCGTGTTCATTCCCGAATCGAAGCGACTCAACGTGTTGTTGCGCGAATTCCGGGCCTCGCGTAACCATATGGCGGTTGTCGTCGATGAGTACGGCGGTGTATCGGGTCTTGTCACCATCGAGGACGTGCTGGAGCAGATCGTCGGCGACATCGAGGACGAATACGATTTCGACGAGGCGGCGGGCAACATCGTGCTCGACAACTCCGGCCGCTATCGCGTCAAGGCGATCACCGAAATCGCCGATTTCAATGCCGCCTTCGGCACCGGTTTTTCCGACGAGGACTACGACACCCTCGGCGGCATGGTCATCCACCGCCTCGGGCGGCTGCCGAAGCGCAACGAAGTGGTCATGATCGACGACTTCCGGCTGAAGGTTCTGCGAGCCGACAGCCGGCGGGTGCACACCCTGCTGGTCGATCCGCCGCGCGGCCAGACGCCGAGCACGGTGGAATGAGGCAGCCGCTGCTCGTCGCGCTGCTGGCGGGGGCGACGACGGCATTCGGCTTCGCGCCGTTCGATCTGTTTCCGGTTCCGTTCGCCACACTCGGCGTGCTCTTCGCGCTCTGGCGGCGCGCTGCTACGTCGCGTGGTGCAGCGTGGCTTGGGTTCACTTGGGGCATCGGCTGTTTCCTCGCTGGCGTTTCCTGGGTATATGTCAGCCTGCACGACGTCGGTGGCATGGTCATGCCGCTGGCCGTCGCGGCAACGCTGGCTTTCTGCGCCGTGCTGGCCGTGTTCCCGGCACTGGCGGGTTACCTCTATCGGCGTGTCGCGACGCGACTGCTCGCAATCGGGGGCGCTGCGCAAACAGGACCCCGGCTCAATGCTCCCGCGGCACCCGTCTATTGGGACATCCTGCTACTCGCCGGCGTCTGGGTATTGACCGAGTGGCTGCGCGGCTGGGTTCTGACCGGCTTTCCCTGGCTGGCGATCGGCTATTCGCAAACACCGCCGAGTCCGCTGGCGGGTTATGCACCCATCATCGGCGTTTTCGGTATCAGCCTGCTCGTCGCCGGCGTATCGTCATGGCTGACTTTTGCGTGGCGCAAGCCGCTGGCGTGGATTGCGGTCGCCGCGATTTTTATCGGCGGACAGGCGCTGCGCGGCGTCGAGTGGACGCAACCGGTTGGCGAACCGGTGACCGTGAGCCTGCTCCAGGGCAACATACCGCAGAGCCTCAAGTGGGTGCCCGGGAACCTGCCGCTGTCGATGAACACCTACGCGCAACTCGCGGCCGAACATCCGGCGCAACTGGTCGTCCTGCCGGAAACGGCGATTCCGCTGCTTTTCGACCAGATTCCCCGCGACTTGCTGCGGCGATTTGCGGCGGCGGGCGACGTCCTGATCGGCAGCGCGGTGCGCTCGCCCGACGGCGGCTACACCAACGGCGCCATCGCGCTGACACCGGAACTGCAAATGCAGCACTATTCCAAGGTCCATCTGGTCCCCTACGGCGAGTATGTGCCGCCCGGTTTCGCCTGGTTCTTCGGCCTGGTGAACATCCCGATGTCGAACTTCAGGCCCGGCCCGCCGAACCAGAAGCCGCTTGCCGCCGCCGGCCAGCGCGTCATGCCCAACATCTGCTATGAGGACTTGTTCGGCGAGGAGATCCTTGCGGGCCTGCCCGAGGCTACGCTGCTGATCAATCTTTCCAATACGGCCTGGTTCGGCGACTCGCTGGCCCAGCCGCAGCATCTGCAAATCGCCCGCATGCGCGCACTGGAGACTGGCCGCCCGATGCTGCGCGCCACCAACACCGGCATGACCGCCGCCATCGATCCGCACGGGCGCGTGATCGCCGTGCTGCCACCTTTCGTCGCCGATGCCCTCACCGTTTCGGTTCGCGGCTACGCCGGCTCGACGCCGTTTTCGCGTGTCGGCAACCGGGCGGCGGTGCTGCTTGCCGCGCTGGCTTGCCTGCCGGCGCTGCTGGCGGGTCAACGGCGGCGGCGGATGTTGCGTTAAGCGCCCATGGACACGATCATGACTCGCCGCTATTCCCTGACCCTGTTGCGGGCATTGTTCATCGTGCCGGCCATCCTGTTTTCATTCGGTGCGGCGTTCGCCGAACCGGCCGACGAGGTGCCGACGGACATGCTCACGCCGCCGCGGCTGGCCGTCGCTGAGGGCAACGTGTCGCTCTGGCGTCCGGGCGCCACGGATTGGGAGCAAGCGCAGATCAACGCCGTGCTGGCCGAGGGCGATTCGCTTTACACCGGCGACGACGCGACCGTCGAAGTTCAGATCGGACCGCGCGATTTCGTGCGCATGCAGGCCGGGAACATCCTGACGCTGAAGGCACACCGGGCTGCGTTGATGCACTTTCGCCTTGGTTCGGGCAACACGTCGTTCGACCTGCGCGGCGATCGCGCCGGGCAACTCCTCAGGATCGACACCGCCGACGCCAACATCGTTGCCGCCGAGCAGGGCTACTACCGCGTTTCGACGCGGGAGGGCGAGACGCGGCTCATCGTTCGGCGAGGCGGCCGCGCCGTGCTGACCCTGAGCGATGGCAGCCACCACAAAGTCGACGCGGACGAGGAGATCGTTGTCAATGGCAACGGCATCGATACACACGCTGCGCCGCCGCCGGACGTTTGGGATCGCTGGAACGACGCCCGTTCCGACTACTATGCTGCCGCCGAGAGCAACCGCTACGTTCCTGCCGACGTTTATGGTGTCGCCGACCTCGACGGGCACGGACGCTGGCGCGAGGATGACAGCTACGGCTGGATCTGGGTGCCTGCTGTCGCTGCAGGGTGGGCGCCGTACAGCACCGGCGACTGGTACGACGATCCTGTTTACGGCTGGACCTGGGTCGACGTCGCGCCCTGGGGATGGGCCACCAGCCACTACGGCCGCTGGGTGTTCGTGGGCAGCCGCTGGGCCTGGGCGCCCGGCCCGCGCACTGTGCGCTTCGTCTATGCGCCGGCGCTGGTCGCCTTCTTCAACTTCAGTGGCGGCATCAGTTGGGTCGCGCTCGGCTGGGGCGAACCCTTGTTGCCCTGGTGGGGCCGGCCCGGTTTTCGCGGTTCTTTCTGGTGGGGCGGCTGGGGTGGTCCGCGCGAAACCGCAAATCGCGACCGCCACCGCAATCGCTACGTCGGCAACGGGCTGATCACCGTGCGCGACAAGGAGTTCGGACGGCACCGCGTGCGCGGCTCCAGTTTTCCGACACCGCTCGGCGGCGAATTGCGGCCGGTCCGCGGCGACCATCCAATCCATCGCGCGCCGAACCGCGCTTTCGAGCCGCGCACCAGCGCGCCGCCGCCAAGGCTGGAGCGGCGCGTCGAACCCCGGCCGTCGCGCACGCCCGAATCGCCGCAGCGGCGCAGCGTCGAGCCCGAGAGTCGGGTCCCGGTGCCGCGACCGCAAGTCATCGTCCCCACGCCGAGTCGGGCCGTGCCGCGTAACCCGGAACCGGACGTGCAATCGAGGGCGCGGTCCCGCGTGGAAGATCGCATGGAAGACCCCCGTCCCGCGCCTGCGGCGCGGTCACCGGTCCGGACGCCGGTGGTCCCCGGTCCGGCTCCCGTTGTCCTCCCGCCGCGATCGATCGAGCCCCCCCGACAGCCGCCGGCGATACGACGCCCGCAACTGGAAGCGCCGCGTGAGCGGCAGCCGGACGCGCGCGCTCAACCGAGATGGCATGTCATTACGCCCTCCGCGCCAACGCCGCGCCCCGCTGCTACGCCCGAAACCGACAGGCGGCGCGACCGTGAACCTTCGCGACGGACTTTTCGACCGCGCTCGCCTGACGAGCGGGACTAGCTCGGCGTACCACCACGGCTGACTTTTGTCTCAGTAGTGCGGCGGAAGCTCGTCGCGCAGGCTGCGCGCCTCGGCTGGCGCGGATGCCGCAAGCTGCTCGCGCAGTTCCCGCACTTCGCGCAGCAGTCGATCGATCTGCTGTTGTTGCCGGTACACGGTGGCGTTGAGCGCATCGAGCAGGTCGTCGGCGAAGGTGGCCTTGACCTCGAGTTCGGTAATGCGCGCGTGCAATTGCGTTTCCATGCCGTGATCCAGTCGATTGTGGCGAAGCCGCGATGATAGCGGCGTACCGCCACGGCTGACCAGCCCGAAGGGCGCAGGACGCCACGAAGTGGCGGTCCCGAGGGCAGCGAGGGATGGGGCAACGCTCCACACTTTTCGCGCCCGCCCGGTTCGCGTTATGCTTGTCGGACAGGGCGTTCATGCCGGAGGAAAACATGCGAAAACTGTTGATGCTCGTGCTCTGCGCATGGCTGGCACTGCCGGCCTGGGCGTTGAACGAAGGCCATGGCGTGGAAGGGCCGGGCTGGTTCAAGCAGTCCTTCCTCGACATTCGCGAGGACGTCGCCGAGGCCACCCGGGCGCGGCGCAAGCTGATGCTCTACTTCTATCAGGACGGCTGCCCGTACTGTGCGAGATTCCTGCGCGAGACGCTGGGCGTGAAGACAATCGAGGATCGCACCTTCCGCAACTTCGACGTCGTGGCGATCGACCTGCGCGGCGCGCGCGAAGTGACGGACCTGGCCGGCAAGGCGCAGCCGGAAAACCAGTTTGCCGAAGCGATGGGGGTGAAGTACACGCCGACCTTTCTGGTCTTCGACGAAGCGGGCAAGGTCATCTTGCGCCAGAGCGGCTTCCCGCCGCCGCGGAAATTCAGCGCGATGCTCGATTACGTAGCCGAGGGCGCCTACCGCAGCTATCCGGATTTCGACATCTACCTGAAAGTCCGCGCCAGCGCCGGCATGATCCGGGGCGAGGGCGGCGCGCTGATGCGCTAGCCCGTTGGCAGCAGGATGGGCCGGTAATCCCTGTAAAATCGCGCTTTTGCGATTGAGCAGGTTTCTTTGATGATCCCCAAGCCAACCTTTAGTTCCGACGTCACGCCCGCGAGCGGGCATGAGTCTTCACTGAAAGTCGGCCAGTGGCCGACTTTTCAGGAAATCATCCTGCGACTCCAGGAATTCTGGAACAAGCAGGGCTGTGCGCTCCTGCAACCCTATGACATGGAAGTCGGCGCCGGCACCAGCCACACCGCCACCTTCCTGCGCGCCCTCGGCCCGGAGCCGTGGAAAGCCGCCTACGTCCAGCCTTCGCGCCGCCCCAAGGACGGCCGCTACGGCGAGAACCCGAACCGCATGCAGCACTATTACCAGTATCAGGTGGTGCTGAAACCCGCGCCGGCCAACATCCTCGAGCTCTACCTCGGCTCGCTCGAAGCCCTCGGTTTCGACCTGAAGAAGAACGACGTGCGCTTCGTCGAGGACGACTGGGAAAACCCAACGCTGGGCGCCTGGGGCCTCGGCTGGGAGGTGTGGCTGAACGGCATGGAGGTGACGCAGTTCACCTACTTCCAGCAGGTCGGCGGCATCGACTGCAAGCCGATCACCGGCGAGATCACCTACGGCCTGGAGCGGCTGGCGATGTACCTGCAGGGCGTCGAGAACGTCTTCGACCTCGTCTATGCGCGCGGCGAGGGTACGCAACTGAGGTACGGCGACGTCTTCCACCAGAACGAAGTGGAGCAGAGCGCCTACAACTTCGAGCACAGCAACGTCGAATTCCTGCTCACTGCCTTCGGTGCCCATGAAGGCAACGCGAAGCACCTGATGGAACAACAGCTCGCGTTGCCGGCCTATGAACAGGTGCTCAAGGCCGCGCATACCTTCAACCTCCTCGATGCGCGCGGCGCCATTTCGGTCACCGAGCGCGCCGCCTACATCGGCCGCATCCGCAATCTCGCGCGCGCCGTCGCGCAAGCCTACCTCGACAGCCGCGCCCGCCTCGGCTTCCCGATGGCGCCCAAGGCCTGGGCCGACGAAGTGCTGGCCAAGCTGAACGACAAGAAGGCGGCATGATGAGCACGAAGAACCTGTTGGTTGAATTGTTCATCGAAGAGCTGCCGCCCAAGGCGCTGAAGAAGCTTGGCGAGGCCTTTGTCGAAACTGTCGCCGTAAGTCTTGTGCAACAAGACCTCGTTGATAGGAACGAGTTGTCGCGGGCAATCTCTTTTGCATCTCCCCGAAGACTGGCGATATATCTGCCCAAAGTCCTCTCTCAGGCAGAGGATAGGGGCGTCATTCAAAAGCTGATGCCCGTCAGTGTTGGTCTTGATGCCAATGGAAATGCTACGCCCGTGCTGCTGAAAAAGCTGGCTGCACTGGGGGCGGATGCCTCTGTCTTGCCGAGGCTAAGACGGCAGATGGACGGCAAGGCCGAAGCCTTGTTCCTCGACAGCGTCGTTCCCGGTGCGACGCTTGCAGCCGGTCTGCAGACCGCGCTGGAAGTAGCGCTGTCTGGTCTGCCGATTCCAAAAGTGATGACCTATCAACTCGCCGACGGTTGGAGCAGCGTCAAGTTTGTTCGCCCGGCGCACAGGCTGGTCGCGCTGCATGGCGCCGACGTGGTGCCGATCTCCGTGCTCGGCCTCGCCGCCGGTCGCGAGACGCAGGGCCATCGCTTCGAGGCGGCCAAGCCTGTCGTGTCGATTCGTGATGCCGACTCCTACGCCGAGCAATTGAAGGGCGAAGGCGCGGTGATCGCCAGCTTTGCCGAGCGTCGCGCGGAGATCGAGAAGCAGTTGAAGGCCGCTGCGGCGAAGGAGAATCTCAAGCCGATCGAAGATGAAGCGCTTCTCGACGAAGTCACCGCGCTGGTCGAGCGGCCGAATGTGCTGACCTGCCAGTTCGAAAAGGAATTCCTCGACGTGCCGCAGGAATGCCTCATTCTCACGATGAAGGCGAACCAGAAGTATTTCCCGCTGCTGGATGGCGCGGGCAAGCTGACCAACAAGTTCCTCGTCGTCTCGAACATCAAGCCCGACGATGCGAGCGCGGTGATCGGCGGCAACGAGCGCGTGGTGCGTCCGCGTCTGGCTGATGCCAAGTTCTTCTTCGATCAGGACCGCAAGAAGTCGCTGGCCGACCGCATTCCCGGCCTCGCGAAGGTCGTCTATCACAACAAGCTCGGCACGCAGGGCGAACGCGCGCAGCGCGTCGCGGCGATTGCCAGCGCCATCGGCCAGCAACTCGGTGGCGAGAAACTCGCGCAGCAGGCCGACCAGGCCGCGCTGCTCTCCAAGGCGGACCTGCTGACCGACATGGTCGGCGAGTTCCCGGAACTGCAGGGCATCATGGGCCGCTACTACGCGCTGCACGACGGCCTGCCCGTCGACATCGCCGACGCCATCGAGGACCACTACAAGCCGAAGTTCGCGGGCGACACGCTGCCGCGTGGCCAGGTCGGCGTCTGCGTGGCACTGGCCGACAAGCTGGAGACGCTGGCCGGCATGTTCGGCATCGGCCAGCTGCCGACTGGCGACAAGGACCCGTTCGCTTTGCGTCGGCATGCGTTGGGCGTGATTCGGATGTTGATCGAGCAGGATCTGTTGCTCGACCTGGAGTGGCTGATCAATCGGGCATCCGATCAGTTCAAGTCGATCGATCAATTTGACTTGGGCTTCAATCTGAAGGCTTTGCACGACTTCATCTACGAACGCCTGGCCGGCATGCTGCGCGAGCAGGGCTACTCGGCGCTGGAAGTCGATGCGGTGGTCGGCCTGCGGCCGCAGCGGCTCGGCGACATTCCGAAACGGCTGGCGGCGGTGCGTGCCTTCGCAGCGCTGCCCGAGGCGGCCAGCCTGGCCGCGGCGAACAAGCGTGTCGGCAACATCCTGAAGAAAGTCAGCGGTGGCGTGACGCCGAAGATCGACGCGGCGCTGCTCAAGGAGCCGGCCGAGATCGCGCTCAATGCCGCGCTGGACGCAGTGAAGCCGAAGGCGGATGCCGCGTTCGAGAGCGGCGATTACACGGCCTCGCTGCAATCGCTGGCGGCGCTCAAGGGCCCGGTCGATGCCTTCTTCGACGCCGTGATGGTCAATGCCGAAGACGCCGCGCTTCGCAACAACCGCCTCGGCTTGCTGGCCGTCTTGCACCAAGCCATGAACCGCGTCGCCGATTTGTCTAAACTGTCCGCATGAAGCTGATCATCCTCGACCGCGACGGCGTCATCAACCACGATTCGGACTTGTACATCAAGTCGCCGGACGAGTGGAAGCCGATCGCCGGCAGCCTCGATGCGATCGCGCGGCTGAACCAGTGGGGCTATCGCGTGGTGGTGGCGACCAACCAGTCGGGCATCGGCCGCGGCCTGTTCGAGATGGACACCCTGAATGCGATCCACGACAAGATGATCAAGGCGGCGGCGCAGGCCGGCGGACGCATCGACGCGGTGTTCTTCTGTCCGCATACCAATGCCGACAAATGCGACTGCCGCAAGCCGAAGCCGGGCATGCTGGAAGAAATCGCGACGCGCTACAACGCGGAGCTGGAAGGGGTGCCGTCCATCGGCGATTCCTTGCGCGACCTGAAGGCGGCCGAGGCGGTTGGTGCCCAGCCGATGCTGGTGCTGACCGGCAAGGGCAAGAAGACCGAAGCCGATCCGGAGATGCCGCCCGGTACGCTCGTCTTCCCCGATCTCGCCGCCGCGGTGGCGTATCTGACACCATGAACTTCCTGCGCTCCCTCGTGTATTTGCTGGCGATGGCGCTCTATACGCCACCCTTCGTTGTCGGGCTGCTGCTGTTATTCTGGTTGCCGACGAGGACATTCCGCCGACTGTCGATGATCTGGGTGCACATCGCCATGTGGCTGATCCGTCATGTACTGGGCATCGACTATCGCGTGCTCGGTGCCGAGAACATCCCGAAGACGCCCTGCGTGGTGTTCAGCAAGCACCAGTCGGCCTGGGAGACCATCGTCCTCCAGCACATCTTCTATCTGGCGTCGTACGTTTACAAGAAGGAGCTGCACTGGCTGCCCTTCTTCGGCTGGGGTCTGGCGGCGCTGCCTTTCGTCGGCATCGATCGCGGCGCCGGCAAGGATGCGCTGGTGCAAGTGGCGACGCGCGGCAAGCAGCGGCTGGCCGAAGGCTATCCGGTGGTGATCTTCCCCGAAGGCACGCGCGTCGCGCCGGGAGCCAAGAAGCGCTACAAGATCGGTGGCGCTTATCTGGCCCGGGAGGCCGGCGTGCCGGCGGTGCCCGTGGCGCTCAACTCGGGTGAATTCTGGCGCCGCAATGCCTTCGTCAAGCGTTCGGGCACTGTGACGCTCAGCATCGGTCCGGCCATTGACCCGGCGGGCCTCTCGGCGGAAGATATTAACGCCCGTGTCGAAGCCTGGATCGAGAACGAAATGCGCCGCATCAGCCCCCACCTCTATGGGAACGAGAACGAAACGCAAGCCACAGCTCGCTCTGCGGCTTGACGCCGCGGCTCCCGACGTCGCCGCGCGCTGGCGCGACGGCGCTTCGCTGGCCTGTCTCGGCGCCACCGTGACGCTGCGCCTCGATACCGCTTGCAAGGAAGCGATGTTCGCCGACGGCCAGCTGCACCTGCCGTTGCCGCCCGAGGCGACGCCGCGCCAGATTCAGGACGCCGCCGAAAGCTGGCTGCGCGCCTACGCGGTGCGCGTGATTTCCGCGCAGGTAGTGATGGCCGCGCGGCCGCTCCGGCGGGCGCCGCCGGCCGTATCGTTGTCCTTCGCCGCGCGCGGAAGCTGGGCGCAGCCGCACGATCGCGGCCTGCGTTTCCATTGGCGCCTGATCGAGCAGCCGCCGGAGGTGATCGCCCAGGTGGTCGAGCGCGCCGTTGCCGCCCTGCCGAAGGTCGAGGACAGCCTCGACCTGTTCGCACTGGCATGAGCCTGGCCGAACAACTTCTGTTGTTCCGTCTGCCGCCCGCTCCGCCTGCCGTCAAGACACGCCACGTGCAGATCGGCGGGCGCGTCGTGCCCTATGAATTGCGCCGCGGCAAACACCGGCGCCTGACACTTTCCATCGACGAACGCGGCCTGCGGGTCGGCGTACCGCCACGGCTGACTTTTGCCGAAGTCGAGGCTTTCGTGCGCACCCACGGCGATTGGGTGCTGGCGAAACTGGACGAATATGCCGCGCAACATACCCGCCGCCATCTGCGCATCTGCGACGGCGCGCGCCTTCCCGTGCTGGGCGGCGAGGCAGTCGTGCGCGTCGTGACGGGCGCCAACCGTGTGCTCTGGCAAGGCGACGAATTGCTGCTGGCGGCGAGACCGGATGCCGACCTCGATGCGCTGGCGCAGCGCGGCCTGCAACGCCGCGCGCTGGAACATTTCGCCATCCGCCTTGGTCACTTCGCGACGCTGCTGGATCGTCCGCCGCCGCCGCTCGGACTTTCCTCGGCACGCGGCCGCTGGGGCAGTTGCTCGACTGCCACGGGCATACGCATCAACTGGCGGCTGATCCACCTGCCGCCGCATCTGGGCGACTACGTCGTCGCCCATGAACTGGCGCATCTGGTCGAGATGAACCACAGCCCGCGCTTCTGGCGCGTGGTCGGCCGGATGTATCCCGACTGGCATGCCGCGCGCGCCGAACTCCGGCAACGCGCGACGGAAATCCCGATCCTCTAGGGCTTACTCCGCTTTTAACGCTTCGATGGCGATGTTGATGGTCACCTCGTCGCCGACGAAGGGTGCGTTCTTGCCGGCGTTGAAGGCCGAGCGCTTGACGATGGCGACGGCATTGGCGCCGATCGCTTCGCGCTTCAGCATCGGGTGCATCATTTCCTTGAAATGGGTGATCTTGAGCGTGACCGGCTGGGTGACGCCCTTCATGGTCAGCGTCCCTTCGAGCGCCACCGGGGCGTTGCCGGAGAAGCGCAACTTGGTGGACTTGAAGGTGGCGGTCGGGTACTTCGCCGTGTCGAAATAGTCTTCGCCCTGGATGTGCTCGTTGAACAGCGCACTGCCGGTACTGACCGACTTCATGTCGATGACGATCTCCGCCGTGCCGTCCCCGGTTTCCTTGTCGTAAACGATCTTGCCGGTGGTCTTGTCGAAGCGGCTGGTTTGCGTCGAGTAGCCGAGGTGGCTGTACGAGAACGATGGGAAGGTGTGATTGGCGTCCAGCATATAGGTCGAGGGGGCCGCCTGCGCGACGAGCGGCAGGGCGAGAACGGAAGCGACTGACAGCAGTTTGCGGATTTTCATGGGGCTCTCCTTGGGGTTGGGGTTTACTTCTTGTCGGGGCTGGCTTCCGCCTGCAGGCGGAACTTGATCTGCACTTCGTTGGCGACGGCGTCGAAATCGGCCCAGATGCCTTCACCGATGGCGAAGTCGGCGCGCTTGATGGTGAGTGCGCCTTCGGCCGTGCCGCTGCGTCCCCGCGAGTCGAAAGCGAACGGCGCGGTGACGTCCCGTGTGCGGCCCTTGATGGTGAGCTTGCCGACGGCTTCATAACGGCTGCCTCCGAGCGCGCGGAAATTCGTGGCGACGAAACGTGCCGTCGGGAAGGACTTGGTGTCGAACCACAATTTGCCGGCGACCTCGTCATTGCCCTCCGCCGAGCCGGTGTCGATGCTGGCGAGATCAATGTCGATCGACACGCTGGCCGTCGCCGGCTTCGCCGGATCGAACTTCAGTTGCGCGGCGAACTTGCCGAAGCGTCCTTCGAGCGGCACGTTCATTTGTCGATAGACGAAAGCGACCGAACTCTTGTCGGCGACGATAGTGTTGTATTCCTCGGCATGCGCACCGGCGGCCGCCAGCAGCGCGAGTGCGGCAAAGGCGGTTCTCATGCGTGTTGTCCCTTCCGTGAACGATGTGGCGCGATGCGGACCAGAATGTCGTCGCGGTCGATGAAGTGGTGCTTGAGGGCGGCGGCGACGTGGCCGGCGACGATGACGATCATCAGGAAGTTGAGCGTCTCGTGGACTTCCTTGAGGACATCGCCGAACTCCTTGTTCTTGGCCAGCAGGTCGGGAATCGGCAGTACGCCCAAGTACACCGTCTGGAATCCCTTCGCCGAACTCATCAGCCATCCGGACAGCGGAATGGCGAACATCAGCAGATAGAGCGCCGCATGGCCGCCATGTGCGGCGACTTGCTGCCAGCGCGGCATGGTGCTCGGCAGTGGCGGCGGCCGATGCGTGGTGCGCCAAACAACCCGAAAAAAAACAAGCAGGAAGGCGGTGACGCCCCCCCACTTGTGCCAGGAGTAGATCTGCAACTTGGTGGGTGACAGCGGCAGGTCGGTCATGTACTGGCCGACGGCGAAGAGGACGAGAATCAGCGCGGCCATCAGCCAGTGCAATCCAATCGCGGTAGTGGTGTAGCGCTTGCCGTTCATTGCCGCATCTCCGTGCGTGGATGGAAGGCGAAGGCGTCCATGGCAAGCACATGCTCGTCGATGCCGGTGTGGAAACGCTCGGGATGCGAATTGTTGCCGGCGGCGCCGAGCGCGACGAACAGCGGCAACAGGTGCTCCTCGGTCGGGTGCGCGCGCACAGCTTCCGGCGCCAGACGCCGATATTCGAACAGCGCGGACGTATCCCCGTCTTCGACGCGCTGCCAGATCCAGTCGGCGAATGCGCGGACGTAGGTTGGCGTATCGCCACGGCTGACTTTTATCAGTTGGAAGTCGCGCAGGTTGTGCGTGAGGTTGCCCGAGCCCATGACGAGGATGTCGTCGTCGAGAAGCGGCGCCAGCGCCTGGCCAAGTCGGTAGTGGTATTCGGGGCCGCGCGATCCCTGGATCGATAGTGGCACCACCGGAACCTCGGCGCCCGGGAACATTTGCCGCAATGGAATCCAGACGGCGTGATCGATGCCGTGCAGAATCGCTTGAGCCGGGAAGCCGGCCGCTCGCAGGCGATCGACGATGGTCGCGGCCACGCTGGGCGAGCCAGAGGCGGCGTAGCGAATGTCGTAGAGCGGCTCGGGGAAGCCCCAGAAGTCATGGATGGTCTCCGGCTGGCCCGCGGCGCCGACCGTCGGGTTTGTCGTGTCCCAATGTGCGCTGGCGACGACGATGGCGCGCGCTCGGCGCGGCAACGCCGCCGCTGCTTGCGCCAGCCGAATGCCTGCTTCGCCGGGTTGAAGCGCGAAGTTGGGAGAGCCGTGGGGAACGAAAACCGATGGCAGCATGAGGGGCGATGAATAATAGCCGAGTAGACAACTCGGACTCTAGCCGGGTATGCTGGGCAAAAATAGTAGACAATCTGCAATTGATCGTTGCGAGAGAGGCAACAATGGATCAGCTTGAGAGCATGCGCTTGTTCGTTCGGGTTTCGGAACTGGGGAGTTTTGCCGCAGTCGCGCATCAACTGGGCGTTGCCCGCTCGGTGGTTACCCGCAAGGTGGCCGGTCTGGAAGCAAAGCTTGGGGTCAAGCTCATCGCGCGCAGCACCCGTCGTCTCAATCTGACTTCCGCCGGGGCGGCTTATCTGGAAAAGTGTCGAGAGATTCTCAATCTCCTCGAAATTGCCGAGACCGACATTGCCGAAGACCGTCAGGTACCGCGCGGCCCGATCCGCATCGGGTTGCCGCTGATCTTCGGTGTGCGTTACCTGGCGCCGCTACTGCTCGAGTTCTGCAGGCGTCATCCCGGGGTGGATCTGGACATGGATTTCTCGGATCGGCGCATCAATCTGATCGAGGAAGGGGTCGATCTCTCGATCCGCGTCACCGATTATCTCGGGCAGCGCGAGATCGCGCGTCGCCTCGGGACGAGCCGCATGGTCGTCGTCGCATCGTCCGACTACCTCGCGCAACACGGCGAACCAAAGCATCCTGCCGATCTGTCGGCGCACGAATGCCTTGGCTACACTTTCTCGGACAACGCCGCTTGGCAATTTCTGGTGGACCGCCAATTGCGCGCCTTTCCGGTTCGGGGCCGCATCCAGGCCAATAACGGCGACGTGCTCATGGAGGCGGCAGTTCAGGGTCAGGGCATCGCTCGCGAGCCGATTTTCATCGCCGGCCCGGTGCTGAAGTCCGGCAAGGTGCGCGAGATTCTCGCCGAATTCCCGATCCCGGAATTGGGTGTGTATGCGGTGTTGCCCGGCAACCGCCACATCCCCCACCGCGTTCGCACGCTGGTGGATTTCCTTGCGGGGCGGTTGAGTCAGGACCTGCCGTGGAATGAACGCTAGTCGTCTGCGACGGTGACGCAGTTGCGTCCGTTCTGCTTGGACTGATAGAGCGCCCGATCGGCGCGAGTCAGCAGCTCGTCCGCCGTCTCACCGGCATGAAGGCTGGCGACGCCGAACGACAAGGTGATACTTTCGATGCTCTCATGGCTGTCGAGACGTCGAATCCGGCAATTTTCCGTCAGCGCCCGGATCTGCTCCGCCAGCGCTCGTGCTCCCTCAATGGGTGTGTTGGGCAGCAGGACCGTGAACTCCTCGCCGCCGTAGCGTGCTGCGGTGTCCCGGCCCTTGACGCTTTCCTTGAGAATCTGCGCTACTGCCCGAATGACCTTGTCGCCGAGCAGATGACCGTAGCGGTCATTGACGCTCTTGAAATGATCGATGTCGGCGATCAGCAGGCACGGCGCCTGTGTGCCTGGCGTCAACGTGGAGAGGCAGGAGGTCAGCGCGATGTCGAACCCGCGCCGGTTAGATAGACCGGTCAACCCGTCGGCCAGCGCTTCTTCGCGAGCCCGGTCCACTTCCTGCCGCAATTCCTCTATTTCCCGTTGGCTGTCGTCGAGCCGGGTCTTCAGCGTGGCCACCGAGCCCTGCATGTCCTGCGTGTGCTCGAGCAGCGTGGCGATGTGGGTTGCGGCGATTTGCGAAGCGTCCGGTGTGTCGGACAATCCCACCGACAGGATCTGGAGCGCATTGCCGAACTCGCCGGCCTTTTCACCGGTCTGCGCCGCCGATCGCGAGACGTCGAACATCACCTTCTGCAGGTCCTGGCCAACCCGCCTTACCGTCTCGTGGTCGATGTCGGCTACGTAGCGCCGAAACAGATCCACCGTCTGGTCGTCGTCAAGAACGCCGCCCCCCTGGATCAACTCGTTGATGCGCGTCTGCAGCGCCGGGTTGATGCCGGCGACGTACTCATACCAGATCGCGTAGGCAATCGGCGTCAGCGCCGCGGCCTGGCGCGACATCAAGGGCAACGCCAGTCGAAGATACTCGGCGCTCCGCTCGATATCGTCGTTGTATCTCATGGTCGATCGCTGTTCCAGGGATTCATGGCGCGTCGGTCTTTGGTTAGAAGGTGATATGCCGAATTCTATGTTGGCGCGCCTGATTGGTGCGAGTGTTCGGCGGGCGGAACTCAGGGCATTTTACCCTCCATTACTAGCGATGACGGACGGGTTGGACGAAGCTGCGTTCGCCTTTGCGAGGTCAGTCGGCCGGCCGCGCCGGTACCTTTTCCCAAGGCGCCGGACAGTCCCTTACGTATGGATAGTAGGCGTTCGCCGGACGGCAGAAGTACCAATAGGCGGGGGGCGCCACGGTCGTCTCGATGACGATGGGTGGCTCCTGCTCAACCACCACCGGTGCTGCGTAGTACGGCGGCGGCATGATCCACCACGGCCCCCAGTAAGGGCCGATGTGAACGCCGAAATGGATGCGGCCGCTTGCCGATGCGCCGGCGCTGCAGACGGCCAGCAGGATTACGATGAGGGATCGCTGCACTGTCTTCATCATCGCCTCCTTTTCTTCAGGAGTGGTTGGTAGCCCCGCCGGGACTCGCGCGAGAGACCGGAACATTATGGGCCTGCTTCATTGATCGCGGCTCACCGGCCCCCGAAGTGGCCGCGGAAAGTTGTTGGTGGGCCCGCTGGGACTCGAACCCAGGACCAAAGGATTATGAGTCCTCTGCTCTAACCAACTGAGCTACAGGCCCTCAGCCCATCCGGCTCTTTGTCGACTGCGCCTCGCCGTGCAAGTTGCACTGTCTTCGGCTTGTCTTCGCGGTCCGGATGGCCTGTGGTGATGGTACCGCAGCCGCGGCGTGTCGCCACGGCTGACTTTTCGCTGAACTTACTCCGCTCCGTCGAGGAAGCTGCGCAGCTTTTCCGAGCGGCTCGGGTGGCGCAGCTTGCGCAGCGCCTTGGCTTCGATCTGGCGAATCCGCTCCCGCGTGACGTCAAACTGTTTGCCGACTTCTTCCAGCGTGTGGTCGGTGTTCATTTCGATGCCGAAGCGCATGCGCAGCACCTTGGCTTCGCGCGGCGTCAGCGAGTCCAGCACGTCCTTCACGATCTCGCGCATGCTGCCGTGCAACGCGGCTTCCATCGGCAACAGGGTCGATTGATCCTCGATGAAGTCGCCCAGATGGGAGTCGTCGTCGTCGCCGATCGGCGTCTCCATGGAAATCGGCTCCTTGGAAATCTTGAGGATCTTGCGGATCTTCTCCTCGGGCATTTCCATCTTGAGCGCCAGGGTCGCCGGATCGGGTTCGGCGCCCGTCTCCTGAAGGATCTGGCGACTGATACGGTTCATCTTGTTGATGGTCTCGATCATGTGCACCGGAATGCGGATGGTGCGCGCCTGGTCGGCGATCGAACGGGTGATCGCCTGGCGGATCCACCAGGTGGCGTAGGTCGAGAACTTGTAGCCGCGGCGGTATTCGAACTTGTCCACCGCCTTCATCAGGCCGATGTTGCCTTCCTGGATCAGGTCGAGGAACTGCAGGCCGCGGTTGGTGTACTTCTTGGCAATGGAGATGACCAGACGCAGGTTGGCTTCGGTCATTTCCCGCTTTGCGCGCCGGGCCTTGGCTTCGCCGGTGGACATCTGCTTGTTGATATCCTTGAGCTCACGCAGCGGAATGCCGATTCGATCCTGCAGGTCGATCAGCTTCTGCTGCTCTTCCAGAATCGCCGGCGCTGCACGCATCAGCAGCGCCGAATAGGGCTTGTTCGCCTGAACTTCGTGCTTCAGCCATTCGAGGTTGGTTTCGTTGCCGGGGAAGACTTTGATGAAATGCTGGCGCGGCATGTGCGCCTTGTCCACGCACAGGTGCTGGATCTTGCGTTCGTGGTTACGCGCCGCTTCGACCATGCCGCGCACCGAGTCGCACAGGCGTTCGATGGCGCGGGCAGTGAAGCGGATATTCATCAGTTCGCCGGAAATCTGCTTCTGGATGCGCAGGTAGCCCTTGTCCTGCGAGCCCTTCTTGGCCAGGACTGCCATGGACTTGCCGAACAGATGATGAAGGATGGAGAAGCGCTCCAGCGCGTCCTGCTTCAGTCGCAACAGGGAAGCCGATACCGCGCCGCCGCCTTCGTCGTCCTCATCCTCTGCTTCATCGGCCTCGATCGCGGCTTCCTCGTCTTCGGCCAGTGCCTCGATGTCGTCCCCTTCCGCATTGGGATCGATAAGGCCGTCGACCAGCTCATCGACGCGCATCTCGTCACGCGCGACCTTGCCGGCGATCTCCAGCATTTCGGCGATGGTCGTCGGACAGGCCGAGATTGCCATCACCATGTGCTTCAGACCGTCCTCGATGCGCTTGGCGATTTCGATTTCGCCTTCGCGGGTCAGCAGCTCGACCGAGCCCATTTCGCGCATGTACATGCGCACAGGATCGGTGGTGCGGCCGAATTCAGAGTCGACCGTGGATAGCGCCTGCTCTGCCTCCTCCTCGACTTCCTGTTCGTCTACCTGGCGGGGCGACGACTCGTTCAGCAGCATGTCCTCGGCCGCAGGCGCCTGGTCGAAAACCTGGATGCCCATGTCGTTGAAAGTCGAAATGATCGACTCGATCTGTTCGGCGTCGACGACATCGTCAGGCAGATGGTCGTTGATCTCGGCGTAGGTAAGGAAGCCACGTTCCTTACCGAGCGCGATCAGCGTCTTGAGACGCAGGCGCTTGGTTTCAAGATCGATGGGCGGACGTGCAGGAGCCACGTCTGCGGCTACCCGCCGCCGACCTTTGCCCGTCTTCTTCCTGCCCCGTTCCGGCGTATTGTCCGGTTCGGCCTGTACCGCTGCCAGTGGCGGAATCGCGGGCGTCGCCTCGGCCACCTTGTCGGCGGCGACTGTCTTGCGTGAAGCCGTTGCCTTGGGTGGGGTTGCCTTGACCGGAGCTGCCTTGGCTGCGGCCGCCTTGACCGGAGTTGCCTTGGCTGCAGTAGTTGCCTTGGCGGCCGTTTTCGGTTGCGGCCGGGACTTGCTGGCGACGGGTGTTGCTGCCTTGCTCTTGGTCGCGGACGCCTTTTTCACCGGCTGCGCCTTCGGCGCCGGTTTTCTCGCAGTGGTCTTGGCCGGACTCTTGGCCACAGTCTTCGCCGGAACCTTGGCAGGTGCCTTCACGTGTGATTTCGTGGTGGTCCTTGACTTGGTGGCTGGCTTGACAGACTTCGCGGTTCCCTTGGGCATGGCGTTGATTTTCCTCGGAAATGTATCCCGGGCGCCGCCCCGAGCTGGACCTGGCGCCAAGTTGGTGAGATAACCGCGCAGTATAGCAGAAACTGATGGACTTACCCGGCCACCTGCCGGGTTTTGGCAGCCAGCAAGCGGACAAGTTCCGCCTTTTGGTCGGGGGTGAGGATGCCTCCCTGGAGGTCGGCCTTGGCATTCAGCTCGGCGATTCTCGCCGACAGATCGGCCTTCCGAAGTTGCTTCATTACATCCTCGAAAACCGCCTCGTCCTCGCCGGAATCGATCTCTTCCGTGGCCGCACTCGCGGCCAGACTGGCGATCAGCGGCTCGTGAAGGCTGCCGCGAAAGTGCTCGATGACCTGTCCCATGTTGCCGCCCGCCAATTCGCCATGTTCGATGGCGTCGGCAATGGCGTGCAGCGTGGCGCCTTCAGCCGATTCCGAGTCGATCTGGGCCAGTGGCAGGCGCCCCGCGCGCTCCGGACGGTGAAGTACGGCCTTCAGCAGGGTCTTGAGCTGCGAAATCTCGATCGTGCGGCGGCGTGGCGGTGGCGCGGCGCGCCCGCGGGCCAGCGGCTTCAGGCCGCATTGCGCCTCGACTTCCGCTTGCGTCAGTGCGGCGGCCTCCGCAATGGACTTGGTCAGTTGTACACGCAGCACCGTCGCCGACAGCCTTTGCAGATGCGGTTTGGCCTCATGCACCAGGCGCGCACGGCCTTCGGCGGTAGCGAGGTCGACACCGGCCTTCAGTTCGCGGAGGAGGAATTCCGTCAGCGTGGTCGGGTGGCGGAAGAGCGTCCGAAAGGTCTCGGCGCCTTCCGCGCGCACGAAGCTGTCCGGGTCGTGCTCGGGAGGCAAGAACAGGAAGCCCGCCGACTTGTCGTCGGCAAGCTGGTCGAGGCAGGCCTCCAGTGCCCGCCAGGCCGCCTTGCGACCGGCGGCGTCGCCATCGAAGCAGAACACCACCTTCGACGCCTGGCGCAGCAGTCTATGCACATGGTTCGTCGTCGTCGCGGTGCCCAGTGTCGCCACCGCGTTGCCGACACCGTGCTGCGCCAGCGCAACTACGTCCATGTAGCCTTCGACGACCACGACCGCATCCTCGTCGCGGATCGCCTGCCGGGCTTGCACCAGACCGTAGAGTTCGCGTCCCTTCTCGAACAGCGGCGTCTCGGGAGAGTTGAGGTACTTGGGCTCGCCTTGGCCGATGATGCGGCCGCCGAACGCGATCACGTTGCCGCGCTGGTCGAGGATGGGAAACATGATGCGGTCGCGGAAGCGGTCGTAGCGCCGCCCCTGCTCGTTGACGATCACCAGGCCGCATTCGACCAGTGCTGTGTCCTCGTAGTCCGGGAATACCTGCTGCAGACCCTGCCAGTCGTCGGGCGCATAGCCGAGTCCGAATCGGGCGGCGATCTCGCCCGTCAGGCCACGGCCTTTCAGGTAGTCGATGGCCTTCGGTGACGCCTTGAGCTGGTCCTTGTAAAAGCGGGCGGCGCGCAGCATCAATTCGGTTAACGGCGCCTTCTTTGCGCGGTCGTTCTGCACCCGCTCGGAAACGCGCGGCACCGGCATGCCCACCGACTGAGCCAGTTCCTCAACCGCCTCGATGAAGCCGAGGCCGGAGTACTGCATCAGGAAGCCGAGCGCGCTGCCGTGGGCGCCGCAGCCGAAGCAGTGATAGAACTGCTTCGAGGGACTGACGGTGAAAGAGGGCGTCTTTTCCGAGTGGAAGGGGCAGCAGGCCTGGTAGTTGGCGCCGCCCTTCTTGAGCGGAACGTAGCGCTCGACCACGTCGACGATGTCGACGCGGGCAAGCAGCTCCTGGATGAATGACTCGGGAATCACGGCGCGATTATGCGCCGCTCAGTTCGAGCTGAGCTTGGCCTTCACGAGCTTCGACACTTCACCCATGTCGGCGCGGCCGGCAAGCTTCGGCTTGACGATGGCCATCACCTTCCCCATGTCGGCGGGCGTCCTGGCGCCCGACTCGGCGACCGCCGTGGCGACGATCGCCGCGACTTCTTCGGCCGGCAGGCCGGCGGGCATGTAGGCGGAGAGCACTTCGACCTCGAACTTTTCGGCGTCGGCCAGATCCTGGCGCTTGGCGGCCTCGTACTGGGTGATCGAATCCTTACGCTGCTTGAGCATCTTTTCGATCACCGCGACGACGCCGGCGTCGTCGAGTTCGATACGCTCATCGACTTCCTTCTGCTTCATCGCGGCCATGAGCAAACGGATGGCGCCGAGACGGGCGGTCTCCTTCGCCTTCATGGCGGTTTTCATGTCTTCGGAGATACGGGATTTCAGGCTCATGGTGACATCCTCCACAAACGCAAAAACCGCCCCGAAGGCGGTTCCTGCTGGTGTACGGGGTTCGACGCTTGGCTTAGTAGAGCTTCGGCGGCAGCATTTGGCTGCGGATGCGCTTGTGATGGCGCTTCACGGCGGCAGCCAGCTTGCGCTTGCGCTCGGTGGTGGGCTTCTCGTAGAACTCGCGGGCGCGCAGTTCGGTGAGCGTGCCAGCCTTTTCGATGGTGCGCTTGAAACGGCGGATGGCGACTTCGAAGGGCTCGTTTTCCTTGAGGCGGATACCGGGCATGCGATTGACCTTGGTTTATGGGCTTGAAGAGGCGCGAATTCTAGCCATTTTTCGGCGGATGTCAAAGGTAAAATCGCTCCCCTATGCTTGTTCTCGGCATCGAATCCTCCTGCGACGAAACCGGTGTCGCGCTCTACGACACGACGCGCGGTCTGATCGGCGACGCCGTGCACACTCAGGTGGCGATGCACGAGGCCTACGGCGGCGTGGTGCCGGAACTGGCTTCGCGCGACCATATCCGCCGCCTCATTCCGTTGCTCGAACGCGTGCTGGCCGAGGCGAAGGTCGCCACGTCCGACATCGACGGCATCGCCTACACGGCCGGCCCCGGACTGGCCGGCGCGTTGCTGGTCGGCGCCAGTTTCGCTGAATCGCTGGGAATGGCGCTCGGCGTGCCGGTTCTGCCCGTGCATCACCTCGAAGGCCACCTGTTGTCGCCGCTACTGTCCGCCAATCCGCCGACCTTTCCATTCGTCGCCCTGCTCGTTTCGGGAGGCCACACGCAGCTGATGCGTGTCGCGGGAGTGGGCGCTTACGAGTTGCTCGGCGAATCGGTGGACGATGCGGCCGGCGAGGCCTTCGACAAAACCGCCAAGCTGCTGGGCCTCGGCTATCCGGGCGGACCGCAACTGGCGGAACTCGCCGCGCGGGGTGGCCCGAGCGCGCTGAAGTTGCCGCGGCCGATGCTGAAAAGCGGCGATTTCCAGTTCAGCTTCTCCGGCCTCAAGACCGCGGTGCTGATGCAGGTGCATGGTCGGGCGCTGACGGAGCGGCAGCGCGCCGATCTCGCCTGGGAGTTTCAGGAAGCGGTGACCGAGGTGCTTACGGAAAAGTCAGCCGTGGCGGTACGCCACTGTGGCCTCGATACGCTGGTTGTGGCCGGCGGCGTCGGTGCCAACCGGCGCCTGCGGCAGCGGCTGGACGAGCGGGCCGCGATGGAAGGCATACGCGTGCACTATCCGGAACTGGCGCTTTGCACCGACAACGGCGCGATGATCGCCTACTGCGGCGCGCAGCGTCTGCTGGCAGGGCAACACGGCGGCAAGGATGGTGCGTTCAACGTGCGGCCGCGCTGGCCGCTGAACGAGTCAATTCTGCCTTTTTGAGCCGATCCGGCTTTCGGTACCGTTGAGCAGGCGTCTGATGTTGGCGCGGTGGCGCCAGACGAGCAGGATCGACATCAGGACGGCGGCGATAGTCAGTTCGTCCCGCCCGGTCAGCATGGCGATGACCATCGGTGCCTCGATGGCGGTGAAGATCGAGGCCGCCGACGAGTAGCGCGTGACCAGCGCCACTACCAGCCACGTCGCCAGCGCCGCCAGTGCAAGCACAGGATGAAAGCCGGTCAGCACGCCGAAGGCCGTGGCTACACCCTTGCCGCCGTGGAACTTGAGGAACACCGGGAACAGGTGGCCGAGGAAGGCGGCGACACCGGCTGCAGCGATCGTCGGGTATTCGCCCGAAAAACGGTACGCCAGCCACACGGCCAGCCAGCCTTTCAGCGCGTCGCCAAGCAGCGTCAGCATCGCCGCCGACTTGTTGCCGGTGCGCAGCACATTGGTCGCGCCGGGATTGCCCGAGCCGTGGCTGCGCGGGTCGTCGAGGCCGAAGAGCTTCGAGGCGATCACGGCGAACGGGATCGAGCCGAGTAGATAGGCGAGCAGGGTCAGGAATACGGTTTGCGCAGGATCGGTCACGAGAGACAGGGGCAGGTTGGCCTACAATGGCCGCCATTCTAGACGAGGCTGCGGATGGACTTTATCTTCATCGAGGAAATGCGCGTCGACGCCCATGTCGGCATCTACGCCCGCGAAAAGGTGGCGCCGCAGACGCTGGAGATCAGCCTCACCTTCGGCGTGCCGGATGAAGCGGCGCAAGACGACGATATCGCCAAGACGATCGATTACGCTGAAGTGATCGCCCGCATCCGTGCCGAACTGTCCGCTCGCCACTTCAACCTGCTGGAGACGCTGGGCGAATACGTGATCGGCCTGATGCTCGACGAGTTTCGCGCCCCATGGGTGAAGATATCCATCGCCAAGATGGGCGTCGCCCGCGGCGTTCGCCGTGTCGGCGTGCAGATAGAACGCAGCCGCGCCTGAGGTTTCCGCTCAGTACGCAATCAGGTACGACGACGAACAAGTGGTACTACCGCTCCCATACGACTTGTAATACAGGTAATACCCGTTGTACGTGATGTTCGAGCAATCGGCGACATTCAACTCATTGACATAAGAATCTCCGGTCAGAGTCAGACTGCTGGTCGAGTCGAGCGCGACATTCACCGTAGCGCCGCTGTTGGCGGCGTTGATCGTGCCGCTGAGCGTCGATGCGCTGGCGAGCGACAGCGTAACCGTGCTGGACGAGTCGGCAACGATGTTGCCGGAGAGCGTTTGCGCTTCAGCATTGACTGTCACGTCGCTGCCCACCGTGCCCCCTTCTGCGGTCAGAAGGACCGAGGATGACGAGCGGGTGATGGTGGTGCCTGTCAGGTTGAGGGTTGCCGTCTGGTTGTAGACATAGAAGGCGGACGCGCTGCTGCTGCTGGAACTCCATACGTAGGTGCTGTTGCTCAGAGTGAGGGTCGCGGCGCCAGCCGTGGCGGAGTTGGCCCAGATCAGGATGCCCCGGTTGTCGTTGGCGTTGGCAGCGATCAGCGTGCTGTCTCTGATGTCCATGGTGCTCGCGCCTTCGACCACGGCGACCTCCGCGGCGGTAGCGGTCAACGTGCTGCCGCCGGTCACGGTCATGGAGCCCGACTGCGCCGCCACGACCGGGGAGGCATCGTCGCCGGTGGTATAGATTTCGATACTGGCCAGTGTCGCCGTGGCGCCCAGCCCGGTGGCCACCACGCCGTCGGCGTCGTCGCTGGTGGTGCTGATCGTGCCGCCGCTGACGGTAATCGTTCCGCCGGTCGTCGTGGTCGAACTCGAACCGTAGGCCAGCACTGCGGCGCTGAGGCCGTACAAGCTGGAGTAGGTCGAGGACGATGTCGTGGCGCTGCTGGCGATGGTTGGCGTGACCAGCGTGATCGAGGTGCCGTCGTTCTGCGCGCAGAAGGCCGTCAGGTCGGATTGGTCAGTGATGGTGAACTCCGGCGATGCGACCGCCTGGCTGCCGGCAGCCAGCGCGTAGACTGCCGTGCCGACGCCGCAGGTACCGGAGTATGGTTCGGTCGAGGTTTCGGTGTCGCTCGATGAATCGCCTCCGCCACCGCAACCGGCAAGAAGGAACAGGGCGCAAAGCGCGGGTGCATGGCGGAGTTCGAGGGGCATGTGCGTTCCTTGGCAGCGAAGAGGGACGCGCGCATTGTCGGGGGCCTCCGCGTAAGGCGAGGTCAAGACAGGTAAAACTGTGCAAAGTCGCCGCCCCGGTCGGCACGGCGACACGCGCGGCCCGGCTAGCGTTGGCGGAACGCGATGTAAACGGCCACCAGCAGGAACAGCGTGAACCAGGCGAGCGACCAGTCCGCGATCGACAAGCCGAGGAACTTCCAGGCCGGGTCGGAACACAGGCCGTTGGCCGAGAACAGGATCGGCACCTGTTCGCCGGCCCGGTCGACCATCTCCTCCCACCAGGTCGGGTAAGGTGAGCAATTTGTCTCCGGCGCGAAACGCTGGATCCAGACCTGATAGCCGGCGACGAAAATGCCGGTCGCCGCGACCGTCGCCATCGCCAGCGCGAACAGGCGAGATGCCAGCGACTGGCCGGCGACGAAGAGGCCGACGCCCGCAACGATCGCCAGCCCCAGGTAGAGCATGCGCTGGATGATGCACAGCGGACAGGCGCCCAATCCCATCAGTTCGGAGAACGCTACGCCGCCAAGCACCAACCCAAGGCTGGCGGCGAAGACGAACACGAATGGGGTGCGGCGATTTGCGAAAATGCGATTCATCGGGGAATCATACCTGCATCGTCGTGCCTCGGTGTTCCCGTCCGTGGCTCGGCGTCTGTCACGTGGTTGCGCCGAAACGGGTTCTGCGCCGGCGCGTCAATCGGGAGACGCAAAAAAGTCAGCCATGGGGGCACGCCGCCGAGTCCTCGGTGATGCCCGTGCCACGCGTCGACGCCGTGGTTTCGGCGTGCGCCGCATCGACGGCAGGAGCGAAGTCGGGGCAATGCTGCAGTAATATTCGCACATGTCCCGTTTCTTTGCTCCTTTGGCGGCAACCGCCCTCGTCGCCGCGTCGTGCGGTAGCGGCTCATCGGGCTCGCCAGTGGTAGACGCCGGCCAGTGCGCCCCATCGACCGACTACGTCGTCGCGCCCGTCGCGCTTTCCCAGTGCGACGGCCTTGGTCCCGGCACCGAGGATTGCCATTTCAGGATCGTGACGAACGCCGGCCAGTGTTGCGCAGAGAAGCCCTGCGATCGCCTGGTCGTGTACTGGGCTGGCGGCAATCAGACCTGCGAGACCGGCGACATGGATGCGCTGCTGAAAGGCTACGCGGACCGCGGTTTCGTCGCCGCCTGCGCCCAACCCTATACGACCGAAAACGAGGGCGGAATGTATCCGTACCATCTCGAGTTCGATCGCATGAACAACCTCATGCAGAAGTTGCGCATCGACGTCGCCACCCTGTGGACCGGCGACAAACTGGCCACGGCCGGAACCAGCCACGGCGGCACGGCGCCGCTCGTCATTGCGGCTTCGGCCAAGGTGTTCAAGCAGCATGCCGACGTCTGGATGGGCAAGACGCACACGGCGATGCTCCTGTACGACGGCATTTCCAATCCCAAGACCCTGGAGGAATGGGCAGGTTCGCAGTCCGGGTGCGGCCTGTTCCATCAACGCTACGTGGGACGCTATGGCGACGGCTCGCCGCTGACCCATGATTGTGGCAACGGCGCCTGCTACTGCTCGAACCCGGCACACGCGTCCGACTGGGTGAAGGACACCGTAGTGATCGGCGCAACGGAGCCGCCCAGCCCTTACACCTGCGCCGACTTCGCGCCCGACTCGGGTGCCGTGCTTTACCGATTTGCGAGTTGCAGCGGCGCGTCGGGGGCCAGCCCCTGCGGCATCCTCGGCGACATCGTGCCGGACGAGCAACAGGAGGCGCCGTACCAAGCCTTGACGTCATGTTCCGGCGTGGTCGCCAACTACGCGAAGTACCCCACCTGCGCGCACCTTCTGTGCGGCGGTTTCACCA
The DNA here is from genome assembly GCA_018819515.1 of Gammaproteobacteria bacterium. Classification (GTDB taxonomy): domain Bacteria; phylum Pseudomonadota; class Gammaproteobacteria; order Burkholderiales; family Rhodocyclaceae; genus Fen-999. The sequence goes on from JAHJPX010000007.1 coordinate 525,576, forward strand.
CCAGCGAAAACTGCGGCGGGGATGACGGAGTGAACTGGCTCGAAGCGAACGGTTGGTGACCACGGCAAAAGTCAGCCGTGGCGAGACGCCACCTCAATCCGCCCTACCCACCTCGACGACCTTCGGTGCCAGTACGCGCAGGATGTCATGCGGGTGCACGCCGACCAGGTAGCCGCGCCGGCCGCCGTTGATGTAGATCAGCGGCAGGTCGAGGATGCTTTTCTCCAGATAGATCGGCAGTTGCTTCTTGGTGCCGAAGGGCGAGCAACCGCCGACCATGTAGCCGGTGTGGCGCAGCGCGTCGTCGGGGGTGCAGGGCGCGATCTTCTTGACGCCCACCTGCCGCGCCAGTTCCTTGGTCGACACCTTGCGGTCGCCGTGCATCAGCACGATCAGCGGCTTCCTGTTTTCGTCCTCCATCACCAGCGTCTTCACCACCGCGTGCTCGGCGACGTTGAGTTCGCGCGATGAAACGCTAGTGCCACCATGCTCCTCGTACGCGTAGAGGTGGTTGGAGTGGGCGATGCGGTGCTTCTGGAGGAACTTGGTGGCCGGCGTTTCCGGGGCCTGCGATTCGGGTTTCATGTTCTATCCGCGAGGGTGGTGTTCGTGATGCAGCTTCTTGAGTCGTTCGCGCGCCACATGAGTATAGACCTGGGTCGTGGAGATGTCGGCATGGCCGAGCAGCATCTGCACCACGCGCAGGTCGGCGCCGTGGTTGAGCAGGTGGGTGGCGAAGGCGTGGCGCATCACGTGCGGCGAAATTTTCTCGCGCGGGATGCCGGCCGCGACGGCGTGGTTCTTGATCAGTGTCCAGGCCATCTGCCGTGTCATCACGCCTGACTTTTCCTTGCGCGCGGTGACGAACACATAGTCGGAATCGCGGCCCTTGAGCAGCTCGGGCCGGCCGTCGGCGAGCCAGCGATTCAGCCACTCGATGGCGACTTCGCCGAGCGGCACCAGCCGCTCCTTGCTGCCCTTGCCGAACACGCGCACCAGGCCGTCGGTGAGCGAGAGCTCGAACATCTTCAGGCCGATCAGTTCCGAGACGCGCAGGCCGGTGGCATAGACGACTTCGAGCAGCGTGCGGTCGCGCAGGCCGCGCGCCGTGTTTACATCCGGTGAGGCGAGCAGCGCCTCGACCTGCTTCTCCGAAAGCGTCTTCGGAAAACGCTCGGCCGCGCGTGGCCGCTCGATGTTGAGCAGCGGATCGACCTTGATACGACCCTGGTCGAGCAGCCAGCGGTAGAAGCGGCGCAGCGTCGAATGCAGGCGCCGCTGCGAGGTCGGTTTGAAGCCCTCGACTCGTGCATGCAGGTGGGCGAGGTAGCGGTTGATTGCCGCCTCGTCAGCATGCGCCAGGTCGAGCTTCCGTTTGGTGAGCCAGAGCGAGAACAGCGCGAGGTCGCTGCGATAGGCGGCGAGCGTGTTCTTCGCCAGCCCGTCGGCCAGCCAGAGCGCGTCGGCAAACTCGTCGATTAAGCCCCCCCCCGAAAGCCTCGCTATGCTCGGCTCTCCCCCCAGGGGGCCAAGAAACTCTTGGGGCGGCCCGGCGAGTTTCTTGCGCGCCTTAGGCGGTTCTTTCATGGGCCAGCAGCCAGCGCTTGACGTCGAGCAGGAAACCGCCGCGCTGGCGGGCGAAGCCGCCCAGTCCCTGGTTGGCTCCTCCTGCTGCGACGACGCGGTGGCAGGGCACCACGACCGGGTACGGGTTGGCACCGCAGGCATTGCCGACGGCGCGCGGGCCGCTGCCGATCTTTGCAGCGATTTCGCCGTACCGCCGGGTCCTGCCGGCCGGGACGGCGGCGATGGCGGACCAGACCTTGCGCTGGAAAGGCGTACCGGCGGGCGCGAGCGGCAGTGAGAAGGCGAAGCTCGAATCCTTCAACCAGGCGCGCAACTGACGCACGGTCTCCTTGGCGAGCAGCGACTTCGGTGCGACTTCGGCGCGCGGTTCGAGGAACTCGATACCGGTGACTTCGTCCTGATTGCAACGGACCCCGAGGCTGAAGCCGGGGGCGGAAACGACAGCGTCGAAATTTTTCATGGGCATGCCTCCACCACGATGGTGGAAGGATTTTCCGCTCCCGGCAGCAGCTCGGCAAGCGGTTGGCAATGCCCCTTGGTACACAGCTGGTACCCGGCGGTGTAGGGCGAGCGGGCGAGCCGCAGTTGTGTCTGGGGGGGTAGCCCGGGCCGGTAATGCCAGACGCCGTCCTTGAGCACCGCGTCGGCGGGCGGTTCCATCCCCGCACCCGTCCCGCGGATCCGTGCTTCGACGAGACGCAGACGGTTTCCGTCGAGAACGTAGTCCTCTTCCCAGCGGACCTTTTCGATCGAGTGCGTCCAGGCCAGCGTGAAGGATTCGACGGCGAGAACCGTCGCCACGGCGCCGGCGGAAAGACAGAGCGGCATCAGGCGGCCGAAGGCGGTGTCGACGCCCGGCGCGTTCGCAGCCAGTGCCAGCCGATGAAGATTGCGCACATGGCGAGACCGATTTCGTCGGTGGCCGGCAGCGCGGCGACCAGCATGGCCGCCGCCGCGGCGGCGAAAACGCGTTCCCACGCGGCCAGCGGTGCGCGCAGATAGCCGATGGCGGCCCCGCCCCAGAGCGCGATGGCGAGGAGCGCCTTGCCGACGATGTAGGCGACCGCCAGCGCGGTCGGGTCGCCCTGCAGCATCAGCGCGTTGTCGTAGACCGCCATGTAGGGCACGACGAAGCCGGCGATGGCCACCTGCACCGCCTTGAAGCCGATCTTCAGCGGCGCCTCCTTGGCGATGGAACTGGCGGCGAAAGCGGCGAGTGCGACCGGTGGCGTCAGGTCGGCCATGATGCCGAAGTAGAAGACGAACATGTGACTGACGATCAGCGGCACGCCGAGCTTGAGCAGCGCCGGCGCGGCGATGGAACTGGTGATGATGTAGTTCGGAATGGTCGGGATGCCCATGCCGAGCAGCAGGCAGACGACCATCGTCAGCATCAGCGACAGGAACAGGCTCTGCTCGCCGACCTTGAGGATGTAGCCGGCGAAACTGGAGGCGGCGCCGGTGAGCGTCAGGATGCCGATGATGACGCCGACGATGGCACAGGCGACGCCGACCGGCAGCGCCTGGCGGGCGCCGTCGATCAGGCTGTCGCGCAGCAGGCGCAGCGTCTTCATGCCGCCCTTGACGAACAGGCTGACACCGGCCAGCACCGAAATCACCGCCAGCACCGGATAGACGCCCCATTCGACGAGAGCGGCGCTGCCGAGGCCGACGGCCAGCCAGAACACGTAGCGGAAGGCTGTCGCCGAGATGCGTGCCGCGACGCCGGCGCCGAGTATGAGAATCGCTGTCAGCGCCAGGCCGACCATCCCGGAGTACATCGGCGTGTAGCCATTGAACAGCATCCAGACCAGCGCCGCCAAAGGCAGGATCAGGTGCCACTGCTCGCGGATCGCCCGCCACGGGTTGGGGCATTGGTCCTTGGGCAGCCCGAGCAGCTTCTTTCGTCCGGCCTCGAGGTGCACCATCCAGAACGCGGTGGCGTAGTAGAGGACGGCGGGCACCAGCGCCGCCTTGACGATGTCGGCGTAGGGCACGTTGAGGTTTTCGGCCATGATGAAGGCGACGGCGCCCATCACCGGCGGCATGATCTGGCCGCCCATCGACGACGTTGCTTCGACCGCGCCGGCGAAGACGCCCGAGTAGCCGAACTTCTTCATCAGCGGAATCGTGAACTGGCCGGTGGTCAGCACGTTGGCGACGCCCGAGCCGGAGATCGTGCCCATCATGCCCGAGGACAGCACCGACACCTTGGCCGCACCGCCTTTGGTGTGGCCGACGAAGCCGAGCGCGACGCTGTTGAACAGGTGGATCATGCCGGCGTGTTCGAGGAAGGTGCCGAACAGGATGAAGAGGAAGATATACGTCGCCGAGACCAGGGTCGGGATGCCGAAGATGCCTTCGGTGCCGAAAGCGAGCTGGTCGACGATTTGCGCGTAGGCATAGCCGCGGTGGGCGAGGTCGCCGGGCAGGTACTGGCCGAACAGGCCGTAGAGCAGAAAGGTCGCGCACACCAGCGGCAGCGGCAGGCCGATGACGCGCCGCGCCGCCTCGAACACGAGCACGATCAGCGCCGTGCCGACCCAGAGGTCGAGCAGCGTCGGATCGCCGGCGCGCTGGATCAGGTCGCCCTCGAAAAAATACTGATAGGTGGTCAGGGCGAAGCCGGCAGCGGCCAGCAGCCAGTCCGCGGGCGATACCCGGCTGAGCGCCTTGCCGCGGCGGAAGGCGGGGAACAGGATGAAGGTGAGCGCGAGCAGGAAGCCGACGTGCAGCGCGCGGGTGACCAGGCTGGACCAGGGATGGAACGATGCGACGACAAGCTGGTAGGTCGAAAAGCACAGCGCCAGCGCCGACAGGATCAAAAGCGAAGCGCCCCCGAGCCGGCGCTGCTCGCCGTGCCCGAGGGTTTGATCGATGTCGTGATCAGGCGCGGCGTCAGGCATCGGCGCCATCCGACCCAAAAGTCAGTCGTGGTGGCACGCCGCGCCGCCGCCTACTTGATCAGGCCGGCTTCGCGATAGTACTTTTCGGCGCCCGGATGCAGCGGCGCGGGCGGCGCCTTGGCGGCGGCTTCCTTCTTGATGCCCTTGGCGGCGCCGTGCGCGGCGACCATCTGGTCGAGGTTCTCGAACATCGCCTTGGTCATTTTGTACACCGTGTCGGCCGGTACGCCCTCGTGGGTGACGAGGAAGTTCTGGATCGCGATGGTGGCGACTTCGCCGCCCTGGCCGCTGTAGGTGTCGGCCGGAATGACGCCGGGCTGATAGGCGGCGTCGCCGATCCTGTCGATGACGTCGGGCGTGATCGGCACGATGAGAACCTTCAGCGACGTCGCCAGATCGCGCACCGCCGCGACGCCGAGTCCGGCGGAGATCAGCGTGGCGTCGAGCTGGCGGTTCTTCATCAGTTCCACCGACTCGCCGAAGGGCAGGTACTCGACCTTGCTGAAATCGTCGTAGCTCATGCCGGCCGCCTTGAAGATGGCGCGGGCGTTGAGTTCGGTGCCGCTCTTCGGCGCGCCGACTGCGACCCGCTTGCCTTTCAGGTCGGCCAGCGAGCGGATGCCGGATTCGGCCGAGGCGACGATCTGGATGTAGTTCGGGTAGATGGCGGCCAATGTACGCAGCTTGTTGAGTGGCGTCTTGAAGCCGGCGTCGGCGTCGCCCTTCCAGGCGTTCGAGAAGGCGTCGCCGAGCGTGAAGCCGACTTCGCCCTTGCCGGCCTGCAGCAGGTTGAGGTTTTCGGCGCTGGCCTTGGTCGACTGCACCGAGGACTTGGCATCGGGAATCGCCTTGCCGTAGATCTGCGACAGCGCGACGCCGAGCGGGTAGTAGACGCCGCTGGTGCCGCCAGTCAGTACGTTGATGAACTCTCCGGCGAGCGCCGCCGGCGCGGTCAGGGTGACGAGGACGCCGACAGAGGCGGTGCGAAGCAGGGTGCGCAGTTTCATGATTTCTCCTCTCTTGTTGTGTGGCCTTGTTCGGGAATCGGATTGCATGAATAGCTTACACGATGCCCGCCGCGCGCATGGCGGCGATTTCGTCGGCGCCATAGCCGAGCGATCGCAGAACCTCGTCGGTGTCCTGGCCCAGCCTTGGCGGTGCGCGACGATATTCCACCGGAGTCGCTGAGAGCCTGATCGGATTGGCCACCTGTGGCACGTCGTCTCCCGATGGCCGTGTCATCGCCAGTTGCATGCCGCGATGCATCACCTGCGGATCGGCGAACACGCCGGCCAGATCGTTGATCGGCCCGCATGGCACGCCGGCCTTTTCCAGCGCCTCGATCCACCCGGCGGAGGTCCTCGTCACCGTCGCCTGCCGCAGCAGCGGAATCAGCGTCCGGCGGTTCTCGACGCGGCCGGCATTGGTGGCGAAGCGCGTGTCGGCCGCCCATTCCGGATGGCCGGCGACGGCGCAGAACTTAGCGAACTGCGCGTCGTTGCCGATGGCGAGAATCATGTCGCCGTCGGCGGTGGGGAAATCCTGGTAGGGCACGATGTTCGGATGGCCGTTGCCCATGCGCGTCGGCGTCGTGCCGGACACCAGATAGTTGAGCGCCTGGTTGGCGAGACAGGCAACCTGCACGTCGAGCAGTGCCAGGTCGATGTGCTGACCTTCACCGGTACGGTCGCGATGGGCAATCGCGGCGAGGATGGCGACAGCGGCGTGCAGGCCGGTGAGGATGTCGGCGAGGGCGACGCCGACCTTCTGCGGCCCCGCGCCATCTTCGCCGTCGGCGCGGCCGGTGATGCTCATCAGGCCGCCCATGCCCTGGATCAGGAAATCGTAGCCGGCGCGGGCCGCGTAGGGACCGTCCTGGCCGAAGCCGGTGATCGAACAGTAGACGAGTCGCGGATTGATCGCCTTCAGGGTCTGGTAATCGAGACCGAAGGCGGCGAGGCCGCCGACCTTGAAGTTCTCGATGACCACGTCGGCATCGGCGGCGAGCTTGCGCACGATGGCCTGCCCCTCGGGGCGCGAAAAGTCAGCCGTGACGGAACGCCGGTTGCGGTTGGTGCAGAGGTAATAGGCGGCGTCGGATGTCTCCTCGCCGGCGGTGTTCTTCAGCCAGGGCGGCCCCCAGCGGCGAGTGTCGTCGCCGCCGTCCGGCCTTTCGATCTTGATCACCTCGGCGCCGAGGTCGCCGAGCATCTGGCTGGCCCAGGGGCCGGCCAGCACGCGCGACAGGTCGAGAACCTTCAGGTGCGACAGCGCGCCCATTGTCGAGAACGAGCGCTAGAACGCGGCGATGCCGGTCTGTGCGCGGCCGAGGATCAGGGCATGGATGTCGTGCGTTCCCTCGTAGGTGTTCACTGCCTCGAGGTTCACCATGTGGCGGATGACGCCGTACTCGTCGGAGATGCCGTTGCCGCCGTGCATGTCGCGGGCGACGCGGGCGATGTCGAGCGCCTTGCCGCACCCATTGCGCTTCATGATCGACGTCATCTCGGGCGTCGCCTTGCCCGCGTCCTTCAGGTGGCCGAGGCGCAGACAGCCTTGCAGGCCGAGCGCGATTTCCGTTTGCATGTCGGCGAGCTTTTTCTGGATCAACTGGTTTGCCGCCAGCGGCCGGTCGAACTGCTTGCGCTCCATTACGTAATCGCGTGCGCGGTGCCAGCAGTCCTCCGCCGCGCCGAGCGCGCCCCAGGCGATTCCGTACCTCGCCGAGTCGAGGCAGGTGAACGGACCCTTGAGCCCCTTGACGTCCGGGAAGGCGTTGGCCTCCGGAACGAACACCTCGTCCATGACGATCTCGCCGGTGATGGAGGCGCGCAGGCCCACCTTGCCGTGGATCGCCGGCGCCGACAGGCCCTTCATGCCCTTTTCGAGGACGAAACCGCGAATGGCGCCGGCGTCGTCCTTCGCCCAGACGACGAAGATGTCGGCGATCGGGCTGTTGGTGATCCATATTTTGGCGCCGGACAGGCTGTAGCCGCCGGACACGCTGCGGGCGCGCGTTTCCATCGAGCCGGGATCGGAACCGTGGTTGGGCTCGGTCAGGCCGAAACAGCCGATCAGTTCGCCGCTGGCCAGCGCGGGCAGCAAACGCCGCTTCAGTTCCTCCCTGCCGAACGTGAAGATCGGCACCATCACCAGCGAGGACTGCACGCTCATCATCGAGCGGTAGCCGGAATCGACGCGTTCGATTTCGCGCGCGATCAGCCCGTAGGAAACGTAGTTGACGCCGGCACCGCCATACTCGGCGGGAATGGTCGGGCCGAGCAGGCCGATTTTTCCCATCTCTCGGAACAGGCCGGGCTCGGTGCGCTCGTGGCGAAAGTCGTCGCGCACGCGCGGCGCCAGCACGCCCTGGCAGAAATCGCGGGCGGCGTCGCGCAGCAGGCGCTCGTCCTCGCTCAACTGGTCGTCGAGCAGCAGCGGGTCCTGCCATTGGAAGGTCGGTTTTGTCATGATGGATATTTCCGTGCGAAGCACCATTTTGTCACCCCCTTCCTCGGAAGGGGGCAGGGGGATGGGTTGGTCATGGACCGCGGTGAGGTTGGCGGCGTCAGCCGCGAACCTCACCGTCGCCCAGAACGATCCATTTCTGCGACGTCAGGCCTTCCAGACCGACCGGTCCGCGGGCATGGAACTTGTCGGTGGAAATGCCGATCTCGGCGCCGAGCCCGTACTCGAAGCCGTCGGCGAAGCGCGTCGACGCATTCACCATCACCGAGCTCGAATCGACTTCGCGCAGGAAGCGCATGGCATTCGTGTAATTCTCGGTGACGATGGCGTCGGTGTGCGCCGACGAATATTTGTTGATGTGCGCGATGGCCTCATCGACATCCGCGACGACCTTGACGGAAACGATCGCCGCCAGGTATTCGGCGTACCAGTCCTCTTCGGTCGCGGCCGTAGCATTCGGCACCAGCGCCAGCGTTTCGGCGCAGCCGCGGATCTCGACGCCCTTGGCCATCAGCGCCTTGGTGATCGCGGGCAGTTGTGTCGCCGCCACGCGGCGTGCCACCAGGACTGACTCTGCGGTGTTGCAGGTGCCCAGCCGCTGCGTCTTGGCGTTGTCGACGATCTTCAGCGCCTTGGCCGGATCGGCGTCGGCATCGACATAGACATGGCAATTTCCATCCAGGTGCTTGATGACCGGCACGCGCGCCTCCTTCGAGATGCGCTCGATCAGCCCCTTGCCGCCGCGCGGCACGATTACATCCACATATTGCGGCATGGCGACCAGATGGCCGACGGCCTCGCGGTCGGTCGTTTCGATCACCTGCACCGCGGTCTCCGGCAGACCGGCCGCCTTGAGGCCGGCGCGCACACAGGCGGCAATCGCCTGATTGCAGCGGATCGCTTCCTTTCCCCCGCGCAGGATCGCGGCGTTGCCGGACTTCAGGCACAGCGCCGCCGCGTCGGCCGTGACGTTGGGCCGCGCTTCGTAGATGATGCCGACCACGCCGAGCGGCACGCGCATTTTGCCGACCTGGATGCCGGTCGGGCGACGCTTGAGATCGGTGATCTCGCCGACCGGATCGGCCAGCGCGGCGACCTGTTCCAGACCCTGCGCCATGCTCTCCACGCCCTTTTCGGTCAGCGTCAGGCGGTCGATCAGCGCCGCGTCGAGTCCGGCAGCTTTCGCTTCTTCCACGTCGGCGGCGTTGGCGGCGAGCAGCGCATCGCGGCTGTCGCGGATGGCCTTGGCCATCGCCAGCAGCGCCGCGTTCTTGGCTGCCGTCGAGGCCTTTGCCATCTCGCGCGATGCGGCGCGGGCGGCTTTGCCGACGCTTTCTATGTATTGCTTGATATCCATAACTGCCTTTCAACCACAGAGTTCACAGAGAGCGCAGAGATTAGCCAGAAAGAAATTCCTCTGTGTTCTCTGCGTCCTCTGCGGTGAAGACTATGTTCGGGTAAGTCTAAGTGCCAGTTGCAGCATCTCGTCCCAAACGTCGCCGCGCGCCACACCCTTGATCATGCGGTCTATGCGCGCTGCGTGCAAGAGGGCGATGCGGGCGGCGCGGCTTCGCGCCTCGTTGGCCAGCGCCCACAGCACCAGCGGCAGGGCGGCGCCTTCGGCCTTGAGACCGTCCAGTGTGCGGGCGCAGCGCGCCGCGTCGCGGCTCTTCAGGGCGTCGCGCAGGGCATCGATGTCGTAGCGGGCGACGTTGAGCACGGCGGCCTCGACATCCTTCAGCGATATTTCGCCCTCCGGATAGAGCAGCGCCAGTTTCTGGATTTCCTGGTGCGCGGCGAGCAGATTGCCTTCGACGTGGGTGGCGATGAAATCGAGCGCCTCGCGCGATGCACTTTGATTCTGGCGCTGGAGGCGGGTCGCGATCCATTCCGGCATCCGGGCGACGCCGGGCGCGGTGCACTCGATGGCGACACCGGCAGCCGTGAGCTTAGTGAACCAGGAAGCCTTCTTCGCCTGCCAGTCGAGTTCGGGCAGCGAGATCAGCGTGACGATGCCGCCAGGCAGATTGGTGCAGTAGCGGCCGAGCGCCTCGCCGCCGTCGCGGCCCGGCTTGCCCGAGGGAATGCGCAGGTCGATCAGCTTGTCGCCGCCGAACAGCGAGAGGTTGCCCGCGGCCATGAACAGGTCGTCCCACTTGAAGCCGGACGTCACCATCAGCACCTCGCGCTCCGCGTACCCCTGCTTGCGGGCCGCGGCGCGAATCGCGTCGCCGGCCTCGATGGCCAGCAGGTCGTCGCCATGCACGACGTAGAGCGGCGACAGCGCCTTTTCCAGATGGCCGGCAAGCTGATCCGGGCGCAGGTTCATTGTGCCGTCGGCGCGGCGGCCGGCTTGATCGCCGCCAGCCGGCGCAGCAGTTGCTGCACCAGGTCGTTCTGGATGTCGCGCCAGAGCAGCACTTCTTCCGCTTCCTTCGAGAGCACGGCCGCATCGTCGAAGGTCATTTCGCGCGAGATGATGATCGTGTTGGCAGGCAGGCGCTCGGCTCCCTTGGCGTCGACCACGTTGAACTTGAAGGTGCGTGTGAGCTGATACTCGCGCACCCGGCCGGCGGCGTTGAGCGAGAGAATCGATTTTCCTAGTCCGTCGCCCAGAACTTGCAGTTTTGCCTCGGCCTCCTTGGCGTCGCTGACGACGCGCGTCTGCGTCGAGGCTTCGATGTTGCGCTTGATGATGGCGCGCAATTCACTGGTTTCCGGCTGGTTGATGTACAGCGTCTCGAAAGGCAGCGAATAGGCGCCGCGCAGGTGGAAGCCGCAGGCCGAGAGCAGGACGGTGGCCAGGAGCAGTAGGCGTTTCATGGTCAGGCGACGATATTGACCAGCCGGCCCGGCACGACGACGACCTTCTTCGCCGGCTTGCCTTCCATGAACTTCTGCGCAGCTTCCGAGGCGACCGCGGCGGCTTCGATGGCTGTCTTGTCGGCGCCGGCCGGTACGCGCACACTGCCACGCGTCTTGCCATTCACTTGCAGCACCAGTTCGATTTCGTCCTGCACCAGCGCTTCGTCCAGCGGCTCCGGCCAGGCAGCGGCCAAGATGTCCGCCCCGTAACCGAGTTCCGTCCACAGCGCGTGGCAGAGGTGCGGTGTGATCGGCGACAGCACGCGCAGCAGGATCGAGAAGCCTTCGGCAACGACCGCGTCGCGGCCATCGCCTGTCTTGGGTGCCTTCTCCAGCGCGTTCAACATTTTCATCGCCGCCGAGGCGACGGTGTTGAACTGCATCTTGCCGAGGTCGTAGTTGGCCTGTTTGAGGTTCAGGTGAATCTCGCGGCGCAGCGCGGCGAGGTCGGCCGGCAGCTTCTCGGGAAAAGTCAGCCGTGGCGGCACGCCGCCTTCTTGCAGCGAATGGCCGAAGGCCCAGACGCGTTTGAGGAACCGGTAGGCGCCCTCGACGCCGGAGTCCGACCATTCCAGCGTCTGCTCGGGCGGCGAGGCGAACATCATGAAGAAGCGGGCGGTGTCGGCGCCGTATTGCTCGATCAGCGCCTGCGGGTCCACACCGTTACGCTTGGACTTCGACATGGTGCCGATGCCGCCGTAGTCGATAGTGGAACCATCGGCCTTGAGCGTCGCGCCGGTGACGTGGCCGCCTTCATCACGCACCAGATCGACTTCCTCGGGCGCGAAGTATTCGATGCCGCCCTTGTCGGTACGGCGGCTGAAAATGTGGTTGAGCACCATGCCCTGCGTCAGCAGGTTGGCGAAGGGCTCGTCGTAGCTCACCAGCCTGAGGTCGCGCATCACCTTGGTCCAGAAGCGCGAGTACAGGAGGTGCAGGATGGCGTGCTCGATGCCGCCGATGTACTGGTCGACGGGCATCCAGTAGGGCGCGCGGTTGTCGACCATGGTCGGCGCGCCGGCGCTGGCGAATCGCGCGTAGTACCACGACGAGTCGACAAAGGTGTCCATCGTGTCCGTCTCGCGCCGCGCCGGCTTGCCGCACTTCGGGCAGGTGCAATTCAGGAAGTCCGGGCGCTTGAGCAGCGGGTTGCCGGAGCCGTCCGGCACGCAATCCTCGGGCAGCACCACCGGCAACTGCTCGTCGGGCACCGGCACGGTGCCGCAAGTGTCGCAATGGATCAGCGGAATCGGGCAGCCCCAGTAGCGCTGGCGCGAGATGCCCCAGTCGCGCAGGCGCCACTGCACCTGGGTGTCGCCGAGGCCCTTGGCCTTCAGGTCGGCGGCGATGGCGGCGATCGCCGCTTCATAGCCGAGGCCGTCGTACTTGCCGGAATTGAATAGCATTCCCTGACTAGCAAAACAAGGCGCCCAATCGTGATGCCAATCGATGAGCCAGGACTTATTGGGTGGTTGTCCTTGGATTACCGGGGCGATCAAACCTTGACCGGCTGGAACCATTGAATCAGATGCTTCGCTGAAACCTTCTGGGACTACGACAGGCTTGATGGGGGGGAGCTGGTCATTGTACTTCTGCGCGAACGCGAAGTCGCGCTCGTCGTGCGCCGGCACGGCCATCACCGCGCCTTCGCCGTAGCTCATCAGCACATAGTTGCCGACCCAGACCTCGACCTTCTCGCCGGTCAGCGGATGCTCGACGAAGACGCCCGTCGGCATGCCCTTCTTCTCCATGGTCGCCATGTCGGCTTCCATGACCGAGCCCTGCTTGCATTCCTCGATGAAGGCGGCGAGCTTGGCGTTGCCCTGCGCGGCGCGCGTCGCCAGCGGATGCTCGGCGGCGACGGCGCAGAAGGTGACGCCCATGATGGTGTCGGCGCGGGTGGTGAATACCCAGAGCAGATCCTTCTTGCCGTCGAGTTCATACGGGAACGCGAAGCGCACGCCAGTGCTCTTGCCGATCCAGTTGGCCTGCATGGTCTTGACCCGCTCGGGCCAGCCGGGCAGCGTGTCGAGCGCGGAGAGCAGTTCGTCGGCGTATTGCGTGATGCCGAGGTAGTAGCCGGGAATCTCGCGCTTCTCCACCAGCGCGCCGGTGCGCCAGCCGCGACCGTCGATGACTTGCTCGTTGGCGAGCACGGTCTGGTCGACCGGGTCCCAGTTAACGACCTGCGTCTTCTTGTAGGCGATGCCCTTTTCCAGCATGCGCAGGAACAGCCACTGGTTCCAGCGGTAGTACTCGGGCTTGCAGGTCGCGAGTTCGCGCTCCCAGTCGATGGCGAAGCCGAGCGACTGGAGCTGCTGCTTCATGTACGCGATGTTGTCGTAGGTCCACTTCGCGGGCGGCACCTTGTTCTGGATCGCGGCGTTTTCCGCCGGCAGGCCGAAGGCGTCCCAGCCCATCGGCTGCAACACGTTGTAGCCGCGCATCTTGTGCTGGCGCGTCAGCACGTCGCCGATGGTGTAGTTGCGCACATGCCCCATGTGCAGCTTGCCCGAGGGGTAGGGGAACATCGACAGGCAGTAATACTTCGGCTTCGTCGGGTCTTCGACCGCGCGGAACGACTGCGTAGACTGCCAATGGGCCTGGGCGGCCTGCTCGATTTCCTGGGGATTGTACTTTTCCTGCATGGCCTGCCGCGTATTTTCAAAAACGCGGATTATACGCGCCGGGTGCAGGCTGCCGGCCGGCCGCCGCTAGTTGTCGGGATCGACGACAGCCCGGTTCCGGCCCGAGTTCTTGGCCACGTAGAGCGACGTATCGGCACGCGCAAACCACGCTTCGATGGACTCGCCGGGGCGCAATATCGCGCCGCCGAGAGATATCGTAATCGGGCGGCCATCCGGACCGTGGATACCTTGCTCGACCCGGCCGCGCAGTTTTTCCGCAACCGACACCAGTCCGTCGTGGTTGGGCAGCAGGGCGAGAACGACAAATTCCTCGCCACCGTAGCGGAAGACGCGGTCGTTCTTGCGCACGTTCCGTTCCAGCAGGCTGGCCAGTTCGATCAGCACCTTGTCGCCCGCCAGGTGGCCATACCGATCGTTGATCTGCTTGAAATGATCGATGTCCAGCATCAGGATGCCGCAACGATGATGATCGCGCTCGAAGGTCAGTTGCGCGCGGTCCAGTTCATCGACCAGCGTGCGGCGGTTGAAGATGCCGGTCAGCTCGTCGTGCGAGGCCAGCGTTTCCAGTTGCTTCCGCTGCATGGCCGTGCGATAGGAAAATGTATAGGTCAGCAAGGCGCAGACGATGACCGAGATGAAGAAGGCGGCGGCTTCGGTCGGGGGCCTGTCCACCGTGCCGGTCAGTAGCAGGGCGGTCAGGCCGGCCAAGGCAATGGCCAGCGCGTGGCGGCGATCAACCAGGAAGAAGTTCGCGACCATCGCCGGGTAGAACCAGAACTCGCCGGCGGCGCCCAGAATGTGCACGGCGATCGTCGCCATGACGCCGAGGAAATAGGCGAGGAACAGGCTGGCCCGACGGGTATCTCCGGACAACCACATGTGGAGAATGCTGCCCAGGATGCCAGCCTGGATCGTGAAGTCGACGGCGAACGGTAGCCGTTGGCCATTGATGGCACGGAGCACCGTGCCCGGCGTTATTCCCAGCAGCGCGATTGCCGCGAACAAGGTCATGACCGCCAACTGGAAATCGTTGCGCAGCCGGTAGCGGATCGCATGGAGCTTCATGCCACAATTCTAGCGGCATGGACTGCCGCCCGGATGACCCGGTTTGCTGCGAATTCACCGGTATTTCATCCGCCTGGTGGGGGCGTCGCTCAGTGGATTCGTGGCGTGAATTGGCCGAGGATGCGCCAGGCACGTATCGGCGCCAAGGCGATTTCGTCGAGCACATCCATCCGGACGGTCCAGATATTGGCCAGACTGCGCGCCCAGGGACGCCAGCCGAAGGAAGCCGCGTCCTGGCGTTGGGACTCGGTGTTGATCAATTCCAGTAGCCGGTCCATGGCCGTCTGCCAGTAGTCCGGGGCATCGGGGGTGTGTACGTGCGCCGCATGCCGCAAGGCTGCGTGCCAGAGAGTTTCGGCGCGTCGATCGTCGATGCCGGCCTTGTGGGCCAGCCACGGCAGAATCTTGGGCGCCTTGGCGAAGGTCGGTTCGTTCATGGCGTTCTCCTGATGCTGCAATGCAGCAATCCCTATTGTATGGACAGCAACGCGGCTTTACAAGCTGCAGTTGACCGTAATGCTGCCCTGCACAAGTCTGGTGCGTATCGGCCTGGTCCTATAATCCGGAAATGAATCTCCTCAACGGCCTCAATCCCGAACAACTGGCGGCCGTTACCTTGCCGCGCCAGCATGCACTGATCCTTGCCGGTGCCGGGTCGGGCAAGACGCGAGTACTCACTACGCGGATCGCCTGGCTGATCGCCACCAATCAGATGACGCCGCAGCAGGTGCTGGCGGTCACCTTCACCAACAAGGCGGCCAAGGAGATGCTGGCGCGCCTGACCGCCATGCTGCCGATCAACGTGCGGGGCATGTGGATCGGCACTTTCCACGGCCTGTGCAACCGCCTGCTGCGCGCCCATTATCGCGATGCCGGTTTGCCGCAACTGTTCCAGATTCTGGATTCGTCCGATCAACTTTCCGCGATCAAGCGGCTGCTGAAGTCACTGAATGTCGATGACGAAAAATATCCGCCGCGCGAACTCCAGCACTTCATCAATGGCCAGAAAGAGCAGGGTCTGCGCCCGAGTGCGGTCGAGGCCTGGGACGGCTATACGCAGAAGCGTGTCCAGTTGTATGAGGCCTACGAGGCGCAATGCAACAAGGAAGGTGTGGTCGATTTTGCCGAGCTGCTGTTGCGTTGCTACGAACTGCTGTCACGCAACGAAGCCCTGCGCCGGCATTATCAGGAGCGCTTCCGTCACATTCTTGTCGACGAGTTTCAGGATACGAACATCCTGCAATACAAATGGTTGAAACTGTTGGCCGGCGCGGAAGGGTGCCTCTTCTGTGTGGGCGACGACGACCAGTCGATCTATGCCTTCCGCGGTGCCGAGGTAGGCAACATGCGCGACTTCGAGCGCGAGTTCAGGGTGCCGAACGTGATCCGCCTGGAACAGAACTACCGCTCGCACGGCAACATCCTCGACGCCGCCAACGCGATCATCAAGAACAACGACAACCGTCTCGGCAAGAATTTGTGGACCGATGCTGGTGCGGGCGAGCCGATCCGCGTCTTCGAGGCTTATTCCGATCTCGACGAGGCGCGCTGGATCGTCGAGGAAATCCAGGCGCTGGCGCGCGACGGACACGCGCGCAGCGAGATCGCGCTGCTCTACCGTTCCAATGCCCAGTCGCGGGTGCTCGAACACGCGCTGTTCTCGGCAGGTTTGCCTTATCGCGTCTATGGCGGTTTGCGCTTTTTCGAGCGGCAGGAGATCAAGCATGCGCTGGCTTACCTGCGCCTGATCGCCAATCCGGACGACGACACTTCGTTCTCGCGCGTCGTGAATTTCCCGACCCGCGGTATTGGTGCCCGCAGCGTCGAGGCATTGCAGGATGCGGCCAAGGCCGCCGGCAGCAGCCTGTTCGCGGCGATCCCGGCCATGAGCGGCAAGGCCGGCACATCGCTGGCGAATTTCGCGGCACTGATCGGCCGAATGAAAGAAATGGCGCATCTGCCGCTGCCCGAACTGGTCGATCACATCGTCGAACTTTCCGGCCTGCGTGAACACTACAAGAACGACAAGGAAGGCCAGGACCGTCTTGCCAACCTCGACGAACTCATCAATGCGGCAACGAGCTTTATCGCCGAGGAAGGCGTGATTGGCGAGGGAGGCGTGATTGGCGAGGGAGGCGAGTTATCCGCCGATCTGATCGCCTTCCTCGCGCACGCCGCGCTGGAAGCCGGCGAGCATCAGGCGGGCGAGGGCGACGATGCGCTGCAGTTGATGACCATGCATTCCGCCAAAGGGCTGGAGTTCAACATCGTCTTCGTCACCGGCCTGGAGGAAGGCCTGTTCCCGCACGAGAATTCGGTGATGGAGCTCAAGGGCCTGGAGGAAGAGCGCCGCCTGATGTACGTCGCCGTCACCCGCGCGCGTCAGCGGCTCTACCTTTCGCACGCGCAGACGCGCATGCTGCACGGCCAGACGCGCTACAACCTGCCCTCGCGTTTCATCGAGGAAATTCCCGGTGGGCTGGTGAAATGGCTGACGCCGCGCATAGCGAGGCACGGCGGCGCCCATGGTGGCGTATCGCCACGGCTGACTTTTGCGGACGCGCCACGCGCTGCGTCGTCCCCGCGTGCCGGCGGCGCCGGCTACCGCATCGGCCAGACGGTCCGCCACGCCAAGTTCGGCGAAGGCATCATTATCAACCTCGAAGGCGGCGGCGAAGATGCCCGTGCGCAGATCAACTTCGGCAGCGCCGGCATGAAGTGGCTTGCCCTTTCGGTTGCGAAACTGGAGGCGGCGACATGAATAGCGAAGGGGGACCCGTGAGCAAGGCGAACGGGGGCGAAGCGGCCATTCATGGCGCCAGGCGCCGACACCCGGGCGCTTCGCTCCTCGATACACGCAAGGAGGCGGCGACATGAATAGCGAAGGGGGACCCGTGAGCAAGGCGAACGGGGGCGAAGCGGCCATTCATGGCGCCAGCTGCCGACACCCGGGTGACTCGCTCTTCGATATGCGCAAGGAGGCGCTCTGATGAATACCATCCACACCAACGGCATCGACATCCACTACGACGTCCAGGGTGAGGGCCCGTGGCTGATCCTGTCGCATTCGCTGGGCACCGACGTGACCCTCTGGGACGACCAGATGGATACGCTAACGCCTCACTTCCGCGTGCTGCGCTTCGACACGCGCGGCCACGGCGGCAGCAGCGCGCCGACGATTCCCTACGATTTCGCCATGCTGACCGCCGACGTACTGGGCCTCATGGATGAGCTCGACATCGAACGGGCGCATTTCTGCGGCATCTCCATGGGCGGCATGATCGCCCAGCATGTGGCGCTGGCCGCGCCGGAGCGCATCGACAAGCTGGTGCTGCTCAGTACCACCAGCGGCTATCCGCCCGAAGCGCGGGCGCTGTGGGCCGAACGCATCGAGGGCGTGCGCCGGGACGGCGTCAAGCCACTGGTGAAGGCGACGCTCGAGCGCTGGTTCACTGCTCCCTACCGCGCTGCGCTTCCGGAGGTGATGGAACGCATTGCCCGATTGATACGCGCCACGCCGGCCGCCGGCTATATCGGAAGCTGCCAGGCGATCGCCGCGCTCGACGTCACCGACCGGCTCTCCGCGCTGCGCTGTCCGACGCTGGTGATCGCCGGGGCCGACGATGCCGGCACGCCACCGGCCATGGGACGAAAGATCGCCGAACAGATTCCCGGCGCACGCATCGAACTGGTTTCCCAGGCTTCACACCTGTGCAATATCGAGCAGAAGTCCCGGGTGAATTCGCTGTTAAGGCTCTTTCTTGAGCCCTGATTGGTATATGATGTACTACCAAAGTACTATGTAATGAAATTGACAATGTCGTTTTGGTTTGGGGGATATACTCGAACGGCATTGAGTGGCGGGGGATTCGAGTGAAGCGCGTCTTCAAGATCGCTATCGGCTTGGCTGCCATCGTATCGGTTGGCGCGTTCGCGCTTCAGCCGACGGCGCTGATGGATTGGCTCGGATGGCACACAAGTGACACACTGCGCCTCGGCGCGTACGAGGGCGATGTCGGCGCCCTGCCCTGGATCGCGCAGGACCAGGGTTTTTTCCGCAAGGTCGGGCTTGATGTCCAGCTTCAGGGCAACGCATCCGGCAAGGATGCGACCGACGCCTTGCGCGCCGGGCAGACCGACGTGGCCATGGCCTCGGAATTTGTGGTCGCCTCGCGCAGCTTTTCCGAACCGGATCTGCGCGTCCTTGGCAGCGCCTCGTTCTACCGCAACAAGGGTGTCGTCGGCCGTCGCGATCGCGGCATTTCCGTGCCAACCGACCTGAAGGGCAAGCGCATTGGCGTGACTTCGCCGTCGGGTGCCGAATATTCGCTCACGGTCTTTCTCGCCATGTACGGATTGACGGTGCAGGACGTGGATATCGTCAAGTTGCCGCCGCAGGGGCTCGTCGAAGCCATCGGCACGGGCGACATCGATGCGGCGATCACATGGGAACCTCATGTTGGAGCGATCGAAGCAGCGCTGGGTCCTAACGGCATCAGTTTCCAGGGTGACGGCCTTGACGTTTACCTGCTGCTGGTGACACGCCAGCAAGTGGCTGACGCCAACAGCAAGGCCATTGCCAAGCTGTTTCGCGCACTGGTGCTGGCGGAGGAGTGGGCACGCGATCACCCGGAGGAAGCGAAGGGCTTCATCGCCGCGCGCTTCAAACTCGATCCTGCCTACGTCAACTCGATGTGGTGGCGCACGCAGCTATCGATCACTCTGCCGCAGGAACTGCTGACCGCGATGGACAGCGAGGCGCGCTGGCTGGCAGGGAACGGCGACGCACCGGCTACGATCCCCGACTACTCGCGGTTTCTCCGTGCCGACGAACTGTTGTCTGTCAAGCCGTCGGCCGTAACGTTGGTGTTGGCGCCACCGCGCTGATTTCATGCAGCGGATCCGCATCGGAACCGGTTTTCATCTTAGCCTCGTGGTCGGCGGCATACTCGTTGCTGCGGCGATTGCGTCAATCGCTTTCGGCCAATGGCAAATATCCGAATCCATCAGTCGCAACCGGACGCTGGACAATGTCGTGACGGAGGGCCTGCAACTGGTCCAGCTCACTAACGAGGTGCTTCTTTACAGCGAAGATCGCGCCGTGCGGCAATGGCGCGGGCAACGCGATCAGGTTGAGGAGTTGATACGGCGGGCGAACGGACTTGGCGAGAACGGTGCGGCCCATCTGCGCAAAGTAGCGATCAACCTTGCCGACATGCAGCCGCTGTTCGATCGGCTGGTGACGCCCGAAAACAGGATGATGGAGACTACTTCGCCGGGCGACGTTGCCGGCATCCTGTCCTCCCAGTTGTTCCGCAAGGCGATCCTGTTGCAGACCTCGTTGCGCGGCTTGAAGGAGTACTCGGAAGAGGAACTCAAGGACGCCTACGCTGCCGGCAAGACACGCACCTTCCTGACCTTCGTCCTGTTCGCGGGCGCGATGGCGCTTTTCGGCGTCGTCGTGTCGCTGTTGTTCCGCAGCGCAGTGCTCAGGCCGCTGCAGAACCTGGAACAAGCGATTCGCCGCGTCAATGCCGGCGACGAGCAGCAGCGCGCCAAGATCAATGGCGACGACGAGATCGGTGTGGTGTGCCAGGCCTTCAACGGGCTGCTCGACCAGCAGGAGGAACATCGCCGGCAGTTGCAGTATCTCGCCTATCATGACGTGCTGACCGGTCTGCCGAACCAGTTGCTGGTCAAGGATCGCCTTGTGCAGGCCGCCGCCTACGCCGATCGATCCGGCGGCCGCGTCGCGTTGCTGTTCCTCGATCTGGACAACTTCAAGACGATCAACGATACCCTCGGCCACCCGATCGGCGACGCGCTGCTCAAGGCGGTTTCGGAGCGCTTGATCGGCACGATCCGCGATACCGACACCCTGAGCCGCCAAGGCGGCGACGAGTTCCTCATCGTCCTGTCGGACGTCAAGACGTCCGACGACATTGCCAGCCTGGCGGACAAGGTGCTGGAGCGCGTCGCCGTGCCGTTTCATATCGAAGGCCACGAGCTGTCCACATCGGCCTCGATCGGCATCGCCATCCATCCGGACGACAGCCGCGATTTCGACGCGCTGCTGAAAAAGGCGGACACCGCGCTCTACGAAGCGAAGGAGGCCGGACGCAACACCTACCGTTTCTTCACCGAGCGCATGAACGCCGAGGCTTCCGAGTACTTGTACGTACGTGCCGGCCTGCGCCGTGCGGTGGAACAGCACGAGTTCCTGCTGCACTACCAACCGCAGATCGATCTCACCAGCGGGGCGGTCGTCGGTGCCGAGGCGCTGATCCGCTGGAATCATCCGGAACATGGCTGGATATTGCCGTCCCGCTTCGTGCCTGTCGCCGAGGATAGCGGCCTCATCGTGCCCATTGGCGAATGGGTGCTGCACGAGGCCTGCCGGCAGCTCGCCGCCTGGCGCGCCACCGGCATGCAGGATCTGACGGTGGCGGTGAACCTCTCCGGGGTCCAGTTCAAGCGCGGCAACGTCGAGCGCACGGTGACCGCCGCCCTCGATGCGTCGGGCCTGCCGCCCCGTCTGCTCGAACTCGAACTGACGGAATCCATCCTGATCAGGGACACCGAAAGCGTGCTCGCCACCGTGCACCAACTCAAGGAGATCGGTGTCCGTTTGTCGATCGACGATTTCGGTACCGGCTATTCCAGCCTGTCCTATCTCAAGCGCTTCAATGTCGACAAGCTGAAGATCGACCAGTCCTTCGTGCGCGATTTCAGCAGCGATCCGGACGACGCAGCCATCGTGCGCGCCATCATCCAGATGGCGGGCAGCCTGAACCTGCGCACCATCGCCGAAGGGGTGGAAACCTCCGATGTGCGGGATCAATTGAGCGCCTGCGGGTGCGACGAGGCGCAGGGCTATCATTTCGCGCGACCGCTGCCGCCGGTCGAGTTCGAGCGATTCGTCAAGGCCAACCAGGCGGGACGCGGACGGCGGGGTCCGGCGGCTGCCTGAAGTCCGCAATTTGCACGATAACCGCGCTTCGGAACCGGCTACATCAAATGAACATGCGGTCCTGATGGCCGTATCGGCGGGCAACGGGTAAACTCGCGCCTTGTCCCGCCGCGCCGACCATCATGGATAAGAACCAGAACGCCGATCTGTCGACTTCCGCCCTCGAATACCACGAGTTTCCAACCCCCGGAAAAATCGCCGTCGTCCCGACCAAGGGACTGACCAACCAGCGCGACCTTGCGCTTGCCTATTCGCCCGGTGTCGCCGCTGCCTGTGACGCCATCGTCGCCGACCCTGGCGCTGCGTCACGGCTGACTTCCCGCGCCAACCTCGTCGCCGTGGTCACCAACGGCACCGCCGTACTCGGCCTCGGCAACATCGGGCCGCTGGCTGCCAAGCCGGTCATGGAAGGCAAGGGCGTCCTGTTCAAGAAGTTCGCCGGCATCGACGTCTTCGACATCGAGTTCGACGAGCCGGACGCCGACAGGCTGATCGAGCACATCGCAGCCATGGAGCCGACCTTCGGCGGCATCAACCTCGAAGACATCAAAGCGCCCGAGTGCTTCTACGTTGAAGCCAAGTTGCGCGAACGCATGAAGATCCCGGTCTTCCACGACGACCAGCACGGCACCGCCATCGTCGTCGGCGCCGCGGTGTTGAACGGCCTGCATCTTGTCGGCAAGCACATCGAGGAAGTGAAACTGGTCACTTCGGGTGCCGGCGCGGCGGCGCTGGCCTGCCTCGACCTGCTGGTCAGCCTGGGGGTGAAGGTCGAGAACATCTGGGTGACCGACCTCGAAGGCCTGGTCTACGAAGGCCGCACCAGGTTGATGGACCCGATCAAGGTGCGCTACGCCAAGCATACCGAACAGCGCACCCTGGCCGAGGCCATCGAAGGCGCCGACATCTTCCTCGGCCTCTCGGCAGGCGGCGTGTTGAAGCCGGAGATGGTGGCGAAGATGGCCGTCGAGCCGCTGATCCTGGCGCTCGCCAATCCGACGCCGGAAATTTCTCCCGACGAGGTGAAGAAGGTCCGCGACGACGCGATCATGGCTACCGGCCGCTCGGACTACCCGAACCAGGTCAACAACGTCCTTTGCTTCCCGTTCATCTTCCGCGGCGCGCTCGATGCCGGCGCGACGACCATCACCGAGCACATGAAACTCGCCGCCGTTCGCGCGCTGGCGGAACTGGCGCAGGCGGAAAGCTCCGACGTGGTCGACCGTGCATATGGTGGCGAATCGCGGCGCTTCGGCCCGGAGTACCTGATCCCGCGCCCGTTCGATCCGCGCCTGATCGTCAAGGTGGCGCCGGCCGTGGCGCAGGCTGCGCAAGAGTCAGGTGTGGCGACCCGCCCCATTGCCGACTTCGATGCCTACCGTGAAAAGCTGAACAGCTTCGTCTATCACTCCGGTTTCGTCATGAAGCCGGTGTTCGCCGCCGCCAAGAAGGAGCCGAGGCGCATCGTCTATTGCGAAGGCGAGGAAGAGCGCACGTTGCACGCCATCCAGGCGGTACTTGACGAGGGCCTGGCCGAACCCGTGGCGATCGGCCGTCCCGACGTGATCCAGAGCCGCATCGAGCGCGCCGGTCTGCGCCTGTCGGCGGGGAGGGACTTCGAGGTCGTCAATCCCGATTCCGATCCGCGCTACAAGGACCTCTGGCAGGAATACCACCAGTTGCGCGGCCGCCAGGGCATCACGCCCGAGATCGCCAAGCAGCGCTTGCGTTCGGACAACACGCTGATCGGCTGCATGCTGCTTCGCCGAGGCGATGTCGACGGCGTGCTGTGCGGCATTGTCGGCAAGCAGGTCAAACACCTCAACCAGGTGCGTGACGTGATCGGCCTGGAACCGGACGCCCATTGCTTCGCGGCCATGAATCTGTTGCTGCTGCCGAACCATACGCTGTTCATCTGCGATACCTACGTGAACGAGGACCCGAGCGCCGAACTGCTGGCCGAGATCACGCTGATGGCTGCCAAGGAAGTTCGCCGCTTCGGTCTTGCGCCGAAGGTGGCGCTGCTTTCGCATTCAAACTTCGGCAGCCTGCGCTCCGAGTCGGCGCTGAAGATGAGCCGCACCCGCGAACTGATCGTCGAACTGGCGCCCGATCTCGAGGTGGACGGCGAGATGCACGGCGACGCGGCACTGATCGAGGAAATCCGTCAGAGGTTCTATCCCGACTGCAAGCTTCGCGGCACGGCCAACCTGCTGGTGATGCCCAACCTCGATGCTGCCAACATCGCCTTCAACCTCATCAAGGCGGTCAGTGGCGGCGGCATCACCGTCGGTCCGATCCTGCTCGGCGCCGCCAGGCCGGTGCATATCCTGACTCCCACCGCCACCGTGCGCCGACTGGTCAATATGACTGCCCTGACTGTCGTCGACGCCAATCACCTTGAAGACAGGGGTTCTTTCGGACTATTAAGCTGAAGCGAAACAACAAGTAAGCTTCTTCAGCTTCCCGATTGGGTGATTTGCCAAACCGCAGGTGTCGATTTCATGTCAGAACTGACAGTCTTGTCTCGCCCCGACTTCCGGCCGACGGCCGGCCGCCGTTTCCTGAGTGCCGGTCGCGATGACGCCCCGGCAATCGTTACCGACGACGGTCGAACCGTGTCCCACGGGCAGCTTCGCGACGAGGCACTGCTTCTCGGCAAGCGCTTCGGGAACGAGAAGAAGCTGATTCTCATTGTCGCGCGGAACGAACCGGAGACGATTTCTGCCTACGTCGCGGCGCTGAACTCGGGTCATGCGGTCATTCTGCTCGGCCCCGAACCCACCGCCCTGATCGAACATGTGTGCGCGCAATTCAACCCGAACTTCATATGTCACCGCGACGGGTCCGAATGGCACATCATCGAGCGGCATGCGGACGAATTGCCGCTGCATCCCGAGCTGGCCTGCCTGCTGTCGACGTCGGGCACCACAGGCGAGGGAAAGTTCGTCCGCCTTTCGTATCGAAACCTGATCGCCAACGCGCTCTCGATCGCCGAGTATCTAGGGATTGCGGCGTCCGACAGATTCCTCCTGAACCTGCCGATCAATTATTCCTTCGGCCTGTCGATACTCAACAGCCACTTGATCATGGGCGCCCGCCTGCTGGTGAGCGAACGGTCGGTTACCGAGCCCGAGCTTTGGGAGTTCTTCCGCAGCAACGAAGGAACCGGGCTTGCCGGCGTGCCGCACACCTACAAGTTGCTGGACGCATCCGGGTTCGAGGATATCGATCTGCCGTCGCTCCGCACCCTGACGCAGGCCGGCGGCCGTCTGCCGGAGCCCCTGGCGCGCAAGTTCGCCCGCTGGTCCGAAGAGCGCGGCGCCCGTTTTTTCATCATGTACGGCCAGACGGAGGCCTCCCCGCGAATTTCCTATCTGCCCCCCGAACTTGCTACGACCCATCCCGATTGCATCGGCCGGGCGATACCCGGCGGTACGCTTGAGCTGATCGATGGCAAAGGCAATGTCATCACGGCGATTGACACCGAAGGTGAGCTTCAGTACAGGGGCCCCAACGTGATGATGGGATATGCGACCCATGTCGCCGAACTTGCGCTTGGACCCGGCCCCGAGGTTTTGCGGACCGGCGATCTGGCGGTGATGAACCGGACCGGACTGTTCCGCGTTACCGGCCGCGAGAAGAGGTTCCTCAAGATCTACGGGCTGCGGATTTCCCTCGACGAGATCGAACGCAAGCTTGAAGCGCAGTCGATCAAGGCGCTATGCGGCGGCAACGACGAATTTCTCGGTGTCATGACAACCGAGGATCAGGCCGAGGAACAGTATCTGAAGGAGCTGATATCGCGGATCTCCGGTTTGCCGATTACCAGCATATTGTTGCTGCGGGTCGCCGACTTCCCCGTCCTGCCGACGGGGAAGATCGACTATCGGAGCGTCGGCCGGGAATTGCTGGGTGCCCGGGACGCACAAGCGAAACTGCCGATAGCGGACGGGTTCGGCGCCACTGCGCCGGACGATGCCTCGCCGATGTCGCGCATAGTGTCGACATTCCGGGAGACTTTCCCCGGCCGGCCGATTGGACCCCGGGACTCGTTTGTGTCCCTCGGAGGGGACTCGCTGAACTACGTTTCGGTGGCCATGTCGCTGGAGGATGTAATCGCCGCCTTGCCCGCTCATTGGGAGAAGTTGACGCTTGCAGAGCTCGAAGCGCTTGCTTCGGCATCCCGAAAACCTGCCCGGGAAGCGCGCAAGGTTCGGGCCGTCGAGTCAAGCATACTCATACGGGCCGTCGCGACCATATTGGTCGTGGTGAACCACGCCGGGCTTGGCATGGGCATGTTTGAGGGAGGAGCTGCGCTCCTGCTGGCGGTGGTCGGGTTCAATTTTTCCCGCTTTCAGCGCGTGCAATTTGCCGACGGCCGCGGTGTCGACGTAATGCGGAATTTCTTCGAGAACGTCCTCGTGCCCTACTGGCTGGTCATTTTCGGCTTCGGCGTGATGGTAGGCGATCTCAGGCTCGCTGATGTCCTGCTTTTCGACAGCTTCTTCATGCGCCCCCCCAACATTCCCATTCCATTCGGGACCTGGTTCATTCAGGTCATGACACAGATCATGTTGTTGATGTATCTTCTGTTCCTGTCGAAGCGGGCGCGACAAGCCGCGGCTTCCAGGCCCTATTACTTTGGACTTGCCTTGTTGCTGGTGACGATCGGGATAAGGCTGTTCGAGACGGTCGCCTATCGCAAGCTGGGAACCAATCTCGGAGGCGGACTGACCATCGAGGCATGGCTCTTTGCGCTCGGGTTTGCGATTGCGGCTGCGGAAACACGCAAGCAGAAGGCGCTGCTGTCATTGCTCGCGGTGGTTCTTCCATGGGTCTTCCATGCGAACGAGATACCGCGTTCGACCATCGTCATGGTGGGCTGTCTGCTCGTGATCTGGGTTCCACGGGTCATCTTGCCGAACAGGATTGCAATGCTGGTCGGTGTCATCGCTTCGGCGTCGATGTTCATCTACATGCTTCATCAAGTTCTTCACCCGAATCCGCTTTCATCGTACTGGCAGGTTGATTATGTCGAGATATTCGGCGGAATTTGCCTTGGAATCGCCGGCTGGTGGCTGTTCCGGCGAGTCCAGGAGAGGCTGAAAAAGCAATTTGGGCGGATGGGGCGACCGCGAAGTTCCGCCTCGCTATCGACGGAATTCTGATGGTATGCTGCCGTTGGGACGCTGAAGAGCCAGCCGATCCCAACGACCATGTGAGGTGATTCCGTGACAGCGGCCATCCGCTTCCACCAGACCGGCGGGCCCGAAGTGCTGCGCTGGGAAGAAGTCAGCCTTGGCGATACGCCGCCTGGCGCTGCGACCGTTCGCCACGAAGCGGTCGGACTCAACTTCATCGACATCTACCATCGCACCGGCCTCTATCCGGTGCCGTTGCCGTCGGGCATTGGCCTGGAAGGCGCTGGCGTTGTCACCGCCGTGGGCGACGGCGTCGGCGATCTCAAGGTCGGCGACCGCGTGGCCTATGCGGGTGGGCCGGTCGGCGCCTATGCCGAGGCGCGTCACATTCCGGCCGACCGGCTGGTCAGGCTGCCCGACGCCATCAGCTTCAGGACGGCCGCGGCCATGATGCTGCAGGGGCTCACCGCGCAGTACCTGTTGCGCCGCACTTATCGCGTCCAGCCGGGCGACACCATCCTGGTCCACGCCGCCGCCGGCGGTGTCGGCCTGATCGTCTGCCAGTGGGCGAAGGCGCTGGGGGCCAACGTTATCGGCACCGTCGGCTCCGACGAGAAGGCGACGCTCGCCAGGGCGCACGGTTGCGACCATCCCATCATCTACACACGCGAAAACTTCACCGAGCGCGTGCGTGAGATCACGGGCGGCGAGGGCGTGCCGGTCGTCTACGACTCGATCGGCAAGGACACATTCGTCGGCTCGCTTGACTGCCTGCGGCCGCTGGGAATGATGATTACCTTCGGCAACGCTTCCGGGCCGGTACCACCGCTCGATTTGCTTGAGTTGTCGAAGCGCGGCTCGCTTTTCGTCACCCGGCCCTCGCTGATGGCCTATACCGCCAAGCGTTCCGACTTGCTGGCGATGGCCGGAGAACTGTTTGAAGTCGTCATGTCCGGCAAGGTGAAGATCGAGGTGAATCAGTCCTACCCGCTGAAGGAGGCCGCACAGGCGCAGATCGACCTCGCCGCGCGCAGGACCACGGGCTCGACGGTGCTGTTGCCATGAAGAACATCATGGTGGCCAACCCGAAGGGCGGCAGCGGCAAGAGCACGCTGGCGACCAACCTAGCCGGCTGGTTGGCTCGCCAGGGGCATCGCGTCATGCTCGGCGACATCGACCGGCAGCAGTCTTCGCGTGAGTGGCTCAAATTGCGCCCGCCCGCGCTGCCGCGCATCGAGGGATGGGACGTCGAGGACGGCAAGCCGGCGCGACCGCCGGCCGGCACCACGCACACCGTACTCGATACGCCGGCCGGGTTGCACGGCAAGAAGCTCGATCGCGTCCTGAAGGCCGTCGAGGGCGTGTTGGTGCCCCTGCAGCCGTCGTTGTTCGATATCCTCGCCACGCGCCATTTCCTTGATGCGCTGGCCGAGGAAAAGGAAATCCGCAACCATGACGCCTTCGTCGCGATCGTCGGCAACCGCGTCGATGCGCGCACCCGCGCCGCCGGCGAACTGGAGCGTTTTCTCGACGACGTCGGCCTACCGGTGCTGACCTATCTGCGCGACACGCAGAACTATGTGCAGGCCGCGGCGCACGGGCTGACGATTTTCGATTTGCCGCCCTATCGAGCGGAGCAGGACTGGCAGCAGTGGCAGCCCGTCCTCGACTGGGTCGCCGCGGGCTGAGTCGCCGGGATCGCTCCGCTATTGCTACGCGTATGACAATAGGCGAAAATCCGTAGTCCTGTCATAGTCTTTTCCGCGAACCATGCCGCACGAAAGCGTCGACGATCAATTGTCCATCCTGGGCGCCCGCTGGAAGGACTACAAAAGCCAGAGCGGTGGCGCTTTCGATCAGTTCGTCGAGTTCACCCTCGCCCTGAACAGCCTGGCCGAGCGCCTCGACCGGCTCCGGCTGCCCGGCCTGGTGCGGCAATGCGAAGGGCTGGAAAATGCCGCGCTGGAGCTGTTTGGCGATCCCGACTCGCATCCGATGGCACCCCAGACGGTGCAGGCGCTCGATCGCCAATTGGAATCATTGATGGGTGCCGTCATATCGGCGCGCCGATTCGACAATACGGTGGAAAAGCGCGCGCCCGACGAAGTCGTCGAACGGAAGCCGAGCAAGTGGATCAAGCCGCGCTCGATCTGGATGATTTCCAGCCCGGGTACCAGTTGGGCATCCGGGCTGGCCGCCCAGTTGTCCTATTTCGGCTTTCAGATGCGCGCCATGCCGTGGTTCGCCGAGCTGGGGGATGAAGAGCCGCCGTTCGCCGTCGTGTTCGTGCCGAACGATGCCGACACCAGCCCGGACGAACGGGCCATGGACGACATCCGCCGCGTACGCACCGCCTGCCCGGAGAGCCAGTTCATCTATCTCGGCGTGCCGCCCACGCTCGACAGCATGGTCGAACTCATGCGCGCGGGAATCGATGTCACCATCCGGCGCGATGAACAAATGGCGGCGCTGCTGTCTACGGTGCTCAGCCTCGTCCAGACCCGTGAGCCGGTACGATATCGCGTTCTGGTGGTCGAGGATTCGCGCGTGGCGGTCGCCCAGATCCAGCGGGCGCTGACGGCGCACGGGATAGACAGCACGACGATTTCGAGTCCGAGCGGCCTGTTCGACGCCATCGAGACCTATCAGCCCGACCTGATTCTCATGGACATGTACATGCCCGGCTGCAATGGCGTCGAGGCGACCCGCGCACTGCGTCAGCTATCGGACTATCAGGCGCTTCCGATCGTCTATCTTTCCAGCGAAACTGACGCCGAACTGCAGGTAGAGGCGCTCCGGCTCGGTGGCGACCAGTTCCTGACCAAACCCTTCAACCCGCTGCTGCTTGCCGCGACGGTCAAGACCACCATCGAACGGCACCAGGAAATGCAGCGGGCCAGTCGCCACGACGGCCTCACCGGCCTGCTCAATCACACGGCGGCCAAGGCCGAACTCGATGCGCGTCTGGCCATGCTGCCGCCGAATACGCCCGTGACGGTCGCCATGATCGACATCGACCACTTCAAGTCGGTCAATGACGCTTTCGGGCATCCGGTCGGCGACCAGGTGATCCGCAGCCTGGCATGGCTGCTGAAGGGTTGGCTGCGCAGTTCCGATATCGTCGGCCGTTACGGCGGCGAGGAATTCATCGTCGCCATGCCGGGTATCGACATCAAAGACGCGTATGCCATGCTCGACGGCATTCGCGCACATTTCTCCAACCTGCCGCACGTTCATGCCAATGGCAGCCTGCGCGTCACGTTCAGCGCCGGTATCGCGCCGTATCCGCTCGTCGACAATGGCCGCGACCTGATCGAGATTGCCGACCAGGCGCTGCTGGAAGCCAAGGCGCTCGGGCGGAACCGGATCGTCGAAGCGCGTATCTAGCAGGTCCGCGGCGTGTGTTGCGCCATGCGGGACGGCGCATGGAATCTGCGCGAGACTGACAATCCGGCGCGGTAGAATTCCCGCATGCCCGCATCCTCTACGCCGCCGAATTTGCCTCAATTCGTCCATCTGCGGCTGCACAGCGAATATTCGATTACCGATGGTCTGGCCCGGCTCGACGACGTCGTCGACAAGGAGAGCAAGCGGGTGATTCACCGCGGCGTGGTTTCGGCCGCCGCCGCCGACGGCATGCCGGCGCTGGCGCTCACCGACCTCGCCAACATGTTCGGCATGGTCAAGTTCTATTCAGGGGCGCGCCGTGCCGGCATCAAGCCGATTGTCGGCGTCGACGTCTGGATTGCGGAAGAAGACGGCCTCGATGCCTCGCGTGACGGTGCCTCGCGCCTCTTGCTGCTGGCGAAGAATCGCGCCGGCTACCTGCGCCTGTGCGAATTGCTGACGACCGCCTACCTGACGCCGCGCCGCCACGGCCGGGCCGAAGTGTCGCGCGCCGCCGTCGCCAACGGCGACAACGCCGGGCTGATCGCGCTTTCCGGCGCGCAAGCCGGCGATGTCGGGCAATGGCTGGCGGTCGGCAAGTCCGATCGGGCGAAAGCCTGCGCCGCCGCCTGGGCGAAGTTGTTCCCGGACAGCTACTACCTCGAAGTGCAGCGCTACGGCCAGCCACAACAGGAAGCGCAAGTCGCGCAGACCGTTGCGCTGGCCGGCGAACTCGATCTGCCCGTGGTTGCCACGCATCCGATCCAGTTTCTCGACCGCGACGATTTCGGCGCGCACGAGGCGCGCGTCTGTATCTCCGAAGGCTACGTGCTGGCCGATCCGCGCCGGCCGAAGCATTTCACCGAGGAACAGTATTTCAAGAGCCAGGCCGAGATGGTCGCGCTGTTTGCCGACCTGCCGGAGGCGCTGGAAAATTCCGTCGAGATCGCCAAGCGCTGCAACGTTTCGATCGAGTTGGGCAAGAGCAAACTGCCGGACTTCCCGACGCCGGACGGTGTTTCGCTCGACGAATACCTCGCGCAGCAGTCGCGCGCCGGTCTGGAGAAGCGCCTGCTGCAACTCTTCCCCGACGAGGCCGAGCGGAAAAGTCAGTCGTCGCGGTACGCCGAGCGGCTGGAATTCGAGATCAAGACCATCCAGCAGATGGGCTTTCCCGGCTACTTCCTGATCGTCGCCGACTTCATCCAGTGGGCGAAGAAGAACGGCGTACCGGTCGGTCCCGGTCGTGGCTCCGGCGCCGGTTCGCTGGTTGCCTATTCGCTGCTCATCACCGACCTCGACCCGATTCGCTACGACCTGCTGTTCGAGCGTTTCCTGAATCCCGAGCGCGTGTCGATGCCCGACTTCGACATCGACTTCTGCCAGGAAGGCCGCGACCGTGTCATCCACTACGTCAAGGAGAAGTACGGCGCCCATGCGGTGTCGCAGATCGCCACCTTCGGCACCATGGCTGCCAAGGCCGTTATCCGCGACGTCGGCCGCGTGCTCGACCTCGGCTTCAACTTCGTCGACCAGTTCGCCAAGCTGATTCCCAACGAACTCGGCATCACGCTCGAAAAAGCGATGGAAGTCGAGCCGGCCATCGTCCAGCGCATCGGCGAGGAAGAGGGACTGAAGACGCTCTGGGAACTGGCGCTCAAGCTCGAAGGCCTGAACCGCAACGTCGGCATGCACGCCGGCGGTGTGCTGATCGCGCCCGGCAAGCTCACCGACTTCTGCCCGCTCTATTCCGCCGACGGCGGCGCCACCACCGTCAGCCAGTTCGACAAGGACGATGTCGAAAAGGCTGGCCTCGTGAAGTTCGACTTCCTCGGTCTGCGCACGCTGACCATCCTCGCCGAAGCGGTCGAGTTCGCGCGCACCGTCGACGGCGCCGACGTGAGCCTGGAAACGCTGCCGCTCGACGACAAGGCCACCTACGACAATATCTTCAAGAACGGCAACTCCACGGCGGTGTTCCAGTTTGAGTCCGGCGGCATGAAAGATGCGCTGGTGCAGGCCAAGCCGGACTGCCTGGAAGACCTGATCGCGCTGAACGCCCTCTATCGACCCGGGCCGATGGAGAATATTCCGAGCTTCATCGCCCGCAAGCACAAGCGCGAGCGCGTCGCCTATCCGCACCCGAATCTGGAGAAGGTGTTGACCAACACCTACGGCATCATGATCTACCAGGAGCAGGTGATGCAGACCGCACAGGTGATCGCCGGCTACAGCCTCGGTGGCGCCGACGTGTTGCGCCGCGCGATGGGCAAGAAGAAGAAGGAGGAGATGGACAAGCAGCGCGCCATCTTCGTCGCCGGCGCGGAAAAGAACGGCATCGCGGCGGCCCTGGCCAACGAGATCTTCAACACCATGGAGAAGTTCGCCGGCTACGGCTTCAACAAGTCGCACGCCGCCGCCTACTCGCTGGTCGCCTACCAGACCGCCTGGCTCAAGCACCATCATCCGTCCGCCTTCGTCGCCGCGACGCTGTCGTCGGAAATGGCCAACACCGACAAGGTGCAGTTCTTCTACAACGACGCGAAGGAAAACGGCATCGTCTTCCTGCCGCCCGACATCAATCTCGGCGGCGTGCGCTTCCAGCCGACCGACGGCAAGACCATCCGCTATGGCCTCGGTGCGATCAAGGGCACCGGCGAGTCGGCGCTCTCCGTCATCCTCAAGGCGCGCGCCGAGGGTGGGCCGTTCATCGACCTGTTCGACTTCTGCCGCCGCGTCGACAAGCGCGTCGTCAACCGCCGCGTCGTCGAGGCGCTGATCCGCGCCGGCGCCTTCGACAGCCTCGACGACCATCGGCACAAGTTGTTCGCCTCGGTCGGCATCGCGCTGGAAGCAGCCGAGCAGGCCGAGCGCAACGCGCATCAGGGCGGCCTGTTCGACATGGGCGGCGCCGACGACGCACCGCAGACGCACTACGTCGACGTGCCACGCTGGGGCGAGCGCGAACGGCTGCTGAACGAAAAGCAGGCGCTCGGCTTCTTCCTCTCCGGCCATCCGTACAACGAGTATGCCGACGAGCTGAAGTCCTTCGTCAAGCGCAAGCTCGGTGAACTGCAGGCGCAACGCGACCCGGTGCTGCTGGCCGGCATCGTCATCAGCACGCGCACGCAGATGACCCGCCGCGGCAAGATGTGCATCGTCCTGCTCGACGACGCCAGCAAACAGATCGAGGTTTCCGTATTCAACGAACTGTGGGAAGCCGAGCGCAGCAAGATCAAGGAAGATGAACTGCTGCTGGTCGAAGGCAAGGTACAGAACGACGACTACACCGGCGGCCTGCGCATCACCGCCGACCGCCTGCTGACGCTCGGCGAAGCGCGAGCCCGTTTCGCCAAGGCGTTGAAGCTGTCGATGAACGGCGGTACCCGCAGCGGCGACGCGCAGCGGCTGCAAACCATCCTCGCGCCCTATCGTCGCGCCGGCGGCAGCACCTGCGCGGTGCGTCTCGCCTATCGCAACGGCGATGCCGAAACCGAGATTGCGCTGCCGGATAACTGGCGCGTCACGCTCGACGACGCGCTGCTCGCCTCCCTCAACGACTGGCTGACGCCAAGCAACGTCCGGGTCGTTTACGCATGATCCGCCTGATCGACAACGCGCTGCTCGACGAAGTGAGCGCCGAAGCCCGCGCCAGTGCGCGCGGCCGCAAGAACCGCAACTTCCACACCGACGACGCCCAGCCCGGCCACCGCCTGCTCAACGCCATCGAGCCCGGCTCCTACGTCGCGCCGCATCGCCACCTCGATCCCAGCAAGAGCGAGACCATGGTCGTCCTGCGAGGCAGCATGGGGCTCGTCACCTTCGACGATGCCGGCGAAGTCGTCGAGGCAACAAAAGTGTGTGGCTTCGCCCCATCCCTCGCTTCGCTCGGGACTGCCACTTCGTGGCGTCCTGCGCCCTCCGGGCTGGTCAGCCATGGTGGTACGCCGATGGGCGTCGATATTCCAGCAGGCACATGGCACACCGTGTTCGCGCTCGAACCCGGAACCGTCTTTTTCGAAGCCAAGGCCGGCCCCTACCTGCCGCTCACCGTCGACGAGAAGGCGTCGTGGGCGCCCGCCGAAGGCGACCCCGGCGCCCCTGCGTATCTCGCGCGGCTGGCGCAACTTCTGAACTAGACTTCGCCCGCGTATTCGCCGCGTGCGGGGTAGTCGTTGGCGATCGCGAAATCGATGGCGCCCAACAGATCCTGGAACTGCGGCCGCGCGAACGGCATGGTCTGAACGGCGCCGTAATACAGCGTGCCGTCGGGCCGGACGAGAAACAAGCCGGGCTCGCTGAACAGCGCCGGCTCCTCGACGCCGATCGAGGTCTTGCCGCGCGATGTGCTGATGTAGAGCCCCCACTCGCGGGCGTTCTTCAGGCCGAGGCCGTAGGCGAATTTCAGCGCGTCGGCCTTGACCTTGTCCGCCATGGCTTTCGCCCGCGCCTCGTCGTCGCCGCTGACGGCGACGATCTTGACGCCGCGCTTCTCGAACTCCGGCGCCAGACGTTCGAGTTCCATCAGGTATTTCGCGCAAATCGGGCAGTGCAGGCCGCGATAGAAGATCACCATGTCGAAGCGTTCAGCCGGGTTCGCTCCGAGGACGAATCGTTCTCCGCCGAGCAAGGGAACGTCGAGGGCGGGAACGGGCTGCCGGGGCAGCAGGGCTTGCAGGATCATTTCGCGTCCTTTCGCGATGTATTTCAGCCATTGTGCGATACGATCTGCAACATGGAGTGCAATAGCGATTGCCAAACGTACAAGATGAAGAACACTCCCCGGCTGGATCGACTGTCCGCCCTGTTGGAAGGGGTTGCGCCACGTGTCGAGGTGAGCCGGCCCGAAGCGGACGCCTGCGCGATCGTCGGCGAAGCATCCGCCAGGCAGTTCCTGCATCTGTATTTGATTGCCGAAGGCACGGTCTGCCTGCGCGAAGCGCGGGAGAAAAGCCGGACCGTCGAGACGCCCGCCATCGTCGTCTGCCGGGCCGATGCGGCGCATGTCCTCGAATCCGTGCCGGCGGAAGCGTTTCGCGGTCTGCTGTGCGCGAAAGCCTATCTGGACGGCCCCGTCGGCAAGCTGCTGTTCAACGAATTCGCCGAGCCGCTCGCGGTTTCGCTCGCCGAGTCGGATGCGTCGCTGAGCCATGTCATCCAGTTGATCGCCTCCGAATTGCAGACGCCGCGCTGCGGCCAACCGGCGCTGCTCGACCGCGCGGGAGACATTCTGTTCATCGGCCTGCTCCGGCACCTGATTGCCCATCCGAAAGTCGGCGGCGGCCTGTTCGGCGGACTGGCCGATCCGCGCATCGCCCGCGCACTGGTTGCGATGCATACCGCGCCGCAAAGCGGCTGGACGCTGGAAACGCTCGCTGCGGAAGCGGGCATGTCGCGGACTTCGTTTGCCAACACGTTCCGCGATGTCATGCACCAGACGCCCGGCAAGTACCTGAGCAAGCTGCGACTGGCGATCGCCGCCCAGGCGGTGCAGTCCGGACGCGGACTCAAGAAAGCCGCCAGCGAGTCGGGCTACCTGAGTCCATCCGCGCTTTCCCGTGCTCTGTCGCGGGCGAGGTCGCCGAGCCTGAACTGACGTCGGGCTCGACGCGGGCCGCGAAAAGTCAGCCGTGGCGGTACGCCGAGTGGGCCGCCCTTCCTTTCGCCATTTCATTCCTGGTGACGTGATCATCCACGGTGTTCAAGGCCGCCCAACACGGACCTCGCGCCACTATTACTATTGGCATATGATATGGAGTGCTGATATGGAATCAGCATGGTTGGACGGCGATTTGCGCGGAGACCCAGGAACCCGATAGTTCTTCTTGACGATGTCCATAGACTTCACTTCCGACGAAGAGCGTACCGTCGTCGAGGCGGAACAGGTTCGCGCCTATTTCAGCGAGGCCAACGACCAGAATCTGGCCGGGGCTGTCGTCCTGAGCCTGATCGTCTATGTCGTGCATGAGGGGATTCCGCTCTGGACATGGCAGCCCGCGCTGGCCGTCCTCTACGCAGTCACCCTCGCTCGCACGTGGCTGATCTGGCGCTACCATCGCGCGCCCGGGAGCCGTAGCGTACGCGCTTGGGGACGCAGCCAGACCGTCGGCGGCACAGTGGCAGGAATTTGCTGGGGCGCGGCCGCTACGGCCATGCTCGCGCACGTATCCACGGAGATGCAACTTTTCGTTCTGACTGTGATGACGGTGGTGGCTGCAGCAAGCGCCTCCGAAGGCTATTCCTATACTCCACCATCGCGGGGTTTCATTCTTGCCTCTCTCGGTCCGGCGACTGCCTGGCTGCTGACGGTCGGCGATCGGTTTCACTACATCCTGGCGGCAATGCTGGCGATTTTTATACCGCTGACCTTATGGCAGGGACTGAAACGGAATCAGGTGTTCATCGAGGCCCAGCAATTGCGTTTTCGCAATGAGGCGCTGGCGAATGAACTGGCGATGCAGCGAGATGCTGCCGAGCAAGCCTATCTCGGCAGAAGCCGGTTCCTGGCTGCTGCCAGCCATGATCTGCGCCAGCCCATGCAGGCATTGTCGATCTTTCACGAACTGTTGCGGGACGAAGCGCGAACCGACCGTGGCAGCGATCTTCTTGCCAACGCCCAGCAAGCCGCAGATGCCATGGCCATGCTGCTCGATTCCCTTCTGGATGTTTCCAAGCTCGATGCCAAGGTCGTCAAGCCGGACTGCCAGGCCTTTCCCGTTCATTCGCTGCTTTCCGAGATGGAACATGAATTTGCCCCGGTCGCCGAAAGGAAAGGTGTTCGGCTGGATGTGCGGTCCTGCTCCGCCGACATCGTCAGCGATCCGGTACTGCTTGGACAAGTGCTGCGCAATTTGATCGAGAATGCAATTCGCTATACCCCGTCAGGCCGCGTGCTGGTCGGCTGCCGACGCCGCAACGGACATCTCGCCATCGAGGTATTGGATACCGGCATTGGCATCGCGGCCGACAAGCAGGCGGCGATCTTCGGCGAGTTCTACCAGGTCGACAACAAGGCGCGCGATCGGGAACAGGGTCTGGGTCTCGGCCTGGCGATCGTCGATCGCATCACGCGCCTCCTCGATCATCCGCTGACGTTGCGTTCGGAGGCCGGCCGGGGTTCCTGCTTTGTCGTCACGGTGCCGCTGGCCGGCGCGACGGATAGCCCAGCATCCATCCCGCCGGAAGCCGAACCTGCGCGAGTGCCCGATAGCCTGGCCGGTCGCCGGATGGTGGTTATCGACGACGAAGAAGCCATACGAACCGGCATGGAAAAGCTCCTGGGAAAATGGGGATGTGATGTGATCGTTGGCGGGTCGGTCGCGGAGTGCTTGAGACTGGTTGATTTTGGCCAGATGTCGATCGACGGGCTTGTCTCGGACATGGGCCTGCCGGAACCGGACACTGGAATCCGTGCCATTGCCGCCTTCAGGGAGCTTTACGGCCAGAACCTGCCAGCGCTCCTCGTGACGGGCGATACGAGCAGGGCGGCATTGCAGGCGGCAGAGGCTGAAAATCTCATCATGCTTCACAAGCCCATCAAGCCGGCTCGCTTGCGCGCAGCGCTAACAAAGGCGCTTGAGCCAAACCCGCCCGACGACAAGCATTGATCGGATGCGGCGCGCCATGCGCATCGGCGACCGTTGTGTTTCGGCCAGGCTGGCCAAAGACGGCAAGGGCTGGCGACGAGTCGTATATCGCCATTTCCGAAAAGTGTGGGGCGTTGCCCCATCCCTCGCTTTGCTCGGGACCGCAACTGCGTTGCGTCCTGCGCCCTTCGGGCTGGTCAGTCGTGGCGGTACGCCGAGTGGCGTAAATGACTACCGCTTCATCATCCAGCGGATGATGCGCTCGGCGGCCTTGCCATAGGGCGGCATGACCAGGCGCAGGGTGTCGGGCCGGAGCGGCTTCTTCAGTACCGGCTTTTCGTGGCTGAAAGTCTCGACGGAACGCCGGCCATGGTAGGCGCCGATGCCGCTGGGGCCGACACCGCCGAAGGGCAGGTCGGGTGCGCCCAGATGGGCGACCACGACGTTGAAGCCGATGGCGCCCGATGAGGTCTCGTCCTCGAAGCGTTTCCGTGTCGCTGTGTCGTCGGTGAAGGCGTAGAGCGCGAGCGGCTTGTCGCCGGCGCGGATGTGCGCCAGCGCGGCGTCGAGGTCGGGCACGCGGACGATGGGCAGGATGGGGCCGAAGATTTCGTCGCGCATGAGCCAGGCGTCGGGGGCGACGTGGTCGAGAACGGTCGGCGCGATGTAGCGCTGCGCTTCGTCGGTCTGCCCGCCGGCAACGACGCGGCCTTCGTCGAGCAGCGTGGCGAGGCGATGGAACTGGCGTACGTTGACGATGCGACCATAGTCGTGACTGGTTGCGGGAGTGGCGCCGTACATTTCGACGATGGCCCTGGCGAGCAAGGGCGCGAGCTTGTCGGCGACTGCGGGCGCGGCCAGCAGGTAGTCGGGCGCGACGCAGGTCTGGCCGCAGTTGATGAACTTGCCCCAGGCGATGCGCCGCGCGGCGGCGGCGAGGTCGACGCTGTCGTCTACCCAGACGGGGGACTTGCC
The DNA here is from genome assembly GCA_018819515.1 of Gammaproteobacteria bacterium. Taxonomy (GTDB): domain Bacteria; phylum Pseudomonadota; class Gammaproteobacteria; order Burkholderiales; family Rhodocyclaceae; genus Fen-999. The sequence goes on from JAHJPX010000007.1 coordinate 564,177, forward strand.
GCCGAGTTCGAGCGTGACCGGCGTCAGGTGTTTCGCCGCCGCCGTCATCACGACGCGGCCGACGCGCCCGTTGCCGGTGTAGAAGATGTGGTCGAAGCGCTGTTCGAGCAGGAGGGTGGTCTCGTCGACGCCGCCCTCGACGACCGCGATCGCGTTTGGATCGAGGTACTTCGGCAGCAGGCGGGCAAGCAGCACCGAGGTGGATACCGCCAGTTCGCTGGGCTTGAGGATGGCGACGTTGCCTGCCGCCAGCGCGCCGATCAGCGGTGTCAACGACAGCAGCACCGGATAGTTCCAGGGCGCGATGACCAGCACGACGCCGAGCGGTTCGAGCATTACCTTCGCCGAGGCGGGTTGCAGCATCAGCGGCACGCCGCGGTGACGCGGCGCCAGCCAGCGTTTCAGGTGCCGCAGCGTGTGGTCGATCTCGCCGACCGCCATGCCGGTCTCGGTCAATTTCGATTCGATCGGATGCTTGCCCAGATCCTCGCTCAGCGCGAGGTCGAATTCGGCCGCACGCTCGACCAGCATGCGGCGCATTCCGCGAAGCTGTTCGTGGCGCCATTCCAGCGGTTTCGTGATGCCGGAATCGAAGGTCCGGCGCAGGCGGGTGACGGTCGCGGGTATATCCATCGTGTTAGTCATGGTTGATGCGGACGACGCGAATACTTATCATGACGCAAATCACCGCAGACTGCCATACCAGCGTTTTTCTCAACCCGTGCGTCGCCGTTGGCCGGCCGCGCCGTCGAAGAGTTCCGGGAAGGATGAGCACACCCGTATTGCCGCGTTACTCCCTTGGCGAGGAAATCGCCAACAGCGTCACGCACGGCGTCGGCATCGTCCTGGCGATCGCCGGGCTGGCGGTGCTGACCGCGTTTGCGGCGCGCGACGGCAATGCCTGGCACGTGACGGCCAGCGCCATTTTCGGCGCCACGCTGATTCTTTGCTTCACGACGTCGACGCTCTATCACAGCATCCAGCTCGAGCGCGTCAAGCGCGTACTACGAGTGTTCGACCACTCGGCGGTGTTCCTGCTGATCGCGGGCACCTACACGCCCTTCATGCTGCTCGGCGTGCCCGGTCCGTGGGGCTGGACGATACTGGCGGCGGTGTGGACGCTGGCGATCGCCGGCATCGTGTTGAAGTTCGTCCTGCACGGCCGGCTGCACGGCCTGATCGTCGCGCTGTATCTGGCGATGGGCTGGCTGGTGGTAGTCGCCACCAAGCCGCTGCTGGAGAACATCGGCATCGGCGGCCTGTCGCTGCTTGCCGCCGGCGGGCTGGCCTACACAATCGGCGTGATCTTCTACAAGTGGCGGCGCCTGCGCTACAGCCATGCCATCTGGCACGGCTTCGTGCTGCTCGGCGGCGGCCTGCACTACTTCGCGGTGCTGCTCTACCTGATTCCCTGAAAAGCCGGCAGCGCAGTTCCGTGCGCCGCACCCCGCTCGCGGCGCTCCACAGGTTCCTCAGTCGTTCTTGAACGCGTCGTGGCAGTCCTTGCAGGTCTTCTGGACCGCCTGGAACGCTGCGCCGGCCTCTCGCTTGTCCTTCGTGCCGGCGATCGCGGCGAGCTTGTCGGTGGCATCGAAGAAGGCCTTTTTTCCGGCTTCGAACTTCTCCGGCTGCGTCCATACTTCCTCGCGGGAACGGCTGGGCGGATAGTTGGTGTCCGGGCCGAAGTACTCCCACGGTTTGTCGCGCAGCTCCATCATGCGCAACGTCAGGGACTGGAATTTCGCCGCATCGTACTCGTTCGCGCGGATCATTACCCCCATCGGCTCGAAGTACTTGATGATCTCTTTGAAGGCGGCTCGGCGGTGCGCAACGGGCTGGCCGGGGCGCGTGTCTTCGGGTTCGCCGCCGCAGGCGGTGAGTAGGATGACAGGAATCAGGATCAGGGCGGTTTTCAGTCGTGACATTGGGTATCCGGTGGGGACGTTGATTGAAACGGGGTCGGCATTATCGCCGCCATTGCGCCATCGCGCCAGCGCCGCCAATCCGACAACCGTCACTGCCGAAAGTTCTAGGGCCTGCGCTCTATCATCCGGCGTCAGGCGCTCCCAGCCGCGCGATCTGCCGGTCGTGCAGGCGGGCGAGCAGCAATAGTGCCGCGCAGGCGCCGATCAGCGCGTAGAACATGTCCGACTGCGTGTCCCAGACGTAGCCCTGCGTGCCGAGGAATTCCTCGGCGCCCTGGCCGAACGCCAGCGCCGCCGCCCACTCGATCAGCTCGTAGCCGGCGCTGATCGCCAGCACCACGCACACCACCAGAAAAACCAGCATCTTGCGACCCTGCACGTAGGCACCGCGAATCAGGATTTCGCGCGCGATGATGGCGGGAACGAAGCCCTGCATGAAATGGCCGATCTTGTCGTAGGGGTTGCGGTCCATGCCCAGCACGTCCGCGATCCAGAAGCCCAGCGGCACCCGCGCATAAGTGTAGGCGCCGCCGGCCATCAACACGATGGCGTGCAGGAAGATCAGCGCATAGAGCAGCGTGGTCAGCGGGAAACGGCGGTAAGTCAGCGCCATCAGCGGCAGCGCGATCAGCACCGGAAAGACTTCAAGAAGCCAGGTCGGGCGGTCGTAAGGCCGGAAGCCGGAGATCGCCAGCAGCACAACTAGCGCGATGGCGGCGATGACGAGGTTGCGGGTGGGTTGTGTCGGCATTTCAGCGACGCATCGTGCCTGCAAATGGTGCAACTTTCAAGTCCGGCAACCGGTTTTCAGCAGTCGGCGGAATACCCAAAAACAATATCCGGTGTTGACATCGTCATTGCGGCCTTCTACGATTCAGAACGGTTGATTGGCAGGTTGGGGCCGCAATGCGGCTTGTGCGGCGGATGCAGGGGGTTGGCGATGAATATCGACATAAAACAAAAACAACAGCGACCGGCGCGGACACTTCTCCTGGTGGACGACGAGCGAAGCATCCTGTCCTCCGTGAAGCGACTGCTGCGAAACGAGGGCTATGAAATACTGACCGCAGAAGACGGTCTTTCCGGGCTGGATCGGATGGCCAACGCACACGACGTGGGTGTGGTCATTTGCGACGGCCTGATGCTGGGAATGACGGGTGCGGAATTCCTCTGCGAGGTCAAGGACCGCTATCCGGATACGGTGCGCATTCTGCTGACCGGCTTCACCGACCCCGAGGTCACCAACGAAGCAATGCGGACGTGCGACCTGTTCAAGTTGCTGTCGAAGCCGTGGGACGACACCGAATTGCTGCAGACCGTCCGCGCCGCCTTCCGCCACCACGAATCACTGCGCTGCGGCGTAAGCTAGCCTGCTCCGGGTTTGCGCCGGCCATCCGCTGGCAGCGCTGCGATGGCTCGATACCCTGTGTTCGCCGCTGGCGGCGTGTCGCCACGGCTGACTTTTCACGATGTCAGAGATGGCCAGGATCGCGCGGTTGGTAGTACCACGCGTAGCCGCCATTCGCGGAATATCGTCGCCGTCATTCGGCTGGCCTCGATCATCCCCGATTTCGGGTTTCTTGATTTTCGCTCTCCCCGTGGCTAACATCGCCCCGCGCAGCCAGATTCGGCGCGCGCAACTTATCGAGGTTTGGATGTTGGAGATTGCAGTAATCCGATAACCCGATCCCTGCGCCAGCGGGGTTTCCAGGTTATCGCGATCACAAACATTTGGCAGGCCACCCGCAGGTGGTTTGTTGTTTCTTTTCGTTTGGATTACTGCAAATGGATTTCCAACATGACCATTTCCAAGCCGAAGCAACCGCTTTTCCACGTGTTTGCCGATAGTGACCGCATTTCCGATGCATGCGATGAGTCGGAACACACAGCGCCTGTCACAGGTGACCGCCCTGAAGGTTTCTCACCACCCGACCGGTCCTGTGATCCGGGCGAGTCCATCGCCAGGGTGACCGCGGTTGATCGCGACCAGTACCTCATCAGGAACGCGGAGAGTGAAGTACCCGCGAAGCTGACGGGCCGCGCCCTCTATGCCTGCGAATCCTCCGCCGACATGCCATGTGTCGGCGACTGGGTTCGCGTGAAGTATCAAGACTCGGGCGCACACGCGAGCATCCTTGATGTACTGCCGCGACAGTCGTTTCTGCGACGAAAAAGGCCCGGCGACAATGTCGAATTCCAGATGATCGCTGCAAATATCGATGTAGCCTTCATTGTTCAGTCCTGTCACTTTGATTTCAATGTGCGCAGACTCGAGCGCTATCTCGTGATGACCAGCGAAGGGCATATTGAGCCGGTCGTACTATTGACCAAGACCGACCTGGTCAGCCCGGAGGCACTGGAGCAATTGGTTTCGCTGATTCGCCATGCCGGCATCGGCGCCAGAATCATCGCGCTAAGCAATGTCAGCGGAACGGGCGTTGACGAGACCCGCGAGCTGATTCAGCCCGGCAAGACCTACTGCCTGCTCGGATCATCCGGCGTGGGCAAGACAACGCTCATCAATCGTCTGGTTGGCGATTCCGGCCTGGCAACAGGTGCAGTCAGCCACTCGGGAGAAGGCAGGCATACGACTACCCGGCGTCAGCTCATTGTGCTTGAGCACGGCGGGCTGTTGATCGACATGCCCGGTATGCGCGAATTGGGGATGCTCGGGGTCAGCGAGGGAGTCGACGCCAGTTTTGCCGATGTCCAGGCGCACTCAGCGAACTGTCGCTTCGCCGACTGCACGCATACCAGCGAGCCGGGCTGCGCCATTCAGAGCGCCATCGCGCAGGGTGAACTGGATCCGGCGCATTTTCAAAACTACCTGAAGCTCAAGAAGGAATCAGCGTTTCACGACATGTCGCATCTTGAAAAGCGCAAGAAGGACCGGGCGTTTGGAAAGCTCGTGCGCTCCGTCACCAAAGCCGGGGGGAGGCGAAACGAATATTAGGGCAATGGCCTTGCCCGCGAGGAGCTTTGACGTTTCCCGGCAAGCGGGAAAACGTCTCCAGTCTCAAGCGCTGGACTGTGCGCGCACTTCTCTGGGCACGACTGGACCTGTCCGGAGATAAGTCAGCCGTGGCGACACGCCAAGGCCCCCGCGGAATACCGCGGGGGCCTTGTGCTTTGCGGCTCAGTGACCGTGCAGCAGTTCGCGCAGGACGACGTGCGGCGGCGGGGGCAGGGGAATGTAAACGGTGGCGCGGGGCGGTGGCGGAGCATAGTAGCGTGGCGGGGGCGGATAGCCGTAGCCATACGTATACGAGCGGCGGTGGTCGTGCCGCCAGTGGTTGTGGCGCCAGCGGTCCCGGCGATGGTCGTTGCGCCAATGGTCGTCGCGTTGTTCGTAGCGACCGCGATCGTCGCGGCCGTGGTCACGGCGATCATCGCTGCCTCGGGCGTAGGCGCTGGTGCCGAGCGTGACGGCCGCGATGACGGCAGCTATCGTGAGTTGGGTCTTCATGATGGTGCTCCGTTCGTGGATGGGATTCAGTAGCGGGCGAACTGGTCGCCGATGATGCCGCCGATGACGACGCCGACCAGTGTCGGGGCAATGTGGCCGTTGCCGACCTGATTGCCGATGATGCCGCCGGTAACGGCGCCGACGGTCTGCGCGATCGCGCGGTCGGCGTCATGCGGTCGGGGCAGGGCGCGCGGGGGCGGCGGGGCGACGCGATGGACGTGGGCCGTGCGATGAACGATGCGTGGCGCCGGGGCGATGTGACGGACGTATGTCGCACGATGAACGACGCGCGGTTGCACGACGACGACCGTGGGCTGGGTGTGCCTGACGACTTGCTGCGGACGCTGACGGTCGTGACGCGAGTCGCGGTCGTTGCCGTCGCGGGCGAAGGCGCTGGTGCTGATGGCGGCAACAAGCAGGGCCGGGATCATGAGTCTGGTTTTCATTGTTCGCTCCTTTTGATTGCGGAACATTGTCGTCCCGGAGCGAATAACGCAGCCGCATCACCGTCCGACTACTGGCGACCGGCCGTCAAGTGTTTCGCTTTGTTACGATGTAACAGACCAGCCGAGGGCGGCGACCACCCGCGCGAACTGGTCGCCGACCGGCGCGCGGATCGTCATGGCGCGCCTGTCGGCGGGATGGTCGAAGGAGAGTTCGGTGCAGGCGAGCAGCAGGCGGTCGCAGCCGAACGTGGCCTGGAACCAGCGATTGTGGCGGCCCTTGCCGTGGGTGGCGTCGCCGATGATCGGGTGCGCGATGTGTTTCATGTGGCGGCGCAGTTGATGCCGCCGGCCGGTGAGCGGGTGAAGTTCGACCAGAGCGTAGCGGGCGGTCGGGTAGCGATCGACGGCGTGCGGCAGTTCGACGGTGGCGAGGCGGCGGAACTCGGTGCATGCGGTTTGCGCTTCAGCGTCCGGCGGCACGTCGCCGTATTTGTCGCGCTCGCTCTTGAGCGGATGGTCGATGCGGCCGGACTCTGGCGGCCAGCCGCGCACGACGGCCCAGTAGGTCTTGCGCACGGCGTGCCGCCCGAACTGCTCGCCCAGCTTGCCGGCGGCGGCCGGATCGAGGGCGAACAGCATGACGCCGGAGGTGCCCTTGTCGAGCCGGTGGGCGGGATGGACATGTTGGCCGATCTGGTCGCGCAACGCCTGGACGAGAATGCGCGTCTCGTGCCGGTCGAGATTGCTGCGATGGACGAGCCAACCCGACGGTTTGTCGATGGCGACCAGATGGTCGTCGCGGTACAACACAGTCAGTGGCGTGGCGGTCATGCGCGCGTATTCGTCATGCAAGCGATGTAAACTGTGGCCATGAGTTTTGCGAACCCCCTGACCGACGAGGAGCTCGACGAGCTCGACGGTTTCCTCATGTCGGAAGCTACCGGCGAGGATGCCATGGACATTTCCATGCTGGACGGTTTCCTCACCGCCTTGGCGATCGCCCCCGAAAATCTGCCGCCGAGCCAGTGGTTGCCGGTCGTCTGGGGTGGCAGTATGGCATGGCAGTCGCAGGCGCAGGCGGACCGGATGACGACGCTGGTGCTACGCCACGCCAACGACATCCTGCTCTACCTGCGCGACGAGCCGGATACCTTCGAGCCGTTGTTGTACGAGCGCGAACACGAAGGCAGGACGACTGCGATCATCGACGAATGGTGCACCGGCTTCGTGCGCGGCATGGCGCTCGACGAGGAGGGTTGGCGACCGCTCATGGAAGCGGAAGAGGGCGAGGACATGCTCTATCCGATCCTGCTCTACGGCACCGAGGTCGGCTGGGCGGAGTTGGAAGCAAACCCCGAAATCGCGGCGCGCCACGACGAGTACGTCGCTTCGCTGGGCGAGTGCGTCCTGGCGATGCTGGCGTGGTGGCTGCCGGTCCGCAAGGCGAAGTCCACGATCCGGCGCGACGATCCCAAGGTCGGCCGCAACGACCTGTGTCCGTGTGGCAGCGGCAAGAAGTTCAAGAAATGCTGCGGCGGCCAGAAGATCCTGCATTGAGCAACCGGAGCCGGCCATGAGCGAACTACCCCAACTCGCATCCCTGACTGTCGCGATGACGGACGGTATTTGCGACATCCGCCTGAATCGCGCCGAGCGCGCCAATGCCCTGAACGAAGCGATGTGGCAGGAACTGCGCGCGGCCTTCCGGTGGGCCGACGCGGCCGATGCCGTGCGCGTCGTTATCCTCAGTGGCGCCGGGCGCCACTTCTGCGCGGGCATCGACCTGGCCATGCTGGCCGGCATTGCCGAAACGGCGGCGCACGCGGACGCAGCGCGCGGCCGCGAGAATCTGCGGCGGCTGATCCTCGATCTGCAGGACTGCCTGACGAGCATCGAGCGCTGCCGCAAGCCTGTCCTCGCCGCCGTCAGCGGCGCCTGCGTCGGTGGCGCGGTGGACCTGATCGCCTGTTGCGACATGCGCTACGCGGTGGCCGATGCGCAGTTCTCGGTGCGCGAAATCGACGTCGGCATGACCGCCGACGTCGGCTCGCTGCAACGGCTGCCGCGTCTGGTGCCGGAAGGCATTGTGCGGGAACTGGCCTATACCGGGCGCGACTTCGATGGCGTCGAGGCGCAGGCGATGGGCCTTGTCAATTGCGTCTTCGAATCGCCGGAAGCCATGCTGGCCGGCGTGCGCGGAATCGCCGCGAGCATTGCCGCCAAGTCGCCGCTGGCGATTCGCGGCACCAAGGAGATGCTCAGCTACGGGCGCGATCACTCGGTGGCCGACGGCCTCAACTACGTCGCGACCTGGAATGCGGCGATGCTGATGTCCGCCGATCTCGACGAGGCACTCGCGGCGATGCGCGAAAAACGCGCGCCGAAATTCAGCGACTGATTCGGCGACTGAATCGTCCCGCCTCCCCGCACACGGAAAAGTCAGCCGTGGCGGTACGCCGCCTAACGGGGATTCGATCCCGGTTTGATGTCGATGGCAACGGCGTTCGGCGCACCGTCCGCATTCGTGGATCTCTTGCCGGAGATAGCAGCACGGGCTTCGGCAATATTGGCGTCGGCGAGCCGGACATCCATCGAGTCGGGCGGCGCGACTTTGCGCAGCTTCTGCCAGCGCGCGATCGCCTGCTTGTAGTCGCCGCGAGCGAACGCCTCGCTGCCGGAAAGCGCCAGCGCCTTCAGGTCCTTGTCGTCGGCGGCCAGCGCGCGGGCGACGAGATCGCGCGCGGTCTTGTCCCATTGCCGGTCGTTGGCGACGACGTGCGCGTCGGCCCATTCGGCCAGCAGTCGCGCGTCGATCTGCCCGAGCCCCGCGGCCTTGGCGAAGGCCTGGTCGGCTTCCTTGTATTGGCGCAGTTCGATATAGGTTTGTCCAAGCAATGCCCAGCCGTCGCCGTTGGTCGGATCCTTGGTCAGCTTCTCCGCCAAGCGTAACGCCATCGCGCTCAGGTCGCCGCCTGCGCCGCTCGCGCCGGCCGGTTGCGGCGGCATGGCGGTTGGCGCAGCCGACATGATGGGCGGCACCTCGGCCGGCGGCGCAAGAGCGCCGGTCTTCCAGGCGTAGACGCCGATGGCGAATGCAACGACGCCTGCCGCGACGACGAGCAGCCAGCGATTGCCCTGTTTCGGGGGCGCTGTCTGCGCCAGCAGTTCGGCATGCAGGGCGGCCTGGCGACGCTCGAACTCGTCCGCGTCGATCATGCCGGCGGCGCGCGCAAGCAGCAGTTCGCGCAAGGCTTCGCTAATTTTGGTCATTCAACCTGCTCCAGGAAAAGCGCCTCAAACCCGCAACGATGGCTCACCGGAAGTCTAGCCGGTAGCCGACGAAGACGTATCGGCGATTGGATCGTTCGGTACGCGACGGGCCATCGATGCTGACGTTTTCGGCGCCCGCTTCGGCCTCGATGGTAACCGGGTTCCAGCGATAGGCGATTTTCAGCGATGGAGAGGTGCGAACCTGCTTTTCGTCGAAGTCGTCGCTCTGCGTGTAATAGCGCAGGTTGAAATCGAACCGCCAGGCGTCTCCGTACGGGAATACGTAGTTGCCGCCGATGGCCGTGCCGTTGTATGTCGCGCCCTTGATGTAGCTGGTGTTGATGACGCCGACGTCGTTGGTGGCCATCAGGCTGTTGCCGATCGCCTGCAGGCTGAAGACGTGGTTGGTGCCGGAACCGGCCATGGCCGGCATGGTGGCGGTGGCCTCGGTCGACGAGATGGCGGCGGCGCGGTAGTCGGTGCCGAGGGTCCAGCGCGGCGACAAGGGGTGGGTGAGGCCGACGGCGAGCATGTTGGAGGTGGCTGTGAGGGCCATGGCGTCGGCGCGCACCTGGTCGATTCCCTGGGCGGCGATCGCATCCTTGATCGACATGCCGGCCAGGCCGGGCAGCGCATTGCTCAGGCTGTAGGGCGGCGTCTTACGGTGGTCGATGTAGGTGAAGTAGTTGGTGCCTTCGTCGCTGCGATAGTTGCCCTGCAGCATCGCGATGTTGATGCCCTTGTACAGCGTGTCATAGTCGAGCATGCCGTAAAGCGTGGCGTGCATGTCGAAATAGCGGGTCTCGATGCCGACTGCCTGGCGGTTCAGGAAACCGTCGAGGGTCTGCCGCAAGGCGTACACGCCAAAGCCGAACTCGTCCGGCTGCGGTTGCATGTCGAGGCTGACGCCATAGAAGTTCTTCTTGAACGGCGACAGGAATTCGACGGCGTCGCCGGCGACCCCGTTGATGCGCCAGCGGTCGGAGAAGTTGTAGCCGACGTTGAGACCGTCGAAGCGTTCCAGCACGCCGCCGCCGGTCGGCGTCTGGCGGCCGGCGCGGACGAAGTAGCCGAGCTCCTTGTCGGACTGTTCGACATAGGCCGAGTAGAGGCGGTTATAGCTCCGCGACCGGTCCAGGTAGTTCTGCGTATCGGTGTTGCGCAGGACGATTCGCGTGTCGGTGATGCCGTCGCGCCGGCGGGCGTTGAGGTCGAGGTTGGTGATGAGCGCGTCCTGATCGGTGAGCGACAGCACGTCTGTGGTGAAGTCGAGCAGCCCGGGCGGCGGTGGCGTCGTCACCTCGATGTGCGACTTGCCGGTGTAGTAGTACTGCGAAAGACCGCCGTATACCATCCATTCGGCCGGGCCGCGCCGCAAGGGACGGCGGCGGGCCTCCGATCGAGGTTCGGACTTGGGCAGCGCAGCAAGTCGCTCCTTGACGTGTGACGTTTGGGGGCCTTTTGGGTAGAGCTTCAGGTAGAGCTCGTACTCCGCCCGCGCTTTGGCGATCTCGCCGTTCAGTTCACGGACCTCGCCGATCAAGGCCTGGGCGGATTCGGTCTGGTTGTTGGACGGCAATCCGAGCGTGCGGTTGAGACGGTTGGTGGCGCGCGCCAGGTCGCCTTCTTCCAGTGCCTTGCGGGCGTCGGCCATGAAGCCCTGGGCAAACGACTCCACTTGTTCGGTGGTCAGGACCGGAACGGCAGGTATGGCGTCGGGCGGCGGCGCTTCCGCGGCGGGTGCCAGCGGAGCGGGCGGCGCAGGCGTCTGTGGTGGTGGGGCTGCCGGCGGTTGCGGCGAGGGTGTTGGCGGCGGTAACGGTTCCGGCGGGGGTGCCGCCGCGATCGTCGGTGCGGCGACCAGAGGGGCAGGAGCGGCCGGGGCCGTGGGTGCCGGCACGGCGGCGGCAACTGCGGGAACTGGAACGGATGGCGTCGTTGGCACCGGCATGGCGGGAGCAGCCGCCACGCTGGGCGCGGGGCCTGGTTCGACGACTGGCACCGGAGCCGGCTTCGGCGGCGGCGCGGCGCGGACTTCGACTACCACGTCGCGCGCTCCACGCAGTACGGGGACGACGACGACGATGCTGCGACTGTCCGGCCCCGGCCTGACTTCCCAGGAGGTCTCTTGCGCAAAACTGATGTTGACGGCGTTGCCGAGTTTCGGATAGGTGACTGTAAACGGCGGCACGATGTCGGTCCGTGGCGCCGTTAGCGTTTCCGTGACGACGTCGGTCTCCGGCGGGACGGGCAGGGTTCTCCGGATGAAGATGTTGAGCTCCCGCCCCTTCCCCGGCGGAGCATGTCGCAGATACTGGATCTCGATGCCGAAATCGATTCGTATCTCGGCGTGGCCGTTGGTGCGGCTGACTTCGACGCGCTCGAGAATTTGCGCTTCCGAAAGCGGTGCGTGGAGCGACAGCATTGTCGCCGCCGCCAGGGCGGCGGCGCGCAGCCCGATCCTGACTGCGCGCAAACCGCGATCGTTTGTGACCGTCATATTCACTCGGCTAGAAACCCGTCACGCTTCGATGGCACCCGGACTGGTCGCAGGAACCGTTGCCCGGCGACCGCGTGTGTCGTGAGTCGTTTTCCGGGCCTTCCACGCCATAGGGATTGCCGCGGTAATGACAGGTCAGGCAGGTTCCGGGATACGCGCTGACCGATGTAAAGACGGTGCGGTGGATTCTCGCGTTGGAGAAGGTGCTGTAGCTCTTGTGGCAGGCGTCACAGGACGACCAGCTTGCGGAAAGCGTCGTCGGAATGTGGTTGCCCGGTTTGAGCACGATGCTGGTGTAGGGCGCGGTGTGGCAGGTGAGGCAGGTTCCCGCCGCGACTCCGTTATGCGAGTAAGGCGTGATCAGCGGCAACCACGCCGACGTGCGATGGCATTGGTCGCAGGCGAACGTGGTCGGGATGTGCGACGCCGGCTTGACGTCGACGCCCGTGAAGCCGGCGCTGTGGCAGGTGGCGCACGCTCCGGGGGCGATGCCGGTATGCGAGTACGGCGTCAGCAGCGGCAACCACGCGGTCGTCCGGTGGCACTGATCGCACGACTGTGCCGTCGGTATGTGTCCGGATGGTTTACCCGTTGCGGAAACGCCGTGGCAGGTCGCGCAGGTCCCCGCCCCGACGCCGGAGTGCGTGAAGGTGGCGGGTCTCCATACGGTTGTGGTGTGACAAACATCGCACGAAGCGGTCGTTGTCATGTGGGTGGCCGGTTTGGCATCCGCGCCGGAGCCGACATAAGCGCCGCTGTGGCAGGTGTTGCACTGCCCGTTGGTGCCGGTGTGATCCATTGTTGCCGGTGTGAAGGCGGTGAAGTTCCTGTGGCAGGTATCGCACGCGCCGGTGGTGGGGATGTGGTTGGTCGGCTTCGACAATCCGGAACCGCCTGCACGGTGGCAGTTGGCGCAGGTGTGGTCGCCAATGACGACAGGCGGCGCGGTGGCGGAATGGTTGAAGGTCGCGCCCGCCCAGGTGGTGGTCGACGTATGGCAGCCGCTGCTGTCGCATTGCGCGGTGGTCGGAAGGTGCGTCGCGGGCTTGGCCTGGGCGTTTTCCGTCAGGTAGGCGCCGCTGTGGCAGGTCGAGCACTGCCCGTTAAGCCCGGTGTGATCCATCGTCGCGGGTCGGAAGGCGACATAGTTACTGTGGCAGGCGTCGCACTGACGGATACTCGGGATGTGTCCGGCGTGCTTCCCTGTCGCAGTGGTGCCGTTATGGCAGTTCGAACAGTTGCCGACAGCGGTGGCTTCGTGCGTATAGCCCGCCGGAATCCAGGCGGTGGTGCTGTGGCAGGCGTCGCACTGGCTCGTTGTTGCGACGTGGGTCGCCGGTTTCGCCAGCGCACCCTGGGAAACGTAGCCGCCGCCGTGGCAAGTGGAACACTGGCCGGTAAGCCCGGTGTGATCCATGACGGCGGGACGGAAAGCGATGAAATTCCGGTGGCAGGAGTCGCAGGCGGATACCGTCGGAATGTGGGTCGTCGGCATCGGCAGGCCGGTGCCGCCACTGCGGTGGCAGTTGGCGCAGGTATGGTCGCCGATGGTGACAGGCGGCGTGAACCGCGAGTGGTCGGTGATCGTCGTCGACCAGGTGAATGTCGAAATGTGGCAGACGTCGCACTGCTCCGCCGTGACCGTATGCGTGGGCGACTTGGCTTGCGCGTTCTGGCTCAGGTAGGCGCCGTTGTGACAGGTCGAGCACTGGCCGGCCAGTCCGGTGTGATCCATCGTCCTAGTCAGGAAGCTGCCGGTGCTGGTGTGGCAGGTGTCGCATTGGCGATTGTCGGGAATGTGGGTCGCGCCCTTGCCCGTGGCCGTGACACCGTTGTGGCAGACGGAACAGCGGCGGGTGACATTCGATTCGTGAACGTAGTTGGCGGGACTCCAGGTGGCGACCGAATGGCAGACGTCACATTGCTGTGCCGTCACGACATGGGTGGCGGGCTTGGACAGCGCGCCCTGGGTTCCCTGGGCGACGTAGGCGCCGTTATGGCAGGTCGAGCATTGGCCGGCCGTTCCGTCGTGGTTCATGACTGCCGGGCGGAACGCTGTGAAGTTCGTGTGGCAGATGTCGCACGCGTTGGCTGTCGGGATGTGGGTCGTCGGTTTTGGCAGGCCGCTGCCGCCGCCGACATGGCAGTTGGCGCAACTGTGGTTGCCGATCGTCACCGGGGGCGAGGCCAGCGCATGATTGAAGGTGCTGGTTGCCCAGGTGGTCGTTGAACCATGGCAGGCGTCGCACTGCTGCGCGGTGGCGACGTGACTGGCCGACTTGGCCTGCGCGTTATCTCTGGTGTAGGCGCCGTTATGGCAGGTAGAGCACTGGCCGGCCAGCCCGGTGTGGTCCATCGTGGCGGGCCGGAAGGCGACATAGTTCCGGTGGCAGGTGTCGCACTGCCGGTTGTCCGGAATGTGCGCGGGATGTCTGCCGGTCGCGGTGACGCCGTTGTGACAGGTCGAACATCGGCCCGCCATGGACGCGTCGTGCGGGTAGTTCGCCGGACTCCAGAGCAGCGTCGTATGGCAGGTGTCGCAGGAGTCGGCCGTTGGAACGTGCGTCGCGGTCTTGCCGGTTGCCGTCACACCGTTGTGGCACGTGGCGCAGGTTCCCGCGACCACGCCGTCGTGGTTGTAGGTCGTGGCCGTCCAGACCAGGGTGTTGTGGCAGGTATCGCACGACGCCGTCGTCGCCAGATGGTTGGAGGGTTTGCCCGATGCCGTCACGACGTTGTGGCAGGTCAGGCAAGTGCCTCTGGTAACACCCTGATGGCGGAACACGACGACGTTCCAGGCACTCGTCCTGTGGCATACGTCGCAGGCCTGAGTGGTCGGTATATGACGCACCGGCAACTGCGTGGCAGTCGTCCGGCTGGCGTTGCGGTGACAGGAAGCACAGTCGCGTGGCGTGCCGCGAAAGACACCCTGGGTGTGGCACGACTCGCAGCTTGCCTGCGCGTGCATCCCGTTCAATGAATATCCGGTGGTGGCGTGATCGAATGTAAGCGACGGATCGTCCTGGATCGATCCCTGCGCCAGAACGGCGGCACAGGCGAGCGCAAACCAGGCGGAAAGCAGCCCCCGAATGACGCTGGCCGGTGTCACGCGCACGACGCGACACCGCTCGCGATGGCGAACAATGGCAAATAGCTCGACACGAACCCCCGCTTCCCGCTGCTTCGAGCACTGCTACAAGTTTGACAGTTCGGCGTTGCCCTTCCGCTGCGACGCCGATTCCCCCACATTCCAGCCGTGATTATGTCCACCTTCCGGCCAGGCTGGCTGAAGGGAAGCTTAACCGTGGATTAACCCTTCAAAGTTTCGTGGTTTGACGACGACAGCCGGAGGCCAATGCCGTGAACTGCGCGAAAGGCGCGGCCATTGCTGCAGGGGACGTTGCCGTCCCAAATTGCCGAGGTCAGCGGCGGATCTTTTTCCAGTTCTCGGTGAAGTGACAGACCTCGCACCTGACGCCGAAGCCGCCGTTGTGGACGTCTTCGCGGTCATGGCAGGAGACGCAGCTGCGGCTGAGTTTCGGCAACTCTTTTCGGCTTGTCGGCGCCTTTTCGGGCTTCTTGTGGCAGGCATGGCATTCCACCTTGCGATGGGCGCCGTCGATCAGGAAGTGCGTCGCCTCGTCGTGATCGAAGTCCCAGCTCTTCCAGGTCCGGTTGCCGTGGCAGCTTTCGCACTT
This sequence comes from Gammaproteobacteria bacterium, assembly GCA_018819515.1. GTDB lineage: Bacteria > Pseudomonadota > Gammaproteobacteria > Burkholderiales > Rhodocyclaceae > Fen-999. The sequence goes on from JAHJPX010000007.1 coordinate 579,482, forward strand.
GTTGCCGAAGACGCCTTTGTGGGTGTCGTCTTTTTCATGGCAGCCGATGCATTCGCGCGGCGCTTCGCGGAAGGCGACGGTCTTGTGGCACTTCTTGCACACGGCGCGCTCATGCATTCCGGACAGCGGGAATCGCGACCGGTTGTGGTCGAACTTTTCCACCTTCCAGTCGCGTTCGGTATGGCAGTTATCGCAGCGGTCGCCCAGTTTTCCCTTGTGCCCTTTTTCCTCGTCTTCCTTGCGGTGGCATTCGAAGCACTTGGTAGGGAGCTTCTCGATCTTCTTCTGGCCGGGCAACGGTTTCAGGCCGGACTTGTGGCAGCTTTCGCACTTGGCGGTCTTGTGCTTGCCCTTGAGCGGATATTTGGTGTCCTTGTCGTGATCGAAGCTGGTCTTCTTCCATCCCCGCTCGTCATGGCATGACTCGCACTTGTCCCCGAGGCTTCCCTGGTGGCCTTTGTCGTTGTCATCCTTGCGGTGGCAGGCCAGGCATTTGGTTTGCAGCTTTTCCTTGAACAGGTTGCCCTTGTGGCACTCGGTGCACTTGGTCTCCCGATGCTTGCCCTTCAGTCGGTACTTGGTGTCGCGGTCATGGTCGAACAGCGTTTCCTTCCAGTCGTCGGCGCCGTGACATTTCTCGCACTTGGCGCCGAATTTGCCGCGGTGGCCGCCATCCTTCTCGAAGTCGTCCTTCTTGTGGCAGGAATAGCAGTCCTTTGGCGTTTCCTTGTATTTGTTGTCGACGTGACATTCCTTGCACTTGGTTTCCTTGTGCTTGCCGAGAAGCTTGAATTTGGTCTTCTTGTCATGGTCGAAACGGACTTCGGTCCACTTCGTGTCACTGTGGCAATCCGCACACTTCTTGCCGAGGCCGCCCTTGTGCCCTTTCTCGCCGTCGTCGTCCTTCCTGTGGCACGAGTAGCAATCCGATGGCGTTTCGCGGAACTTCTTCTTGGGTTTGTGACAGTCGTCGCAACCGTTCCTGGTGTCCTTGTGACCACCCCTTAGCTTGAAATTGGTACGGTCGTGGTCGAACTTCTTCCTGTCGAATTCGGCGATCTTCGCCCCTCGGCCTTCGTGGTCGGTGTGGCATTCCCTGCACGTGTCGTCCTTGAGACGTCCGTGCAGGCGATTCCTGGCGCGGACGTCCGCGGCCGTATCCTTGTGGCAATCCAGACATAGCTGCGTCTGGGCGGCTTTGTCGAATTTCTTGTGGCACTTTTCGCATTGCTGTTCGTACTTGGCATGGCCGGCAATCACCGCGCCCGGCATCAACGCCTTTTCTACCTCGCCCATCTGCGCGTCGGCGGCGAAAGGCGCGGCCAACGCCACCAGGACAAGGACGCGACGTAACGCGCTAGTACATGTGAACGGCAACGACATGCACGATTCCGCTGATTACGAGCAGGTAGAGGAATGGCACGTGCAGGACGTGCCACAGGGAGAACAGGCGTTCCCAACTGGAAAGCTGGGCCGCTTCGCAGACGGTTTCGACGAAGAGATCGGTCTTTTGCTTCGCCAGTTGGTAGGCAAGGATTCGCTGGGTACGGGTCAGGCGATTCTCGTGCTTGGCCTTGCTGAGCGCCTTCTTCATGTAGGCATGGATCGAAAGCGACAGCCGGTGCCCGCGCGACCTCAAGGTCATGAAGCGCAGCATCCGTCGCCAATGGCTGGGTTCGTGGGCAAACGCATACGTCCGAAAATCCATCAGCTTCGAGTGAATTTTCGGGTACGCCGCAAAGACGTTGTGGATGTCCTCGGTACCCGCCTTCAAATCCTCTTCGGCGTCGCGCATGGTCAGGTGACGACCGTACATGCCCCGGTGGATATGTCGATATAGAAAGCGCCCAACGAGACCGCTGGCCGCGACCAGGATCATCGCGTACAGGGCAACGCGGCCGTTCATCGAGCCGATGCGGAAGGTGGAATGGAACAGCACCAGCAGCGGACCGACGATGCCCGCCACCTGGTGGTAGCGAAACCACGCTTGCATCGAGCCCAACCGGTTCATGAATCGTGCCCGCTTGCGTACCGGGTACAGCAGCAGACTCAGCATGAGGAGGCCGCCGACGAGTCCCATGTTGTAGCCGAGGTCGTCGCCTGCCTCGTACAGGCTTCCTGTCGATACGAGCCAGCCGAGAACGAGCAACACGCAGGTCAACAGGCCGAGGCCGACCTGCCACGTCCAGCGAAGCACGCGCTCCGCGGTGGAGTTGACAGGTCCCCGCGAGGATATCTCCGTCATCGGGCCGAGATCGGGCGAACCTAGCATTTTTTTATCGATGGGCGAATCGATGGATATTGTTTTGATATTCATAATAGCTTGTGTCCATGGTACAAAGGTTAGGGCCAACTTAACGTAACGTAAGGCCCCACAGGAGCCGCCTTGTCTCACAAGCCCGACATCCGTGTCGGATTCATTTCGTAGCGACGTTTGCCGTACCATTCGCGCCCTATGAAAGAGATTTACTACTACCTGTTGCCCATCGCCTTCATCCTGTTTGTGATGTACACCTACTGGCAAGGCAAGCAAAGGCGCTATGAGGCCGCCAAGCAGGTGCTGGACGAGGCGATCCAGGCGGGCTTGACGGAGCCGTCCTGTCTGCACCCGGTCATCGACCCGATCGTCTGCTGCGGATCGGGCGCCTGCGTTCGCGTATGTCCCGAAAACGCGATCGGGATCATCAACCACAAGGCTGTATTGATCAATCCGGCGCATTGCATCGGCCATGGCGCCTGCGCGCCGGCATGCCCGGTCGGCGCGATCAAACTGGTCTTCGGCACGGAAAGGCGCGGTGTCGAAATCCCGCACGTCAAACCGAGTTTCGAAACCAACGTGCCGGGCATCTACATTGCCGGCGAACTGGGCGGCATGGGGCTGGTGCGCAAGGCTGCCGAGCAGGGGCGGCAGGCGATCGAGTCGATCGCGAAGAACCGCGGCAGTGGCAAGCAACTCGATGTGGTGATCGTCGGTGCCGGCCCGGCCGGCTTGGCCGCCACCCTTGGCGCGATGGAAAAGAAGCTGCGTTCGGTCACCTTCGAGCAGGAAGACTCGCTGGGCGGAACGGTCTACCACTATCCACGCAACAAGATCGTCATGACCCAGCCGGTTGTGCTGCCGCTGGTCGGCAAGGCGAAGCTCGGCGAGATTACCAAGGAAGACCTGTTGGCGTTCTGGCATCGGATCGTCGAACGGGTCGGGATGAAGATCAACTTCAACGAGCGGGTCGAGCGTGTGACGGCGACCAGTGGCGGCTATCTGGTCAAGTCGAACAAGGCGGAGTACTTGACCCGCAATGTCCTGCTCGCCATCGGCAGGCGCGGCACGCCACGCAAGCTGGGCGTTCCCGGCGAAGAGTCGCCGAAGGTCGTGTATCGCCTGGTCGACCCAGAGCAATACCAGGGGCGGAAGATCCTCGTCGTCGGTGGTGGCGACAGCGCCATCGAGGCGGCCGTCGCGACATCGGAACAACCGGGCACGACAGTGACGCTCTCCTATCGCGGAGACGCCTTCGGTCGCATCAAGCAGAAGAACCGCGATCGCCTGGCGGCGGCGGAGCGCGACGGCAAGCTGACGGTGCTGCTTTCATCCAACGTGGCAAAGATCGAGAAGGACCACGTGCACCTCGACAAGGACGGCGAGGCGATTTGCTTCGAGAATCACGGCGTGATCGTCTGCGCCGGCGGCATTCTGCCGATGGGCATGCTCAAGGACATGGGCATCCAGGTCGAGACGAAATACGGCACCGATTAGCGCTGCCTGCGATCACGGTCAGCCGGTCGGACGCTGCTCGAATCCGCTGAAGTCGCCTTCGCCGATCTCCACTGTGACGTGTGCGACTTCCGCGCCGGCCGGCCCGCACCGCGCCCAGGCGATGATCGCGGCGACGGACTCGGCGCTGCCGGACACCATCGCCTCGACGCTGCCGTCGTTGCGGTTGCGCACCCAGCCTGTGACGCCGAGCGCCTGCGCTTCCCGCGTCATGCTGCCGCGATACCAGACGCCCTGCACGCGGCCGGTGATAATCACGTGCCTGACTTCCATCGACTATTTCACGCCCATGCCCGGCGTGGCGCCGGAATCGGGGGAAAGCAGAAACAGGCCCGGCGTCTGGCCGTCGGCGTCCGAGGCGGCGAGCACCATGCCTTCGCTCATGCCGAACTTCATCTTGCGCGGCGCGAGGTTGGCAACCATCACAGTCAGCCGGCCGACCAGCTTGGCCGGATCGTAAGCTGACTTGATGCCGGCGAAGACCTGGCGGGTGCCGAGCGGGCCGACATCGAGGGTCAGCTTCAGCAGCTTGTCCGCGCCCTCGACATGCTCCGCGTTGACGATGCGCGCGATGCGCAGATCGACCTTGCCGAAGTCGTCGATGGAAATGGTCGGCGTATCGCCATGGCTGACTAGTGCTGCAGTGCCGGCTGCCTTGGCTGCATCGGCCTGATGCTCCGCATGGCGTTGTTGCGATTGCTGCTCGGGCGCCGGGGCCAGGCTCTCGCGGTTGGCGGCGATCAGCGCATCGATCTGCTTCGCATCAATGCGCTGCATCAGGTGCTGGTAGGCGTTCACGCGATGAGGCGCGTCGGCGAGGTCGCTCCAGAGGAAATCGCGCTGCATGCCGAAAAGCTCCCGGGCGACGCGGCCGGTCAGCGCCGGCAGCACCGGTCGCAACAGGATCGAGAGGACGTAAAAGCCGTGCAGTGCGCGCGAACAGATATCGTGCAATTCGATGCGCCTGCTTTCGTCCTTGGCCAGGTTCCACGGTTCGGCGACGGCGATCTCGCCGTTGATGCGATCGGCGATGGCCATGATGTCGCGCAGCGCGCGGCTGTAGTCGCGGTTCTCGTACGAAGCGGCGATCGCGCGCCCGCTGTCGAGCGCGCCTTCCATTAGCGCATTGACATTGCCGTAGGCCAGCTTGCCGTCGAAGAGCTTGGTCAGAAACCCGGCGCAGCGACTGGCGATGTTGATGTACTTGCCGACCAGGTCGCTATTCACCCGGGCGACGAAGTCGGAAAGGTTGAGGTCGATGTCCTCCATCGTGCCGTTCAGCTTGGCAGCAAAGTAGTAGCGCAGCCATTCGGGATTGAGCCCTTGCTGCATATAGCTCTCGGCGGTGATGAAGGTGCCGCGCGATTTGCTCATCTTGGCGCCGTCCACGGTCAGGAAGCCGTGCGGGAAAACGGCGGTCGGTGTGCGGTAGCCGGCGTGTTCGAGTTCGGCAGGCCAGAACAGCGCGTGGAAGTAGAGGATGTCCTTGCCGATGAAATGGTAGAGCTCGGCGGTCGAGTCCTGATTCCAGTATTCGTCGAAATCCAGGCCGAGCTTGCCGCACAGGTTCTTGAACGAGCCCATGTAGCCGATCGGTGCGTCGAGCCAGACGTAGAAGAACTTGCCCGGCGCATCGGGAATCTCGAAGCCGAAATAGGGCGCGTCGCGGGAGATGTCCCAATCGGTCAGCTTGTGTTCGCCTGGCTGCCCCAGCCATTCCTGCAGCTTGTTGGCCGCTTCCGGCGGCACGTGGTCGTTGGTCTGCGTCCACATGCGCAGGAAGTCCTGGCAGCGCTGGTCGGAAAGCCTGAAGAAATAGTGGTCCGACTTGCGCAGTTCCGGCGTCGCGCCCGATACCGCCGAGTAAGGGTTCTTCAACTCGGTTGGCGCGTAGGCTGCGCCGCAGACCTCGCAGGAATCGCCGTACTGGTCTTTCGCGCCGCACTTCGGACATTCGCCCTTGATGTAGCGGTCGGGCAGGAACATCTGCTTGACCGGGTCGTAGTGCTGCTGGATGGGCTGAACCTTGATCAGCCGCTCCTCCTTCAGCTTGGCGTATATGTCCTCGGCGAAGAAGCGGGTCTCGTCGGAATGGGTCGTGTAGTAGTTGTCGAATGCGACATGAAAGCCGGCGAAGTCGCGGCTGTGTTCGCCATGGACGCGGGCGATCAGCGCTTCGGGCGTGATGCCTTCCTTCTCCGCGCGCAGCATGATTGGCGTGCCGTGGGTGTCGTCGGCGCAGACGTACCAGCATTGATGGCCGCGCATCTTCTGGAAGCGCACCCAGATGTCGGTCTGGATATATTCGACCAGATGGCCGAGGTGGATGGCGCCGTTGGCATAGGGCAGGGCGGAGGTGACGAGGATCTTGCGCGGCTTCATGGCGGGAGTTTTCTGGCCTGCTCGGGCCTGCGATGTGTACTGGAAATTCTAGCAAACGCCCCAACTTAACGAAGGTCTGCGTTATATTAGATAAATCTAATCAACTATTTCCCTGGAGTATTCCCATGGCCATTTCCGAATCGCAAGTCCAGACCGCCCTCAAGGAAGTGGTCGACCCGAATACCGGCAAGGATCTCGTTACCGAGCGTTCCGTGAAGAACGTCAAGGTTTCCGGCGCCGATGTTTCGCTCGATATCGAACTCGGCTACCCGGCCAAGAGCCAGATCGACGCCATCCGGACACTGGTGATCGACAAGCTGAAAACGATTTCCGGCATCGGCAACGTCAGCGCCAATGTGTATCAGAAGATCGTCGCCCACACGGTGCAGAAGGGCGTCAAGCTCGTCTCCGGCGTCAAGAACATCATCGCGGTGGCAAGTGGCAAGGGTGGTGTCGGCAAGTCCACCACGGCGGTGAACCTCGCGCTGGCGCTGGCCGCCGAAGGCGCCAAGGTCGGCATTCTCGATGCCGACATCTACGGCCCCTCGCAACCGCAGATGCTGGGTATTTCGGGCCAGCCGGAGTCCAACGACGGCAAGAAGCTGGAACCGATGACCGCCTACGGTATTCAGGCCATGTCGGTCGGCTTCCTGATCGACCCCGAAACCCCGATGGTCTGGCGCGGCCCGATGGTGACGCAGGCCCTGACGCAATTGCTTGGCGACACCAACTGGCAGGATCTCGACTATCTGGTGGTCGACCTGCCGCCGGGCACCGGCGACATCCAGTTGACCCTGGCGCAGCAGGTGCCGGTCACCGGTGCCGTCATCGTCACGACGCCGCAGGACATCGCGCTGCTCGATGCCCGCAAGGGCCTCAAGATGTTCGACAAGGTCGGCATCCCGATCCTCGGCATTGTCGAAAACATGAGCATCCACATCTGCTCGAAGTGCGGCCACGAAGAGCACATCTTCGGTTCCGGAGGCGCCGAGAAGATGGGTCAGGACTATGAGGTCGAGGTGCTCGGACACCTGCCACTGGACATCAACATCCGCATGCAGGTCGATGGCGGCAAGCCGACCGTCGTGGCGGACCCCGATGGCCGTGTCGCCGAGATATACAAGGGCATTGCCCGCCGCATCGCCATCAAGATCGCCGACAAGGCCAAGGACATGACCTCGAAGTTTCCCAACATCGTGATTCAGAACACCTGATTCCTATGCCAGACCGCCCGTGGCTTCGTCGACTTTGCCTTGCCGTGCAATGCGCACTGTCTTCGGCTTGTCTTCGCGCCACCGCCGGTCTGGCTTAGGAATGAGCGGATATTGACCCCCTACTGAAAGAGCGGATAATCCGCTCTTTCTTTTTTGCCCAACCCTGAAGACGCCACCGATGAGCATCAAACCGGACAAGTGGATACGCCGCATGGCGGACAGCCACAAGATGATCGAACCCTTCGCGCCCGAACTGGTGCGCGAGGTCAATGGCGAAAAGATCGTTTCGTACGGCACGTCGAGCTACGGCTACGACATCCGGTGCGCCGACGAATTCCGCGTCTTCACCAACATCAACTCGACCATCGTCGATCCGAAGAACTTCGATCCAAACTCCTTCGTCGAAGTGTCCGGCAAGGGCTATTGCGTCATTCCGCCGAACTCGTTCGCGCTGGCGCGGACCATGGAGTACTTTCGCATTCCACGCAACGTGCTCACGGTCTGTTTGGGCAAGAGCACCTACGCCCGCTGCGGGATCATCGTTAACGTCACGCCCTTCGAGCCCGAGTGGGAAGGCTACGTGACGCTGGAGTTTTCCAACACTACGCCGCTGCCTGCCAAGATTTACGCTGGCGAGGGTTGTGCGCAGGTGCTGTTCTTCGAATCCGACGAGGTTTGCGAAACATCGTACCGCGACCGCGGCGGCAAGTATCAGGGGCAGGTCGGCGTGACCCTGCCCAAGATTTAACACTAGCGCCAACCCTTTCGCCTATTATCGCGACCCGCGGCCGACCGTTCGGCGCGGGTCTTTGCTTTTCAGGAGCACGCGATGCGCTTTCACTTCCCGGTTATCATCATCGACGAGGACTTTCGCTCGGAAAACGCCTCGGGTCTCGGCATTCGCGTACTGGCCAAGGCGATCGAGGACGAGGGCATGGAAGTGCTGGGGGTAACCAGCTACGGCGATATGGCTTCGTTCGCGCAGCAACAGAGCCGCGCGTCGGCCTTCATTCTCTCGGTCGACGATGAGGAACTGGCCAACGAGGCGGAGGAAACGATCGCCGAATTGCGGGCCTTCGTCGTAGAGATTCGCTGCCGCAACGCCGATATCCCGATCTTCCTGCACGGCGAGACGCGTACCTCGCGCCACATTCCCAACGACGTATTGCGCGAGTTGCACGGCTTCATCCACATGTACGAGGACACGCCGGAGTTCATCGCCCGCACCGTGGTGCGTGAAGCCAAGGCCTATCTGGAATCGCTGCCGCCGCCGTTTTTCCGCGCGCTGACGCACTATGCCGCCGACGGTTCCTATTCCTGGCACTGCCCCGGCCACTCGGGCGGCGTCGCTTTCCTCAAGTCGCCGGTCGGGCAGATGTTCCACCAGTTCTTTGGCGAGAACATGTTGCGCGCCGATGTCTGCAACGCGGTCGAGGAACTCGGTCAGTTGCTCGACCACACCGGCCCGGTGGCGGCGTCCGAGCGTAACGCCGCGCGCATCTTCAACGCCGATCACCTGTATTTCGTGACCAACGGCACCTCCACCTCGAACAAGATCGTCTGGCACTCGACCGTCGCGCCGGGCGACATCGTTATCGTCGACCGCAACTGCCACAAGTCGGTGCTGCACGCGATCATCATGACCGGGGCGATTCCCGTCTTCCTGATGCCGACGCGCAACAACTACGGCATCATCGGGCCGATCCCGAAGAGCGAGTTCGAGTGGAAGAACATCAAGAAGAAGATCGCCGCGCATCCGTTCGCATCGAAGGTCGACGGAAAACCGCGCGTGCTGACCATCACGCAGAGCACCTACGACGGCATCATGTACAACGTCGAGGAAATCAAGGAAATGCTCGACGGCAAGATCGACACCCTGCACTTCGACGAAGCCTGGCTGCCGCACGCCGCCTTCCACGAGTTCTATGGCGATTATCACGCCATCGGCGCCGGCCGGCCGCGTTGCAAGGAGTCGATGGTGTTCTCCACGCAATCGACGCACAAACTGCTGGCCGGACTGTCGCAGGCATCGCAGATCCTGGTCCAGGACGCCGAGAACAGCCATCTCGACCGCGACGTTTTCAACGAAGCCTACCTGATGCACACCTCCACCTCGCCGCAGTACTCGATCATCGCCTCCTGCGATGTCGCTGCGGCCATGATGGAAGAGCCTGGTGGCACCGCCCTGGTCGAGGAGTCGATCAAGGAGGCGCTCGATTTTCGCCGCGCCATGCGCAAGGTCGGGAAGGAATGGGGCGCCGACTGGTGGTTCAAGGTCTGGGGCCCGGACGACCTTTCGGAGGAGGGCATCGAGGACCGCGACGCCTGGATGCTCAAGGCCGGCGCGCGCTGGCATGGCTTCGGCAAGCTGGCTAAAGGTTTCAACCTGCTCGATCCGATCAAGGCCACCGTCATCACGCCGGGCCTCGATGTGGATGGCGATTTTGCCGACTGGGGCATCCCAGCGGCCATCGTCACCAAGTATCTCGCCGAGCATGGCGTCATCGTCGAGAAGTGCGGCCTCTACTCCTTCTTCATCATGTTCACCATCGGCATCACCAAGGGCCGCTGGAACAGCATGGTGACCGAACTCCAGCAGTTCAAGGACGACTACGACCGCAACCATCCGCTGTGGAAGGTGTTGCCGGAATTCGTCGCCAAGCACCCGCGCTACGAGCGCATCGGCCTGCGCGACCTCTGCCGGCAGATTCACGACGTCTACAAGGCGAAGGACGTCGCCCGCCTCACCACCGAGATGTACCTCTCCGACATGATTCCCGCGATGCGACCGTCGGACGCCTTCGCCCGGATGGCGCACCGCCAGATCGAGCGCGTGCCCATCGACGAACTGGAAGGCCGCATCACTGCCGTGCTGCTGACGCCCTATCCGCCCGGCATCCCGCTACTGATCCCGGGCGAGCGCTTCAACAAGACCATCGTCCGCTACCTCCAGTTCGCCCGCGAATTCAACGCCATGTTCCCCGGCTTCGAGACCGACATCCACGGCCTCGTCAAGGCGAACGGCAACGGCTACTATGTGGATTGCGTGGCGCAGGACTGAGAAAAGTCAGCCGTGGCGGTACGCCACCTCAGCTACACCCGCTCGTAGGTGACGAAGGCGTAGCTCAATCCGTCGTCGGCCTGTTGGGTTTCGCGGGCGGTATCTCTCCATTGGCTGCGATCCCACTCGGGGAACCAAGCGTCGCCTTCGTAGTCGGCATCGATCTCGGTGAGTTGCAGGCGGTCGGCGTATTCGAAAGCCTGGGCGTAGAGTTCGGCGCCGCCGATCACGAACACCTCGTCCGTCTCGCCCGCCGCGGCGACGGCCGCGTGCAGTGAAGGCGCGATGGTGGCGCCTTGGGCGACATAGGCCGGGTTGCGGGTGACGACGATGTGCGGCCGGCCGGGCAGTTTGCCGGGCAGCGATTCCCAGGTCTTGCGGCCCATGATCAGCGGATGGCCCATGGTGAGCGTCTTGAAGCGCTTGAGATCCTCGGACAGGTGCCAAGGCAGTTTGCCGTCGCGGCCGATGATGCCGTTCTTGGCGACGGCGGCGATCAAAGTTAGCCGTGGCGGGACGCCGGCGGATGTGCTCATTGCGCCAACTTTCCATAGAGCGCAGCGTATTGCGCCGCCGGCTTGGCCCAGCCGACGTCGCTGCGCATGCCGGTGATCTGCATGGCTTGCCATGCCTTGCGATCGCGCCAGCTTGCTGCCGCGCGTCGAATCGCGGCCAGCAGCGCTTCGGCACTCGCCTCGCGGAAAACGAAACCGTTGACGCCGTCGACCACGGTGTCGGCAAGTCCGCCCGTCGCGCGCACCACCGGCGGCGTTCCGTAGCGGAGGCTGTACATCTGGTTGAGGCCGCAGGGCTCGAAGCGCGACGGCATCAGAAAGATGTCCGCGCCCGCTTCGATGCGATGCGCCAGACTCTCGTTGAAGCCGATGCGCACGGCGAACTGGCCGGGATGGCGTTCGGCTAGCAGGCGGAACTCGGCTTCGAGTGCCTTGTCGCCGTTGCCGAGCACGACCAGTTGTGCTGGCAGCGCGGCAAGCTGCCGCTCGATGGCGGCGATGAGGTCGAGGCCCTTCTGGTGCGTCAGGCGACTCACGACGCCCAGGAGCGGCAGGTCGTCGCGTACTGCCAGGCCGACTTCACGCTGCAATGCCGCCTTGTTCTGTTTCTTCGCCGCGATGCTGTCGATGTCGTAGGCGAAGGGAATGTGCGCATCGCGCGCCGGATTCCAAACCTCGGTGTCGATGCCGTTGATGATTCCCGACAGCTCTTCGGCGCGATGGCGCAGCAGGCCGGCCATGCCCATGCCTTCTTCGTCGGTCTGGATTTCAACCGCATAGGTCGGGCTGACCGTGGTGATGGCGTCGGCGTAGATCAGACCGGCCTTGAGGAAGGACAGATGACCGTAGAACTCGACGCCATCGACGCCCCAGGCGTGTGCCGGCAGGGCGAGTTCGGGTAGTGTATGCGGGCCGAACAATCCCTGGAAGGCCAGGTTGTGCACGGTGATCAGCGAGCGCGCGCGGGCATCGGGCAGCAGCTTCAGATAGGCGGGCGCCAGGCCGGTCTGCCAGTCGTGACAGTGGACGATATCCGGCCGCCACGGCAGATGATTGGCGCTCGAGCCAAGCCAGGCGGCAACTCGCGACAGCAGCCCGAAACGCAGATGGTTGTCCGGCCAGTCCGCACCGTCCGGACCGAGATAGGGATTGCCGTCGCGGTCGTAATACTCCGGACAATCGAGCAGCATCAACGGGATGCCGTTGGACGTCCGGGCGATGCGCAGGGTGGCATCGGCAAAGGTTCCACCGAAATCGCCGAGGGCGACGACTTCGAGCGCCTTGTCTTCCGGGAAGGCGATACGCAGCGCCGGGTAATAGGGAACCAATACACGCAAGTCCACGCCTGCCTGTCGCAACGCCGGCGGTAGCGCCCCGGCGACGTCGCCCAGGCCGCCCGTCTTCACCCAGGGGGCGATTTCGGGCGTGGCAAAAAGAACTTTCATTGCCTTCGACAGGCGGCGATCAGGCCGGCGGTGGAACTGTCCAGTTTCTCGGGCGCAGCGCGACCCTCGATGATCGGCAGCAGGCGGTTGGCGAGTTGCTTGCCGTACTCGACGCCCCACTGGTCGAAGGAGTTGATGTTCCAGATGCACCCCAGCGCGAACACCTTGTGTTCGTACAGGGCGATCAACTGCCCGAGGTGGTAGGGATCGAGACGCGGCAACAGCAAGGTGGTCGAGGGCTGGTTGCCGGGGAAGACCTTGTAGGGAAGGAGTCGGGCGATTACCGCCTCGGGTACGTGGGCGGTCTCCATTTCGTCGCGCGCCTCTTCTGCCGTTTTGCCGCGCATCAGCGCCTCGCTCTGCGCGAAGCAGTTGGCCAGCAGCTTGTCGTGGTGCCCCGGCAGTGGAAAGTCGGGTTCGCGAGCGACGATGAAATCGCAGGGGATCAGGCGGCCGCCCTGATGGATCAACTGATAGAAGGCATGCTGGCCGTTGGTGCCCGCCTCGCCCCACAGGATGGGGGCGGTCGGGCAGCCTGCATCGCTGCCGTCACGAGTGGCGCGCTTGCCGTTCGATTCCATTTCGAGTTGCTGAAGGTAGCGTGGCAGCAATTCGAGCGACTGGCTGTAGGGCAGGCAGGCGCGGCTTTCGGCGCCAAGGAAATCGGCGTTCCAGACATTGAGCAGCGCCAGCACGAAAGGCAAATTGTGTTCGGCGGGGGTTTCGAAGAAATGCGCGTCCATTGCCGCTGCGCCGATCAGGAAGCGTTCGAAATTCTCCATGCCGACAGCGAGGGCCAGCGGCAGGCCGATCGCCGACCACACCGAAAAGCGTCCGCCGACCCAGTCCCAGAATGCGAAAGCGTTGTCCGGATCGATGCCGAAAGTGGCAACCGCGGGCAGATTGGTGGATACGGCGACGAAATGACGGCGCACCGCCTGCTCGCCCAGCGCCGAAACCAGCCAATGGCGCGCCGAAGCGGCGTTCTGCATGGTTTCCTGCGTCGTGAAGGTCTTGCTGGCGATGACGAACAGCGTCGTGCGCGGGCTGAGTTGCGTCAGCGTTGTCGCGAGATGGGCGCCGTCGAGGTTCGAGACGTAATGGACGCGGATGTGCGGGACGCGATAGGCGGCAAGCGCCTGCGTCGCCATCTTCGGGCCGAGGTCGGAACCACCGATGCCGATGTTGACGACGTCGAGAATCTGCTCGCCGGTGGCGCCGCGCCATTCACCGCTGTGCAGGGCGTTGCAGAATCGGCGCATCTGCTCGAGCACGGCGTGAACCTGCGGCATTACGTCGAGGCCGTTATGCAGGATCGGCCGCGTCCCCTGATGGCGCAGCGCATGATGCAATACGGCGCGACCCTCTGTGTGGTTGATCGCTTCACCGGCGCGCAGGCGCGCAATCCAGCCGGCCATGTCGGCTTCCCACCAGAGGCCGCTCAGGGCTGTCATGATTTCGGCGGTTACGCGTTGCTTGGAGAAATCCGCCAGCAGGCCGCCATGTTCCAGCGAAAAACGCTCGAAGCGCTTCGTATCGGCCGCAAACAGGTCGCGCAGGTGCGTCGTGCGCATGCGTCCGGCGTGTTCGGCCAGACCTTGCCAGGTTTTCGAAGCGACTGCGCTCATAGCCAGACCATCATACCCATTTCGAACGGGTGGGTGAGAAGCTCGTGCGACGGGTACACGCGCAGGCGGTAGTCGATCTTGCCGCATACCTCGGGCGTCAGATCCAGCGCGAACTGGCTGTCGCCATCCTTGCCCGGTCCCACGTATTCCAGTTTGTAGGAGCGGGGCGGCCGCGAATTGACGTTGGTGTTGGGGCGACTGAACAGCAGCTCGACGACAACGTCCGATGGCTCCAGACCATCAAGCCGCACGGCGACCTCGAAGCGAATGCTGTTGCCAAAAGCGATGCGCTTTTGCGCGTCATCGAGGCGGCGCAGGGCGACACGGGGCCAGTGGGCGCGCACTCGCTGCTTCCAGGCCGCCAACTGCCGTGCCGCGGCGAAGCCGTCGTTGCTGTAGCGGTGCCATTGCCTGGCTGCCGGATGGTAGTACTTGTTGACGTATTCCCCGACCATTCGACCCGAATTGAAGCGCGGCGCGATGCTGGCGATCGACCGCTTCGACATTTCCACCCATCCCGGCGAGTAGCCCATGCGGCCGCGCTCGTAGTAGAGCGGCACTACCTTGTCCTGTAGCAGTTCGTAAAACGTCCGCGCTTCTTCGTAGTCGCGCCGGCTTTCATCCACGCCCTGGTCGTAAGCGCTTGAGGTCGGCTTGATCGCCCAGCCGTTCTCGTTTCCCCGGCCGGCCTGAAAGCCTTCGGCCCACCAGCCGTCGAGCACCGAAAGGTTGAGCACGCCATTGATAGCTGCTTTCATTCCCGAGGTGCCGGAGGCTTCGAGAGGAAAAACCGGGTTGTTGAGCCAGACGTCGACACCCGATACCAGTCGGCGCGCCAGACGCAGGTCATAGCCTTCGACGAGCAGGATATGGCCCATGAACTCCGGCATGTTGGCGATTTCGGCAACGCGCCGAATCAGCGCCTGGCCAGGTTCGTCAGCCGGATGGGCTTTGCCGGCGAAGATGAAGACGACCGGTCGTTGCGGATCGCTGACGATTTGTTTCAGCCAGCTAAGGTTCTGGAACAACAGCGTGGCGCGCTTGTAGGTCGCGAAGCGCCGCGCGAAGCCGATGGTCAGGATATTGGGGTTCTCCGGATCGGCCAGGTGCATCAGGCGTTCGACGTGCGCCTCCGAGCCGTGCGCGCGCAAGTGCTGCTGGGTGATGCGGTGACGGACCAGGTGCAGCATCTGCGACTTCAGCAACTGGCGCACGCTCCAGTACATGTGGTCGGGAATGCTGTGAATCTGTTGCCAGACCTGGTGGTCGGTCAGTCGCTGCGACCAGTCCGGCCCAAGAATGCGGTCGAAGGTCTCGTGCCACAGATCGGAAAGAAAGGTCGGCAGGTGAACGCCGTTGGTGACGTAGCCGATGGGGTTTTCCGGAGGATCGATCTGCGGCCACAATTGGGCGCAGATTTGCGCGGAAACATCTCCATGCACTTCGGAGACGCCGTTGTGATGACGGGAGCCGCGAATGGCGAGGGCGGTCATGTTGAAGTCGCCGCTGCCCTGGATTTGCCCGAGCGCCATCAGCTCCGTGATATCGCAGCCCATGTCGGCGCAGCAGCCCTCGAAGTAGTGCCGGATCATGTCGGGACCGAAATGGTCGTGCCCGGCGGGCACTGCGGTATGGGTGGTGAAAACCGTATTGCAGGCCACCGCTTCCAGCGCCGACAGCATGTCCATGCCGCCCTGCACGAGCTGGCGCATGCGCTCTATGATCATGAAGGCGGCGTGTCCCTCGTTGATGTGCCAGATTGTGGGCTTGAGACCCATTTCGGCCAGCGCCTTGGTGCCGCCCATGCCAAGCACGATTTCCTGCTCGATGCGCGTGGTGCGGTCGCCGCCGTAGAGCCGGTGCGCGATGTCGCGGTCGTGCGGTGCATTCTGCTCGAGATCCGTATCGAGCAGATATAGCTGGATGCGACCGACCGTGGCTTTCCATACCTTGACCTCGACGGTGCGGCCCGGCATCTTCACAGTGACATGCAGTTCGCCGCCGTCGGCGCGCAGCACAGGTTTGATCGGCAGGTCGTCGAAATCGGTGTCGTTGTACGTGGCGTGCTGGCGACCATCGCCGTCGATGGTCTGCAGAAAATAGCCCTGGCGGTAGAGCAAGCCGACGCCGACGAAAGGTAACTTGAGGTCGGATGCCGTCTTGCAGTGGTCCCCGGCCAGGATGCCGAGACCGCCGGAATAGATCGGCAGGCTTTCGTGGAAACCGAACTCGAAACAGAAATAGGCGATCAGTTCGTCGTTGCCGAGATGCGGCCCGTGTTCGCGCGCCGGCGCCGTAAGATAGTTGTCGTAAGCCGACAAGACGCGCGCCATGGAGCCGAGAAAGGTCGTATCGGTGGTTCCCTGATCGAGCCGATGCTGGTCGACCCGTTTCAAAAAAGCCTTCGGGCTGTGGCCGACGGCGCCCCACAGCTTGCTACCGAGCCGAGAGAACAGCGTTCGTGTCGGCCGATCCCAGCTATACCAGAGATTATTGGCCAGTTCGTCGAGCCGGGCGAGGCGATCGGGAAGTTGCGGATTGACTTCGAGCTGGAAGTGGGTGCCTGACATCGCGATTCTCTCTCCGGAATTTTGTATCGGTTGATTTTACGCCGGCTGGCGACGCGTCTCGACGGTCAATGCCAGTTCCCGCGGCGTACCGTCGAGTGGCCATGAGAAAACAAGTTCGACCGCCTGCATGATTTTCTCGAAGCCGGCCTCGGACTGGGAAACGGTGCGGTGCGCGCGGGCCACCAGCGGCAATGGCTGGCTGGCTTCGATCAGCAGGTTGCCGCCGAGTACGCCGTCGTTGAGCGTCAGGCGACGCATTGCGGTTAGTTCGAGATGGTCGCCGAAGCCGCAGGGCACATCGCCGTTCTCCAGGATGTAGCGGCCGAGGTAGCCGTCGCAGCTGGGCATGGCGACATTGAGGCGGATCTCGACGCGGCCGACCGCGTCCTGGCTGTGGTAGCGCACCGTCAGGCGGTTGTGTTCCATGCGGTAACTCTTTGCCAGGCTGCCGGCGCAGATCACCGTCGAGAACGCCAGCTCGCCGTCCTCGCGGTAGTCGTTGATGGGGCGCGGCGGGCCTTCGGCCGGATACCAGCAATCGTCGAACATGCCGCGCGCGCGGGTATCCGGCTCGACGTCTTGCGGCCGAATGGCATGCAGGAAGGCGACGCGGTCGTGCGCCGAGGCAATGCCGCCGTGCTGCGCGTTGTCGCCATTGGCCGCGTGCAGCTTGTCGTGATAGCTCTCGTCGTGGCGGCGCAGAGTGTCGCCGAAGTTGTGCGCCAGCGCGAGGTCGGAGAGTTCGACCAGGGCCGCGTCGCCGTTGGCGCGGACGACGGCCAGCAGATTATTGCCGCGCAGGAACAACTCGTCGTGGCCGTCGCGGTCAAGGTCGCGCCGCTCGACATGCGGAAAAGTCAGCCGTGGCGACACGCCGCCGATGGCGGCTTCCAGCGCCAGCAGATTGTTCCAGATGGCGCGGCGCAGATGCGGCAGGTAAAGACCGCCGAACAGGCCGTGCCAGTAAGCATCGTTGGCCTGGGCGCGATGCAGGTGCTCCTGCATTTCCGGCGTGCGCCGGTCCGGCGGCAGCGCTGCCAGTTTCGCCGAGACGTCGAGCATGCGCTTGTGCATCCAGTTCGACTCCGGAAAGCGCATGAAGAAGTTGCGCCACATGCCGCCGCGCAGGAAGGCCTTGCGCTCGTCGAATCGTCCCGCGTGCTTTTCCTGCTCGACCAGCGCGTGGTAGGTGCGCGCCGCCGCGCCGGGCAGCGTCCATTCGTTCATTTCGATGTAGGAGGTCGTCGGCAGGTAGACGATGCCGCGTGTGCGTTGGCGGGCATGGAACTCATCGTAGGTTTCGGTCGTGATCAGCGGAGAAGCGAGTACGCCCTCGATGAATTTGGTCAGCCAGCCCTGCTCGTAGACCCAGTGGTAGGTCTCCGGCCAGATGCCGAACTTCTCGATGTCGTCGAAGTAGATGGCGGCGCGATGGCCTTCGCGCGCCAGGTGTTCGAGCCACGTCACCGCGGCTTCGGGAGGCGAAAAAGGGAGGCGGTAACGTGCCTGCTCCGAGATCGGGAAGAGGTCGAGTTCGCGCCCGTCCTCCTCGGTGGTGAAATAACTGTCTAGCCGGCCAGCCGGTTCGCCGGCGCAAAGAAAGTGGTAGTCGTCCACAGCGACGTATTCAATGCCGCAGTCCGCGAGGGATGGCACTACCGCCGATTCCCAGACGCGCTCGGTAAGCCAGGCGCCCTTGGGGCGCTGGCCGAAGCGGCGCTCGATCTTGTCGGAGAGCGTGTCGATCTGGCTGATGCGGTCGCGATGCGGGATCGAAGCGAGTACCGGCTCGCAGTCGCCGGAGCCGAACCATTCGACCTGACCTCTGCGGGTCATCATCGCCAGCCGCTCCATGTCCTCCGGGTAGCGCTCGATCAGCCAGTCGAGCAGCCAGCCGGAGAAATGCACGCTGAAGCGGAATTCGGGATAGCGTTCGACGGTTTGCAGGAACATCCGGTAACAGCGGACGTGCGCTTCTTCCATCACGAAATCGAAGTTGCCGACCGGCTGGTGGGCGTGGACACCGAACAGCAGGGAGATGCGGTGATCGCTCATGAATGATGTTCCTGTGCCCGGCGCATGGTGCCGTCGGTGGCCGCGACGTCGCTGCCCCTGGAGATGGGCTGGTCGAGTTGCGACGGCGGCGTCAGCTTGAGCAGGTGGTAGAGGTTGGCAAGATTGCGGCGATACAGTTGGTCGAAGCTGGCGACAGCCTGGCTGGGGTTGTAGTCGCCGAACCACCAGAACCAGTCCGAGCTTTCGCAGATCGCCAGTTGGCGTTCCGCCATGGCTGACTCTTGCGGCGAAAGGCGTCCGCCGCCCAGCACCATGTCGTAGCTTTGCTTCGCGGCGCAGAGCAGATCCCAGGCGCGGTTCTTCTCCGCGTCGCCGATCCACGTGGACAAGGTGCCGTACACCCAGCTACCGGCCGTGATACCGCGCAACTGCGACGGTGCGGTACGGTTCGGCGTCGGCCGCGCCAGAATCTCGGCATAGGTCGTGGTGCGGATGCGCGGGTGCTTTTCGAGCAGGCCGTAGAGATCCTCGAAGAAAAAGTAGCCGTTGTACGGGTAGTGCTCCCAGGCGTTCTCGCCGTCGAGGATGATGCTGACCACAGGCTGCTCGCTGCGACTGCTGTCGGCGAGGATGCCCTCGAGTTGGCCGATCAGGTGCTGCGCGGCGTCGCGGCCGTGCCACTTGGCGTACTCGAATCCGATCAGGTCCGAGAGCCGCTCGTCGCGGAAAAACAGCGTGATGCCCGGCGCGGACGCCAGCGCCCAGGGCCGGTATGCCGCCCGCCGCGGATTGCCGTCATCGCGCGTGATGCTGTTGTTCAGCACACCCTCGCCGCTGGCGAGCCAGGTGCAGCCGTGCGTGGCGAACTGCTGCACGACGCCGGTCGAAATCGCGCCCTCGGCCGGCCACATGCCCTGCGGCGCTTTGCCGAAACGCCGGGTGTGCGAGGCCTGTGCCGCCTCGATGTGCGCATCCAGGCGTTGCCGGCCGCCGGTGTAGGTCGAGGCCTGGGGCAGCGGCGCCTCGGGCTGGCTTTCGCGGGCGGACTGGAAGTCGAGCAGCAGCGGTGCCAGCGGATGCGTGTTCGGGGTTGCCGAGAGCTCGATCTGGCCGCGTTCCTGCAGGGCGCGGTAGCGCGGTACCAGATTGTTCAGGATGTCGCCGATCAGCCGTAGCAGCGCCAGCCGATCTTCCAGGCTGTAGCCCTCGCCCTTGCTCATCAGTTCGGCGACCAGCGGCTGGCGACGTCGTTCCGACTCGCCGGTCCAAGCCAGGTGATACCAGGTAACGAGATCGGCGAGATAATCTCCGGAGAGATAGGCAAGTGCAGCTTCGCCGTCCGGTGCGAGCTGCTCGTAGAGGTCGTGCAGCCGCTTGTAGCGCGGGAACGGCGCCAGCATCGTGTGGTGGTTGCTGCGAAAACAGGCTTCCAGCAGCAGTTTGCGGTCGGCCGCCGGGATGTGGGTGAGGTCGGGCGTTGCCAGCAGGCGAAGCAGCGGCTCGCGGTACTGACCGGAGTCGACCTGATGACAGTAATCCTCGATCTGGTCAAGCAGTACCGGCACGAAATTGACCACAGCCTGGATCGCGGGATGTCGCTCCAGATGATCCGCCATGTCGGTGTAGTCCTTGATGGCGTGCAGATACACCCAGGGTAAAACGTGCTCGCCGCTCGTGTGGTCGCGGTAGTCCGGCTGGTGCATGTGCCAGAGGAAAACGAGATCGAGCCGCCGGTCGGGCATCGTTTCAGGCCCTCGCCGGGCCGCCCCAAGAGGGCGCGGTTGCCAAATGAGGCCCCCCTGTGGGGGGCAGCGAGCCGGGGTTGCAAGCGTGGGGGAACATACTGGTCAACGGATTTGATGGATGCGCTGACCGAGCATCTCGGGCGTGACCAGCGTGATGCCGCGGGCCGTGACATGGAAGCGCTTGGCGTCCGCGATCGGGTCGAAGCCGATCTTCATCCCGGCCGGAATCCGGCAGTGCTTGTCGACAACGACCCGGCGCAGTCGCGCGCCTTCGCCGATGTCGCACTTGGGCAGGATCACCGAATCCTCAACGACGGCAGTGCTGTGCACATGCACGCTCGAGAACAGCAGCGAGCGGCGTACTGCGGCGCCACTGATGACGTTGCCGCCGGAGACCAGTGAGTCGATCGCCATGCCGCGGCGGTCGTCGTCGTCGAAGACGAACTTGGCCGGCGGCAGCTGCTCCTGGTAGGTCCAGATCGGCCATTCCTGATCGTACATGTTTAGGTCGGGCGTGACCTTGGTGAGTTCAATGTTCGCTTCCCAGTAGGCGTCGATAGTACCGACGTCGCGCCAGTAAGGAACTCCCGACAAGGTCACCCCGACGCAACTGTCGGCGAAGTTGTGTGCGTGGCAACGATAATTGGCGAGGCAGCGGGGGATGATGTCCTTGCCGAAGTCGTGTGAAGACTTGGCGTTATCAGCGTCGCGGATCAGTTGTTCATAAAGAAATGCGGCATTGAAGACGTACACCCCCATGCTGGCCAGCGCCCGGTCCGGCCGGCCGGGCATGGACGGCGGATTTTTCGGTTTTTCAAGGAAACTGCTGACGCGATGTTCGTCGTCGACGTCCACTATTCCGAAAGCGGAAGCTTCTTCGAGCGGTACGTCCATGCACGCGAGGGTCATGTCCGCCTGCGACTGCACGTGCTGTGCCAGCATGCGGCCATAGTCCATTTTGTAGATGTGGTCGCCGGACAGGACGAGGATGTACTTGGGGTTGCGCCGCCGAATCAGGTCGAGGTTCTGGAACACGGCGTCGGCCGTGCCCTGATACCAGTTTTCCGTTATTTGCTGCTGTGCCGGCAGCAGGTCGATGAACTCGTCAAAGCGGCCATCGAGGAAGCTCCAGCCCCGTTGCAGGTGCATGATCAGGCTCTGCGCCTTGTACTGCGTGGCGACGCCGATGCGACGGATGCCCGAGTTCACGCAGTTCGATAGCGTGAAATCGATGATGCGGAATTTGCCGCCGAAGGGCACGGCCGGCTTGGAACGCCAGTCGGTGAGCTGCATCAGGCGGCTGCCGCGACCGCCGGCGAGGATCATGGCGAAAGTGTCGCGCGTCAATTGGCTGACGAAACGGCCGTGGCTTTCCTGTGCATCGCTCGATATCAGTTCGTGCTGCATGTGGGGTATCCTCCTCACCAAACTCTAATTATGGCTAATGACCGCAATAATGCCCGACAAAACATTCAATGCGCTTATTGATGGACGCGAGCACGACCCGTTCCGCGTCCTTGGTGCCCATCGCGACGGCGAAGCCTGGCGGCTGAGCGTATACCGCCCTCATGCCAGTACGGTTTTCATGGAAGCCGCTGAAGGCTGGCAGCCTCTCTTGCGCAAGGGACGTACGGACGTGTTTCAGTTGCGGCTTGCCGCGCCCTTGCCGGCCGCGTATCGCCTCAAAGTCGTCGAGGAGGGCGTGGAGCGGGTTTTCCGCGACCCTTATGCCTTTCCTCCTGGCGACGCCAGCCATGACCTTTACCTCTTCAACCAGGGTGTCAACTCGCAGGCCTACAACCTGCTCGGCGCGCAGATGCAGACGCGCGAAGGCGTCGCGGGCACTCGCTTTCGCGTCTGGGCGCCCAGTGCGGAACGTGTTTCGGTGGTTGGCGATTTCAACCGCTGGGACGGCCGTACGCATCCGATGTGCTCCCTCGGTGCTTCGGGCGTGTGGGAGCTGTTCATCCCCGATTTGCCTGCGGGCAGTCTCTACAAGTTCGAGATTCGCAACCGCCACACCAAGGCGGTGATCGTCAAGGCCGACCCGTACGGGCGCGCCTTCGAGAAGCGGCCGGCGACGGCGGCGCTGACACCAGCCGCCTCGGGCCACGCCTGGACCGATGCCGACTGGCTGGAGCACCGCGGCAAATGCGACTGGCTGCATGCGCCAATGTCGATATACGAAATGCACGTCGGTTCGTGGATGCGCCATCCCGACAACCGTTTCTACACCTATCGCGAGCTGGCGGCGCGGCTGCCCGCTTACCTTGTCGACATGGGGTACACCCACGTCGAATTCCTGCCGCTGATGGAGCATCCACTCGATGAATCGTGGGGCTACCAATGCACCGGCTTTTTTGCGCCGACCTCGCGGTTCGGCAGCCCCGACGACCTCAAAGCGCTGATTGACGCGCTGCATGGCGCCAAGATCGGCGTGTTGCTCGACTGGGTGCCCGGCCACTTTCCGGCCGACGCCTGGGCGCTCGCCCATTTCGACGGCAGCGCCCTGTATGAACATGAGGATCCGCGACTCGGCAAGCATCAGGACTGGGGCACGCATATCTTCAACTACGGTCGCAACGAGGTGCGGTCCTTCCTCCTCTCGTCGGCACACTGGTGGTTGAACGAATTCCACATTGACGGCCTGCGGGTCGACGCGGTGGCCTCGATGCTCTATCTCGACTATTCGCGCAAGGCAGGCGAATGGCTGCCCAACAAGTTCGGTGGCCGCGAGAACCTGGAAGCCATCGAATTCCTGCGCGCATTGAACGAAATGGTGCATCGGGACTTCCCGGGCGCGCTGACCATGGCGGAGGAATCGACCGCTTGGCCGATGGTGTCGCGCCCGGTCTATCTCGGCGGCCTCGGTTTCTCCATGAAATGGAACATGGGCTGGATGAACGACACGCTCGACTACATGGCCAAGGATCCCATCCATCGCCGTTTCCACCATGAGCGCCTTACTTTCGGGCAGCTTTACGCCTACTCGGAGAACTTCGTCCTGCCGCTTTCCCACGACGAAGTGGTGCATGGCAAGGGCTCGCTGCTCGGCAAGATGCCCGGCGACGAGTGGCAGCGCTTCGCCAATCTGCGCGCGCTGTTTACCTATCTGATGACGGCGCCGGGAAAGAAGCTTTTGTTCATGGGCGGCGAACTCGCGCAGGGGCACGAATGGCGCGATGGCGAAGAACTGCCCTGGCATTTGCTGCAGTGGCCGCCGCATCAGGGCATGCGGCGCTTGGTGCGCGATCTCAATCATCTATATGTCGGGACGCCTGCCTTGCACGACCAGGATTTCATGGTCGAGGGTTTCTCCTGGATCGACTGCCACGACGCCGACCAGTCGGTGATCAGTTGGTTGCGCTGGGCACGCGACGGCAGCTTCGCCATCGTGATTCTCAATCTGACGCCGCTGCCGCGCCGTGGCTATCGCATCGGCGTTCCGCACGCCGGCGAATATCGCGAGTGCTTCAACAGCGATTCACGCCACTATGGCGGCAGCGATCTTGGCAACGATGGCGTACTGGTTGCGAGCGACCAGAGCTGGATGGGGCGGCCGGCGTCGCTGGTGCTGACGCTGCCGCCGCTTGCCGGTCTGGTGCTGGTCAGCGGTTGAGCTTGCCCTCGGACAGCAGACGGTCGATTTCGACTTCCGCAGCTGCCCAGTCGTCGGCCTCGTTGCCGCCGATGAAGCCGCGCCGCTCGGCGATGTAATAGGCTGCGACTTCGATGTAGTTGCGGCGCTGTTCGGGTTCGACGTGGTTGGATCTGGATGCAGTCGTGCGCGGTTTTCTCGCCGCAATCGTCCGATTTGACGTTGCTGTCGCGGCCGACTTCTTTTTGGCTGCGGGCTTCGCGACTGCTCTGGTTTTGGAACTGCTGGTTGCAGGGGCGGCTTTTACCGTCTTCTTTTTGGTCGGGGAACTGACACTGGCCGTGGTTGCCATCGCTATCTCCTGAGCATCTACCGTCTAATAATTATCGTCTTTTCTTATTGCGGGAGTATTGCCGAGAGTGCATGCCAATGTCAAGTGTGGGGTTATGCGAGACAGGCGGCGCCACGCAGGCCGAGCGACGGGTCGGTGACCACCAAAATCGGAATTTGCCGCACCAGATGGGCGTGTTCAGCTTTGGCGCCGAAAGCGGGCAGAAATGGGCTTGCGGGAAGTATGGGTAACAGTTTTGCGGCGATGCCGCCCGCGAGATAAACGCCGCCGCGTGCCAGCACAGCCATGGCCATGTCGCCGGCAAATGCGCCGTAGGCAGACAGAAATATGTCGAGCGTGTCGAGCGCGGCCTGATCGGCATCGACCATGGCGCGGTGGGCGATTTCCGCCGAATCGAGACTCTCGCCGGTCAGCACGCGGTGGATCGCCGTCAGGCCCGGCCCTGAAATCACGCGTTCCGCGGTGACGCGGCCGTGTTCCGCGCGCAACGCATGCAGGATGCGGTCCTGGTCGGCGTCCTGCGGCGCAAAACCGGCGTGTCCGCCTTCGCCTGGTAATACCCGCCAGCCACCCTTGTCGGCGACCAGAGTCGCCATGCCCAGGCCGGTACCGGCGCCGATTACCAGCTTGGGTGCGTCGGCGAGCGGCTCGCCTTCCTGTAGCGGCACCAGGGTCTCGGCTGGCGCGACCGTGACGCCCATTGCCGCGGCGGCGAAGTCGTTGGCGAGCGTCAGCCGGCCGATGCCGAAACGCCGTTCCAGCGCATCCGCGTCGATCGTCCACGGCAGGTTGGTGAAGTTGGCGCTGCGTCCGGTATCGTCGATCGGGCCGGCGACGGCGAGGCAGCCGGCGGTGATCGTCGCCCCGGTTTCGGCGACGAAGGCAGCCAGCACCGACGGGAAATCAGAAAAGTCAGCCGTGGCGACACGCCACTCGGAGACGGGATCGGTGGTGCCGGGCTCAGCCAGCGCCAGGCGCGCATTGGTGCCGCCGATGTCGCCGAGCAGGATCATGGCTACACCGCTACCGGCGCTGCGATGTGGGGATGCGGATCGTAGCCTTCCAGCGTGAAATCCTCGAAGCGGAAGGCGAAGATGTCTTTCACCTCCGGGTTGAGGCGCATGGTCGGCAACGGCCGCGGCTCGCGTTTCAGTTGTTCGTTCGCCTGTTCCAGATGGTTGCTGTACAAATGCGCGTCGCCGAAGGTGTGCACGAAGTCGCCCGGCCGGTAACCGCAGACCTGCGCCACCATCATCGTCAGCAGTGCGTAGGAGGCAATGTTGAAAGGCACGCCGAGGAAGATGTCGGCGCTGCGCTGGTAGAGCTGGCAACTGAGCCTGCCGTCGGCGACGTAGAACTGGAACAGCGTATGGCAGGGCGGCAGCTTCATCTTAGGCACGTCGGCCGGGTTCCAGGCCGAAACGATGTGCCGCCGGGAATCCGGATTGTTCTTCAGGCCCTCAATGAGTTCGACGATCTGGTCTACCTCACCTCCGCCGGGCTTTGGCCAATGTCGCCACTGGTGGCCGTAAACCGGGCCGAGGTCGCCGTTTTCGTCGGCCCATTCATCCCAGATCGAAACCTTGTTCTCCTTGAGCCAGCCGATGTTGGTGTCGCCGCGCAGGAACCAGAGCAGCTCGATAAAGATGGAGCGCAGGTGCAGCTTCTTTGTCGTGAGCACCGGGAAGCCCTGTGCCAGATCGAAGCGCATCTGCCAGCCGAACACCGAGCGCGTGCCGGTGCCGGTACGGTCGGCTTTGACGTGCCCGTGGTCGAGCACGTGGCGCATGAGGTCAAGGTACTGTTGCATGGAATCGCATGTCTATAATCGTCCGGTCATTCTAAAGGATCGCACCGTGTCCCTCGCCAAGCTGTTTGTTCGCCCCGACTCGTCCGCTACGCACCTGTTGTTCGTGCTGCCCGTGGCCAAGACCCTGCCCGCCGACCTGCCCGAGCGGGCGCGTTGGCAGACCGTGCTCAAGCGCCGCGACCTCAAGGTCGAGGAGCTCGCCAAATCTCCCATCGCCATTGATCTCGAAGACGGCTGCCGCGCCGCCTGTGTGATGGTCAACGAATCGAAGCCGCGCTTCGCGCGCCTGACCGCGTTGCGCAAGGCGGCGATGCTGCTGCTCGATGAAAGCCCGGCCGAGATCGCCATTGTCCCGGTCGATGCTTCGGACGACGCGGTACGCGATGCTGCCTACGTGACGCTGATCAACGCTTCGCCGTTGCCGGCGAAGAAGAAGAAGCCCGCCAAGCCCCTCAAGACGCTGGCTGTCCTGACGCCACACGTCGAGGATGCCGACCTCAGGCCGGTGGTCGCGCTGGCCGAAGCGAACGTGCTGGCACGCGAACTGACCGCGCTGCCGCCCAACGAACTGACGCCGGCCGCCTACCGCAAGCGCATCCGCGAGATGGCGAAAGCGAAAGGCTGGGGCATAGAGGAATTCGATTTCCGCAAGTTGAAGAAGATGGGCGCCGGCGCCTTCTGCGCCGTGGCGCAGGGTTCGGGCCACGAAGACGCTGCCATCGTGCACCTCAAGTACCGGCCGCGCGGCGCCAAACGGACCGTGGCGCTGGTCGGCAAGGGCATCTGCTTCGACACTGGCGGCCACAACCTGAAGCCGGCGCGCTACATGGCCGGTATGCACGAGGACATGAACGGTTCGGCGGTGGCGCTGGGCATTCTTCACGCGGCGCACGCCATGAAGTTGCCGGTGGCGCTCGACGTCTGGCTGGCCATCGCCCACAACCATCTTTCGTCCGCGGCCTACGTCCAGGGCGATGTCGTCACCGCGCTCGACGGCACCACGATCGAGGTCGTGCATACCGACGCCGAAGGCCGCATGGTGCTGGCCGACACGCTGGCGCTGGCGGCGAAGGCCAGGCCAGACCTCACCATCGACTTTGCGACGCTGACCGGCAGCATGGTTTCGGCGCTCGGTACACGCTACTCGGGAGTGTTCGCCTCGGACAGCGATTTGGCGCACGCAGCCGTGCGCGCCGGCAAGGAGTCGGGCGAACGCATCTGCGTATTCCCGATGGACGAGGACTACGAGACGGCGCTCGATTCCAAGGTCGCCGACATCAAGCAGTGCACCCTGGCAGGCGAGGCCGACCACATCCTGGCGGCGCGTTTCCTCGGCCGTTTCATCGGCAAGCGGCCGTGGCTGCATGTCGACCTTTCCGCCGCGAGCTGCGAGGGCGGCCTGGGCGCTTCGGCTACCGACCAGACCGGTTTCGGCGTCGCATGGGGGCTGACATTGCTTGCTGCGCGCGACAGGGAATGAGACCATACCGTCCATAGTGTTTCGGTTTCCGGGGAACGTGACTGCATCATGCTGAAAATGTTTGGCAGCAAGGTCGACCATCCGCTGGCCGATCCGGAAGAAGTCCAGCGCGTCCTCAAGGAATTACCGGCCCAGGAGGCTGCTACCGCGCTCGATAGCGCGTCGGCGTGGTATGAATCCCTCATGGCGACGCCGGCCGGATTTCCGGCTGAGCGACGACTGGACCTCATACTGCGGCTCGACGAAGCGGTGCTGCCGCATACCCGCCGCTTGGCTCGCGACTATCTGGTGGCCCCGCGCCAGACCCGCGCCCACGAATTCCGCCTTTGGCAGGTCAATCACCATTACTGGACCT
The DNA here is from genome assembly GCA_018819515.1 of Gammaproteobacteria bacterium. GTDB lineage: Bacteria > Pseudomonadota > Gammaproteobacteria > Burkholderiales > Rhodocyclaceae > Fen-999. The sequence goes on from JAHJPX010000007.1 coordinate 607,425, forward strand.
TGCTGGCGGATGTTTATGAAGACACGCTGCACCGTTGCAAGTCGGACGAAAAGGCGGCAGCCGCCATCAAACCGCAAATGGCCTTATTGTCGGCGCGCCATCTCAACGCCTGCGGCAACCGCCTGAAGTGGCAACAGTTCCGTTATGGGCCGATCGCGCCCGAACTGTGGACCAGCGCCGGCGAGGCCTGGCTGGAAGCGCAGCGCGCGCAGGTGAGCGGGGTTCGCGTCAACCTTTACGGCAGCACCGGCACGACGACGCCCGAAGCCGAGTACCTGCGCATCCTTATCCTCTCTTCGTCATCGCCGGACAACCTTCTGCCCGTCGAGATCGAAATCGCCGAGCGGCTGATTGCGCATCTGCTGCCGCATTTCTCGCTCACCGACCAGGCCCGACCCGAAAACGTCTATTGGGTCGACGCCGCCAAACCGCTGCCGCCGACGCGGCTGGCGCGCATTCCCGAGATCACGCCGACACTGCGCTTCTATGCCACCGGTTCGGCGCTGGAGACGCTCCAGCAATTGCGCAAGGCGATCGCCGCACGTGGCGCCCTGCCGGGCGAGATCAATTTCGGTGCCCAGTATTCGCCCAGGCTCGTCCTGCAGGTGATCGACCATCTTGCCCAATGCTGGGCGCCGAAGCCGCCGATGCGCAGCCATGAGCGCCGCCTCGTCAAGTCGCGCGTGACGATCGTCGGCCGCCTCGATGCCATTTGCCTGCAATTGACCGGCAAGGGTGAAGGCGAAAGTGCCGAGAGTTGGGTGGTCGAAGACGTCAGCCAGGGCGGCATCGGCGCCCAAATATCGCTGGCGGGCAAGGACTGGCTGCGCGTCGGCTCGCTGGTGGCGATGCAGCCGGAAGGCGGCTCCAACTGGCTGCTCGGTGTCGTCCGCCGTTTCGCCCGCGAGTCGGAAGCGATCGGCATTGTGGGTATCGAAACGCTGTCGAAGACCCCGACGGGCCACATCGCCGATAGCCAGGGGTTGCCGACGCCGGTGGTGGCGCTCGATCCGCTGCGGGAAGGCGGCGATATGCGCGTCGCCATGTCAGTGGCCGCCTGGGAGGAGCAAAAGCCGCTGCTGCTCGAATTCGGCGGAAAGCGCTGGCGTCTGTCGCCGGGCGCCCAGGTCGAGACTGGCGCCGGCCATGTCATCGGCAATTGCCGCGTGACGGTAGTTTCCTAGCGTCTGTTCCCAATCATCCGGCGGAGGTCGTTTCAGGCCCCGTCCCGCAGAAGTCAGCCGTGGCGGTACGCCGATATCAGGCCGTTGGCCTTTGCGCCGACTTGGGTCGGAAGGCCTTGACGACGGCTTCGTTGGTCTCGATGTACGGGCCGCCAATCAAATCCAGGCAATAGGGCACGGCGGCGAAGACGCCGTCCAGCGTTTCCTTGATGGCCTTTGGCTGACCGGGCAGGTTGAGGATCAGCGATTTCCCGCGGATCGCGCCGACCTGTCGCGAGAGGATCGCGGTGGGCACGTACTTGAGGCTGACGGCGCGCATCTGCTCGCCAAAGCCGGACATCACTTTGTCGGCCACGGCCAGCGTCGCCTCGGGCGTGACGTCGCGCGGCGCCGGGCCGGTGCCGCCGGTAGTCAGCACCAAGTGGCAGCCGACCCGGTCGCAGAGTTCGATCAGTGTCGCCTCGATGGTCGGCTGGTCGTCTGGAATCAGGCGCGACTCCATGCGCCAGGGGCTGGTCAGCGCGGCGGCGAACCATTCGTTCAGCGCCGGAATCCCTTTGTCCTCGTAGGTGCCGCTCGAGGCGCGATCGGAAATCGACACCAGGCCGACCAGCAATTCCTCAGTCATTGATCTGTTCCTCCAGTTCGCGCAGCACGCGGAACAGTTCGCGGTAGGCGCGCGGCGGCTTTTTCTCGGCGCGTTCCTTGATGGCGTTGCGGCGCAGTTGGCGCAGGCGTTGAAAGTCAGCCGTGGCGGTACGCCGGGCTATTTCGTCCAGCACGCCTTCGTCTTCGAGCAGCCGCTCGCGCAGCCGTTCCAGCGCATGCATGCGGGCGTTGGCGGCGGCCGAAATGCCGTCGATCTCGTCGATGGCGGCCTGGATCGGCACCGGGTCGACGTTGCGCATCAGCCGGCCGACGTACTGCAACTGCCGCCGCCGCGCCTCGTGCTTGGTGAAGCGCTGGGCGTCTTTCACTGCCTCGCGCAAGTCGTCGGGCATGTCGATCTTGGCCAGCCGCTCGGCGCTCAGCCCCACCAGACGCTCGCCGAGCGCCTGCAGGGCATCCATTTCGCGCTTGAGCTGCGACTTGCTGGGCCGCTCTGGCAATTCTGCGTCGGGGTCGTAGTCGGTGTGCACGGGTATCATTGTAGCTTTCGCCGCCACCCAACTCTCTATGTCCGGACAGGATTTCAGCTATAGCCGCGTGCGCCTCATGGCGCTGGCGCAACAAGTACTCGCCGAAGCGAAGCGGGGCGGCGCCACCGCCTGCGAGACCGACGTCTCCGAGGGCTTCGGCCAGTCGGTGACCGTCCGCCGCCAGGAAGTCGAGACCATCGAATACAACCGCGACAAGGGCATCGGCGTCACCGTCTATCTCGGCCAGCGGCGCGGCCACGCCTCGACCTCCGATTTCTCGGACGAGGCCGTGCGCAGCACCGTCGAAGCCGCGTTGTCGATCGCCCGCTTCACCGCCGAGGACGATTGCGCCGGCCTGCCCGACGCCGAGTTGCTGGCGCGGGACGTTCCCGAGCCCGGCCTCTATTTCCCGTGGGACCTGCCCGTCGAAAAGGCGATCGACATGGCCCGCCGTTGCGAGCAGGCCGCCTTTGACGTCAGCCCGATGATTACCAACACCGAAGGCGCCAGCGTTTCGGTGCACCAGTCGCATTTCGTGTCCGCCAACAGCCTTGGCTTCATGGGCGGCTACCCGATTTCGCGCCACTACGTTTCCTGCTCGGCAATCGCCGGCGAAGGCGACGACATGCAGCGCGACGACTGGTATTCCGGCAAGCGCGATCCGCTCGACCTGGCCCGGCCGGAGACGATCGGCGACTATGCGGCGCGCCGTACGCTGGCCCGTCTCGGTGCCCGCAAGCAGAAGACGCGCAAGGTGCCGGTGCTGCTCGAAGCACCGCTTGCTGCCGGGCTGATCGGCAGCTTCGTGCACGCCGCCAGCGGCGGCGCGCTCTACCGCAAGTCCTCGTTCCTGATCGACGCGCTGGGCAAGCAGATCTTTCCGGACTTCGTGCGCATCAGCGAACGACCGTATCTTGCCAAGGGGCTCGCATCGAGCCCCTTCGACGACGACGGCGTCGCCACGCGGGATCGCGAGGTCGTCGAAGGCGGCGTGCTGCAGGGCTATTTCCTCTCGACCTATTCCGCGCGCAAGCTCGGCATGCAGACCACCGGCAACGCCGGCGGCAGCCACAATCTGCTGGTCGAGCCGGGGCGGCACGATTTTGCGGAGCTGCTGCAAGAAATGGGTACTGGCCTCCTGGTTACCGAAGTGCTCGGTCATGGCATCAACTACGTGAACGGCGATTATTCGCGCGGCGCCGCCGGTTTCTGGGTGGAAAAAGGCAAAATCGCCTATCCGGTCCACGAAATCACCATCGCCGGCAATCTCAAGGACATGTTCCGCGGCATCGTCGCCATCGGCAGCGACGTCGTCGTGCGCGGCTCCAAGCAGTGCGGCTCAATCCTGATCGATCGGATGACGGTTGCCGGGCAGTAGCGGCACCGCAATAATTTTCGCGATCCGGCGCAATTAGCGTACATTGGAGCAACATGCTCGTCAGCCGACTTCCGCTCATCGTACCGGTCGTTGTGAATCTTGATGACCGGTGTGCGTTTCCAGAAGGAGAGTTTGGGTGGATGGAGTACTGCAATACCTTCGGCATCACGGCCAGGGGTTCGATACCGAGATTGCCGCGGCGACCGGGCTGACGATCGAGAAGGTTCGGCTGGCGATCACCAATCTGTCGGCTGACGGGGGCGTTCTGGTCTGCCGCTCGATCCAGTTCAAGGAAGGCCAGCCTGTCGAGGCCATGCTGTGCCGGGTCTCGGGCTACATACCGCCTGCCAGCCCGGGTCGGAAGCCCAAGCGATAGCGGGCAGACCCGGGTACAACGGAGGCGCTCATGCTGATACGACGTCGAATCTGGCTGTACCGCCTCCCGGGACAAGTGTTCGCGCAGCAGATCTCGTTCGAGCGGCCGGTGACGGCCGCGACAGTACGGCGCGTCCTGCAGCGCACCGTCGGTGCGCCGCTTGAACTCTGGGGCCGCGGCGTCGCGGACTCCGTGGCGGGACACGGCTAGTCACTTCGGTTTGCCGGCCGATCCGCCTTTGCGTTCGGAATATTCCCTGCGCATGCGAAATTCTTCTTGCAATTGAGCCCATTGCGGTCCATAGTGCGCGCCAGCGATCCTCAAGCAGTGCTGCTGTTGTTCGGTTCAGTACCCGCGAATCCGCGGTATCTCCCTTCATCGCCCCGCCGTCTTGATCTTCGTCCTACCCGAGGGATTCCCTCTCTTTATGTATTTTTGGAGTTTCAAGATATGGCTACAGGTACCGTCAAGTGGTTCAACGATTCCAAGGGCTTCGGCTTCATCACCCCCGAGGACGGCGGTGAAGATCTCTTCGCCCATTTTTCCGCAATTCAGGCGAGCGGCTTCAAGACCCTGAGCGAAGGTCAGCGCGTTACGTTCGACGTCACCGCCGGCCCGAAGGGCAAGCAAGCCGCCAATATCCGGCCGGCCGACTAAGTGCCCTCTGACGGCATGGCTCGCGCTATGCCGTCAATACCCGGAGAAGCCCGGCACCCGCCGGGCTTTTTGTTTCTATTTTCTGGAGGCACATTTTTGGCCAAAGAAGAACTGATTGAAATGAACGGCGTGGTGATGGAGGTTCTCCCCGACGCCCGCTATCGCGTTACGCTCGACAATGGTCACATGCTGGTCGCCTATAGCGCAGGCAAGATGCGCAAGCACCATATCCGTATCCTCGCGGGCGACAAGGTTTCGCTGGAGCTTTCTCCCTACGACCTCTCCAAGGGCCGTATCACTTTCCGGCACATCGAAGGCAGGGGCGCCACCGCCGCGCCACCGCGTCGTCGCCACTGAGCAGCGCCGCAATCATTTTTTTTGCAAACGCCATACCGGCGGACTTGCCTATCTTGAGGTGATTCGCGCTGTGTTCTGGGAAGGCGCGACAGGCATTTCCCACTCGACGCGGTTCCGTCCCAGGCGCTTGGCGCGGTAGAGCGCGGTATCGGCCCGCTGCAAGGCAGCGCGCACCGACGCGTCACTCGCCGCCATGCTGGTCACGCCGATGCTGGCCGTGTAGTGCAAATCACGGCCGCCCGCGGGCACTGCCGAAGCTTCGATGCGTTGGCGCAAGCGTTCCGCCAGTTGCAAGGCTTCCTCTGCGGACGCGTTGATCTGTAGCACCGCGAATTCCTCACCCCCGAGTCTGCCAACCAGATCGCCTTTGCGCAGAATTTCGCGCAGCAGTGACGCCAGGTGCCGCAACACCTCGTCGCCGGCGGCGTGGCCGTGCGTATCGTTGATAATCTTGAAGTGATCGAGGTCAAGCATCATCACCGCGGCACGATGCTCCTCGCTGCGCACCATCCTGGCGACGTGCCGTTCCGCTTCGGCAAGGAAGTAGCGGCGGTTCGGGAGTTCGGTCAACGCATCGGTGGCGGCTTCTTCGCGCAACTCAGTTTCCAGGCGGCGGTGCTCGGAAATATCCCGGAATACCACTACGATGCCGCGCTGGCCATCCCCGCTGACCGGCGCTATCGTGACCGCAACAGGGAATATGGTTCCGTCCTTGGCGATGAACCAGTCTTCCGCGTGCCGCACTTGAGCGTCCTTTCGCGTTTTGCTTACGGGACATTCCTCGCTCGGGTACGGGGTACCGTCTTCGCGATGGTGATGGATAAGCGCGTGCACGTCCTCGCCGATCAGTTCTTCCGCAGTAAAACCGAGCATGGCCAGCGCCGCGGGATTGACGAAACTGCATCGGCCGTACGAATCCAGGCCGTACACACCCTCGCCCATGGCGGTCAGCAGCCCTAGCCACGCCTGTGCCTGGCGGTCCAATTGCCGTTGGTCCACGGCGAGGCGTCGATTGAGGAGACCAAGCCAGATGCTGAGCAAGGTAATCACGCCGACCAATGCTGCCCCAACGACTGCTTGCCAGCGGTATTTCTCCCAAATGTCGGAAACGGTAAATACTGGTGCGGTGTCGTAGGGTGGCAAGCGCAATGCTTCAAGCGTCGCGCGAACCGGTTCGTAGTCGGATGGGATGTTGAATCCGCGGATGTTAAGTCGCCGTGCCAGGTTGCCGTCATGCGGGAGGGCCAGCAGCGCCGCCGCGACCTGACGCGCGAGGTCGCCGTCGACGCCTGGCATGGCCGCGAACGGCCATTCTGGATAAAGGGCGGTTGTCAGGAGAAAGGGAAAATCAGGCACTTTGCGGGGGTCGAGGACCCGTATTCGGCGCAGATCGAGTTTTCCCTCGCGGGTCATCGCCTCCAGCACACCGCTACGCACGAAGCCCGCTTCGGCTTTGCCGTCGAGCACCGCGGCGACGACCCGGTCGTGCGGCATGCCGGTCTGGATCAACCGCGCATCTTCTGAAACGCGAATGTCGAGTTCCAGCAATGCCCGCGCCTGCGCCTGATAGCCGCCGAACGACCCGATGGTGGTGGCGGCAATGGTGCGACCCCGCAGATCGGCCAGGTGCCGTATCCCTCCTTGCTCGGCGCGTGTAAAGACGACGCCCCCGAAGCTGGACAAGGCCCGTCCGTGCTCGATCGGAACCAAGGTTGTCAGCGGCGACGACATGCCGTTGCGATGCGTCATCAGCACGTAATGACCGGGGTTGGTCAACACGAAATCGACCGAGCGTTCGGCGATCGCGTTTTCCAGCGTCTCGTAGCCCAGCACCTGGCAGTCGAAACGGAAACCGTTGATCTTGTTGTTGAGGTAGTCGACCAGCGGTTGCCAGCGCAACTGCTCTTCCGCCGCAGGACGAAAGCCCAGAATGCCGATATGTACCGGCTCGGCGCCCAGGACACGCCCGGCCGCGAGTAGAACCGCGACGATGGCGAAAACGCGAAGCCGCACGATTAACCCCCCTTACATAATCTATATGTTACGCCGAACCGGAGCGTGCTCAAGTTGTGCCGGGCGGCCTGGCGGCGGTTCGGGTACGGAGCAAATGCGCCTCATTGTGGTTTTCCGAAACGTCGCGCTTCGACAATATAGATGGGTGTAGTATCGGCGAGCGGTTTTGCTTCGGGCCGAATTTATTCAACCCAACAACGAAGGAGACAAGTATGGAACGTCGCAAGTTTTTGCAACATGCCGGCCTGACCGGCATTCTGGCGGCCGGTGTCGCGCCTGCGGTGCATGCCCAGCAGGCAATTCGCTGGCGCCTGGCCTCGAGTTTCCCCAAAGCGCTGGATACGATCTTCGGCGCCGCCGACGTCTTCTCGCAAAAGGTCAAGGAAATGTCGGGCGGCAAGTTCGAGATTTCCGTGCATGCAGGCGGTGAGTTGATGCCCCCCTTTGGTGTGGTCGATGGTGTGCAGCAGGGCACCGTCGAATGCGCACATACCGCGCCGTACTACTTCTTCGGCAAGGATCCGACCTTCGCGATGGACTGTGCGATTCCGTTCGGCCTCAACTCGCGCCAGTTGACCGCGTGGATGTACCACGGCAACGGCCTCAAGCTGTTCCGCGAGTTCTATAGCCAGTACAACATCGTGAACTTTCCGATGGGTAACACTGGCGCACAGATGGGCGGCTGGTATCGCAAACCGGTCAAATCGCTGGCTGACATCAAGGGCCTGAAGATGCGCATCGGCGGCTTCGGTGGCGAGATCCTCAAGGGCATCGGCGGTGTACCGCAGAACATTCCCGGTGGCGAGATCTACCAGGCGCTGGAAAAGGGCACCATCGACGCTACCGAATGGGTCGGCCCCTACGATGACCAGAAACTGGGCTTCTACAAGGTTGCCAAGTACTACGCCTATCCGGCTTGGTGGGAAGGCGGCCCTCAGCTCGTTCTGTACGTCAACAGCAAGGCTTACAGCGGGCTTTCGGCCGAGAACAAGGCCATCATCGAAGCTGCAGCGGCCGTTGCGCACGTCGACATGCAGGCCAAATACGACGCCAAAAACCCGCAGGCCCTGAAGGAATTGGTCGCTGGTGGCACCAAGTTGATCCGTCTGCCGAAGGACTCGATGGTCGCCGCGTTCAAGTATGCCCAGAACTACTATGCGGACTTGTCGGCCAAGAATCCCAACTGGAAGAAGATCTATACCGACTTCGCCGCGTTCCGCAAGGAACAAAACCAGTGGTTCCAATTTGCCGAGGCGGGCTTCGACAGCTTCATGCAGGCTCAAAAGCTGTAACGCGCATTTTTAACAACAAAAAACCGCGGCAAGCCGCGGTTTTTTGTTGCCCGGAAAAGTCAGCCATGGCGGCACGCCGCCAGCTGAAACATCGTCGGGCTATTTGCCCTTCTTCTCCGTCGCCATGTCTTCCATCAATGCTGCTGCCGGATCGCGCTCGCCATCGTCGGCGGGCTGGTCGGCGGTTCCCGCGACGCCGTCCATCGTGGCGGGAGGGTCCATCCCTTGTGGCGCACCATAATCGTTCGGCGCGGCCTGCAACTCTATGGTGTCCGGGTCGAGCATCTTCCTTTTGTCGAGATGGCCGGTCACCAGCGTGGGGAAGGCGATCACCAGCCCGACCATGATGACCTGAATCACCACGAAGGGCACTGCTCCCCAGTAGATGTGGCCGGTAGTAACCTTGCCGATGGTCTTGTTCGTCACGTGATCGACATAGTCTTCGTGTGGCGCCACGCTGCGCAGATAAAAGAGTGCAAAACCGAACGGTGGATGCATGAACGAAGTCTGCATATTGACCGCCATCAGGATGCCGAACCAGACGAGGTCAATGCCGAGCGACTCCGCCACCGGGCCGAGCAGCGGCAGTACGATGAAGGCAAGTTCGAAGAAATCGAGGAAGAAGGCCAACCCGAACACCAGCAGGTTGACCACGAGCAGGAAGCCGATCTGACCTCCCGGCAGGCCAGTCAGCAGGTGTTCGACCCAGCGCGGTCCGTCTACGGCCTGGAAGGTCAGGCTGAACACGGTGGATCCGAGCAGGATGAACATGACGAAGGAGGAAAGCTTCAGTGTCGCCTCCATGGCTTGCTTCATGAGCTTCACGCTGAGTCGCCGGCGCGTGAGTGCCATGATCAGCGCGCCGACGGCACCCATCGCGCCGCCCTCGGTCGGCGTTGCCACACCGAGAAATATGGTACCGAGGACGAGGAAGATCAGCGCCAGCGGCGGGATCATCACGAAGGTGACGCGCTCTGCCATGCGCGACAGCAGGCCGAGGCGCGTGATACGGTTGAGCAGGGCCATCGCAAAGGCGACACCCATGCCGACCGACATCGAAACGACGATCAGTTCATCGGTTGGCGTTTCGGTCGGGCGCGTTTTTGCATAGATGACGCCGGCCGCGACGGAAAGGGCGACAAGGATGGTGACCGAGGGCAAACCGCTGCTGCCGTTGTCCTCGCGGATAGTGCGTGCGTCGCGCGGTAGCGCCGGTACCGCATTGGGGTTGAACAGGCTAACGATCAGCACCCACAAAGTGTACAGGCCGGTCAGCACGAAGCCCGGAATGAAGGCGCCGGCATAGAGGTCGCCAACGCTGCGGCCAAGCTGGTCGGCAATGACAATCAGTACCAGCGAAGGCGGGATGATCTGCGCCAGCGTGCCCGAAGCGGCGATGACACCGGTGGCGATTCGGCGGTCATAGCCATAACGCAGCATGATCGGCAGCGAAATCAGTCCCATCGAAATCACCGATGCCGCCACCACGCCGGTCGTGGCGGCGAGCATTGCGCCGACGAAGACCACGGCGTAGGCCAGTCCGCCACGGATTGGGCCGAACAACTGGCCGATCGTATCGAGCAGGTCTTCCGCCATTCCCGAGCGTTCCAGGATCAGTCCCATGAAGGTGAAGAACGGGATGGCGAGTAGCGTGTCATTCTTCAGGATGCCGATGATGCGCAGCGGCAGCGCCTGTAGCAGCGATTCCGGCAATAGCCCCAATACAACGCCGAGATAACCGAAGAACAGTCCGCAGGCGGCAAGCGAGAAGGCCACGGAGTAGCCCATCAGCAAAAACACGATGAGGCTCGCGAACATCACGGCCTCAATGTTCGAGATCAGGAAGTCGATCATGCGCCGTTCCTCTTCTCACGCTTGTCGGCGGCCATGCCGTCGGCGACTTCCACCATATCCACCACTTCGCCGGCGACATGGTGCATCCGGATTTCTTCGGCGAGTTCCTCCTCTGCGGTCTTGTTGTGGGTCGCCAGCGTTGGGTCAGTACACGAACCCAAGAGAAAGCCGATGCGCTTGATCAGTTCGGAAACGCCTTGCAGGCCAAGGAGCGAGAAACCGAGCGGGATCAGGGCATATACGGGCCAGCGAATCAGGCCGCCCGCGTTTTCCGACATCTCGCCCGACTCGTAGGCCTGGGCCACCAGCGGCCAGACCAGATCAATGACGTTGTATACGAAAGGCATCAGGAAGAAGAGGATGCCGAAGATTTCGACCTTGATCTGCGTGCGCCTGGGGAAACGCCCGAGGACCACGTCGATTTTGACGTGCCCCTGACGCAGCATGGTATAGCCAGCACCCAACAGAAAGATGCCGGCGAAGAAATACCACTGGATTTCAAGAAAGGCGTTCGATCCGGTGTCGAAGACTTTGCGTACGATGGCGTTGGCCGCGGACACCAGTACGGCGATGAGGACGAGCCAGATCGCCGCGCTGCCGACACGCTCATTCATGGCATCGATCAGGCGGGATAGTCTAAGCAAACCCTGCATGAATTCATGTCTCCTCTGTATGCCCCGCGAAGGCCCGTCTGTGACGGTCGGGTTTGTTTGGTGCAAGTTTACTCACAAATTGCAGCGCTCGCGGCCGGATTGTGGAAAACCACGACATTCCCCGACTCCCTTACACTCGCAGCAATGCAAACCACCAAGACCACGCGCATCTGCATGGTCCGCCACGGCGAGACCGACTGGAACGTCGAGAGACGCATTCAGGGACATATCGACATTTCCCTCAACGCGGCCGGCATTGCCCAGGCGGATGCGGCGGCGCTTGGACTGAGGGGGCACCGCTTCGATGCCGCTTACAGCAGCGATCTGGATCGCGCCTGGCAGACTGCGCGGACGATCGGGCAACGGCAGGGCGTCGAAGTGCGCAAGGCGCCAGGTTTGCGCGAACGGAACTACGGCGTGTTGCAGGGGCTAACCACCGCGGAAATCGCGGTTCGCTATCCGCAAGCCTACGCCCGCTATCAGGCGCGTGATACCGAGCACAACTTCGAAACTGGCGAAAGCCTGTCCGCGTTTGCCGAACGCATCGCCGTGGCGATCGAGACGCTGGCCGTCGCGCACCCCGGAGAAACGCTCCTGATGGTGTCGCATGGCGGCGTGCTGGACATCTGCTACCGCCGGGCGACAGGACGGGGGCTGGAGTCGTCGCGCGATTTCGCCATTCCCAATGCGGCCCTGAACTGGTTCGAGGTCGGTCCCGACGGTTGGCGGCTGCTCGAATGGGCAGATCGGCGCCATCTGGAGCGGTCGCTAGACGAATCGCCCGAATGATAAAATCACCGTTTTCCCTCTTGCCACGAAAGCCGCCGCCATGTTCAGCAAGCAAAACACCCTCGCCAAGGTTGACGCCGAGCTCTGGACCGCCATCCAGGCCGAGAATCGCCGCCAGGAAGATCACATCGAGTTGATCGCCTCCGAAAACTACGTTTCCTGGCCGGTGATGGAAGCGCAGGGCTCGCAGCTCACCAACAAGTATGCCGAGGGCTATCCGGGCAAGCGTTATTACGGTGGTTGCGAACATGTCGATGTGGTCGAGCAGTTGGCCATCGATCGGGCGAAGAAGCTGTTCGGCGCCGACTGCGCCAACGTCCAACCCAACTCCGGTTCGCAGGCCAACCAGGCGGTGTTCCTGGCCTTCCTCAAGCCTGGTGACACGGTACTCGGCATGAACCTGGCAATGGGCGGCCACCTGACGCACGGCTCGCCGGTGAACATGTCAGGCAAGTGGTTCAACGTCGTGCCTTACGGCCTCGACGCCAACGAGGACATCGATTACGTTGCGCTGGAGAAACTGGCGCAGGAACACAAGCCAAAGCTGATCATCGCCGGCGCTTCCGCGTTTGCGCTGAAGATCGACTTCGAGCGCTTCGCCAAGATCGCCAAGGAAGTCGGCGCCATCTTCATGGTCGACATGGCCCACTACGCCGGCCTGGTTGCCGCCGGCTTCTACCCGAATCCGGTGCCGCACGCCGACGTCGTCACCTCGACCACGCACAAGACGCTGCGCGGCCCGCGCGGCGGCCTGATCCTCATGAAGGCCGAGCACGAGAAGGCGATCAACTCCGCGATCTTCCCAGGCCTGCAGGGCGGGCCGCTGGAACACGTCATCGCCGCCAAGGCAGTTGCCTTCAAGGAGGCGATGAGCAAGGAGTTCAAGCGTTACCAAGAGCAGGTGATCGAGAACGCCCAGGTGATGGCCAAGGTACTCAAGCAGCGTGGACTGCGCATCGTTTCCGGCCGCACCGAGTCGCACGTGTTCCTGGTTGATCTGCAGGCCAAGAACATCACCGGCAAGGATGCCGAGGCGGCGTTGGGCAAGGCGCACATCACGGTGAACAAGAACTCGATCCCGAACGATCCGCAGAAGCCCTTCGTCACTTCGGGTATCCGCGTGGGCGCGCCAGCCATGACGACTCGCGGCTTCACGGAAATCGAGGCCGAGCAGGTTGCCAACCTGATCGCCGACGTGCTCGACGCACCCAACGACGACGCGGTGCTCGCAGGGGTGCGCGAGAAGGTTGCCGCGTTGTGCAAGAAGTATCCGGTGTATGGTGACTGACCGGCTGACCGTCGAATTCAAGGCCCGTCACCTTCCTCGGGAACGGGGACGGGGGGATGGACGCCATGAACCGGCGGTTCATGGCGTAGCCCGGAGGCCTGCGTCATGAAGTGTCCCTACTGCGGGGATGACAATACCCAGGTGGTCGACACCCGGGAGAACGAGGAAGGCGATACCGTACGCCGCCGCCGGCGCTGCCTCGCGTGCGACAAGCGATTTACCACCTACGAGCGGGTCGAGTTGCAACTGCCGCTGGTGGTGAAGAAGAACGGCAGTCGCGTCGAATTCGACCGCGACAAGATCGTGGCCAGCATGACCTTGGCTCTCCGCAAGCGCCCGGTGACGACGGAGAGCGTCGATGCCGCCATCGACCGCATCGAGGAGCGGCTGGTGACTCTGGGTGAGCGCGAAGTAGCGTCCGACCGGGTCGGCGAGTTGGTGATGCGCGAGTTGAAGAAGCTCGACAAGATCGCCTACATCCGCTTCGCCTCGGTCTATCGCAACTTCGAGGATCTCGACGAGTTTTCCGATGCGATCCGCGAGGTCAAGAAACCCCGCGTCAGGCGGCCCCGTTCGACATGAGCTTGCCCGCTACCGACCGGGGCTACATGGCCAGAGCGCTGCGTCTGGCGGCGCAAGGCCTCAACACGACGACGCCGAATCCGCGCGTCGGCTGCGTGCTGGCCAAGGACGGCGCGATCGTCGGGGAGGGCTGGCACGCACGGGCCGGTGAGCCGCATGCGGAAGTGCTTGCGTTGCGCAACGCGGGTGAGGCGGCGCGCGGCGCAACCGCCTACGTGACGCTCGAACCCTGCGCCCATCATGGCCGCACGCCGCCCTGCGTCGATGCGCTGGTGGCTGCGGGCGTGGTTCGCGTCGTCGCCGCCATGCGCGATCCGAATCCTCTGGTGGCCGGCGAAGGCTTCGCCAGGCTGAAACAGGCCGGCGTCGAAGTCGAGAGTGGCTTGCTGGAAGTCGAGGCTCACAAGCTCAACATCGGCTTCGTTTCGCGCATGACGCGCGGCCGGCCGTGGATCCGGTTGAAAGTGGCGGCGAGCCTGGACGGCGGAACGGCGCTGTCGAACGGCAAATCGCAGTGGATCACCGGTCCCGAGGCGCGCCGCCATGCCCATGCCTGGCGGGCGCGCTCCTGCGCGATCATGACGGGCAGCGGCACGGTGCTCGACGACGATCCGAGTCTCACCGTGCGCGAGGTGCCGTGCACGCGCCAGCCGCGACGCGTCATCATCGACGGCCGCCTGCAAACACCGCCGCACGCCAAGGTGCTGGAAGGCGATGGCGCGCTGGTCTTTGCCAGTGACGCCGGCCGCCTGCCCAACGCCGAGGTCGTGGCCATGCCGGCGGGCGCCGGCCGGGTCGACCTCGTCGGCGTCGTCGCCGAACTCGGCCGGCGCGGCATCAACGAACTGATGGTCGAGGGCGGTGTGCGCCTGAATGGCGCACTGCTCAAGGCCGGTCTGGTCGACGAACTGCTGATCTATCAGGCACCGCTGCTGCTGGGCAACCATGCGCGCGGCATGTTCGACATGCCGGACCTCACCGATCTCGCCCAGGCGACCCCGCTCCATATCGTCGAGCGGCGCGGGCTGGGGCCGGATATCTTCCTGCGCGCCCGGCTCGGCTGACAAAAGTCAGCCGTCGCGGTACGCCACTTCAGCGACCAAGGCGGGCTGCGGTGGTCGCCACGCGCTGGCCGAACAGGCGTGCAGTCTCCAAGTCGCCCGGCAGGACTTCATCCACGCTGGCGTCCGAAGGCGTTTGCATCATCGCGCCGGAGAACGAGCCAACGTAGTTCACGTCGTTACGTTGTGCTGCCTTGCTGTTTGACGGCATCATGCCGGTGCCGACCCAGACGCCAGAATGCTGCATCGCCAGCGTGAACAGGTAGTGCAGCGTCGAGAGCTTGTCGCCATTCATCGTCGCCGAATTGGTGAAACCGGCGAACAGCTTGTCCTTCCACTTCTGGGTGAACCAGGCCTTCGACGAGGCGTCGGCAAACTTCTTGAACTGCCAGCTGACGTTGCCCATGTAGGTCGGCGAGCCCATGATGATCGCGTCGGCGGCGTCGAGCGCTGCCCACTGTGCTTCGGACAGATTGCCTTCGGCATCGATGGCCACCAGTTCCGCCCCCGCGCCTTTGGCAACCGCTTCCGCCTGCTTGAGTGTATGGCCGTAGCCACTGTGAAATACCACGACGATCTTTGCCATTTCCCATCTCCCAGTGAATTGGTAGGGCAATGCTAGCGAAAGCATCGTTGCTGAGATAGTGGCTAGTTGGCAATTGTTTGTTGCCAAACAAGCAACATAGACATTCAGCGCGGCACGGTATGGATACTGCCCTTGGCGAGTGCGATTTCGCGCAGGAAACACAGCAGGCCGACCACCAGCGCCAGCATGGCGGCGATGAACAGTATGGCGATGACGCCGGGCATTTGCGCGCCCGTAACCGAGCCGACGAACAGCGTCGCGATCACGATGCAGACCAGTAGCGCGCTACTGGTACAGAAGCCGATCGCCCAGTGCACCATGCGGGCCCGACCGGCGAGGATTTTCATCTCGACCTTGATCGCTGCGCGGGTGGTGTCGCTCGCGCCGGGCAGCAGGTTTTCCAGGGTGCGGAAGCGGTCTACCACGCGGCCGAGCCGGTTGATGAGCACGGACAGGATGGCGCCGATGCCGGTGAGAAGGAATACGGGCGCGACGGCAAGCTGGATGACGTGGGCGACATCGGTGATATCGGCGAGCGATTGCACGGTCGGTCCTTTCGGTAAAAAGTCAGCCGTGGCGGTACGCCGCGCAGACGGCGCAGCGGGGGTCGCGGGGCACCGCGATCTGCCGCCACTCCATCCCCAGGCCGTCGAGCAGCAGCAGCCGGCCGGCGAGCGACTGGCCGCAGCCGACGACCAGTTTCAACGCCTCGGCCGCCTGCATGGTGCCGATGATGCCGGTCAGCGGTGCGAAGACGCCCATCACCGCGCAGCGGACTTCCTCGACGTCCTCGCTT
Source organism: Gammaproteobacteria bacterium (assembly GCA_018819515.1). Classification (GTDB taxonomy): domain Bacteria; phylum Pseudomonadota; class Gammaproteobacteria; order Burkholderiales; family Rhodocyclaceae; genus Fen-999. The sequence goes on from JAHJPX010000007.1 coordinate 623,430, forward strand.
TCCGGGAACAGGCAGTGGTAGCAGGGGGCGTCGGCGCGACGGCTGTCGAACACGGCGATCTGGCCGTCGAAGCGTATGGCCGCGCCGGAAACCAGCGGCTTGCCGAACTTCACGCAGGCGCGGTTGACCGCGTGGCGGGTGCCGAAGCTGTCGGAGCAGTCGAGCACCACGTCGGCGGCCGCGACTTCCTCTTCGAGTCGCGTGCCTTCGAGCCGTTCCGCTAGGGGCACGACGTGGCATTGCGGGTTGATGCGGGCGAGCGTGTCGCGACCCGATTCCACCTTTGGCTGGCCAATCGAGCCTGTGTGGTGGAGGATCTGCCGTTGCAGGTTGGTGAGGTCTACCGTGTCGCCGTCCGCCAGCGCCAGCGTGCCGATACCGGCCGAGGCGAGATAGTAGGCCGCCGGCGAGCCGAGTCCCCCGGCGCCGATTACCAGAGCCCGCGCGGCGAGCAGGCGCTCCTGGCCTTCGACGCCGATTTGCGGCAGCAGGATGTGGCGGCTGTAGCGGAGAAGTTGCTGGTCGTCCATGGGGACGGCCCCGAACTCAGCGATCCACCCGCAATTCAGGCGGAGTGTCGTCGTGGTCGCCGTGCGGATGATGCTCCCACGCCTTCGAGTAGACCTCGTGCGACTTCTTGAGCAGCCGTTGCGGACCGTGCATGTTGCGCAACTGCGTGTCCTCGGAATAGTAGACCAGCGCGCGGATCAACTTCGCGTACAGGCTGCATTCCAGATGGAAGCCTTCCTGGCGCAGCGCTTCTTCAAGCTGCTCGAAGGTATGGTCCTCGATTTCGTACCAGACGGCGACACTGTTGGGCAGTGCTCCGGCGGCCACGTCGAGTCCGTCGAGCCGTTCCAGCAGCCCTTTGGCACGCTCGACCTGGCCGGGCGGCAACTTGGCGAATCGAATCTCGCGATGCTTGCGGGTTCCCGTTTGCGGCAGCAGGGGGTGCGGGCGGGAGAGTCCCCGCTCCTTGTCCCTGATCTGTCTGGCCTGCTCCGGGTTGAGTCTCATTTTGCCCTTATCACTTGCCAAGCCTTGAGCAGGTTCATGGCCTGCGACAGTTGATAGTCGTTCTTCGAAGCGATCTCGAACGGCGCCGGCGCGGCGGTTTCTTCGCCGTCGTTCTTGTCCTTGCCATTGTTCGTCGCCGGTGCGGCGGGCTCGCTGGCATCCTTGCCAGACGATGGTTCCTTGTCGTTCCCCAAGTGGCGCTCCAGATCGGCTTCGCGCAGGCGTGCGTGTCGCCCGCCGTTGGCGGTCTCCTCGACGACGACATCCGGTTCGATGCCCTTGGCCTGGATCGAGCGGCCGCTCGGGGTGTAATAGCGTGCCGTAGTGAGCTTGACCGCGGTGTTGTTGGACAAGGGGATCACGGTCTGCACCGAGCCCTTGCCGAAAGTCTGCGTACCGACGATTACCGCGCGCTTGTGATCCTGCAGTGCGCCGGCGACGATTTCGGAAGCCGAGGCCGAGCCGCCATTCACCAGCACCACCAGCGGAACGGTCTTGATTCCGGCAGGCAGGTCTTTCAGGAAATCCGTGCGGCGGCCGCGCAGGTAATCCTCGGTGCTTGCATGGTACTGGTGCTGGGCGTCCTCGGTGCGGCCGTTGGTCGAGGTGATCAGCGTGTCAGCCGGCAAAAATGCGGCGGCGACGCCGATTGCGCCGTGCAGCAGACCGCCCGGATCGTTGCGCAGATCGAGAACCATGCCCTTGAGCGGCTCGCCCTTTGCCGACTTGTCCTTGTAGAGCTTTTCGACGTGGCGCGCCAGATCGACCGCGGTTTCTTCCTGGAACTGGGTGATACGCACGTAGCCGTAGCCAGGCTCGATGGTCTTCGACTTGACGCTTTGCACCTTGATCTTGTCACGAACGATCACGAATTCGAGCGGTTTGGTTTCGCCCTTGCGCGCTACGGTCAGCTTGATCGACGTCTTCGGTTTTCCGCGCATCCTCTTGACCGCGTCCGACAAGGTCATGCCCTTGACCGAGGTGTCGTCGAGCTTGATGATCAGGTCGCCGGCCTTGATGCCGGCGCGGTAGGCGGGGGTATCCTCGATTGGCGCGACCACCTTGACGAAGCCGTCTTCCATGCCGACTTCGATGCCGAGGCCGCCGAATTCCCCCTGGGTGCTGACCTGCAACTCCTTGTATGCTTCGGCATCGAGATAGGCGGAGTGCGGATCGAGGTTGGCGAGCATGCCGCCGATCGCGTAGGTGATCAGCTTCTTGTCCTCGACCGGCTCAACGTAGCCCTGCTTGATGGCGCCGAATACGTCGGCGAAGGTACGCAATTCCTCAACGGGCAACGGCGTTGCCGCTTCCTTTTGGGCCACTGCCGAAAACTGGATGCTGACCAGGATACCGGCGACGAGGCCGATGAATACGAGACCGGCTTGCTGCAATTTGCTGCGCATGAATGCTCCGTAAAAGAAGGGTGTCAGCGCAGGCGGACCCAGCGGAGCGGATCGAAAGCCTGTCCCTGATGTCTGAGTTCAAAGTATAAACCCGATTCCGGGTTGCCGCCGGTGCTGCCGACCGTGGCGACAACCTCTCCGGGCACCACTTGCTGGCCGAGTTCCTTGAGCAGCGACTGGTTGTTGCCATAGACCGACAGATAGTCGCCGCCGTGGTCCAGCACCATCAGGTTGCCGAAACCGCGCAGCCAGTCGGCGAACACGACCTCACCAGCGGCAATCGCCTTCACCTCGCTGCCTTCCGGGGCACGAATGAACAGCCCCTTCCAGGTGGTGCCACCCTCGGGGCGCCGCTTGCCGAAGCGGCCGGCGATTTCGCCGCGTACCGGCAGCGCGAGCTTGCCGCGCAGCGCGGCGAACGCGCTGGCTGCTTGCGCCTGGCCGGGGGTGCGCTCGTTGCGAAGTGCCGTGGATCGTTCTGCTTGCCGGGCCCGTTCTGCCTGCTGCCGGGCGATTTTGGCCAGCTTGGCGATCAGCGACGTCAGTCGCTTTTCGTCCTTCCGTAGAGCGCCGATCTCGCGTCGCTGTGCCTTGATCTTTGCCGCCGTGCGCGCAAGCAATTCCTTACGCTGCTTCTGGCGATCGAGCAGACGGGTGCGCGCTTGTTGCTGCTTTTCCTCGATCGACTGAAGTTCGGCGTTCTTGTCGCGCGCCGCATCGGCAAGGCGCTTCTTCTGCCTCGCCTTGGCGCGCAGGTCGGCGATAAGGTCGACCTGCGCCTGCGAAAGACTTCTGAGATATTGATAGTCGAGCGCCGCCTGATTGGGGTCGCGGCCGCTCATCAGCAGGCTGAAGGCATCCATTTCGACGCGGCTGCCATTGGTGTAGTGGCGATAGAGCAGCCGGGAGAGATGTTCCTGCTGCACAGCCGTTTCCTCGGCGAGTCGCCGCGACTGATTTTCGAGGTCGCGAATGTCGCGCTGCACGGCGCCGCGCTTGTCGCCGAGCCGGCGGAGTCCGCGGTTGGCGTCGGATATGGCCGACTCGGTTTCGCGCAATGACTCTGCGGCATCGGCGCGGGACTCCTCGCTTTTTTTCAGGTCGCGCCGCAGTTCCTTGATGCGTTCCCGCAATTCGCCCTGCTGTTCCTTCAACTGCTCTTTGTCGGCTGCGGCCGATGTGGACGGGTGAACGACAAGCGCCGTCCCGCAAATGACGGCGAGGCAGACGCCGAGAATGGCGCCGCTACTTCGCTTTGCCCTGATTGGCAACCGCCTGCATCGCCTGCCGGATGGCTTCCTCATCGCCCAGGTAATAGCTCTTGATGGGCTTGAGGTCGGCGTCCAGTTCGTAAACCAGCGGCTGACCCGTGGGAACGTTGAGGCCGACGATGTCCTGGTCTGAAACGTTGTCGAGGTACTTGATCAGGGCCCGCAGGCTGTTGCCATGCGCGGCGACGATCACGCTTTTGCCGGATTTCACTGCCGGCGCAATGGTGTCGTGCCAGGCCGGCAGGAAGCGTGCGACCGTATCCTTGAGGCATTCCGTACGCGGAAACTGGCCGGTGGCGAGGTCGGCATAACGCGGGTCGTTGGCCTCGATGCGCGGATCGCCGTCGGCCAGCGCGGGCGGCGGCGTGTCGTAGGAACGGCGCCAGATCTTGACCTGATCCTCGCCGAACTCGGCGGCCGTTTCCGCCTTGTTGAGCCCTTGCAGGGCGCCGTAGTGGCGTTCGTTGAGCCGCCAGGAATGGTGGATCGGAATCCACATCCGGTCCATGACTTCCAGCGCGGTCCATAGCGTCTTGATGGCACGCTTCAGCACCGAGGTGTAGGCGACGTCAAAGGCGAATCCGGCGTCTTTCATCAGTTGACCGGCCGTTTTCGCTTCCGCAAGACCCTTGTCGGTCAGGCCGACGTCGGTCCAGCCGGTGAAGCGGTTTTCCTGGTTCCAGACGGATTCGCCGTGGCGGAGAAGGACGAGCTTGTACATGATGGGGACACTGTGACGGCGATAAGTAGCGGGGGCGAAAATGATAAAGCCAATCGCCGCGACGCAAAAACAGTATTCTATAATATTTGCATTGTCCGGAATGCGAGGGGGACGTATGGGGGGCAACAGCGCAATACACGATATGATCGACCAGCAGGATCACATCGAGACCGCAGCGCGATCACTGAAGGCGATTTCGCATCCGTTGCGGCTGAAGATTCTCTGCGTCGTCGGGGACGAAGAGGTTTGTGTACAGGACATCGTTGACGCTGTCGGAACGTCGCAAAGCAACATTTCGCAGCACTTGGGCATCCTGCGCGACAAGGGCGTCCTGCAGACGCGCAAGGACGCCAACCGTGTTTATTATCGAGTCGCCGATCCGCGCACCCTGCAGTTGGTTGAACTAATGCGCGAGGTATTCTGCGGCGTTTCGGTGCTCAAAAACTAAGAGGTTCCAATGGATTTTCTGCAGCAAAACATCATGTGGGTCATTGCCGCCGCGGTAAGCGGCGCCATGCTGATCAACTCGTTGATCCGCGGCGGTGGCAAGGGCGTTTCGGTTGCCGAGGCCACATTGCTGATCAACCGTGAGGATGCGCTGGTGCTCGACGTGCGCGAGACCAGCGAGTGGACCGCCGGCCATATTCCCAATGCCCGCCATATCGCCATGGGACAGCTGGCCAAGCGGTTGAGCGAAATCGACAAGCACAAGGAAAAGCCGGTGATCGTCTGCTGCGCCAGCGGCAACCGCTCGTCGAACGCCTGCGGCACCCTGGAACGCGCCGGTTTTGCGCGCGTATTCAATCTCAACGGCGGAATCGGCGCCTGGACGGGCGCCGGCCTGCCCGTGACGACGAAAGGTTGAGCGGTGAAGAACGTTCTCATGTACTGCACGGCAGTGTGTCCCTATTGCGTGCGGGCCGAAGCGCTGCTGAAGCGCAAGGGTGTCACCGAGATCGAGAAGGTCCGTATCGATCTCGATCCGGCGCGCAGCGAAGAGATGATGGCGCGCACCGGCCGTCGTACCGTGCCGCAGATCTATATCGGCGAAACGCACGTCGGCGGTTGCGACGACCTGCACGACCTCGAACGTCAGGGAAAACTCGACCCGCTGTTGGCGGCGTAACGGCCCGGCAATCGAGCATGCGGTAGAATCGCCGCTCACTTTCACATATTTGCGTGCCTTCCCGTCATGAGCGAACAGCAGCAACCGGTATTCAGCATCGAGAAGATCTACGTCAAGGACCTCTCAATCGAGCTTCCCAATGCGCCGCAGTGCTTCCTTGAGCGCGAGGCGGCGCAGATCGAAGTGCAGATGGGTTCTTCCGGCACCGCGGTCGGCGAAGGCACGTTCGAGGTGGTGCTCACCGTCACTATCACCGCCAGGGTCGGCGACAAGACCCAGTTCCTGGTCGAGGTGGCGCAGGCTGGCATCTATCTGATCCAGAATGTGCCGGAACAGGAAATCGAGCCGATCATCGCCGTCGCCTGCCCGAACATTCTTTTCCCGTATGCGCGCGAAACCGTGTCGGACTGCGTTACGCGGGCCGGCTTCCCGCCGGTGCTGCTGGCCCCGGTGAACTTCGACGCCGTCTATCGGCAGCGTCTCGAAGCTCAGCAGGGTGCACCGCGCGAAGTCCCGATCCAGTAAGGCCATGTGGCAACGAACGGCAATCCTGATTCTCGGCATGATGGCGGCGCTGCCTGCGGCCGCGCTTGACTACCAATCGGTCATCGAGGCCGCCGTGCTTTACGATACGCCATCACGGCAGGGTACGCCGCTTTACGCGATCGCTCGCGGCACGCCAGTGGAAACGGTGGTGGCGCTCGATGCCTGGGTCAAGGTGCGCGACAGCACCGGCGATCTCGCCTGGATCGAGAAACGGCTTCTTTCGGAAAAGCGCATGGTGATCGTGAGCGCGGATCGTGCCACGGTGCGCGCCCAACCCTATGACGCCGCGCCGATCGTCTTCGAAGCGGAGCGCGACGTACTGCTCGAATTGGCCGGACCCGGACCGATAGGTTGGGCCAAGGTTCGGCATCGCGACGGCCGGCAGGGCTACATCAAGGCCCTTCAGGTCTGGGGGAACTGATGCCCCCGCACGCTCGCAAACCCGGCTCGCTGCCCCCCACGGGGGGGTGCGATGCGCTTGGGGCGGCCCGGCGCGCATCGACCCCGTGAAGATTGCAGTCTTCGGCGCGGGCGCCTGGGGCACCGCACTGGCACTGGCCTTTTCCGACCGTCATGAGGTGCGCGTGTGGACCTGGCTGGCCGCGCACGCCGACGCCATGAACGCCGCGCGCGAGAACGCCGAATTCCTGCCCGGATATCCGCTTCCCGAAGGTCTCTTGGTCAGCGCCAATGCCGACGAAGTGCTTGCCGACGCGGAACTGGCCATCATCGCCACGCCCATGGCAGGCTTGCGCGCCGCGGTCGGAACGCTTGGCAACCGTGTGCCGTTCCTGTGGGTCTGCAAGGGGCTCGAGGTCGGCAGCGGCCTGCTGCCGCACCAGGTGGTGGAACAGGTGGGAACCACACAGCCCTGCGGCGCGTTGACCGGGCCGAGTTTCGCCGAGGAGGTTGCCCGGGGCTTGCCGACCGCGGTGACGCTTGCTTCGCGCAATGCCGGTTTCGCCAGCGACATGGCCGATGCGCTGCACACGCCGCGCCTGCGCATTTACGCCAACGACGACATCGTCGGCGCCGAGGTCGGCGGCGCAGTGAAAAACGTCCTGGCCATCGCGACCGGACTTTGCGACGGGCTCGGCCTGGGCCTCAACGCCCGTGCCGCGCTGATGACACGCGGCCTGGCCGAGATCACCCGCTTCGGCATGGCGGTGGGCGCCAGACGCGAGACGTTCATGGGCCTGGCCGGCCTGGGCGACATGATTCTTACCTGCACCGGCGACCTGTCGCGCAACCGCCGCGTCGGGTTGGCGCTGGCCTCCGGAAAGCCCATCGACATCATCCAGCGCGAACTCGGTCATGTCGCCGAGGGCGTCATGACCGCGCACGAAGTTCTGCGGCGGGCCGAGGCGCTCGGTGTCGACATGCCGATCACCGAAGCCGTCTGTGCCGTGCTCGACGGCCGCATCCAGGCCACCGAAACGGTGGCGCGGCTGATGGAACGAGACACCAAAAGCGAGTAACCCGCTAGTCGGCGTACCACCGCAGCTGACTTTTCCTGCCGTCAGACCCCGCCTGCGAACCCTTGCTGCCGCCAGGCTTCGAACACCGCCACCGCCACTGCGTTCGACAAATTGAGGCTGCGGTTGCCCGGCACCATGGGTAGCCGCAAACGATTCCGCGCCGGGAAGTCGGCGAGGATTTCCGCCGGCAAGCCGCGCGACTCTGGCCCGAACACGAAGACGTCGCCGGCCTGAAACTGCGTTGCGTGCAGTGCGGTCTCGCCCTTGGTGCTGATCGCAAACAGCCGATGTTCACGCAGTTCCGCGTGGCATTCTTCCCAGCTTTCGTGCACCCGCATGGTCGCGAACTCGTGGTAGTCGAGCCCGGCGCGGCGCAGCGACTTGTCGTCGATGTCGAAGCCGAGCGGACGGACCAGATGGAGCGTTGCGCCCGTGTTGGCCGCAAGTCGGATGACGTTTCCCGTGTTCGGCGGAATCTCGGGCTGATAGAGGACGATGTGGAACATGACGGCGCAATTCGTTTAGGATGAACGCCAGTCTATTGCGTAAGAAGGACTTATGGCACGTGGCGACCCGGCGGAACAGGCGCTTCTGCGACTCGAATCGCGGCGCTTCTCGACCCGCTGTGAAACCCAGATTGCGCTGATCCAGCGCGCGGATACCCTGCGCGAGCTGGCGCGGCTGGCGACGATTCCGCTGCCGTTCCGCCTGACCGAGGACTTCGCCAGCCGCGACGCACAGCGCCACGTTGCCCAAGCGGCCGAGGACCGTGCCCGTGAGCTGATCCACGAGCAGATCGACCGTTGCCTGCGTGCGGAGCCGGAGCGGCGCGAAATCATGAAGGGCAAGCTGGCCGAGGATTGGGCCAATTTGACGGGTGTTCTTGGCCATTTGCGAGCCTGGGCAAAGGGCAAACTTGCGTCAGCGCAACAGTTGAGGTGAACCGCAAGACTGGTTTTTCTTGTGGTTTGGCTCAATTCGGATTATTTTTTGTCGATAAATCATTGTGCTGCATTGAGAACCTCATCTTTTTCTTGAGCGAGATTCATCGAATATCCAATGGCTCGGCCGCCGCAACGCATACGCTTGGGTGATCTGCTGATACAGGAAGGGCTGCTCAGCAATGAGCAACTCGGACTGGCGCTCGAAGAGCAGAAACGCAGCGGGCGCAAGCTCGGCCGCATCTTCGTCGATAGCGGTTACGTGACGGAAGACGGCATCGCCAAGGCATTGGCCCGCCAGTTGCGCGCCGAATTCGTCGACCTGCGCAGTTTCCAGCCCAAGCCCGATCTCATCAAGCTGCTGCCCGAACCGCAGGCACGCCGCTTCCGCGCCATCGTCCTCGACGAGCAGGCTGGCCAATTGCGCGTCGGCTTCGCCGATCCCACCGACATCACCGCCTACGACGAGGTGGCGCGCATCGTTCGCCGCGACATCGAACTGGTGGTGGTGATCGAGAGTCAGTTGGTGCCGCTGCTCGACCGGGTCTATCGCCGCACCGAGGAAATATCCGGGCTGGCCAAGGAACTGACCCAGGAGATGGGCGACATCCCGTTCGAATTCGGCTCCGTGCTCGGGCTTGCCCCGGGCGCCGAGGATGCGCCGGTCGTCAAGCTGCTCAATACCGTGTTCGAGGAAGCGCTGAAGATGCGCGCGTCGGACATCCACGTCGAGCCGCAGGAAAAGTCGCTGATCATCCGCTTCCGCATCGACGGTGTGCTGCACGTCCAGACCGAGGCGGATGCCAAGATTGCTTCCGCGCTAGTGCTGCGCCTGAAGCTGATGTCCGGCCTCGATATTTCCGAAAAGCGGCTGCCGCAGGACGGCCGCTTCGCGCTGCAGTTGCGCGGCGCGCCGGTCGATGTGCGTATTTCCTCCATGCCGACGCAGTTCGGTGAATCGGTGGTCATGCGCCTGCTGGTGCAGAACGCTGCGCTGATGGATCTCAACCGGCTGAACATGCCGCCGCGCGTGCTGGAACGTTTTCGCGCCGCCATCCATCGCCAGTCCGGCATCGTGCTGGTGACAGGCCCCACCGGTTCCGGCAAGACGACCACGCTCTACGCCGCGCTCAACGAGCTCAACACGCCAGAGAAGAAGATCATCACTGTCGAGGACCCGGTCGAGTACCGTCTGGCCGGCCTCAATCAGGTGCAGGTGCACGAAAAGATCGACCTCTCTTTCGCGCGCGTGCTGCGCAGCACCCTGCGCCAGGACCCGGACATCCTCTTGGTCGGCGAAATGCGCGATCAGGACACCGCCGAGATTGGCATGCGCGCTGCCATGACCGGCCACATGGTGCTGTCGACCCTGCACACCAACGATTCGCTATCCACGCCGATCCGCCTGCTCGACATGGGCGTGCCGCGCTACATGGTGGCGCTGTCGATCCAGATGGTGCTGGCGCAGCGGTTGATCCGCGTCGTCTGCGAATACTGTTCCGAGCCACATACGTTGGCGCCTCATGAGCGCGAGTGGCTGCGCTACGAACTCGGCGATCGCGTCGACGGCTTCGAGTACCGTCATGGCCGCGGTTGCGCCCATTGCGCCAATACCGGCTTCCAGGGTCGGCAGGCGATCTACGAGTTCCTGGAAATGTCCAACACCCTGGTCGAAGCGGTCAACCACGGCGATCCCAACGAGTTCATCCGCATCGGCCGCGAACAGATGGCCGGCGAAACCCTGCGCCGCGACGCAGTACGCCTAGTCACCGCTGGACGCACCACGCCGGAAGAGGCGATGCGCATTTCCAGCCAGGTCGACGAGGACTAGTGTTGTGCCCGCCTTCGCATATCGTGGCCGCAATTCAGCAGGCGAATCCGTCGAGGGCGTGCTTGAGGGCAACAACGCGGCGGCCGTCGCCGACCTGCTGTTCGGCACCGGTGTCACGCCACTGGAAATCAAGCCCGCTCCGGCCGGCGCCGCCGAGTCGAAAGCCAGGGGCGGCGCGATCAATCTCGATCTGTTCGCGGAGAAGGTCGCGCACGTCGATATCCTGCTGTTTACCCGCCAGCTCTACACGCTGCTCAAGGCCGGCGTGCCCATCATGCGCGCGCTCGCCGGCTTGCAGGAGTCGAGCCAGAACAATGCCATGAAGACCATGCTCGGCGACGTGCGCCAGAGTCTCGACAGCGGCCGCGAACTGTCGGCTTCGCTGGCCCGGCATCCGAAAGCGTTCTCAAACTTCTATCTCGCCATGGTGCGTGTCGGCGAAATGACCGGTCGCCTGGAGGAAATCTTCCTGCGCCTGTTCGACCACATGGAGTTCGAACGCTTCATGCGCGAGCAGGTCAAGTCGGCGCTGCGCTATCCGAGCTTCGTCGTCATTGCCATGGCGGTGGCGCTGCTCGTGGTCAACGTCTGGGTGATCCCGACCTTCGCCAAGGTGTTCCAGGGTTTCAACGCCGAACTGCCGGCGGTGACCCGCGCGTTGATCGGCTTCTCCGAATTCACCGTCGCCTGGTGGCATCTGGTGCTGGCCGGAATCGTCGCTGCGGCCTTCGCCTTCCGCGCCTGGATCGCCACGCCGGACGGCCGCTACACCTGGGACAAGGTCAAGATGCGCATCCCGATCGCCGGCAAGATCATCCGCAAAGCGACGCTGGCGCGCTTCGCGCGAAGCTATGCGCTGGCGTTGCGCTCCGGCGTACCGCTGATCCAGGCGCTGACCACCGTGGCGCAGACCGTCGACAACGCCTTCATCGCCGACAAGGTCGAGCAGATGCGCGACGGCGTCGAACGTGGCGAGAGCATCCTGCGTGCCGCCATCGCCGCAGGCGTATTCACGCCCGTCGTGTTGCAGATGATCGCCGTCGGCGAGGAGTCCGGCACCATCGACGACATGATGGAAGAGATCGCCGGCATGTACCAGAGCGAAGTCGAATACGAACTCAAGACGCTCTCGCAGCAGATCGAGCCGATCTTGATCGTCATGCTCGGCGCGCTGGTGCTGGTGCTGGCGCTCGGCATCTTTCTGCCCATGTGGGATCTCGGCAAGGTGGCGCTCAAGAAATGAAGGCGATACGCCAACGCGGATTCACGCTCATGGAACTGGTGGTGGTCATCGCCATCATCGCGATCCTCGCGGCGGTCGCCCTGCCGCGTTTCATCCAGGCGCAGCACGACGCGCGGGCAGCCAAGGCCAGGGCCATCTACGGCTCCCTGCGTTCGGCTTCGTCGCTGGCCCGTTCCCGCTGCGAACTTGATTTGGCCGGAACCGGTGCGCCGACGGGCAATGACTGCCGCAGTACGCCGCCGGTCGTCATGATGGACGGCCACCCGGTGCGCATCGTCAATCGTTTTCCGGCAGCGGCGGCTGACGGCATCGACGTTGCCGCCGACCTCAATCTGGCGGCCGATGGTATCGAGGCGAGCAACGGCACCGACATCAACAGCCTCGGCATGAGCGTGCCCAGCCGCACGCTAAAAGTCAGTGGTGGCGACACGCCGAGTTGTGGCGCGACCTATCTGGAGGCCGGTCTCAAGGACGGCACCGTCGTCGGCGCGGAAGTGCGCGTCGCTACCGATGGCTGCTGATTCGGTCTATTATTTCTTTATATATATTTGTCACGAAGGAGGCACAGCATGAAAAAGCAAATGCAGCAAGGCTTCACCCTGATCGAACTGGTCGTCGTCATCGTTATTCTCGGGATTCTGGCGGCGACGGCACTGCCGCGGTTCATCGACCTGCGCGACGAGGCGAATGAGGCCACCTACCAAGGCGTGAGGGGGGCCGCCGCCTCGTCGATGGCTGTCAACTACGCTGGCTGCTCGGCAGTCAACAACGTGGTGACGCCGAACAAGTGCGTTGCCGTGGACAACTGCGACGATACGACTTCCCTTATGCAGGGCGGTCTGCCGACGGGCTACAGCGTTACTGCGGCGGCGATTGCCGGCAATGGTACTGCGGTCGACTGCACGCTGGTTCTGGCTGGCTATACCCCGACCGGTCCGACGACGTTCAGCGGTCTGGGCGCCGGCCAGTAAGCCGCACCTTCGTGTGGAGGCGCCCCGCTGGTAGTTGGGGGCGTACTCCAATTGTTTTCGTGGTGCCATACGCCGGAGTATCGGCCTGATGCGAAGGTGGCGAGGAATATGGCTCGCAGCCGCGCTGGTCTTGTTGACCGGCGCGGCGGAGGCGGCGCCGACCGTCACCACGGATCCTGCCTCGGGCATCGCCGCCGGCGGGGCGACGCTGAATGGTACCGTCACCAGTCGCAACAACCGCAGCACCACGGTTACCTTCGATTACGGTACGACGACCAGCTACGGAAGTTCCGTCGACTATCCGTCGAACCCCTTGTCCCGATGGGCGACGGATCAACCGGTCTCTGCCGATGTCTCCGGCCTGACCTGCAACACGACCTACCACTACCGCGTGGTTGGTGCTGGTTGGGGCACGACGTATGGCAACGACGTCACGTTTACCACCTCGGCGTGCCCCCCACCTACCGTAACGACAAACGCGGCCTCGGATCTTTCGGCTACTGGTGCCACGCTCAATGGCACGGTCAGCAGCAACGGTGCGGCCACGACCGTCAACTTCGATTACGGAACGACCGCCAGCTACGGTAGTTCCGTTTCCTATGCGTCGAATCCGCTCGCCGATAGCGCGAGCAACGCTTCTGTCCTGGCCGCGGTAACGGGGCTGACCTGCAACACGCTGTACCACTACCGGGTGCGCGCGACGAACAGCGGCGGCACGACCAATGGCGCCGACGGGACTTTTACGACCGTGGCCTGTCCGACCGCGGTCACGCTGGCGAAGACCGCCAGTTCCTCGGCTGCAATCGTCAACAGCTACGTCTCGTTTACGATCGACGCGATCAACGAGACCGGCTTGCCGCTGTCGAATGTGGTCGTGACCGACGTCCTGCCGACTGGAATGACCTACAGCGCAGCCTCGGCAAGCCTGGGTTCCACGGCGGTCGCGGGCCAGACGCTGACTTGGACGATTCCCTCGCTGCCGGCAGGCTACAACGCGCAACTGACCGTGGTCGTCAACCTGACCCAGACAGGATCGATCACCAACACGGTGACGTCTCCCGGGGCGACTTCCGCCAGTGCGACCATCCTTGTCCTGCCGGGTGCCATCACCACCTATCGCATGGACGAGACGGCCGGATCCTGGAACGGCACCACGGGTGAAGTGATCGACAGCGGCGGCAACAACCTCCATGGCCGACGCCGGCAGTCGGCGACGACGACGACCAACACGGTTTCCCCGACGCCGACCATTGCATCGCAACATCCCTCCGTTAATGGCGGTTTCTGCAACGCCGGCAGCTTCGACGGCAATGCGGTAGTCGAATCGGCGAGCAGTTCCTATTTCCAGTTTACCAACGTCATGTCGGCTTCCGCGTGGATCTATCCGACCGCCTATCCGACCAGTGATCTCTACTCGATCCTGTCGAACGATGTGAACTATGAATTCCACCTCAATACCGGCGGTCGTCTGTTCTGGTGGTGGCAGGCCAGCACGCTCACCTCGGCGGCGACGATACCGCTTAACCAGTGGACGCACATCGCGATCACGATGGACTCGACGCCGGGCAATCGTCGCCAGCGCATCTACATCAACGGCGTGCAGGATGCCAACACCAACAACTGGACCGGAACCCTGGCGACCAACAGCTGCCCCTTCTACATCGGCGGCGACATCGGCACCAACTCCGGCTGCGCGCTGATCCCCGGCCGCAACTTCCGCGGCATGATCGACGAGGCCAGCATCTACGACTACGAGATGACCGCCGCCGAAGTCCAGGCCGCCATGAGGCTCGGCCGGCAATGCAGCGGCACCTTCCATCACATCGAGATCGTTCACGACGGCTCCGCGTCGGTCTGCGCCTCGAAGACCGTTACGCTGAAGGCCTGTCTCGATGCCGGCTGCACGGTGCTCTACCCGGGCGCCGTTTCCGTGCAGCTTTCGCCGACCGGCTGGACGCCCAGCGATACCGTCAACTTCAGCGGCGGCGTCGCGACGGCCACGCTTTCCAATTCCGCCCTCACGGCGCCTAGCGTCATGCTCGGCACGGTCGGCATAACGCCCGCGCCATCGAGTCCGACCGTCTGCTACAACGGCTCCACCTATGACTGCACGCTCAACGTCGCATCCAGTTCCTGTCTTGCCGATGCGGTCGAGGTCGGCGCCAGCCCTTACACAAACCTTTACACCAAGCTGGCAGGTACGGCATTCAATCTCGATGTGCTGGCGATCGATGCCGGCGCCGTCAACACGGTCTACACCGGAACCATGCACGCCGATCTCGTGGATGCGGACACCGGCTGTACGGCGGGCAGCACGGCGCTGAATGCGGCACAATCGGTACACTTCGCCGCGGCGGATCTCGGCCGCAAGACGATTACCATGACCAGCCCCGTGGCCCACAGACGGGCGCAGGTTCGCATCCGGCTGGGGTCGCAGTATGCCTGTTCCGCCGACAGGTTCGCAATTCGCCCGACCGGCCTGACCATAGCTTCGAACATGAACGCCAATGCGGCGGGCACCGATGCTGCCGCGATGCCGACGCTGGCGGCGGGTAACGCCTTTACCCTGACTGCCACGGGTGTGGCGGGCTACGACGGGACGCCGACCATCGTCGCCGGCAACGTTGCGGCTCACGGCGGCGCTGCTGCGACTGGCACCCTGACGGGATCCTTTTCCGCGGCAAATCCCGCGACCGGTATCGCTTCCGGTTCCAGCTTCGCCTATGGCGAAGTGGGCTATTTCCGGTTTGCCACGGACGGTGTTGTCGACACCGGCTTCACGCTCGTCGACCAGCCGAACGACTGCATCAACACTACCCCCAATGACTTCTCGAATGCGCTGGTTGGCGGCAGATATGGCTGCAAGTTCGGCAACACAGCCAACACCAGCTACTTCGGCCGCTTCATTCCACATCATTTTGATACCACCCTTACTCAGGGTTGCGTGGTTGCTGCGCCCCTTACGTCTTTCACCTACTCCGCGCAGCCGTTCGACCTGACCGTTACGGCGCGCAACCTGGCCGGTGCGACCACGCAGAACTATCAGGGATCGTTCGCCAAGACGGCGACGCTCACCGACGCCAACGCCGTCGCGGGCGGTGCGCTATCGCCCGCTACGATTGCTTCGGCGAGTTTCGGCACGGGGGCGGCGACGCTGTTGCGCAGCGCCGCCTCTCCACCGGTCTATACCTTTGCTCACGCGACGCCCGATCCCGCGCCGGCGACGATCGCCCTGCGTGCGGTCGACACCGATGGCGCAACGTCGGAAACCGGTACCGAAGGGACGGCGCTGATCCGCATGGGCCGCCTGCGGCTGTCGAACGTCTATGGTTCAATGTCGCCGCTCGCCATGCCGGTCGCGGCGCAGTACTGGACCGGCAATTCGTGGGTGACCAACGGCGACGACAACTGCACGGCCATCGCCACAGCCAACGTCGGAAACTCCGCCGCCGGCTGGACGCCGACGGGCCCCGGCACGCTCGCCGCGGGTGCCGGCACGATATCGCTGGTTCCCGACGCACCGGGCACGGCCACCGTTTGCGCCGATCTCGCCGTCGATCCCGCCGTTGGCGTAGTCTGCGCCGCGACCAGCGCCGCGTTGCCGTGGCTGCAATCGAAGTGGCCACCGGGTGCGAATTACGACAACGATCCCTCGGCGACGGCCAGCTTCGGCGTGTTCAGTCCCGAAAGCAGACGCGGCATCTACAACCGGGAAATGTACTGATGGCCGGGCGGCGCTCCGGTCGAGGCTTTACGCTGGTCGAGCTGGTTACGGTCATGATCCTGATCGGCATCCTCGCTGTCGTCGCACTGCCGCAGCTCAACGTGGCGCAGGATTTCGGCGCGACCAGTTTCCGCGACCGCGTCGCCGCCTCGCTGCGCTACGCGCAAAAGTCAGCCGTGGCGAGACGCCGCATGGTGTGCGCGACGGTGGCTGCCGACGGCCTGAGCCTGACCCTGACCGTCGCCGCCAGCTTCGGCGCGGGCGCCTGCGCCAATGCGATGAACGGGCCGGACGGCGCCAACCCGGCGGCTAGTGCGCCGGGCAGTGTCACCCTGACACCGGCCGTAACGCTCTATTTCCAGCCATCTGGCTCTGTGACCAGCAACGCTGTGGGCACGACCATTGCCAACTTCACGCTGACGGTAACCGGCGAGACGCCGATCACCGTCACCGGAGCGACCGGCTATGTCAATTAGCCCGCGCCGCCGCGTGCGCGGCATGACGCTGATCGAGTTGGTCCTCGCCATCGTTGTCATCGGCGTCGGCTTGGCCGGCGTGCTCGTTGCGTTCAACCAGGCGGTGTTCGGCTCTGCCGACCCGATGATCAGGAAGCAGATGCTGTCCATCGCCGAGGAGATGATGGAGGAGATCACCCTCAAGCCGTTCGCGGCGGGGGCGGCGGTACCGCCGGCCGGCTGCGCGCGCAGCACACACGACGACGTCGCCGACTACAATGGCTACGCCAGTGTCGGCATCTGCGACATCGACGGTACGGCGATTCCTTCGCTGGCGACGTACAACGTCGCGGTCACGGTGACGGCGACCGCCATGCCCAACGGTATCGCGGCGGCGGATGCGTTTCAAATCGTCGTCACGGTCACGCATGGAACCGAAACGCTGACGCTGGTCGGCTACCGGACGAGGTGGGCCTAGCCATGGAACGCAGGCGCGGTTTCACGCTGGTCGAACTGGTCGTGGTGATCATGATTACCGGCATCATGGCGGCCAGCATCACCGTGTTTTTCGTGCCGGCGATCAACGCCTATTTCGACGCCCGCCGCCGCGCGGAAATGACCGACGCCGCCGACACCGTTTTGCGACGCATGGGCCGCGACGTGCGCCGCGCCGTGCCGAACTCGATCCGTACGCCGAACGCCCAGTGCTTCGAACTGGTGCCAACGGTGGCGGGCGGCCTCTATCGTCGCGCCGACGACATCGTGAACGCCGGAGCCGATCCGCTCGACACCACCACGACCGATACCGCGTTCGACGTGCTGTCGACGCTGGCGGTGGCGCCGGTGGCCGGCGACTTCGTCGTGATCGGCAACCAGAACGGCAACGACGTCTATGCCGGCACCAACCGCGGCACCGTCGCCGCGTGGACCAGCCCGCCCGCGCCGGGTGGCGCGGCGGTCGGCGTGGGCCGCATCACGCTCAACCCGGCAGCCCAGTTTCCGTCCGGCTACGACGGCGGCCGCTTTCAGGTCGTCGCGGCCGGCGAACAGAGCGTGTTCTACATCTGCGATGGCGCCGGCAACCTGCTCCGGCTGGTGCGGCCCTTCACCGCGGCCGTACCCGCGGCCTGCCCGGCAGGCGGCCAGGTGCAGGCGACGAATGTCGCGGGCTGCACTTTCGTCTACAACCCGAACCCCAGCGCCACCCAGGGGGCCGGCTTCATTTCGATGCAGATCCTGCTCACGGCTGGCGGCGAAACGATGTCGCTGAATTACGGCACCCATGTGAGCAACGTGCCATGAGATACCGCCAGACCGGCCTTGGCGCCATCGCCGCCATCATGGTCCTGGTGATCCTCGGCGCACTGTCGGCGGCGATCGTTTCCTTCTCCACCGGCCAGCAGATGAGTTCGGCGCAGGACGTGCTCTCCGCGCAGGCCTGGCAGGTCGCGTCCGCCGGCACCGAGGGCGGCCTGTTCAAGGCGTTGCAGGGGACGCCATCGGTGTGTGGCACGGAAACGTGGACCAGCGCCGATTACCCCGCGTTCAAGGTGACGGTGGTCTGCACCGCATATCCGCAGGTTGCGGTACTTCCGGCGCCGCTAGACGCTTACAACGATGGCGAAACCGTGCCGACTACTCCAAGCAAACTGAAAGTCTTTCAAATAGTGGCCACCGCCTGCAACGGCGCTGCGGCGACCTGCCCGGACAACGCCGCCTCGGCTGACGCAACCTACATCGAGCGGCAGCGAATCGCGATCGCGGCATGCCAGTGGAACGGCGCGGCTTGCAGCGGACCGCCTTGATGAACGGCACCGGCCAAGGAACCACGGGTTTAAGCCGGTATTTGGCGTTTCAAACCGCTTGTTTTCCTTTATTAATTACACAATCTTGCGCCGGTCTTCGGGCGGCGCGCTGACTTGGGACGGGACGACGCCGTATGTGGCCTTTCGGGCTGAACGCAGCGAGCAGGGATGAATGGACTTCGGTGGTCTTCGCGGGCCAGACGGTGCAGGTCGCCGGGATCCGTCGCCGGCTCGACGAGCGCCCGGAACTAACCGCCTGGGCGATCTATCCGCGCGAGGGTTCCGACATCGAGGTGGTGAAGCGCTTGCGCGCCGGCAAGCGCCTCGGTTCCGGCCGCTGCACGCTGCTGCTGCCGCACGGCCATTACCAGTTGTTGCAGGTCGAGGCGCCGGCGGTCGCCGCCGAAGAACTGCAGAACGCGGTGCGCTGGAAGATCAAGGACATGGTCGACTTCCCGGTCGAGGATGCGGGCATCGCCTGCCTGCCGCCGGTGGCGGGCGGTCGCGCCGGACAGATCTACGTGGCGGCGGCCAGCCGCGGCGTGCTGCAATCCTGGGTCCGCGTGTTCCAGGACGCCAACGCGCCTTTGCACGCGATCGACGTGCCCGAACTCGCGCAGCGCAATGTCGCCGCGTTGTTCGAGGACAAGAACCGCGGATTGGCGCTGCTGTCTTTCGACGACAGCGGCGGGCGGCTCACCTTCACCTTCCAGGGCGAACTCTATTTTTCGCGCAACATCGACGTTGCACCCGGCGAGATGGCGAACCTCGGCGACGAGGCCGGTCCGCTTGCCGAACGCATTCTGGTCGACGTGCAGCGGACGCTGGACAACGTGGATCGCAGCTACAGCGCGATCCCCATCTCGCGGGTGCTGGTGCTGCCGCCGCCCGGCGCGGCACGGTTCGTCGAGTACCTGCGGGAGAATCTTTATCAGCCGGTCGAGGCGCTCGATTTCTCCCGGCACATCGATCTGGCCGGGGTTCGCGCGCTGGCCAATCCATCGGTTCAGAGCCAGGCGCTGTCGGCCATCGGTGCTGCGCTTCGCGAAGAAGGGGCGGTGCAGGCATGACGCTCCACATCAACCTCTACGACCCGGCCCTGCGTCGCCAGCGGCAGTGGTTGACCGCTACCAACCTGTTGTTCGCGCTGGCGCTGATATTCGTCGTCCTGTTCGGCTGGGGTGCCTGGGCGCGCATCCACGCGGGTTGGCTGAGCACGGACGCCGTCGAACTCGACGCCCGTACCAAGGCGGCGCGCGCGGAGTCCATCGCGCTCGCCAGCCGGTTGGCCAGCAGCAAGCCAGACCCGAAACTGGAACTGGACATCGCGTCCGCCCGCGAGCTGCTCGGCGTGCGCCGGAACATCCTGGACGTGCTGGGCAAGGACGGAACGCCGCGGGCGTCGGGCTATGCGGAATACTTGCGCGGCCTGGCGCGGCAGACGATAAGCGGCCTGTGGCTCACCGGCTTCGCGGTCAGCGCCGACGGCAGCCGCATGGAAATCCGCGGCCGCATGCTCGATCCGGCGCGTTTGCCCGTGTATATCCGCGGCCTGAGCAACGAACCCGCGTTCCACGGCAACAGCTTCGCTGCCTTGAGCGTTGCGGCTCCCGAGCCGGCGGCGAGGGAAACGGAACGGCCTCCCTGGCTCGAGTTTGCGCTGGTGCCGGAACTGGAAACGAGCCGCACGGGAGGTGGACGATGAACGCCCTGTGGCACAAGTGGGCCGGTCGCTATGCGGCCCTGAGCGCGCGCGAGCAGATGCTGATCGCGGTGGCCGCGCTCGCCATCGTCTATTTTCTGATGCAGGCCGTCTGGGTCGATCCGGCCGCCAAGCGCGTGGCCGCCATGCGCGCGCAAATGGTCGGCCAGGAGACGGAGTTGACGGCCCTGGAGGCGCAGATCGCCAATATCAAGGCGCAACTGCACGATCCGGATGAGGCGAACCGCAAGCTGCTGGCCGAGTTGCAGGCGCAACTGAGCGGGGTCGAAGGCGAGATCGGCAACCTGGACGACAAGCTGGTACCGCCGCAACGCATGGGCAAGGTGTTGCAGACGGTGCTGTCGCGGCATCGCAGCCTGGCGCTGGTCAGCCTGCGTTCGCTGGCGCCGGAACCGCTGCTGGTGGTGCCCGAGGAAAAGGCGGTGCCGGAAAAGTCAGCCGTGGCGACACGCCGCGAGAACATCTATCGGCACGGCATCGAGATTCGTGTCCTCGGCACCTACGCCGATCTGCTCGCCTACGTCGCCGAACTCGAACGCTCGCCGCAGCGCCTGCTGTGGGGCGGCATGTCGCTGAAGGTGACGGCGTATCCGCGCAGCGAACTGACCCTGACTGTCTATACGCTCAGTCGCGAACTGGACTGGTTGGCCGTATGACCATGAACTCGAACTCCCTGATGATCGTGGCGGCGCTGCTGTGCGCGCCCGCAAATGCCTGGAGCCTGCCCGATCCGACGCGACCGCCGGATTTCGTCGGCGCGGAATCCGCTGCGGCAACCCCGGCGCCGAGCGGCCTGCAATCGATCATCCGCCGCCCGCACGGCAAGTCGGCGGCGGTGATCAACGGCGTCTACGTCGAACTGGGCGGCCGCATCGGCGATGCGACGCTCGACCGGATCGGCGAGGACTCGGTGCAATTGCGCTCGGCGGGCGGCCGGGAAACCATGTATCTCACCCCTGGTGTCGGCAAGAAGATCGCGCCGACATCATCCGGCGCGGCAAAGCGGCCGCCCGGCAAGTTGGAGAAGGCTAGGCCATGATGACCAGAACCCTGACGATGACCTGGGCGGTTGCCGCCCTTCTGCTCGGCGGCTGCACGTCCCAGCAGTTTCGTGCCGGCGCCGTGCATGACAGCATCGGCGCCGAACTCAAGCAGGCGGCCGCCGACCGACCCGCAGCCGCAACGGCAGACAAGGCGCTGATGCCGCCCTTGGCGGTCGAGATGCCGACGGCGCCCGGCGGCCCAGCGGCCGAGCCGCGCTTCGATCTGTCGGTGGTCAATGCGCCGGCCCAGCAAGTCTTCATGGCCATCGTCACCGGCACCCGCTACAACATGCTGGTTCCGCCGGATGTCGGCGGGACCGTCACTCTCAACCTCAAGGACGTCACCGTGCGCGAGGCGCTTGATGCCATTCGCGAACTTTACGGCTACGAATACGCGGTGAAGGGTAACCGCATCACCGTGCAATCGAATGCGCTGCAAACGCGCATCTTCCAGATCAACTATCTTGCTTCGCGCCGCCAGGGCGCCAGCGAGCTGCGCGTGACTTCGAGTTCCATCGGTAGTGGCACGCCGGTCAGTGGCCCGACTGCCTCCGGCAGCAGTACGCCCCAATCGGGCCAGGGATCGGGTTCGTCGCTGACCAGCCGCGTGCGCACCGATACTGACGCCGATTTCTGGGGCAGCCTTGGCACCGCGCTGACCGCCATCGTCGGCAACGCCGACGGCCGCAAGGTAGTGGTCAATTCGCAATCGGGTATCGTCGTCGTCAGCGCGCTGCCGCGCGAGATTCGCCAGGTCGAGAACTACCTGCGTGCGACGCAGGCCGTGGTCGACCGGCAGGTGATGCTGGAGGCGAAGATCCTCGATGTGGCACTTTCGCAGGACTTCCAGGCCGGCATCAACTGGGCCGCCTTCCGCAGCGGCAACAACAGCCATAGTGCCGTCGGCGTCGTCGCGCCGGGATCGACGCTGAATGCGGCCTCCGGCACCGCTGCGACGCTAACGAACAATTCGGTGACCGTCACGCCGGGCCAACTGGGCTCGGTCGTTGCCACTGCGCTGGGAAACGGCCTCACCGGCCTGGCCCTGCAGACCTCGAACTTCGCGGCGCTGCTCAACTTCCTGGAAGAGCAGGGCACAGTCACCGTGCTGTCCAGCCCGCGCATCGCCACCATCAATAACCAGAAGGCTGTCCTCAAGGTCGGCACCGACGAACTGTTCGTCACCGGCCTGACGACGACCACCACGACAGCCGGCACCAGCACGGTCACCACGCCGACGCTAACGCTGCAGGCCTACTTCTCGGGCATCTCGCTCGACGTGACGCCGCAGATCGATGACGACAACAACATTGTCCTGCACATCCACCCGGCCGTCAGCGAGGTGACGGAGAAGCAGAAGGTGGTCGACCTTGGCGATGAGCTCGGTGTCTTCACCCTGCCGCTGGCTTCGAGTAGTGTGAACGAGTCCGACAGCATCGTGCGCGTGAGGGATGGCGCCATCGTTGCCATCGGCGGCCTGATGGCGCAAAGCCAGACCCAGGATCGCGCCCAGGTACCGGGTCTCGGCAATGTTCCGGGCGCCGGATACCTGTTCGGCCAGCGCGCGCACAGTAGCAGCAAGCGCGAACTGGTGATCCTGCTCAAGCCGACGGTGATCGCCTCCGATAGCGCCTGGCTCAGGGATCTCGATGGCACCAGCGAGCGGATCCGGAATCTCGACCCGCGCGGGTTCATGAACGGAGACCGCTGAGCGGTCGGCCCCGGCATGTATCTCGGCCACTTCGGGCTGACCGAACTGCCCTTCAGCATCACGCCGGACACCCAGTTCGTCTACTCGGCCGCCTCGCATCAGGAGGCGCTCAACACGCTGCTGCTGGCCGTGCGCGGCGGCGAGGGCTTCGTCAAGATCACCGGCGAGGTCGGCACCGGCAAGACGCTGCTCTGTCGCCGTTTTCTCGCCACGCTCGGCGACGAATGCGTGGCCGCCTACATTCCGAATCCGCAGCAGGATGCGCGTTCGCTGCTGCTCGACGTTGCCGAGGAACTCGGTGTTGCGGACGGCGACGACCGCAACAACGTGCATATCGCCAGGCGCATCAATCGCTGCCTGATGGAGCTTGCGGATCGGGGCAAGATCGCCGTGCTGTGCATTGACGAGGCGCAGACGATGCCCGTCGAGACGCTGGAGGCATTGCGCCTGATTTCCAATCTCGAGACCGAGAAACGCAAGCTGATCCAGATCGTGCTGTTCGGCCAGCCGGAACTCGACGGGCGGCTGGCCTTGCCTTCGGTGCGACAACTGCGCCAGCGCATTGTCTTTCACTACCGGATGCCGGGTTTGAAGCGAAGTGAAGTGGGCTCCTACGTCGACCATCGCTTGCGCGTCGCCGGCTATCACGGCGGCCATTTGTTCTCCGCGCTTGCGCGGCGTGCGCTTTACCGCCACTCGGAGGGCATGCCGCGCCTGGTCAATATCCTTGCCCACAAGGCCATGCTGGCGGCCTACGGCGAGGGCAGCGAGGAAGTTTGCCGGCGCCACGTGCGGGCGGCGGCGCGTGATACCGAGGGTGCGCGCAAGGGTGGCTGGTCGCTGCTCGGAGGTTTCGCATGAGCACCCCGCAGGGCCGTCCCAAGGGGCGCCAACCACAACATGGAGTCCGCGCCAACGGACGAACACCCGTCACCCCCTCCGGGGAGGGCGTTGGGGGGAGGGGAGTCCGGTGAGCCTGATCAATCAGATGCTGCGCGACCTCGACGAGCGCCAGGCATCGGCGCTCGAACGCGGCGGCATTGCCGCGCAAGTACGCGCACTGCCGCGCGAGAAGCGTTTCCCTTGGGCGAGCATGTTGCCCGTTGCGGTTGGTGGCACCGTCGGTGTTGTCGGCATCTGGCTTGCAGTCAGTGCCTCCTCGCCGCCCATTTACCACACCGCCACGGTCGCATCGAGTCCGTCGCCGATCACGGCGGCGATGGCGATGCCGATGCTGGCGGTGCCCATGCCCGTCGAGCCGAGAGCAACGGAAGAACCGGTTGCGGAACCGCGCGTCGGCGAACCGGCGGGAAGTTCGGCCGCCGATACCCTGCAAATGGATTTCGATTTGAGTCGGCTGCCGTCGCGTAGCAAACCCGCCGCGCCTGTAGCCGTGGTGGCGGCGCCCGCTCCGGCGCCCGCGGTGGCTACGACGCCGATCCCCGATGGACGGCCGGCGCAGATCGAGAAGCACCCGCGCTCCGGGCCGACGGAAACGGCCGACAGCGAGTATCGCAAGGCGTTGGCGTCGTATCGGCAGGGCCGGCCCAACGAGGCGGCGGAAGGCTTCCAGGCCGCGCTGCGACTCGACGGCCGGCACGTTTCGGCGCGGCAGGCCTTGCTGAGCCTGCTGCTTGAACAGCGGCGCTGGCAGGAGGCCCAAGCTGTCGCGACCGAGGGCCTGGCGCTGCTTCCAGCGCAGCCCGGTTGGGCGATGATCCTGGCACGCTTGCAGGTCGAACAGGGTCAGGTCGAACAGTCCGAGCGGACGATGGCGACTTACGCGGCCCACGGTGCGCAGAGCGCCGACTATCTTGCCTTCCATGGTTTGCTGCTGGAAAGGCTGCAGCGTCCGCAGGAGGCGCGGGCGGAGTTCGCCCGTGCGCGCGATCTCGGCAACCTGCCGCCGGAACTGGCGGCGGCGATCGAGCAGCGCCTCCGCTAGTCGCGGATTGTCCTGACGGCCACCCAGTTCGTTACCCGCATGGCGCCGCGCGCCTTGAGCGTGCGCGCGAACTCGTCCAGCGTGGCTCCCGTGGTCATTACGTCGTCGACCACGATCACCGACTTGCCGGTGAGGTCGAGGGTGCACTCGAAGGCGCGACGGATGTTCTTGCGCCGTTCCTTCCATGGCAGCGAAGCCTGGGGCGCGGTGTTGCGGCTGCGGACGCAGCCATCGAGTTGCAGTGGCAGTTTGAGCTTCCGGGCTAGCGGTCGCGCGATTTCGGCCGACTGGTTGAAGCCGCGCTCGGCGAGCCGTCGAGGGTGTAGCGGCAGCGGCACGATTGTGTCTCCCTGGGGGTGCGGGCCGGCCAGCATCGCTGCGGCGAAAAAGTCAGCCGTGGCGAGACGCCGCCGATACTTGAGCGCCTGCACCAGTTTGTCGGCAGGGAAGCTGTAGCGATAAGCGGCCAACGTGGCATCGAACTGCGGCGGCATCTTCAGGCAGGCGCCGCAGATGGCGCCGCCGGGCGAGGCTTCCGCGCATATCGGGCACAGAGTTCTCGGCAGGCGCGGCAGTTCCGCGGCGCAGTCGGTACAGAGCAGGGCGTCACCCGAAACGGAGCCGCACAGCAGGCAATCCTGTGGCGCCAATGCGGTCAATGCGTCCTGCCAAATTGACAATCGCGGCTCCTTCGCCGATCATCTCCCACCCCTTTCCCAGCATTCTGCCAAAGATTCCCGTAATGACATCAGCAACATGGAGTGCCGACGCCGTCGAGGCGTTGTTCGATCTTCCCTTCAACGACCTGCTGTTTCGTGCCCAACAGGTGCATCGCCAGCATTTCGACGCCAACGCCGTCCAGCGTTCGACGCTGCTCTCGATCAAGACCGGCGGCTGTTCCGAAGACTGCGGCTATTGCTCGCAGTCGGCGCGTCGCGACGAGGAAACCGGTATCGAGCGCGGCAAGCTGCTCGAACTTGAGGAGGTGAGGGTCGCGGCGAAGGCGGCGAAGGATAATGGCTCCAGCCGCTTCTGCATGGGCGCCGCGTGGCGCGGGCCGAAGGAAGGCGATCTCGACAAAGTGATCGAGATGGTGCGCGTGGTGAAGGACCTGGGGATGGAAGCCTGCCTGACGCTGGGCCTGCTCGGCCCCGGCCAGGCGGAAAAGCTCGCGGCCGCCGGCCTCGACTACTACAACCACAACCTCGATACCAGCGCCGAGTTCTACGGCCAGGTCGTGACGACGCACAGCCAGGAGACACGCATGGATACGTTGATGAGCGTGCGTGCCGCCGGCATGAAGATCTGCTGTGGCGGTATCGTCGGCATGGGCGAGACGCGCCGGGTGCGCGCCTCGCTGCTGGCGCAGCTCGCCAACCTGAATCCGGCGCCCGAGTCGGTGCCGATCAACCATCTCGTCGCCATTCCCGGCACGCCGATGGAAAACGCGCCGCCGCTCGATCCCTTCGAGTTCGTGCGCACCATCGCCGCCGCGCGCATCAGCATGCCAACTTCGTGGGTGCGCCTCTCGGCAGGCCGTCAGGAGATGAGCGACGAATTGCAGGCACTTTGTTTCCTGGCCGGGGCCAACTCCATCTTCTACGGCGAGAAGCTGCTGACGACGGGCAACGCCGAGGCGGCGCGCGACGAAGCGCTGTTTGCGCGCCTGGGACTCAAGGCGGTGTGATGCGCGGCGAGTTCTCCCGTGCCGCTGCCACCTACGACGAGGCGGCGATTCTGGCGCGGGAGGTCGGCGGCCGGATGGCCGAGCGGCTGGATTTCGTGAAGCTCGCGCCGAAGCGGTTTGCGGACGTCGGCTGCGCCACCGGCGACGGTGTGCGCGAATTGCAGCGCCGCTATCCCGATGCGCTGCCGCTGGCGGTCGACTTTGCGCCGCCGATGCTACAGGCCGTGAAGTCGCGCGCGACGCTGTTGCAGCGTCTGCGCGGCAGGTCGCCACGACTCGTCAATGCCGACGTGCGTGCATTACCGTTGGTGGCGAACAGTCTCGACCTCGTCTGGTCGAATCTCGTTTTGCACTGGCTGGATGATCCGCTGCTCGCGTTCAAGGAACTGCATCGCGTGCTCGGCGTCGGCGGACTGCTGAATTTCGCCATGCTCGGCCCCGATACGTTGAAGGAACTGCGTGCGGCGGGCGCGACCTCGCTGCGTGGCTTTCCGGACATGCACGACATCGGCGATATGCTGGTCGCCGCCGGTTTCGCCGACCCGGTGATCGACATGGAAATGATCACCTTCGCCTACCGCTCGCCGCGCCGCTTGCTGGCCGACCAGCGCCATTTGGGCGTGCGCGACGGCCTGCTCGGCCAGATGCCATGGCGCGATTGGCGACGAGTCTTTGCGGCGTGGGACGGCAAGGCGGGCTTCGAGATCGTCTATGGTCACGCCTGGAAGGCGGAACCGCGTGTGGCGGAAGATGGCCGCAGTATCGTCAGGTTTGCGCGATGAAGAGCAACCGGAAGCGAAAGCTGAAGACAAAAGTCAGCCGTCGCAACACGCTGGCAGTGGCGCCGATCATGAAGAAGGGCGGGCCGCACCAGCGCTTGGACAAGCGCGCTTCGCGCGCGCGCCAGAAGGCACGCGTGCGCCGCGAGATCAACGGCGGAACCGGATCGGAATGATGCGCCGTCGTTGCTCGACGAGCGGCTTGCGGGCGTCGGCGAACCACCACCAGAGACGTAGGCCGAGCAGCAGTGCGACGATCAGGCCGAAGATGAGTGGCCGCACGACATCGGCCTTGACCATCCAGGTGAAGTGCAGCACCGCCAGCATGGCCGCCGGATAGACCAGGCGATGCAACTGCTGCCAGCGCTGCCCGCCGAGGCGGTGGATCATGGCCTTGCTGGAGGTTGCCGCCAGCGGTATCAGCAGCACGAAGGTCAGCATGCCGGCCGTGATGAAGGGCCGCTTCAGGATGTCGGCGCCAATTTCGGTCCAGTCGAAGAACTGGTCGAGCCACAGGTAGGCGGTGAGGTGGAGGCAGATATAGAAGAAAGCGAACAGACCAAGCATGCGCCGTAATTTCATCAGCCAGATCAGTCCGGCGAGGCGGCGCAACGGCGTGATAGTGAGCGTGGTCAGCAGCAGATAGAGCGCCCAGTCACCCAGCCCGCGCGTGAAAGCTTCGACCGGGTTGGCGCTGAGCGTGTCCTGCCAAAAGGCGAGGCCGTAGTGTGCCGCCGGCAGCAGGCAGAGCACGAAGACGATGACCTTGGTCGCGGCGATCTGTCGGTCCATTTCAGCAGTTCCGGCGTAGGTCCATGCCTGTGGGTTTCCCAAAAAAGAAAGGGCGGCATGGCCGCCCTCGCTTCGTGGTCAATCGCTGGTTCAGCGCAGGCCGGCAATGTAGTCCGAAACCGCCTTGATTTCCACGTCGGTCATCTTGATGGCGATCATGCGCATCATCTTGTTCGGGTCGTTGGCGCGTGATTCATCGCGGAAGCCCTTCAGTTGCGCCTCGATGTACTCCGCGAACTGGCCGCCGATGCGCGGAAACTGTGCGGGTACGCCGGCACCGGCCGGTCCGTGGCAACCGGCGCAGGCCGGCAGACCCTTTTCCATGTCGCCTGCGCGGAACAGCTTCTGGCCGAGCGCGATGGTGTCGCGGTTCTTGGAAACCTCGCCATTGAGCGTCTGTGAAGCGAAATAGGCGGCGAGGTCGCGCATCTGCGTGTCGTCGAAGGGGCCGATCATGCCGTTCATGATGGCGTTGACGCGCTCGGGCTGTTTGCCGTCGGCCGACTTGAAGTTGGTCATCTGCTTGTACAGATAGTCGGCGTTCTGGCCGGCGAGCTTGGGGTTGGCCGAAACGACACTGTTGCCGTCCGCATTATGGCAAGCCGCGCAAATGGTGGAGCCGATTGCCTGGCCCTTGGCGGGATCGCCCTTGTAGGGGGCTTGGGCCGGCTCGTTGGCGGCGACAATGGCGGAAACCGCCATCAGGGCAGTCATCAACGAGGACAGCATCAGCGAACGCTTCATCTTGGAACTCCTGCACAGTCAGAGTAGGTTTGTAAACATGCTATTCTAACCCAGCTAAACCGTCTTTCGCACTTGCACCGTCGTCCATGTCACTCTTCCGCCATGCGGTATTCGAGATTTCGGTTGCGAAGCCGCAGGATCTGCCGGCGGCGACGGGCCCCGAAATCGCGTTTGCCGGCCGCTCCAACGCCGGCAAGTCTTCGGCGATCAACACGCTGGTCGGCCATACCCGGCTGGCATTCGTTTCCAAGACCCCGGGCCGCACCCAGCTCATCAACCTGTTTCGCTTGAGAAATGGCGCGGCGCTGGTCGACCTGCCTGGCTACGGTTACGCCGACGTGCCGCTTCCCGTACGCAAACAGTGGCAGGGACTGCTGGAGCATTACCTGACGCGCCGCCAGGAGCTGGCCGGGCTGGTGATGATCATGGATGCCCGGCGGCCTCTGACGGATCTGGATCGGCAGATGATCAACTGGTTTGGACCGACCGGCAAGCCGATCCACTGTCTGCTGACCAAGGCCGACAAGCTGTCGCGTCAGGAGCAGGCGAAAATCCTGCGCGAAGTGCGCGCCGAGATTGCCGATTCCGGCTCGCCGGTGACCGCGCAGTTGTTTTCCAGCTTGAAGAAAACCGGCATGGACGAGGCGGAGAAGGCCATTGGCGGTTGGCTGGACAACCCACAATGAGCACGGTGCAGCCGTGCCTGACCAGTCGCCACTCCTGTGAAGGAGGGGTTGGGGGAGGGCGGGAAGTGGTTCGCCCAAAGGGCATTCTTTATTGGCGAAGCCAAAAAAGAATGCCCCCGGCAAAGGGGATAAGCCGGGGGCAAACTGCCTTAATGAGGATAAGGCACCCGCTCAGGGAGGTGAAGCGGGGGATGGCCGAAGACCGTCCGCAAGATAAGATTGGGGTTTGACCCGAAAGTTCCAGCGACATTTGTAACGAGAGATTGCCATGAACCAAAAAGGTGCATTTCCGGTTACGCGCATGCGCCGCATGCGTCGTGACGACTTTTCCCGTCGTCTGATGCAGGAGAACGTCCTGACGGCGAGCGACCTCATATATCCGGTATTCGTTCTCGAAGGGAAGAGTCGCACCGAGCCGGTGGCTTCGATGCCGGGCGTCGAGCGGATGACGCTCGATCGTTTGCTGCCCGTCGCCGAGCGGGCGCTGAAACTTGGGATTCCGGCGCTGGCGCTGTTTCCGGTAATCGATTCCGGCAAGAAATCGGCCGGGGCCGAAGAAGCGTGGAATCCGGCGGGGTTAGTGCCCACTGTCGTGGCAAGGCTCAAGAAAGAACTGCCTGAGCTAGGCGTCATTACCGACGTAGCGTTGGATCCGTACACCAGCCACGGCCAGGACGGCCTGATCGATCCGGCGGACCTGACCGGCTACGTCATGAACGACGAGACCGTCGAGGCGCTGGTCAAGCAGGCGCTTAGCCACGCCTGCGCCGGGGCGGACGTCGTGGCCCCCTCGGACATGATGGACGGGCGCATCGGGGCGGTGCGCGCGGCACTGGACGCCGAAAAGCACATCCATACGCGCATCCTGGCCTATTCGGCCAAGTACGCCTCCAGCTTCTACGGTCCGTTCCGCGATGCGGTTGGTTCGGCTGCCAATCTGGGCAAGGGCAATAAATACACTTACCAGATGGACCCGGCGAACTCGGACGAGGCGTTGCGCGAAGTGGCGCTCGACCTCGAAGAGGGCGCCGACATGGTAATGGTCAAGCCGGGCATGCCCTATCTCGACATCGTGCGGCGGGTGAAGGACGAATTCGGCGTGCCAACCTATGCTTATCAGGTCAGCGGCGAATATGCGATGCTGAAGGCCGCGGCGGCGAACGGCTGGCTCAACCACGACGCGTGCATGCTGGAGGCGCTGCTGTGCTTCAAGCGCGCCGGGGCCGATGGCATCCTGACCTACTTCGCGATCGAGGCGGCGGAAGCTCTGGCGCGAAAGTAGTGGCGCCTGATTTGGCGTACCGCCACGGCTGACTTTTTCTAGCCGGCCAGCAGCGGCCACTGCGCCGGCCAGGCGGCCAGCGGGTCATCCTTGAAGCCGCTCTTGACGAAGCGGTGCCAGCGACCGAGGGTATGGCAGATCAGCGCATCGGCGTGGGCCGTGAAGTCGTGGTTTTCCGGTAGCGCGCCTTGCGCCGCCGCAACGCGCAGCGATTGCTTCAGCGACGCCTCGATCCGGTCCAGCAGTTGGTTGATGCGCGCCTGCAGCCGCGGATTCTCATGCACCAACGCGTCTCCGATCAGCACGCGCGTCAGCCCCCGGTTCTTCTGCGCGAAGGTCAGCAGTGCGGACATGACCAGTTCGACCTGTTTGAGGCCGTTCTCCTCGTCGCTGCTGATCTTGTTGATGACCGAGAACAGGCTGGATTCGATGAATTCGATCAGCCCCTCGTACATCTGCGCCTTGCTGGCGAAGTGGCGGTAGAGCGCTGCCTCGGAGACGTCGAGCTTTCTGGCGAGTAGTGCGGTGGTGACCTTCTCGCCATCCGGCGCTTCCAGCGCCTGGGCGATGGTTTGCAGGATGAGCAGCTTCTTTTCGCTGGGCTTGGCGGCGGTATTCATAGCTTGTGGAGCGCGCGAGGAAGATCAAGTGCCGATTTTAGCCGCAGATCGACCCAGGCCGGAACCCGCGTACCGCGGGCGATCAGGACGGTTTTCATGCCCAGCCGCTTGGCGGTCTTGAGGTTGGCGGGCGTGTCCTCGACGAACACGCATTGTTGCGGCCGGACGCGCTCGCCGTGCAGCAGGCGGCGGAAGGCTTCCGGCAGCGGCTTGGGCTGGAAACGCAGGCGCTCGATGCACCAGACGGCGTCGAACAGGCGGCGCACGCCGAGGATGTCGAGGATGGCCTCTGTGTAGTGCCGCGGCGCGTTGGAAAAGACGATCTTGCGACCCGGCAAACGGCGCAGCATGCCGCGCAGCGCACCGTCATGCACCACCAGGCGCCGCAGGTTCTCGAACTGGTGGGTGTGCCAGAGGAAATGGCCCGGATCGGTGCCGTGGTGGCGCACCATGCCAAGCAGCGTCGCGCCGTAGCGCGCCCAGTAGTCCTGGCGAATTCGTGTCGCTTCCACTTCGTCGACACCGATGTGCTCCTCGATGTACTCGCGCATCGAGCGGTTGATGTGCGGAAAGATGCGCGAACTGGCGTCGTGTAGCGTGTTGTCGAGGTCGAACAGCCAGATTCGCGGAAAACTCACTTGGACTTGATCAGCGTGCCGACGCCTTGGTCGGTAAGGATCTCCAGCAGCAGCGCATGCTCGACGCGGCCGTCGATGATGTGCACGCTCTTGACGCCGCTCCTCGCCGCATCGAGCGCCGAACCGATCTTGGGCAGCATGCCGCCGGAAAGAGAACCGTCCTCGACCATGGCGTCGATGTCCTTGGGGGTGACGCCGGTCAGGAGCGTACCATTCTTGTCCAGCACGCCGGGCGTGTTGGTCAGCAGCACCAGCTTTTCGGCGTGGAGGATTTCCGCCACTTTGCCGGCGACGACGTCGGCGTTGATGTTGAAGGTGTCGCCGTCGGGACCGACGCCGATCGGCGCGATGACCGGAATGAAATCGCCGGTGTCGAGAAAGGAAATGATCGAGGGGTCGATCGAGGTGATTTCGCCGACCTGGCCGATGTCGATCAGTTCGGCGGGGTTGTCCTTGTTCGGCAGCAGCAACTTCTTGGCGCGGATGAAGTTGCCGTCCTGGCCGGTCAGGCCGACGGCCTTGCCGCCGTGCCGATTGATGAGGTGGACGATTTCCTTGTTCACCTGGCCGCCCAGCACCATCTCGACGATGTCCATGGTTTCTTCATCGGTGACGCGCATGCCCTGGATGAAAGTGCCCTGTTTGCCGATGCGTTTGAGGAGGTCCTCGATCTGCGGACCGCCGCCGTGCACGACCACGGGGTTCATGCCGACCAGCTTGAGCAGCACGACGTCGCGCGCGAAGCAGTCCTTAAGCTTCGGGTCGGTCATGGCGTTGCCACCGTACTTGATGACGATGGTCTTGTCGAAGAAGCGCTTGATGTAGGGCAGCGCTTCACCGAGGATTTTCGCCTTGGTGGCGGCGGGCAGGGAAGCGGTCGGGTCGGTCATGGCCATCGGTTCGGTTTGCGGTCGATGGCGCATTCTACCCATCCGCAAGGCGCCTGGAGGTGGCGAAAGCCGCTCCTGCGCAAGGCGGGAGAAGTGGCGAGGCAGAACAAAACGGGGGCGGCCGCCCCCGTTTCATTTGGTTCTTCACCGAACTCCGTGAACTGAAAGAGGCCAAGCGGCCGTCACTGTTATCTTGGTGTTGCGAGGCATCAAGGAACAGGAGGACGACCGTTGGCCCAAGGGGAGTGTATTGCCCGGCTGGGAGGCTGGGAAGGA